>JBBRAZ010000017.1:0-76575 GCA_038206295.1 Acidimicrobiales bacterium
CTACGCCGGCAAGCCCAACTGGGACCTACTCGCGACGGTCACACCCCGCTGAAACGCGAAGCGCCCGCAAACCCCACATCAACGACCTCGATGTCTCCCGACTCGCTGACGCTCAGGTGCCACAGGCGTTCATCTGCCATGACCAAGTGTCCCGCTGAAGCCGCCGCCATCGAAGTCGGTGCCTCCAGCTGTTGATGATCGACGACGATCTCTGCCCCGCTCGTCGCGCTCCACAGGCGCAACACCATCGGGCGCGCATACTCGGAACCAATGCCGCCCTCCAGCCACGCGAGTAGCCGCCCGTCAGCTGACCACTCGATCGAGTGACCGAGCTGGGAGGTGCTGAGCTTGCAGACATCAGACGCCTCTGGCTCGTCCGAGATCGACGCCAGAAACACGCCATCGTTCGCCGCGAAAGCCATGATCTCGGTATCGGCGGGTGGGACAGCGCATGGCGGGCGTTCGGCGAGCAGGTCCGAAGTAGGAAGCTCGGTCGTGGTCGTCGGCGATGTGCTCATGCTCGATGGTGATCCGGTCGTCCCCTGCCCAGACGCGTCGGAGCTCCCGGTGGACCCCGTCGCTCGCGTATCGCTGTCAGGCGTCGAGCACGCCACGACAGCAATCGCGAGGGAGAGCGCAGCAGCCGCTGCCTTGATTCGACTGATCCGCGCTATGCCTGGCACGTCGCTCACGGTACGTCGCGAGCTGGGGTCGCTATCGCCGGCTGAGGGGAGGCAGCCACTCGGCATGGAGCAGCTTCTCGAAGTCAATCGCTTCGGCGGCCGTCGCGAACTCGATCCACGCGACCTCGCACTCACGAATCCAGAGGTTCACGGGTGCGACGCGCTCGGGCGTCATCACGGTCGGCCGGAGCCTCGTTCTGGCCGTGGGTTCGATCCCGAGGTGGTCGCAGACGTTGCGCCGGAAGGACGAACGAGAGAGGTCAGCTCCCTCGCGCAGATGATTCCCCCAGATCCGCCCGCGGAGGCCAGCCTTGCCGCCTGCGCGCCCCGAGTAGATCGGCTCGCCGTCGCGGAACCACGCGTACACGCCCGGCGTTGCCGGCACATCGTGGCGCGACAACTGCATAACTGGGCATCGTGGCTGTGCGTTCATCCGCATCCACAGCTCGCCATCCGGCATGTGCCCATCCTCGCACTTCCGTCCAGAATCCCTTTTCCCACGCTGAGGCCAGGTGCGACGATCGCCTCGTGCCCACCGACCGCCCCAGGCCCGACGCGCAGCTCCTCGCCAACATCAAGCGCGACCACACGGTTCTGGCGACCCTCGCCGAACGCGCCAAGAGCCACTGGGCGGAGGAAGACCTCGTCTACCGCTTCTGGCACCAGAGCTTCAAGGTGTTCTACATCCAGGACCTGACGCTCCAAATCGTGGACGCGCTCGAAGCACTGGCACCCGAGCGCTGCGACCTCGACGAGCGGTTCCGACAGATCGTCGAGGAAGGCACGGGCAAGACGTTCGAACACGAGCACAACGAGCGGTGGCTCACCGAGACGCGCCCGATGCTGGAGGCGTTCTGGCATGCCGACTACATGCTCCGAATGGCAGTCCGCTATGGACATGAGCTCGACCAGGCGCCCACTCTCCTTCCGTCGGGGTGGGCGTCGCTGCTGTACCTCTACGGCACCCGCTGAGCGCGCGATCGCCTGAGACGGAGGCGATACCTCAGCGAACCGCCTCCACGATGATGCCCAGTGCGGCCATCGCTACAGAGCGAGCGAGGAGACGTGACTACGTGTGTCAACTTCACGTAGCGAGTTATGGACACTTCGGCTACCATGGCTGGCGTGACTGATGTGAGCGTTGCGACCCAGATCCGGACGAAGGTGGCCAGCTCGCGTGATCGCTTCTGGCGCCCCGAGGACTTCGACGGCTCGCCCTTGGCGGTCGCCAAGGCGCTCTCGCGCCTCGCTCATGCTGGTGAGCTTCGCCGCGTCCGCCGGGGGCTCTACTGGCGCGGCACAACGACGCCATTCGGTATGGCTCCCCCACCATCGGATCGATTCGTCCACGAAGTCATCGGTACGCCGGGCACCGGCCCCGCCAGCTGGAGTGCCAGCCTCGCACTCGGGCTCTCCACGCAGGTGCCGCGCCGCGAGACGATCGCGGTACCCGGCCGCTCGCCGCTCAACCCGGGCACTGTCCGGTTCGTGAGCCGCGCGGCCAGCGCCAAGCGCCGCGACGAGCGGCTCCGCCCGACAGAGGTCGCTCTGTTCGAAGTACTTCGCGAGTGGAACACCCTCGTGGAAGTACCGACCGATGAGGCCGTTGAGCGCATCGCGAGTCTCGCCGAAAGCGGGGTGCTCCGCCTCGATCGCCTGGTGCGCGCCTCGACAACAGAACCACCACGCGTTCGTGAGCGCCTGCGACGCCTGCTGCACGCGCTCGACCGGGCAACCGATGCAGCGCGCGTCCGGCCCGCTCGTGGTGGCTCAGCGCTTCACGACCTCGCGTTCGGGGGCTGATGCCCGGTGACCAACTTTCGCGACACCGACGAGTTCGGGCCGACCCTTGACGCGGTAGCCGAGCGCCTCGACATCAGCGCCACCGCCGTCGAGAAGGACTACTGGGTCAGCGAGGTGCTCCGTTCCCTGGCGGCGACGTTTCCCGACGACTTCATCTTCAAGGGAGGCACGAGCCTCTCCAAGGGCTACGGCATCGTGGAGCGGTTCTCAGAAGATGTCGATGTGCTGGTGCTACCTGGTGATCGCGGGCGAGGCGCTGCCGACAAGCTGATGAAGGCGATGGGTGAAGCCGCCGCAACCGGTGTCGGAGGCCAGGCAACGGGCGTCGGAGGCGCAGAGTCAGGCCGTCACCGATCCTTTGCCGTGAGCTACCCGGCGAGCCGTGAGCCGACGGCGCTGATCGCGACGAGCGTCCTGCTGGAGATGGGCGTTCGTGGCGGCTCGCATCCGCACGAGGAAGTCGTCATCGGCTGCCTGCTCGGGAACGCGCTCGATACGGCCGGAATCAACATCGCTGGCTACGAAGACCTTGCGCCGTTCCGAGTCCGCGTCCTGCATCCGGCGCGGACGCTTCTCGAGAAGCTCGTGCACATCCACGATCTGGCCCATCAGCTCGCGGCCGACGAAGACCAACCGGCCCCGCGCCGCAGCGGCCGTCACTTCTACGACGTGCACGAGCTCCTCGGCGACGACCGCGTCCTCGCCCTGCTACAGAACCGCGAGCAGACACTCGAAGTCGTCGCCAGCATCGACGAGATCACCCTGCGCTTCTTCAGCGGGGCCGATGGGATATCTGCTCGGCCCGACGGCGGGTTCGCCACCAGCCCCGCGTTCGATCCAACCACCTCGACGTCGAGCCGGCTGCGGACCGCGTATGACCTGACGATGCCAGAGCTGTACTTCGGCAGCGATCCGCTACCGAGTTGGGACAGCATCTGCCGCCGCGTCGCGGACCACGCGCCGTTGCTCTGACGACGCGAGGAAATTCATGCTGTCGAAACACCCGATGGCTGTCAGTCTTGCGGAGCCATGACGACCTGGTTCACCGCCGACCTGCATCTCGGCCACCGCAACATCATCGACTACTGCAAGCGCCCCTTCGACGGCGTCGAGTCAATGGACCGCGACCTCGTCGAACGCTGGAACGAGGTCGTTCACGACGAGGACACGGTCTGGATCCTCGGCGACTTCGCCCTTGGCAAGCTCAGGGAGACGCTCCCGCTGGCCGGCGAGCTGCGCGGGCGCCTGATCCTGCTCACCGGCAACCACGACCGCTGCTGGGTCGGCCACGGCCGCAGGGCCCAGGGCTGGTCCGACCGGTACCTGGAAGCCGGGTTCGCCGAGGTCCACCACGGAACCGCGACGATCCAGATCGCCAGCACGCAGGTTCGGCTCTGCCACTTCCCCTACCGGGGCGACAGCCACCGCCGCGACCGCTACCTCGCACACCGCCCGACCGATGACGGCGCCTGGCTCCTGCACGGCCACGTCCACGACCGCTGGGGCCAGAGCGGACGGATGATCAACGTGGGTGTCGACGTCACGGACTTCCGCCCGATCAGCGAGGCCGCGATCGCTGCGGTCATCGCCGAAGGGCCCACACGGCGCGACCAGCTTCCCTTGCCTTGAGGCTGCTGGCCGTCCCGCCCACGGTCCCGCCGGCTCCTCGAGCGATGATCTCCGTATGTCCGAGAACCGTGCTTACCGATTCGCCGTCACTTTCGAGGTCGAGCCCGGCCATCCCGCGTACGACGATCCGGAGTGGGCCGCCGACGCCGCGTGGGGTGCGCTCACCAGCGAGTACGGGCTGCGCGCGGTCTACACCGACATCGAGGAGGTCGAACTCGATCACGCGCTCTGACGACAGCTACGAGACGTTCAGCTCCAACTCGATCGCACTGCTCCCCATGTAACGGTCGCCAGTCAGGTCGAGGAGGAGGTCGAGATGCTCGTGGTTCACCTCGTCGATGGCGTCCTCGACCCTGCGGTCGTCGTGGCCCTCGGTCACATCGAACAGCACGTCGCCGGTGTCGGACAGCACGCGCTGGATGCGCAGGATGCGTAGCCAGTCCTCGTTCGTTTCGCCGCGCATCTCGATCACCGTGGCCCCCGGCAGGACGTCAGCCACGGTCTCGACTGCGATTCGCTCAGCCAGCGGCGCGAGCGCCTCCTCGAGCGCGTTCCACTGGTCACGGGTGCGCTTGAACTCGGTGACGAGATGCGTGTGCGACATGGCGACTCCTCGGCGCGGTGAGCTGCCACCGACCCTACGCACCACCTGTGACAGCCAGCTCCCGCTTGGACGGGCGTCATCTCTGCACCGGCCGACGTGAGCTCGTAGCTTGCGGGCCGTGGACGAGCTGCCGGCGGGCCTGTACGAGGTGCTCGTCACCGAGGGGCTGAAGGCCCGCCTGGATGCACTCGCCGATGCCGTCCCGACTGAGCAGGGCGCACTCCATGCTGCGGAGGCACCCGACCGCATCGCCTGGCACCTGAGCCGCGAGATCGAGCGGGCGCTCTCCGACGTCCGTGAGCCCAACCGAGCCCGGGTCGGCATCGAGGTGGCCCGAGCACTGCTTGATCGCCTCGGCGAGCTGGTCGAGGTCGACGCGTCAATCGCCCCGGTCGACCCGGCCACGGTCCTGCACGCAATCCTCGGCCGCCGCCCCGACGGCAGCCCCGAGACCCTTGCCGAGCCGTTGATCCCCCTGCTCGACACGACCCTGCTCACGAACGCGCCTGGCGAGCCGAACCTCTGGAACCAGCTGCGGTCCGAGATCGAATCGGCCGACCGCATCGACGTCGTCATGGCGTTCATCCGCCGCACCGGCATCGCACCGCTGCTCGACGCCCTCCGCCACCACCGCGGCAAGGACCGTCAGCTCCGAGTGCTTACGACGACCTACACCGGGTCGACGGAGAAGGCGGCGCTGGAACAGCTCGTCGACCTCGGCGCCGACGTTCGGGTGTCCTACGACCTGAGTACGACCCGCCTGCACGCCAAAGCGTGGGTGTTCCACCGCCGCTCCGGCTTCTCCACTGCGTACGTCGGCTCGTCGAACCTGACGCATTCGGCACAGGTCACCGGCATCGAGTGGAACGTCCGAGCATCTGCCGCCCGCAACCCCGATGTGATCGCCAAGTTCGGCGCCGTGTTCGAGAGCTACTGGTCCAGCGGCGACTACCTCCCCTATGACCCCGAGCAGTTCGAGGACGAGCAGCGCCGTGCCGGGCGAACGGACTCCGGGCCGCTGGTGATCTTGAGTCCGATCGAGCTGCGACCGCTCCCCTTCCAGGAACGACTCCTCGAGTTGGTGGCGGTAGCTCGTGAGCGCGGCCACCACCGCAACCTTCTCGTGTCCGCGACCGGCACCGGCAAGACCGTGATGGCCGCGCTCGACTACGCCGGCCTGCGCGAGCAGCTCGACCGCTCACGGCTGCTGTTCATCGCGCACCGCGAGGAGATCCTCGATCAGAGCCTCGCCACCTTCCGCTACGCGCTGCGTGACGCGTCCATTGGCGAGAAGTGGGTCGGTGGCGCACGACCGACCCGCTTCGAGCACGTCTTCGCGTCGATCCAGAGCCTGAGCGCCTCCGGGCTCGACGCGCTGGCCGCCGATCACTTCGATGTGGTGATCGTGGACGAGTTCCACCACGCCGCCGCCGGGTCCTACGAGAAGGTGCTCAACCACCTCGAGCCCGTCGAGCTCCTCGGCCTGACCGCAACACCCGAGCGCAGCGACGGGCTGCCGATCCTGGGGTGGTTCGACGATCGCATCGCCGCCGAGCTTCGGCTGTGGGACGCCATCGACCAGCAGCACCTGGCGCCGTTCCTCTACTTCGGCATCCACGACGGCCTCGACCTCACCGACATCCCGTGGCGGCGCGGTCGGGGCTACGAGATCGAGGCGCTCACCAACCGCTACACCAGCTCTGACGCGTGGGCCCGCCTCGTGGTGAAGCAGGTCAACGACCACGCCGACGTTGGCTCGATGCGGTGTCTCGGGTTCTGCGTGAGCGTTGAGCACGCTCAGTTCATGGCCCGGCACTTCAACCACCACGGCATCGCGTCCGTGGCGGTGTGGGGCGACAGTCCACGAGCGGACCGCGAGGCCGCCTTGCGGGACCTCGCCGCGGGCGACGTCAAGGTCGTGTTCTCCGTCGACCTGTTCAACGAGGGTGTCGACGTCCCCAACGTCGACACCGTGCTGATGCTGCGCCCGACCGAGAGTCCGGTGCTGTTCCTCCAGCAACTCGGCCGCGGGCTGCGCAAGGCAAAGGGCAAGTCGTACTGCACGGTGCTGGACTTCGTCGGCACCCACCGCAAGGAGTTCCGCTTCGACCGCCGCTACCGCGCCCTGCTCGGCGGCACCCGGCGCGACGTCGAGCGAGCCGTGCAGATGCAGTTCCCGTTCCTGCCCGCCGGCTGCAACATGCAACTCGACGAGAAGGCCGCCGAGATCGTCCTGCGCAGCCTCCGCGAAGCCATCCCATCACAGTGGAAGGCCAAGGTCGACGAACTGCGATCGCTGCGCCGCGAGCGCCCCGGCATCGGCCTGGCTGAGTTCCTGGACGAGAGCGGGCTCGACCTCGACGACCTCTACGCCAACTCCAAGAGCTGGTCAGACCTGATCGAGGCCGCTGACGGAGCGGTTCTTCCGGCGGGCTCGGACGAGCCGGTCCTGCGGCGGGCCGTCGGTCGACTCCTGCACGTCGACGACGCGGAGCGCATCGCCACCTATCGCCAGCTCCTGGCGAGCGAACGCCCCCAGGTTCGTGACCTACCGGAGCGCACTCGGCGGCTCGTCCACATGCTCGTTGCCGCACTCGCCGACCAGGCGCTCACGAAGGATGCCTCGCTCCAGGATGCCGTCGACCTCGTGTGGTCACATCCGCAGGTCGTCGCCGAGCTGGCCGAGCTGTTCGGTGTCCTCGATCACCGAATCGACCACCTCCACCAGCCGCTCGCCACCCACCCGGACTCGCCACTGCAGATCCACGCCCGCTACAGCCGCATCGAGATCCTCGCCGCCATGGGCCTCGGAGGCGACCGAGCCAAGATCGCCGCCTGGCAGAGCGGCGTGTACGAAGCCAAGCCCGCCAACGCCGAGCTGCTCGCGTTCACGCTCGACAAGAGCAGCGGCGGTTTCTCCCCCACTACCCGCTATCGCGACTACGCCGTCAGCCGCACGCTGATCCACTGGGAGAGCCAATCGGCCACGCGCGAAGACAGCCCGACTGGCCTGCGGTACCGGGACCACGAGCGAGATGGCCGCACCATCCTGCTGTTCACCCGACTCCGAGCCGACGACCGTGCGTTCTGGTTCCTCGGCCCTGCCACCTACCGAGGCCACGTCGGAGAGAAGCCCATGGCCATCACCTGGGAGCTCGACGTCCCACTCCCCGGCGACCTCTACGCCGCCTTCGCCGCCGCTGTCGCCTAGCACATGGGGCTGCGTGTCCGAGGGCCGACGCACACGCTGGCCCCGCGACGTCTTGGGAGGGGGAGGTTCCAGACGGCATGAGCCATACGAGACCGCCTACGGGACGCGCTCACTCGCTTCGGCGCTGTGGCCCATCTGTTACCGAATGGGCTCAGACTGATGGCACTGATCGTGACGGTCGGAGCTTGCCACCGTTCTGGCCGATGACGACTGACGGAGACCGTGGACGACTTCGCCACCCAGTCGCCCGCCGCTCTTGGTGATGGTGCTCCTTGAAATAGCCGAGCAGGCGGCGACCGTCGCTGATTTGCGTTGGTGTCGAAGCGGGCTTCATGGTCGCCCCCCTTGTACTCGTAACCGACGCCGAGCGCCACTATGACGAGGCGCCGGGGCCTTGACTGAGGCTCGGCCACGAATCGCCAGCTGCTACTCAGAGTGCGGTGAAGCGGTGACCGGACTCAAGGCCAATCTCGAGCCCAGGGAATCCGAGCACCTTGGCCGAATAGTCGTGATACGACGCAGCCCAACGCATCTTGTCGCTCGCTCGAGGATTACTCTTGCAGGCGGCAAGCCTTGTCACGACCGCCTCCTTATGCCGCTGCAACATGAACTCCGGCGCACCGCTCTTGAGACTCCACGCAAGGTAATGAACGAAGCACTGCCCATCCTCATCCACAAGGAGGCTCCCGAACTCAACGGCGGGATCATCGGAGGCTTCCGTTACGGCATCACCGAACGTCGCTAGCACAGCCTCCGAGATCGTTATCCTCGGCCAGTGCGCCACACTTGATTCAGCAGCATACGCAGCATTCAGGCCGCTTCCAAAGACAAATTCTGGCCCGATCGCTAACGAGCCCTTCTCGACGCCACCTCGAAGGAACAGGGTGTCCACAGCGAAAGCCAACTGAAATGCAGCAAGCTCGTCGACAACCCATGCCAGCGCAGGGTTCACTTCCTGATTCGACGATGCATAGGTGGGCCAACTCAACACCGTGTTATCGGTGAAAGCGACACTCTCGAAATTGGGGGACTCACCAAGAAAGTCTCGCACTCGCTGCCGGGCAGAGATGAGCCTGCCGAGGCCTGCGTCCTCGTCCCCGTCCATCGCCCTCGTCCCTAGAACGTCAATGAATGCCACAACGCACTCCCGAAGTTCAATACCTGCTACAGATCCCATTGTGGCTTCAACCATTCAAGATGCTGGAAGTCCCACACCAAGCCGTTCCCGGAGTACAGAAGCACCCCGGATCAGATCGGATTGGAAGGAACTAAGACGATCGATAATGGAATCCATCACCTGAGTAGCATTCCGGGCGGATCGAGAAAAGTCTCGATTGAGTCTCTGATCACGGAGCTCCTGCAGCGTCGTTCGCATCGACCTAATTCCCGTAAGGCCGCCGTCGAGACCCTGACTCAATCCCTCGAGGTTCTCCATGAGCTTCTGGGCAGATTCCCGGTCCGAAGGATCTTCCAGCGGCGCTAGCTCGAAGATGTCCATTAGGCTTTCGGAAATCGCCGGTGCAACTAACCCAAGAAGTTCGTCGTATGTGTCCAGCTCTTCCTTGTACCAATCGAGATCCTTTGCCGCTCGTCGAAGAACGGCAAGTGCCTTCGCCGTGTGTCCGGGAGACGCTGCAGTCTGCAGGTCCTGCACCTCAGCCGTACGAGTGACGAAGCGCTCTCCGATCTCCCGCGTTGCTGTCGATACTGCGATTGTCCCGTTCGATAGGTTTTCAAGGCGATCTTGGTTTTCAATAAGATGATCCAGAAGTCCGGCCGGCTCATCTTCCTCTATATGCACGAGAGACGAAGGCGCTCCTAGCGACTCATGAGAGTCTTTGTCGAAGAAGTCTTGGACAGGGCTCGAATACTTGATTGTACCGTCTTGGACAGCTCGCGCAATCGATTTCAGTGAGTCGATAAGCCCGCCTATGGCTGCAAAGTGCGGGGAGTACTTGATCAATCGGTATGACCGAAGATCAAATGGAACCTGATCGATATCTTGGGTCAAGATGACTGTGGGCTTTCCGAGAGCATGGGCGATGCCAAGCTCGTACATTACGTTTGGGTTTCTCGAGGAGATTTCTGCAACCACAAGGTCAGCTTGGCTGATCCCGTGGACAATCGCGGCAAGGATGTTCTGAAGATCGAGCTCATCGGCTCTCGCGACCACGAATCCCTCTTGCTCCAGGGTCGGTTTGATTAGCTGCGAATAGATCTCTGTGTACTCAGTGTCGATTGGGGAAAGCACAAACGCGTTCGGCTTGCGCTCCTCCACTGCGGCTGTCATCAAGAACCTCCGTCGTGGGTGCGAGGCTAGTAACACAGCACCGTCAAACTGCATGGACCCTAGCTGGCAGGGCGGTTCGATCAGCGAACGGGCCCCGGACCCGCAGATCGGATCCGCCTGCTCATGGCACGACCCACCCTACTGACCGAAGCCAGTCGACCTCGCGGGGACTGAGCTCCCTGGTCCCGTGTTTCCATGACCCATCAATGTTGAGTGCGGATCCATCGCGAAAGTGGATCTGGGGTACCTCCGCGCCCGAGTTGTTGATGCCGTCGACGCGCTGCACCGACGACGGTCGGCCTGTGCGCCGCCGAGCCAACCCCACGGCCACCTGCCAGTGCACCTTCAGATGCTCGAAATCTGCAACGTGACGACACTCGACGACCGCGCCGTCCGGATCAGATGCGCCTATCACCGGATCACACCACTTCGCGCACGAGCAGGGCCAGCTCAATGCGGCGCTTCGCGGATGAGCGGGGTGGGGTGAGGGGCTGAGGGTCCCGGGCGCGGTACAGGGGCTCAACGAGTCTGGAGATGTCTGACGTCTCTAGATCGAGGAGCCCCTGTGTCTTCTGATGCTACGCGCATGTGCGAGCTGCTGGTCGGCCTGCCCGACGTGGACGTGCTCGACGTCGTGGAGACCGCCGACGCCCTGGTGGTCACGATCGCGACGCGTGGCGCCCGGCCGTCGTGCCCGGCGTGTGCGGGTGCGGTGGTGCTCAAGGACCGCACCGATGTCGCGCACGCGGATCTGCCGTGCTTCGGGCGTCGCACGACGCTGGTGTGGCGCAAGGCCCGCTGGGCGTGCCCCGACGCGCTGTGCGCGGTGGGGTCGTTCACCGAGCAGGCGCCCGCCATCGCAGCACCCCGGTTGGCGATCACCGATCGGGCGGGGCGGTGGGTGACGATGCAGGTCGGTCGCCACGGCCGCTCGGTGAGCGAGGTCGCTGAGGATCTGGGGTGCGGGTGGCACGCGGTGATGGACGCCGTGATCGCGTACGGCGCCGTGCTGGTCGATGACCCGGCCCGCTTCGGTGCGGTCGCCGCGATCGGCCTCGATGAGACGCTGCGCTGCCGGGTCGGACCGTGGCGTGAGCAGCAGTGGTCCACCCAGATCGTCGATGTCGGCGCCGGGCAGCTCCTCGACGTCGTTGCGGGGCGCTCCGCTGCGGGGCCGTGCAACTGGTTCGCTGCACGCAGCGACGAGTGGCTCGATGCTGTGGCGTGGGGGGCCCTGGACCTGTCGGGGCCGTACCGCAAGGTGTTCGACACGATGCTGCCCGCAGCTGTGCAGGTCGCGGATCCGTTCCACGTGGTCAAGCTGGCGAACACGAAGCTCGACGAGTGCCGTCGCCGCGTGCAGAACGAGACCCTCGGGCACCGCGGCCACAAGCACGACCCGCTGTACCGGTGCAGGCGGCTGCTCACCCGCGCCGATGAACGCCTCGACGCGAAGGGCCGCTCGAAGCTCCTCGGTCTCCTGGAGGCCGGCGACCCGCGCGGTGAGGTCCGCACCGCGTGGCACGCGAAGGAGACGGTGCGCTCCATCTACGACCTCCTCGACGCCGACGTCGCCCTCGAGTTCGTCACCCGCCTCGGCCACGACCTCCAAGACGAGGACTGCCCACCGGAGGTCCGCCAGCTCGGCCGCACCATCGTGCGGTGGCGTCACCAGATCGCCGCGTGGCACCAGTCGCATGTGAGCAACGGACCGACCGAAGCGGTCAACAACCTCGTCAAGCGCGTGAAGCGCGTCGCGTTCGGGATCACGAACTTCGTCAACTACCGGATCCGCGCTCTGCTCTACGCCGGCAAGCCCAACTGGGACCTACTCGCGACGGTCACACCCCGCTGAAACGCGAAGCGCCCTCAATGCCCAGCCACCCAGATGATGGGCCGACGAAAGTCCGCGAGCTGAAGTGCCCCTCCATCTCAGCTGACCGGCCGAGCGCGGGCCACGGGCGTTCGTGGCTCCCTCCAACAGCAGAACGACCTTGTCGCGCTTCGGGCCCTTCCGGACCTCGTCGTACTCGTCGGAGCACTTGAGGCGCTGAACCAATGGGCCGCCGTCGACTATCAGCCATCCCCGAACTTGATCGAGCAACCCGATCAAGCGACCTGCCTCAACTTGGTCGCCACAGCACGCGAGCGACAACTCGTTGAACGCAAACGCCTTATCAGGGTGGGGCACGACCTCACCTCACTAGTTGGCGAAGTCTGCCAGCGCCGAAAGAGACTCGAGGTACTGATCGAAGAAGCCGTCTGGCCAGTGCGCGATCTGACCGGCGACGTCGATCACGAGTGGTTCAAACCGCGATTCCCCACCCTCGACCCGCGAGAAGTAGACCAGGCTCACGTCGCGCGGCTTAAGTGTCCCTTCGGCCACTCCGAGTCGAATCGCGTTGAGAACGTGATCGCTATGTGTCTCGACCACGACCTGTGCGCCTGCCCTAGCGCAAGCTACGCACAGCCTCGCAAGGTGGCCTTGGCCACGTGGGTGAAGGTGCGACTCCGGGTTCTCTACGAGAAGGAGGTCGCCGCGCCGAGCGGAGAGACAGGCAACGATGACGGGCAGCGCATAGCTGAGCCCAAACCCAACGTTGGTCGCACGATGCGGCCTTCCCGAGCTGAGTCCGGTCAGAGGACCGTCGGAGAAGCGAACGACAGCCGAACCCGTACCGGCCAGGTTGCTGGGGTAGATCCGGGTATCGCTCGAGATCAGCTCTAACCACGCACCACACTGCTGCTCGAGGGACTTTCCCACCCCGGGCAAACGAAGCGGCGCTGCTACATCCTCGCTGCCGCGCGTAAGCAACAGGTGAACGGCATACTCGCCGCGTGGGCCAACGCTACGACTTCCCACGACGGCTGAGTGGGACTTCTGGTGAACAAGCGTCGGGCCGAGACGATCGGCGCGAACGTACTCAAGATGTTTCCACGGAATGTCAACGCGGATCGGATCGTCGCGGTCCTGGAGCGGGATGAAATCGGCATCGGACTGAGCCGAGCCGCCGAAGTGCCGCCATGGACTGCTCGTCGAGCGAATCCCAACCTCCAGCACCTGTGGTCCCTGCTCACGCGCCGGAGCAGCATCGGGCCTATCGAACAGTACGTCCTCGTAGTCGCCCAGCTCAATCAAGTCACCGTTGAGTACGAATCCGGGCGGGTCCTGGTCACGAGATTGCTCCAAGAGGACAATGGCATGCATCACGGACGACTTTCCCGACGAGTTCGTTCCAGTGAGGACGGTGAGCTTGCCTAATCGAACGTCGAGCCGACGAAACCCCTTGAAATTCGTCAATCGGAGATCGTGAATTCGCCCAGTCACCGCAGCGCCCTTCCAACCTTCTCGTGGCGCAGATGGACCTTCCGATAGTCACCTGTGCCTTGAGAGATCGAGGCGAGGAACTCGGGGTCCTCAAGCAGTACCTTGAATCGCTTCTGCACCGTCGCCTTCCGAGAGCCCAGCTTCTTTCGGTCAGCCACTGACTTCGCAGATATCGCGACCATCACCGTCTCGAACAGAGCCTTGTTGATCGGCGCTCGGCGAGGATCGCCCGGAAGGCTTTTCCGGAATGCATGTTCGCCGAACAGCGCAGAGGCCACACCCAAGCTTCCCTTGAACAGCGACGAGAAGGAGCGCCTCTTCGCCGCCGTCATCGAGCTCAACGCCTTCAGGCCACCAGTAAGGAACCCGTCGAAATCGGTCGACCGAGAGTATGACTCAACGCCCTGTACGTGGAAGGCCGCGTAGCGAAGGATGATCTCTCGATCCTCCATCCTGTCGCTTCGCACGCGCCCACCAGTCGCCTTCTTGAACTCGTCGCTTTCAGCGAGCGTCCCAAGCAGGATGCGACCTTCGCCCGGCGTCAACGCGTGGCGAAGCTCCTGACGTGTCAGAGGTGCACCACCCGTGTTGATCCGAGCAAAGATGTTGAACATCACTGGCTCGGGTGTGCCGCGCCGAATCAGGTTGAGCACAAACTCAGTCTCCTGGATCCGTGTCTGGAGACTCGGTCCAAGGTCTTCGTAGGTCAGCCCCTCATACTGAGACAGGTACTCCAGGCTCCGCAGCTGTCGGAAGGATGAGCCCGGCAGAAGGTCCGGTTCGACGAAGCTCGCGATGGTGGAGATGCGCTGGACGCCATCAACCACGATCCACTTGTCATCGCCGGTCTGCGACTCGGCCGCGTACATCGTCGGAAGTGGAATCCGTAGCAGGAGAGACTCGATCAGTCGACTCTTTCGTTGAAGGTTCCAGATTCCCGACTTCCGCTGAAAGTCAGGTTCCAGATCGAGGCGGCCGGACCGCAGGCGGGACAGAAGCAGGTTGACGTTTGGCGTTCGCTGGACGACATCAATGTCCTCGGGATCGAACGGATTGACGATCGGCTCCAGCGATGGATCGTCGAGCTCTGGCTCGAAGTCTTCGTCCTGGCTCGTATCCTCGAGTGTGGGCATCGCGTTAGCTCGCAGCGGGTCGGAGGGTCCGAAAATCACGGAAGGTACGGCCGAAGCCACCAGCCATCAGCGACTCGAGCACTCGCCGAGACTAGTGAGCTGCCGCGCGCCCAAGGCGGACCAACGAATGCACTGACCGTGCGGCCGGCCAGTCATTGTCGACTTGGACCCCGAAAGCAGCCCAGCGATCGGTGCCCGATGGGTTCGCCGTCCTTTCGGCCGAGGCGGGTCCGGCGGCCGGAACGCACCCCCTTGGCGACCAGTAGCTCGTGATGACAAACCGATGACAAGCGCCCGATCCGAGCTGGTCGACCACCGCCGAAAAATGCGCTGACCAGGGCGATTGCCCTGGTCAGGTGGTGTCGGAGGGGGGACTTGAACCCCCACGTCCTTGCGGACACTAGCCCCTCAAGCTAGCGCGTCTACCTATTCCGCCACTCCGACGTGGCACCGGCGAACCGGTGCGGAGCGTGACTCTAGCAACCCCGCCCCCCAGCCCGGAAGCCGAAGGCGCGCCTGGCCGCTAGGCCATCAGCAGGGTGAGCGAGGCGGTGGTGAACGAGAACACCAGCGCCACCACGACCGTGATGCGGTCGAGGTTCTTCTCCACCACGGTCGACCCTGCGGCCGCACCGCTCATGCCGCCGCCGAACATGTCCGACAGGCCGCCGCCCTTGCCGCTGTGCAGCAGCACGAGGAAGATCAGCGACAACGTGGCGATCACGTGCACGATGGTGACGGCGACTAGCACTGCAGCTCCTCTGCGGTCAGGGGGACCGGCCCGCCAGGCTACCCGAAGCCCAGCGGTGCACCCCAGCCAGGCTCAGCCGGCCAGCCGGTACTGCACGATGTGGGCGAAGTCCTCGGGCACCAGGCTGGCGCCGCCCACCAGCGCCCCGTCGATGTCGGGCATCGCCATCAGCTCGGGCGCGTTGCCGGGCTTCACCGACCCGCCGTACTGGATGCGCACCGCCGCGGCCGCGTCCGAGCCGAACGCGTCGGCCACCACGCCGCGGATCGCAGCGCACACCGCCTGCGCGTCCTCCGACGACGCGGTCTTGCCCGTCCCGATGGCCCAGATCGGCTCATACGCGATCACGAGCCCGGCCACCGCGTCGGCCTTCAGGCCCGCCAGCCCGGCGCGCACCTGGCCGTCGACCTTCGCCTCGGTCGTGCCCGCCTCGCGCTCATCGAGCGTCTCGCCGCAGCACACGATCGGCGTCATCTCGTGCTTCAGGATGGCCTTCACCTTGCGGTTCACGTCCTCGTCGGTCTCACCGAACAGCTCCCGGCGCTCCGAGTGCCCGACGATCACCAGGCTCACGTTCATCTTGGCCAGCATCCCCGGCGCCACCTCGCCGGTGAACGCCCCGCTGTCCTCCCAGTGGCAGTGCTGCGCGCCGAGCTGGATCGGGATGCGGTCCGACTCCAGCGTCGTCTGCACCGAGCGGATGTCGGTGAACGGCGGGTGCACCGACACGTCGACCTTGTCCACGTCGTCCTCGGTGATGAGATAGCTCAGCTTCTGGACCGACTGGATGGCCTCGAAGTGGTTGTTGAACATCTTCCAGTTGCCGCTGATCAGCGGCTTGCGGGCCTCAGCCATGGGATCGCTCCTGCTCTGGGCCCTCAGGCCGATGGTGCGTTGGGTGCGTTGCGCAGCGCCTCGAGGCCCGGCAGGTCGCCCTGCTCGAGCAGCTCCAGCGACGCGCCGCCCCCTGTCGAGACGTGGTCGATGCGATCGGCCAGGCCGAACTGCGCCGCGGCCGCTGCCGAGTCGCCGCCGCCGACCACCGAGAAGCCCCGCGTGTCCGCGACGGCTTCGGCCACCGTGCGCGTCCCGGCGGCGAAGCGCGGGTCCTCGAACACGCCCATCGGGCCGTTCCACAGCACGGTGCTCGCCTCGAGCACCAGCTCGGAGAACTCCGCCGCGCTGCCCGGTCCGATGTCGAGGCCCATCCAGCCATCCGGCACGTCCATGCCCACCTGGCGCACGTCACCGCCGGCATCGGGATCGCCGATCGTGCCACCGGGCCCCATCACCGTGAGGTCGTGCGGCAGGTGGATCGGCGCACCGGAGTCGAGCAACCGCTTGCACGTGTCGACCATGTCGTCCTCGCACAGCGACGAGCCGATGCGGTGCCCCTGCGCCTTGAGGAACGTGAAGCACATGCCACCGCCGATGATCAGCCCGTCGACCACCTCGAGCATCGCCTCGATGACGCCGAGCTTGTCGCTCACCTTCGAGCCGCCCATGATCGCCACGAACGGCCGCCCGGGGTTCGAGCGCAGCGTCAGCAGCACCTCCACCTCACGAGCCAGCAGCCGGCCCGCCGCCGACGGCAGCGTCTTGGGCGGCCCCACGATCGACGCGTGCGCCCGGTGCGACGCGCCGAAGGCGTCGTTCACGTAGGCATCGAAGCCCTCGATGAGCTTCGCCACGAAGGCCGGATCGTTGGCCTCCTCGCCCTTGTCGTAGCGCAGGTTCTCCAGCAGCTCCACGCCCGGCGCCAGCTCGGCGAGCCGAGCGCGCACCGGCGCCACGGAGTACTTCGGGTTCGGCTCGCCCTTCGGACGCCCGAGGTGCGTGCACGCCACCACCTCCGCACCCGCCGCCTGCAGCCACTCGATCGTGGGCAGGGCGGCGCGGATGCGCAGGTCGTCGGTGATGCGGTCGCCGTCGAGCGGGACGTTGAAGTCCGCTCGCAGCAGCACGCGGCGACCGCTCAGGTCACCCAGGTCCTCCAGCTGCGGGACGCTCACTGCGGCAGGGTCACTTGTTCGCTGCGCCGACGATCTTCGTGAGATCGACGAGGCGGTTCGAGTAGCCCCACTCGTTGTCGTACCAGCCGAGCACCTTGACCATGTTGCCCAGCGCCATCGTCAGGCCGGAGTCGAACGTGCACGACGCCGGCGAGCCGACGATGTCGGTCGACACGATCGGGTCCTCGGTGTAGACGAGCACCTTGCCGAGCGGATCGCTCGCCGCGGCGGCCTTGAACGCTGCGTTGACCTCATCCGCGGTGACGTCCTGCTTGAGCAGGCCCACGAAGTCGGTGATCGAGCCGTCGGGCACCGGCACCCGCAGCGCCGTGCCGTCGAGCTTCCCCTTCATCGACTCCAGCACCAGGCTCGTGGCGCGGGCCGCACCCGTGGAGCTCGGCGTGATGTTGATCGCCGACGCACGCGCCCGGCGCATGTCGCTGTGCGGGCCGTCCACCAGGTTCTGGTCGCCGGTGTAGGCGTGCACCGTGGTCATGAGGCCCTTCTCGATGCCGAACGCATCGTCGAGGACCTTGATCATCGGCACGAAGCAGTTCGTCGTGCACGAGGCGTTGGAGACGACGAGGTGCTTCTCGGCGTCGAACGTGTCGTCGTTGACGCCGACGACGAACGTGGCGTCGGCCTCGGTGCAGGGAGCGGACACGATGACCCGCGGCGCGCCGCCGGTGAGGTGCCCGGCCGCCGCGTCTCGCTTGGTGAAGAACCCGGTGGACTCGATGACCACGTCCACGCCCAGGTCGCCCCAGGGCAGATCCGCGGGGTTGCGCTCGGCGAGCACCTTGACGGTGTTGCCATCCACGGTGATGGAGCCGTCGCCGACGCTCACCTCACCGCTGAAGCGCCCCATGACCGAGTCGTAGCGCAGCAGGTGCGCCATGGCGTCGAGCGAGCCGAGGTCGTTGACCGCGACCACCTCGATGTCCGCGCCCTGGGCCACGATCGCCCGGTAGAAGTTGCGCCCGATGCGCCCGAAGCCGTTGATGCCGACGCGGATACCCATGGA
This sequence comes from Acidimicrobiales bacterium, assembly GCA_038206295.1. GTDB lineage: Bacteria > Actinomycetota > Acidimicrobiia > Acidimicrobiales > JBBRAZ01 > JBBRAZ01. The sequence continues at coordinate 18,469 of JBBRAZ010000017.1, forward strand.
TGTCCTGCCTCCTTGCAGAAAGAATTGGGGCCATCCGACCAGATCCCAAGGGCCGGATCAACTTGGACACCTTGCGGCGGTGGGCGGCGGGAGGCGCCTCGGGGCCCATCACCGTCCGTGGTTCCACAACCACAACGATTGGCTGTTGACACCGCCCCTCGGGCTCGCTACAGTCGTACACATGTTCGAGTCCGACCCCGAAGCGGGGCCCATCACCGCAGCAGAGATCCGGGTGTTCACCGCCCGGCTCGCCGCGGTCGATGCCGCCGAGCTGCTCGGGTCCGAGGCCGGGGCGCTGTGCCGCTCGCTGGCCACGCTCGAGCACGCCACCGCCGCGGCCACCACCCGCCTTGCCGCCCGTGTCGACGAGGTCGGCACGTGGAAGGGCGACGGCGCCCGCTCGGCCGATGCCTGGCTCGCCGCTGCGCGCGGCTGCTCCGAGGGTGCGGCGCGCGCCGCGCTGCGCACCCGGGCCAAGCTCACGGAGCTGCCCCAGGTCGCGGCGCTGGCCGATGCCGGCGCCCTCTCCCCCGCCCAGGTCGAGCTGGTCGCCATCGGCGCCTCGGCCGACGCGGGTGCCACCGACGAGCTGCTCTCGCTGTGCCGGTCCGGCACGCTTCGCCAGCTGCGCGACCGTGCCGCCACCGCAGCCGCATCCAACGGCCGGGCCAAGAAGCGCAGCCGCGACGCGGCGCGCAACCGGCGGCTGTCCTTCTCCACCGACCCCCTCACCGGCGAGCGCCGCATGACGGGCAGCCACGCGGCCGAGCACATGGCCATCATCGAGGCTCGCCTCCGGGCCGACGCCGAGCGGCAGTTCCACCGCGGCCGCCGCGAGGGCCGGCGCCTCCCCCAGGCCGCCCGCATGATGGATGCCCTGCTCGCCCTCTGCGGCGGCTCGCCCGATGCGCTCGCCGACGACCTCGACCCCGACGCCGATGCTGGCAACGATCCGCATCCTCGGGCCGACCCGCCCGCGGATCCCCCACCCCCGTCGAGCGGCGGAGCCACAGGTGCTGCCCCCGCGTCGGCGCCCGGCTCGGCGCCGGCAGCCTCGCCGGCGCCGCAGCCCGCACCGCAGCCCGCGACGCCGCCGAAGGCGCAGGTGCTCATCCACATCGACCTCGATGCCCTGCTGCGGGGACACACCCGCAGCGGCGAGCGCTGCGAGATCGAGGGCGTGGGCGACATCCCCGTCGAGGCTGCCCTCCGGTTCGCCGACGACGCCTTCATCAAGGCCGTCATCCGCGAGGGCACCGACATCCGCACCGTCTGCCACCTGGGCCGCGGCATCCCGGCCATCCTGCGCACCGCCATCGAGGCTCGGAGTCGCTGCTGCGACCGGCCGGGGTGCGACAGCACCGCCGGCCTCCAGATCGACCACGCCCACATCGACTGCGCCGATGACGGCCCCCTCACGCTCGACGGCGGCCACCGATTGTGCCCGCACGATCACCGCAAGAAGACGCACGAGGGCTACCGCCTGCTCGGCACCCACGGCAACCTGGTGTGGGTCGACGCGGACGGCCGCGTCGTCACCGCCGACAACCCCGACACCCACCCCCCAATCCCCGACCTCCTCACCGCCCAAGCCACCCTCCGCAAGAACCTGAGATCCCGCGCCCCCACGTCAAAGCGGAAGAAGCAGCAGAAATCGAAGCAGAAGAGACGTTGACCACAGGCTGCCCTTCCTCTCGACGAGCCAACCCTGCACCGACGCGCGCCCTCCCAGGGCACGGGTGGCGACGATTCCAGCGAACGACCACGCGCAGCGAAGCGAGCATGGTCGGTAGCGCATCGTCGACAGGACCCGGGCCCGATAAGCCGCACGCCACGCAGGGACGCGAGGAGCGCATGGTCGGTAGCGATCCGGTGACAGGACCCGCCGCTGCGTGGGGAACAGGCGACGCCGACCAGCTACCGCCCGATATCGCGGTGGCGGACTCGGGGCGAGAGGCCGCGGGCGCGCAGGAGCTCGGCGAGGCGCTCGGCGATGGCGACCGAGCGGTGGTGGCCACCGGTGCAACCCAGCGCCACGGTCACGAACGACTTGCCCTCGTGCACGAACGCCGGCAGCAGCAGGTCCATCAGCGCGTCGAGGTGGTCGACGAACTTCTGCGCCTTCGGGTCGCCCAGCACGTGGTCGGCCACCGCGGCATCCAGGCCGGTGAAGGGGCGCAGGTCCTCGTCCCAGTACGGGTTGGGCAGGAAGCGGCAGTCCAGCACGATGTCGGCATCGGCGGGCAGGCCGTGCTTGTAGCCGAACGATTGCACGGTCACCGACAGCGAGTCGTCGTGCTCCTCGCTGCCGAACAGCGTCACGATCCGATCCCGCAGCTCGTGCACGTTCAGCTCGCTGGTGTCGATCACCACATCGGCCATCGCCCGCACCGGCTCCAGCAGCGCCCGCTCGGCCTCGATGGCCTCCGCCAGCGACCGGTCGTCGGCCAGCGGGTGCCGCCGCCGGCTGCTCTCGTACCGACGGATCAGCACCTCACTCGAGGCGTGCAGGTACAGCACCCGCACCTGCGCGCCTCCCTCGCGCAGCGCCAGCAGCGCCGGAAGCACCTCCTCGTGGTACGGCCCGGTGCCAACCACCAGCACCACCCGCTCGATGGTGGTCTGCGGGTCGTTGCCCAGCTCGGCCACCTTGGGGATCAGCGACGGCGGCAGGTTGTCGATCACGAACCAGCCCAGGTCCTCCAGGTGGTCCGCGGCCTGCGAGCGCCCGCCGCCGGACACGCCGGTGATGACGAGGTACTCGCTCACCGCGTTCGCCTGCACGACGTGGAGCGGGCCATGCCGGCCACCCTACCGGCGCGGGAGCGGGCGGTCGGGGTGCCTGCGGCGGTGCGACCGGCGACGTCGAGCGCTCCTCAGCCGCAGCATGCGGTCCAGCCGCCACCCCCGGGCGCACGCCACCCACGCCCCGCCCCGCAGCCTTGCTCAGCGCCCGCGGAGCTCGCAGCGCAGCAGCAGCAGCCGCGGGATGCTCGCGGCCGCGGCGTAGCCCGGCGACCGCTCCAGGAAGCCCGGCGGCGGCGCCGGCTCCTCCAGCCGCGTCACCAGCAGCCCCACCGCAGCCAGCGCGTTCACGTAGCGGCCCAGCGGACGGTGCAGGAACGGGATGTGCACCCCCAGCTCCACCTGCTCCACCAGCCGCTGCTCACGCAGGTACTCCCCCACCCGCCAGTACTGCTCCGGCGGATCCACCATGTGGTCGTCGATCCACCCCGCGTCCGGGCTCTGCAGCAGCGGGTGGTTCAGGAAGAACGCGAACACCCCACCGGGCACCAGCACGCGGGCCACCTCGGCGATGGCCTCCTCGAAGCGCTCGATGTGCTCGAACACCAGGCACGCCACCGCAGCATCGAAGCTCCCGTCCGCGAACGGCAGCGTCGCGGCCTCCGCCCGAGCGAACCGAGGTCCGCCGCCGCGCCGCTGCGCCTCGACGATCTGGTTGTGCACCGGGTCCACGCCCACCACCAGCTCGGCGCCCGCCGCCACGTGGCGCGCCACCTGCCCCTCGCCGGTGCCGACGTCCAAGATCCGCCGCGCCCCCGCCAGGTGCTCGGCGGCCATCGGCAGGATCTGCTCGACGTACTCCGGGTCCGCGCCCTGCGTGAAGTGCTCCTGCCACCACCCGGCCTGCTGCTCCCACAGGTCCCTGAGCTCGGTCGCGGCGTCGACCGCCCCCTCGTCGCTCACTTCGTCTCCGGTCCCTTCGGTCGCGTGCCCGCGGCGTGCAGGTGCTCGTACAGCCCCGCCGCGACTGCGTCGGGCAGCCACGACAGCGCCTGCAGGTCCTCCAGCGTCGCGCGCTGCACCGCCCGCACCCCGCCCAGCTCCTTCACCAGCCGCTTGCGCCGCGCCTCGCCCAGCCCCGGCACCCCGTCGAGCACCGAGCGCGTCATGCGCTTGCCGCGGAGCTGACGGTGGTACGCGATCGCGAACCGGTGGGCCTCGTCCCGCACCCGCTGCAGCAGGTACAGCGCCTCGGTCCCCCGGGCGATGCGCACCGGCTCCGGGTCGCCCGGCAGGTACACCTCCTCGAAGCGCTTCGCCAGCGACGCCACCGGGATCTCCCCGCGCAGCCCCAGCTCGTCGAGCACCCGCACCGCGACGCTCAGCTGCCCCTTGCCGCCGTCCACCAGCAGCAGCTGCGGCGGGTAGGCGAAGCGCCCGCGCTCCTCGATCGGCAGCGCTCGGTCCGCCAGGTACGCAGTGAGGCGCCGGCGCAGCACCTCCTCCATCGCCGCGAAGTCGTCGTTGCCCTCCACCGTGCGGATCTTGAACCGCCGGTACTCCGACGGCCGCGGCTGGCCGTCCTCCAGCACCACCATCGACCCCACGTAGTCGGTGCCCTGCAGGTGGCTCATGTCGTAGCACTCGATGCGCAGCGGCGACTCCGGCAACCCGAGCGCCTCCTGCAGCTCGTTGAGGGCCCGCGCCCGCGTGTTGTGGTCCGACGCCCGGCGCATCCGGTGCCGGCGCAGCTCCTCGGCCGCGTTCGCCACCACCGTCTCGCTGAGCTGGCGCTTGTCGCCGCGCTGGGGCACCCGCACCGACACCTTGGTGCCGCGCATCGAGGTCAACCACGCCTCCAGCAGCTCGGTCTCCGACGTCGGCGACGACACCAGCACCTCGCGCGGCACCCCCATCGGCGGGTCGTCGTACAGCCGCTCGAGCACCGAGTCCACCAGCTCGGCGTCGCTCAGGTCCTCCACGCGGTCCACGATCATCCCCTTGCGCCCCACCACTCGGCCGCGCCGCACCAGGAACACCGCCACGGCCCACTGCAGCTCGTCGCCTGCGAACCCCACCAGGTCCAGGTCCTCGTCGCGCTCGGCCACGATCTGCTGGCGCTCGACGGCCTTGCGCACCGCGGCGAGCCGGTCGCGCAGCCGCGCCGCGCGCTCGAAGTCCAGGTCGGCCGCCGCCGCGCCCATCTCAGACTCGAGCCGCTCCACCACCTCGTCGGTGTCGCCGTCGAGGAACGAGCACAGCTCGGCCACCAGCTCGCGGTAGCGCTCCGGGGTCACCTCCCCCACGCAGGGCCCTGCGCACTTCTCGATGTGGAACAGCAGGCACGGCCGGCCCAGCGCCTCGTGGCGCCGCAGCTTGGTGTCCGAGCACGTGCGGATCGGGAACGTGCGCAGCAGCAGGTCGAGCGTCTCGCGGATCGCGTACGCCTGGCCGAAGGGCCCCCAGTACCGCACGCCGGGCTTCTTCGTCCCGCGCAGCACCATCGCCCGCGGCCACGTGTCGGCCTCGGTGATCGCCAGCCACGGATAGCTCTTGTCGTCGCGCAGCCGCACGTTGAACCGCGGCTGGTGCGCCTTGATCAGCTCGTTCTCCAGCAGCAGCGCGTCGACCTCGTTCTCGACGGTGATCCACTCCACCGTCGCCGCTGCGGCCACCAGCTGCGCGGTGCGCGGCGCCAGGGTGGCGGGGTCTGCGAAGTAGTTGGCCAGGCGGCTGCGCAGGCTCTTCGCCTTGCCCACGTACAGGACGCGACCGTGCGCGTCCTTGAACTGGTACGAGCCGGGCTGATCGGGGATCGACCCGGTGGGAGGGCGCTCCACCACGATGCCGAGGTTACGGCCGTGCCGCTGCGGCCATCACCCCGTCGGCTCCAGGTCGTCATCGAGCTCGCCGAACCGTCCGTCGTAGTCCACGTAGAAGCGGCGCGGCGGCGGCACCTCGAGCTCGACGCCGCCGAGGCACGAGAAGATCGTCGGGAACAGCGCCGGCAGCTCGCGCACCGCGGTGCGCTCCGGGCACTGCGGGAGGCGGAGCGCGCTCAGGTTGGCGAAGCGCTGCTCGAGCCCAGCCGCGCCGGCATCGGGTCCGGGGAACTCGGTGGTGAACCAGTCGCCGTGATCGCTCACCACGGCGATGACCGCGGACGGATCGGCCGCCACGAGCTGCGTCATCGCCTCCAGCAGCGTCGAGTTCAGGCACGAGAGCTGCGCCGCGTACGCGTCGCCCAGCACCCCGGTGCGCGGCCCGAGCCGATCGATGGGCGGCTCGCGGCGCGAGCAGTCGGCCAGCAGCCGGAATGGCTCGTGCGGGCTCATGATGTGGGCGTGGACGAAGCGCGGCGTGTCGCGGTTCCCCGCCCCGGCGGTCAGCTCCACGATGTCGAGCGGATCAGGCAGCTCGACCGGCGGATCGAAGGCCGGGAGCAGGCCCAGCGGTGTGAGCTGCCCGAGGAGCAGCCCCACCTCGCTCCCGAGCGGCTGGTCGACGTTCACCGGCAGGCACCGGACACCCACGCGCGGCTGGCACCGCATCGCGTCGAACCGCCCCGGATTGGCGTACCAGTACTCGTAGCCGAGCGACTCGAAGGTGCGCACGGTGCGGTTGTCCCCCGTCAACACGGGACCGAAGGCATCGAGGCCACGCGCCAGCTGCTCGACGGCCGTCACCGGGTACGCGGCCTCGAACATCGACGACACCGACAGCGGGGTGATGGGGTACGCGGCCCGGGAGTCCTCGGCGACCGTGAAGCCGAGCTCCTCCAGCGCCGCGATCGTCGGCTGGTTGTCGAAGCCGAGGTGCTGCTCCAGCTGATCTTCCCGCGCGTACGCATCGAGGATGAACAGGTAGACGTCTGGGCGGTCGCCGACGACGGCATCGATGAACGCGCGACGGTCCGACGGGGTCGCCTGCGGCGCAGCGCGAGCCGCGCCGAGCTCCCACACCAGCAGCGGCGCCGCCGAGGTCACCGCCATCGCGGCGCCCAGGAGGAGCAGGAAGGTGCGACCCCCGGCCGATCGTGCTGCGCGATCGCCCGCGAGCACCGCGCCGCCGACCACGACCAGCAGCCATGCGAGCACGGCCATCCAGCCGCCGATGGCATCGTCGAACGGACCGAAGTTGAAGAAGAGGAACACCGCCACCACCACCCACACCGTCGCGACGACCGGCCCGACCCGTCGCTGCAGCGCAGCTGCCCCGCCGACGGCGACCAGCACGGTCCCCAGGGCGAGCTCCAGCACGCGACCGACGTCGAGGATCTCGAGGCGGTTGGTGTGGAGGAACTGCCAGTACGGCGCAGCGGCGAACGCCGCCACCACCGCGAGCAGCAGCGGGTCGACCCGATGCCGCTCGGATCTCTCGGCGGCAGCGCGACCAGGCATCGAGGATCGACGCTACCGCCGCGCGGATCCCCCCGCCGAGCACCGCGACCAGCGAGCGCCTCGCTCGCGGCCTCAGGCCGTCTCGGATCGATCGCCGACGCCCGACAGCCGGGCCACCCGGGAACCCGAGCGCTGGTCCCCGCTGGGGCGATGCGTCAGATCGCATCCGAGAACCTGGTGGCCGGCGGGCGCCGTGGGCGTAGGATGACCGCGCCGGCCTGGTCTCCGGCGACATATCTCGCTCTGTGGCCGACATCCCCGTGGCGTGGCGACCAGGCTGCCCCCACCGGCCGACAGCAGAGCCTCCAGCACCGGAGGACGAACCACATGCTGCGACTCCAGGCACCGCTCCCAGAGCGGTACGTCCAGGCGACCCCAGAGGAGCTCGCAGACCGCATCGCCGCGGCCAAGGCCGCGCTCGGCGACCGCGTCTTCATCCTCGGGCACCACTACCAGCGCGACGAGATCATGCGGTGGGCCGATGCCCGCGGCGACTCGTTCCAGCTCTCGCGGCTCGCAGCGGACCGCGACGACGCCGAGGTCATCGTCTTCTGCGGCGTGCACTTCATGGCCGAGTCGGCCGACATCCTCACCGCTGCGCACCAGCAGGTCATCCTCCCGGACCTCAACGCCGGCTGCTCGATGGCCGACATGGCCGACATCGACCAGGTGACCGACGCCTGGGATGAGCTGGCCGAGGTCACCGACGTCAGCCGGCTCGTGCCCATCACCTACATGAACTCGTCGGCCGCCCTCAAGGCCTTCGTGGGGCGCAACGGCGGCGCGGTGTGCACCTCGAGCAACGCCCGCGCCGTGCTCGAGTGGGCGTTCGCCCGCGGCGACCAGGTGCTGTTCTTCCCCGACCAGCACCTCGGCCGCAACACCGCGCTCGCCATGGGCTACGGCCACGACGACCTGCGCCTGTGGAACCCGCGCCTCGCGCTCGGCGGGCTCACCGAGGCCGACTGCAAGGGCGCCTCGGTGCTGCTGTGGAAGGGCCACTGCTCGGTGCACCAGCGCTTCCGCCCCGAGCACGTCGCCGCGTTCCGCGCCGAGCACCCCGACGGCCTGGTGGTCACCCACCCCGAGTGCGCGCACGACGTGTGCGAGGTCGCCGACGCGGTCGGCTCGACCGACTTCATCGTCCGCTACATCGAGGCCGCGCCCGCGGGCTCGACGATCGCGGTCGGCACCGAGATCCACCTCGTGCAGCGCCTCGACGCCGAGACGCCCGACAAGCACGTCGTCACGCTCGACCCGCTGATCTGCCCGTGCTCGACCATGTCGCGCATCGACCCGCAGCACCTCGCGTGGGTGCTGGAGCGCCTCGTCGACGGTGTGGTCGTGAACCGCATCACCGTCGACGACGAGACCGCGCAGTGGGCGCGGGTCGCCCTCGAGCGCATGCTCGAGATCACCTGACGGTCCACACCGGGCCCTCAGGCGTCCGCAGCCCCTCCAGACGGCATCGGCCGCACGGCGATCCCCAGCAACGACTGCCCGAACGGCATCTGCACCGCTGACTCGATGCGGCGGATCACCGGCACCGCGTACCGATCGAACGCCTGCACCGCGGATGGCGTCGTGGGCATCTTGCCCATCCGCACCGCGTACAGCCACCACGCGATGGCGCCAGGGAGGTTCATGTACCGGACGGAGAGCGGCTCCAGCCCAGCAGCGGCGAACTGCTGCTCGAGCTCGTGCTTGCGGTAGCGACGGACGTGACCGATCCGCAGGTCGAACTCGCTGTAGAGCTCCTCGAGCGCGGGCACGAAGATGATGACCTTGCCACCTGGTCTGACGAGATCCCGCATCCGCGCCAACGCTCCCGTCGCGTCCGCGATGTGCTCGAGCACGTTGACGGCGACCGCGGCGTCGTAGGTCCCCGTCAGCGTCGGATCGAGGATGTCGGCGTGCAGCACCTCCACCCGCCCGCCCGACGGGAACCGCTCGTTGAGCAACGGCACCGATCTGCTGGACACCTCCAACGCTGTCACCGCAGCAACCGCGCTCAATCGCTCGGTGAGATCACCGTGGCCCGCGCCGACCTCGATCACCGCTTCGCCGAGGTGCGGTCGAGCGCAGTCGAAGATCCAATCTGCGTAGTTGACCGCCCCGCTGAGGGAGTGCAGCGACTCCACGAGCTCGTTGTCTGTGTCGTCGTAGTCCGCAATCCGCCGGGCCGCCCTCTGCCGAGCGCGCCACAGACGAGGCCCGACGCGCGAGTACCACAGGATGCACAGCACGGTCACGACACCAGCGACCACACGGGACCGCGAGTGATCGTCGTCGAGCGGCCGCGCCGGGCAGGAGATGCCAACCTCGAACACCCGGCGGCGGTGCACGGCGAGCTTCGCCACGATCTCGATCTCCACGCCGTAGCGCGACTGCTCCAGATCCAGGCACTGGATCGCCGACCGCGTGAACGCCTTGCAGCTCGACTCGACATCGGTGAGGTTCAGGTTCGTCGACATGTTGGAGAGCGTGGTGACCGCACGGCTCCCGAGGCTGCGCCAGAACGGTTCGATGCGTCGCTCCACACGAGGCTTGAACCGCGACCCGAGCACCGCGTCAGCTGAACCAGCCAGCAGCGGCCCGAGCACGTCGTCGTAGGCGACGAGGTTCGCGTCAGGGTCGGCTTCCTGGATCAACACGAACGGCATCGTCACGCGGGCGATCCCGCTGCGAATCGCATCGCCGCGTCCTCGACGACGGTCATGGCGCACGACGACGATCCGCCCGTCGTCGATCGCATCGACGACGGGTCCCGTCCGGTCGGTGGAGCCGTCGTCGACGACGATCACCTGCCCGGTGTACGGCGACCCGAGGATGCCCTCGAGCGCAGCGGCGATCGTGGCCTCCGCGTTGCGCACCGGCACGATCACCGTCAGGCAGCGGTCGCGCACGCCCGAGCTGCGGCTGGGGTCCGCGGTCGACACGTCGCCGGCGCCGCCCTCCCTCGATTCGTCGATGACGGCCATGCGGGCGCGCAGTGTACTGGTCTCCGCGTCCAGCGATCGGGGACAGCGACGGCGACACGCGGCGCGCTCCCCCGACGGGCGGCTCGTATGCTGCGCCCATCGATCGACACCTCCTCGCAATCGGCGCCATCGGCGTGGTCGCCGCAGCGACGTTCCCGCTGGCAGCAGCTCGAAGCGACGGCGCACTCGCCCTCATCTGGCCGAGCAGCGAGACGCCCGCTGGTGCGCACATCGCTCGCGACTTCCCCGACGAGGAGCTGCCCGCCGGCGACGGCCACGACGGGCAGTACTTCTACGTGATCGCTCGTCAGCCCATGCACCTGGAGGCCGCGGCGACGGGCCTCGACGCAGCGCAGTACCGGCTGCAACGCCCGATCTTCCCCCTGGCCGCCTGGGCGCTCGCGCCGACCGGCGGCGGCTACGCGCTCATCGCGGCCATGGCGATCGTCGGCGTGCTGGCGATCGGCCTGACCGTCGCCGCAGCTGCTTCGATCCTGGAACGGCTCGGGGGGCGCCGTGAGCTGGCCCTGCTCGTGCTCGCGCTCCCAGGCACCTACTGGTCGGTGCGGCTGTCCACCGCTGACAACCTCGCTCTCGCGCTGGCGACCCTCGCCGTAGCGCTCGCGCTCGCCCGGCGCGACGCGCTCGCAACCGCCATCGCCGTGCTCGCGGTCCTCGCGAAGGAGCCGATCATCCTCGTGCTGATCGGCTTCGCGCTGTGGCGCCGCGATCGCGCCGCCGTCGCGCTCGCAGCCGTCCCCGCCGTCGCCGCCGGCGCCTGGTACGTGACGCTCGCCGTCCTCCTCGATGCCCCGGGCACACCGGTTCCGGCGGTCACCTCACCGCTGCACGGCGTCACCGAGGCCTGGCGGCTGGTGTGGTCGGTGGGAATCGCCCGTGACGGGATGCTGATCCTCGTGCTGACCGTCGGCCTCGCGGTGGCGGCCCTCCTCCGAAGCGGCCTGCGCGGACCGTTCGGCTGGGTGCTCGCGCTGCACCTCGCGCTGTTCGTCGTCATGACCGAGCACGTCATCGGCCTCGCGACCAACGTCAGCCGCGCTGGCGCGCCGATCATGCTGTTCAGCCTGCTGACGCTGCTGACGCCGCGTCCCGGGGAGCGCCCCACCGATGATGCGCCACCCTCCGTCGACGCTCAGCGAGCGAGCAGCGGCGCGAGGAACCGACCGGTGTAGCTCGCCTTCACCACAGCCACGTCCTCGGGGGTGCCGGTCGCCACCAGCGTGCCGCCGCCGACGCCGCCCTCGGGGCCGAGGTCGATCACCCAGTCCGCGGTCTTGATCACGTCCAGGTTGTGCTCGATCACCAGCACGGTGTTGCCCTGGTCGACCAGACGACCCAGCACCACCAGCAGCCGGCGGATGTCCTCGAAGTGCAGGCCGGTGGTCGGCTCGTCGAGCAGGTACAGCGTGTGGCCCGTCGAGCGCTTCGCCAGCTCCGAGGACAGCTTGACCCGCTGCGCCTCGCCGCCCGACAGCGTCGGCGCGCTCTGCCCCAGGCGCACGTAGCCGAGCCCGACGTCCACGATGGTCTGCAGGTGCCGCGCGATCGACGGCTGGTTCCTGAAGAACTCCAGGCCCTCCTCGCACGAGAGGTCGAGCACATCGGCGATGCTCTTCCCCTTGAAGGTGATGTCGAGCGTGTCGCGGTTGTAGCGCGCGCCCTTGCACACCTCGCACGGCACGAACACGTCGGGCAGGAAGTGCATCTCGATGCGCAGCGTGCCGTCACCCGAGCACGACTCGCACCTGCCACCCGCCACGTTGAACGAGAAGCGCCCCGGGAGGTAGCCGCGCACCTTCGCCTCCTGCGTCTGGGCGAAGAGCTTGCGGATGTGGTCGAACACTCCGGTGTAGGTGGCGGGGTTGGACCGCGGCGTGCGCCCGATCGGCGACTGGTCGATGTTGATGATCTTGTCGATGTGCTCGAGGCCCTCGATGGCGCGGTGCCGGCCCGGCGGCACCTTCGAGCCGTAGACGTGCTGCATGAGCGCCTTGTGCAGGATGTCGTTCACCAAGGTCGACTTGCCCGAGCCAGACACGCCGGTGATGGCCACGAACCGCCCCAGCGGGATCTCCACGTCGAGGTCGCGCAGGTTGTGCTCGCGCGCCCCGCGCACCGCGAGGTGCTCGCCGCTGCCCGGCCGCCGCACCTCGGGCACCGGGATGCTGCGCTTGCCGCTCAGGTACTGCCCGGTCACCGACGCCCTGGTCTTCAGCAGCTTCGCCACGGTGCCCGACACCACGACCTCGCCGCCGTGCTCGCCGGCACCGGGGCCGATGTCGACGACGTGATCCGCGGCGCGGATCGTGTCCTCGTCGTGCTCGACCACGAGCACCGTGTTGCCGATGTCGCGCAGCCGCTCGAGGGTCTCGATGAGGCGGCGGTTGTCGCGCTGGTGCAGGCCGATGGACGGCTCGTCGAGCACGTACAGCACCCCGACCAGCCCGCTGCCGATCTGCGACGCCAGCCGGATCCGCTGCGCCTCGCCACCCGACAGCGTGCCCGCGGAGCGGTGCAGGTCGAGGTAGTCGAGCCCGACGTCGAGCAGGAACTGCAGCCGGGCATCGACCTCCTTGAGCACCCGCTCGGCGATGAGGCGCGCCCGCTCGTCGAGCTCGAGGCCACCGATGGCGCCGGCGAGCTCGCCGATGGGGATGCTGCACAGCTCGTGCATGTTCCGACCGCCGACGGTCACCGCCAGCGACAGCGGTCGCAGCCGCGCTCCGCCGCACGCGGCGCACGGCACCTCGCGCATGTAGCCCTCGATGGCCTCGCGCATCTTGTCGGACTCGGCCTCGGTGTGGCGGCGAGCCAGGTACGGCAGCACGCCCTCGTAGTTGGCGTCATACGTGCGGGTGCGGCCGTAGCGGTTGCGGTACCGCACCTTGATCCGCTCGCCGTCGACGCCGTGCAGCAGGAGCTTCACCTGCGCCTTGGTCAGCTTCCGCCAGGGCACATCGATGGGGATGTCGTGCTCGGCGCACACCGACTCGATGAGCCGTGAGTAGTAGCGGTTGCGACCACCTGCCCACGGCGCCACCGCGCCGTCCTCGATGCTCAGCTCGTCGTTGGGGATCACCAGCTCCGGGTCGACCTCGAAGCGGGTGCCGAGCCCGTCGCAGCGCTCGCACGCGCCGTACGGCGAGTTGAACGAGAAGTTCCGAGGCGCCAGCTCCTCGAACGAGAGCCCGCAGGTGGGGCACGCCAGATGCTGGCTGAACGTGAGCGTCTCGACCTCGCCAGCCCCGTCGTCAGCCCCATCGCCGTCCTCGCCGCCGTCGGCGCTCGCGCCCTCCGCACGCGGGACGAGCTCGATCTCCGCCACGCCCTCGGCGAGGCGCAAGGCGGTCTCCAGCGAATCGGTGAGGCGCCGCTCGATGCCGTCGCGCAGCACGAGGCGGTCGACGATCACCTCGATGGTGTGCTGCTCGTAGCGCGCCAGCTCGAAGGTGTCGGCGAGGTCGTGGACCTCTCCGTCGACCCGCGCCCGCGAGTACCCCTGCGCGCTCAGGTCGGCCAGGAGGGTGTCGTAGGTGCCCTTACGGCCACGCACCACCGGCGCCAGCACCTGGAACCGCGTGCCCTCGGGCAGCTGCAGCACGCGGTCCACGATCTGCTGCGGGCTCTGGCGGGTGATGGGCGTGCCGTCCTCGGGGCAGTGCGGCACCCCGATGCGGGCGTAGAGCAGCCGCAGGTAGTCGTAGATCTCCGTGATGGTGCCCACGGTGGAGCGCGGGTTGCGCGAGGCGGACTTCTGGTCGATGGAGATGGCCGGCGAGAGGCCCTCGATGAAGTCGACGTCGGGCTTGTCCATCTGGCCGAGGAACTGCCGGGCGTAGGACGACAGCGACTCGACGTAGCGGCGCTGGCCCTCGGCGTAGATGGTGTCGAACGCCAGCGACGACTTCCCCGAGCCCGACAGCCCCGTGAACACGATGAGCTTGTCGCGCGGCAGCGTCAGGTCGACGTCGTGCAGGTTGTGCTCGCGAGCGCCGCGGATGACGATCCGGTCAGGCATCGGGCCAGGCTACCGCCTGCCGAGGGACCCACGGGCGAACGCCTGTTCGACAGCCATTGCGGTCCAGCCCCGTGGCACCGTCGGTACACTCCCGCCGTGGTCTCGCCGGGTGACGCATCGGCCGCACCTACGGAGCGCCGCCGCACCACCCGGGCGACCGCAGCTGCGGTCGCGCTGGTCGCGCTGGCGTGCGCGCAGCCGTTCCTCGGGTTCCTCAGCCACAACCGCGACCAGATCCACGACGTCGGCGCGGTGCTCACGTACGCAGCCGCGACGGTGGTCATCTGCGTCGGCGTCCTCCTGCTCCTGCTGCGCCGCGACCGAGCGGCACCCGCCACCTCCGCCACGCTCGTCACGGTGCTCGTGGTGTCGTTCTTCAGCTTCAGCTCCTGGCTCTCGCCGTATCCCTCCGCTGATGGCCGGCTGGTGCAGGCCGGGGTGTGGTTGCTGGTGACGGCGCTCGCGATGCGCCTCGCGTCCATGCTCGTGCGCCGCCACCCCGCCACGTTCGGGTACCTGCTGGTGTTCGTCGCGGTGAACGCGCTCGTGCCGACCGTGGCGCTGGTGCGGGCCGAGGTCTCCGATGCCGGACCTGACGCCGCCCTCGCCGAGGCGGACCTCGAGATCCCCATCGCCCCGATCGAGGGCACGGCACCGAACGTGTACTGGTTCGTGATCGACGAGTACGGCCGAGCGGACCAGCTCGCCGCGGTCTACGGCATCGACAACGAGCCCTTCGTCGACGCCTTGTCGGAGCGCGGCTTCGATGTGGCGGAGCGATCGTGGGCGAGCTACCCGCGGACGCACCTCTCGCTCGCGACCACGCTGTCGATGGACTACACGGTCGTTCCGGGCACCCCCCTCGTCGACGAGTACACCGAGGTGTCCCCCATCGTCCGCGGCGACAACGCCGTCGTCCAGAGGTTCCGCGACCACGGCTACCGGTACCTCTACAGCGACGATCACTTCCAGGAGTGGCGCGCGTGCGACCCGGCGCTCGCCGATGTCTGCTTGCCGTACGCCCAGACGGGCACACCGCTGCGCGAGGTCGACCTGAAGCTGCTCCAGCTCACCCCGATCGGCCCGTTCGTCCAGCCCGGGTTCACCTACACCGACCCGGTGCAGATCGTCGACGCCCTCGAGGCGCACACCGGCGACGCCGCCGATCCGGCGTTCGTGTTCGCGCACGTCATGACCCCCCACTGGCCCTACCGCTTCGAAGAGGACTGCAGCGACCGCGGCGAGCTGCTCGACCACCTGCGCCTCACCATCGAGCAGCGCAAGGGCGCGTACGCCACCGATCTGCGATGCATGAACGCGCTCATCCTCGAGGGAGTCGACCGCCTCGTGGCGCGCGACCCGACCGCGATCATCATCGTGCAGGCCGACCACGGGTCCGGCCTCGATCTCCCGTGGCTCGAGGACCCCGCAGCGTGGACCCCGGCGCACAGGGCCGAGCGGTACTCGCCGCTCAACGCCATCCGCCTCCCCGATCGCTGCTCCTCGCACCGCATCGAGGACCAGCCCCTGGTCAACACGTTCCGCATCGTGTTCGCCTGCCTCGAGGGCCAGCAGATCCCGCTGCTGCCCTGGCGCGCCTTCCTGTCCCCCTACGACCAGGTGCACGACATCGTCGAGCTCGACACCGCGGCGATCGCCGGCGCAGCCGGCTGACCGGAGCGCGGCGCCCTGCCGGAAGGCTGGACCCGCAGCTCGCGGCGAGGTGACGACGCCGCTCGGGCGCATCGACGACCGGCCGGACCCGCCGCGCGCCGCCTGGTCTAACCTCGCCGCATGCAGGGCGCTCTCCGCCAGACCCAGGCGCGCGCTGCACCGAGCGGGTGGGTGCGTGCGCACCGCACCGAGCTGCTCCTCGTCGCCGCGGTCCTCGTGCTGACGGTGCCGTTCCTGCGCACCCTCTCGACGCAGCCCGCGTCGCGCTACCTCTTCACGGTGGCGGTCGTCGACGATGGCACCGTCACCCTCGACCCGTACCGCTCATCGCTCGGCGACGACCAGGCGATCGTCGACGGGCGCGTCATCTCCGACAAGGCCCCGTACCAGCCGTTCGCCACCATGCCCGTGTACTGGGCCTACCGGGCCGCCGGCGGCGACCCGTTCCCCGCCGACGTCCCCACCGGCGCCCTCGGCGAGACCGCGACGGTCGGGCTCTGGCTCGTCACGCTCGTGTCGTCCGCCCTCCCCGCCGCCGCGCTGGCGGTGGTGATCCACCGGCACGCCGCAACGCTCGCCCCGGCGGTCGCTGCACCGGTCGCGCTCGCCCTGGTGGTCGGCACGGTCGTCCTGCCGTTCGGATCGATGCTGTTCGGGCACGTGCTCGCCGCGCTGACCGGCTTCGCCGCCTGGCACCTCGTGCGAGCCGAGCACCCGCGCGCCGCCAGGCTCGTGGGTGCCGGCGCGCTGCTCGGTGCCAGCATCGGCGTCGAGTACCCGCAGATCGTGGTCGCCGCGGTCGTCGGGGTCGCCTCGATCGTCCTGCTCCGCCAGCGAGCGGCGTGGGTCGCAGCAGGCGGCGTGCTCGGCATCGCCCCCCTGCTCGCCTACAACTCGATCGTGTTCGGTTCGCCGTTCACCACCGCCTACCAGGGGCACCTCCCCAACTTCCATGGCAGCGGCGCCTTCGGCGTGTACAACCTCGTCGCGCCGCAGCCACGACAGCTCGGCCTGGCGCTGATCGGCGACCGCGGGCTGCTCACCCTGACCCCGGTGGTGCTCATCGCCCTGGTCGCCTGCGTCGTGGCGATCCGCCGGCGCACCCCGGCGCGCACCGACGCCGTCGTGGCGCTGGTCCTCCTGGCGGTGTTCGTCCTCATCTCGACGGGCATCGACGGCTACGGCGGCAGCTCGCCAGGTCCGCGCTACCTGGTGCCGATCATCCCCTTCTTCGCCCACCCGCTCGCCGAGGCGTTCGTGTCGTGGCGACGGCTCAGCGTCGGCGCCGCGCTGTGGGGCGCGGGCTGGATGGTCCTGGCCACCATGACCGACCCGCTCTACGAGCGGGGAAACGCTGCGACCATCGACTGGCTGCGCGACGCCATCGATGGATCGTTCCAGCGCACCATCCCCGGCGAGCTGCTCGGCGACCCCGCAGCGCTGCTCCTCGTGCCCTGCGCCGCAGCGTGCGCCGTCGCTGCGTGCCGCGCCGGCGCCCGCGGCGCGGTCGCGGCGGAGGCGGCCGAGCCCCTGACCACCCTGGAGGCGACGTGAAGCGGATCGGGATCCTCGTCGTCGCCTACAACGCGGCGAGCACGCTGCACACGGTCCTGGACCGGATCCCGGTCGAGTTCCGACCGCAGATCACCGGTGTGCTGATCTCCGACGACGCGAGCAGCGACGCCACGTACCTCGTCGGCCTCGGCTACCAGGCCTCGACGCCCACCCTGCCGCTGACCGTCCTGCGCCAGCCACGCAACCTCGGCTACGGCGGCAACCAGAAGGTCGGCTACCGGTGGGCGATCGACAACGACCTGGACATCGTCGTGCTCCTGCACGGCGACGGGCAGTACGCACCCGAGATGCTCCCGGCGATCGTCGAGAAGCTGGTGACCGGCGAGTGCTCTGCGGTCATGGGCTCCCGCATGCTGGAGCGCGGCGGCGCCCGACGGGGCGGCATGCCCATGTACAAGTACGTGGGCAACCGCATCCTCACCTCCTTCGAGAACCGGGTGATGGGCTCCTCGCTCAGCGAGTGGCACTCCGGGTACCGCGCCTACAGCGTCGCTGCGCTGCGCGACATCCCGTTTGAGGTGAACAGCGACGGCTTCGACTTCGACACGCAGGTGATCGTCCAGCTCATGGAGGCGGGCAAGCACATCTGCGAGATCCCGATCCCGACGTTCTACGGCGACGAGATCTCGCGGGTCAACGGCATGAAGTACGCGTTCGACATCTGCCGCCACGTCGTGCGCTACCGGTTCCAGAAGATGGGCTTCGGCCAGGGCGACCTCGTGTTCGCCACGAGGTCCTACGAGCAGAAGGTGGGTGCCGACAGCTCGCACGCGCAGGTCGTGTCGATGATCGGCACGAGCGCCGCGCTGCGGATCCTCGACCTGGGCTGCGGCGACGGCACGGTCGGCAGCGAGCTCCGGCGCGCCGGCCACACCGTGGTGGGCGTCGACCTGCACCCCGCGCCCGGAGCAGCCGACCGCCTCGATCGCTTCGTCGTCGCCGACCTCGACGACGGCTTGCCCCCCGACATCGGAGACGGCTTCGACGTCGTGCTCGCCGCCGACGTGTTCGAGCACCTCAAGCAGCCAGATCGGCTCCTCGACGAGCTGCGCGCGGTGCTCGCCCCCGGCGGCCGCATCGTCGCCAGCATCCCCAACGTGGCCCACTGGTACCCGCGCCTCCGCTTCGCCTCCGGCCGCTTCGACTACGACTCCCGCGGCATCCTCGACCGCACCCACCTCCGGTTCTTCACGCGGGCGAGCTTCACGCGGCTCGCCGCCGCGAGCGGCTACGCCGTCGGTCGCGTGCGCTCGACCAGCCTGCCCCTCGAGGTGCTCGACCGAGGCAGGTCCGCGGTCGGCGAGAGCGGCGCGCGGCGCGCGGTGCGCGCCACCGATCGCATCTCGCGCGCGGCGCTCCCGAACCTCTTCACCTACCAGTGGCTCTTCGAGCTGCGAGCGACCGGCGGGAGCCCGGCTGCCCGCCACGCCGTGGCCGGCGACGACCCGTCAGCCGATATCTCGTAGCTCCCGCCGCAGCTCCTTGATCTCGTCGCGCAGGCGAGCCGCGTACTCGAAGCGCAGCTCGGTGCTGGCGTCGTGCATCTCGTCCTCGAGCGTCTGGATGAGCGCCGGCAGCTCGCTGACGGGCAGGTCGGCGAGCGCCTGGCGCGCGTCGCCGCCCGGTCGTGCCCGTCGCCTGTCGCCACCGGGCACCGGCGCGCCGCTGTTGGGACGGAGCTGGGCGAGGATGTCGGTGACCGCCTTGCGGATGGGCTGCGGATCGATGCCGTGCTCGAGGTTCCAGGCCTGCTGGCGCTGCCGGCGGCGGTTGGTCTCGGAGATCGCCCGCTGCATCGATGGCGTGACGGTGTCGGCGTACATGACGACGCGGCCCGATACGTTGCGCGCTGCGCGCCCGATCGTCTGGATGAGCGACGTCTCCGAGCGCAGGAAGCCCTCCTTGTCGGCGTCGAGGATCGCCACCAGCGACACCTCGGGCAGATCCAGGCCCTCGCGCAGCAGGTTGATGCCGACCAGCACGTCGTACTCGCCGAGGCGCAGGTCGCGCAGCAGCTCGATGCGGGCGATGGTGTCGACCTCGCTGTGCAGGTACCGCACCCGCACCCCGAGCTCGAGGAGGTACTCGGTGAGGTCCTCGGCCATCTTCTTGGTGAGGGTGGTGATGAGCACCCGCTCGCCGGCCTCGACCACCGCGCGGATCTCCTCCTGCAGGTCGTCGATCTGCCCCTTGGTCGGGCGCACCACGACCTCCGGATCGATGAGGCCGGTCGGGCGCACGATCTGCTCGACGATCTTGGACGAGTGCTCGAGCTCCCACGGACCGGGCGTCGCTGAGAGGAAGATCATCTGGCCGACGCGCTCGATGACCTCCTCGAAGCGCAGCGGGCGGTTGTCAGCCGCGGACGGCAGGCGGAACCCGTGCTCCACCAGCGTCTGCTTGCGGCTCCGGTCGCCGGCGAACTGCCCGTGCAGCTGCGGGATGGCGACGTGGGACTCGTCGACGATGGTGAGGAAGTCCGACGGGAAGAAGTCCAGCAGGGTGCTGGGCGCCACCCCCGGCGATCGCCCGTCGATCGGCGCGCTGTAGTTCTCGATTCCGTTGCAGAAGCCCATCTCCTGGAGCATCTCGAGGTCGTAGGTGGTGCGCATGCGCAGCCGCTGCGCCTCGAGCAGCTTGCCCTCGGCCTCGAACTGCGCCAGGCGCTCCTGCAGCTCGGCCTCGATGCGCTCGATCGCGCCACGCATGCGCTCGTCGCCGGTGACGTAGTGGCTGGCGGGGAACACGACGGCCTCGTCCAGCGAGCGGATGCGGTCGCCGGTCAGCGGGTCGACCTCGGAGATGGCCTCGACCTCGTCGCCGAACAGCTCGATGCGCAGCACCGTCTCCTCGTAGGCGGGGTGGATCTCCAGCGTGTCGCCCCGCACGCGAAACCGCCCCCGGGCCAGCGCCACGTCGTTGCGGTCGTACTGCAGCGCCACGAGCCGGCCGAGCAGCTGGCGCAGGTCGATCTCCTCGCCACGGCGCACCACCAGCAGCTGGTCGCGGTACTCCTCGGGCGAACCGAGGCCGTAGATGCACGACACCGACGCCACCACGATGACGTCTCGCCGGGTCAGCAGCGCGGCGGTCGCCGAGTGCCGCAGGCGGTCGATCTCGTCGTTGACCGACGAGTCCTTCTCGATGAAGGTGTCGCTGGAGGGGAGGTACGCCTCGGGCTGGTAGTAGTCGTAGTACGAGACGAAGTACTCGACGCGGTTGTCGGGGAAGAGCTCGCGGAACTCGTTGGCGAGCTGCGCCGCGAGCGACTTGTTGGGCGCCAGCACCAGGGTGGGGCGCTGCGCCCGCTCGATCGTCCACGCGATCGTCGCGCTCTTGCCGCTGCCGGTGATGCCCAGCAGCGTCTGGTACCGCTCGCCGTCGACGAGGCCGGCTGCGAGCTGGTCGATGGCGGCGGGCTGGTCGCCGGCAGGCTGGTAGTCGGACACGACACGGAACGCAGGCACGTCGAACAGGCTACGGGCGAGCGAAGCAGTCCAGCGCGTACGCCTCCAGCGATGGTCGCGACCACTCCTCGCACGGCACGAGTCCAGGGGGTCGCCAGGCTCGAAGCTCGTGGGACAGCACCCACAGCCTCCCCTCCCACGCTCGGTCGCCGACCACGTACGTGAACACGCCGTCGGCGGTGACGCCTGGCACCGGCTCGCCGTCGATCGGGGCGCCGAGGCTCCACACGAGCACGTGCGAGAGGAAGTCGGGGCTCAGCGCCACGGCGTCGCCCGGCGAGACCGACGCCGCGAGCGCACGCACCGCCGGCCCGGACTCCTCCTCGTAGCGCACCGCTGGCACCAGCGACGGCAGGACCATCGCCGCGAGCAGGACGGCGACGACCACCGGCCAGAGCCCGGCGCGGCGGCGCGACTCCTCTGCGAGCGCGGCGAGAGCGATCACGTAGCCGAAGGCGCTCGCCGCGAGGGACCGGGCGACCAGCACGGGTGCGACGAAGCCGAGCGCGGCGGTCGCCAGCACCGGGATGGCGCACAGCGAGAGCCACGCCCATCCGAGCACCGGATCGCGGCGGTGCAGCGACCACCCGCCGACCGCCACGGCCAGCAACGCCACGGGTGCGCCATCCGGGTAGAAGAGCACGACGACCCGACCGACCTCGGCGACGGCCTGCTGCGGGTCCGCGAGCGCGATCCACTGCCCGGTGCCGTTGCCGAGCTGCCCTGCGAGCGAGGGACTCCACGCCGCTGCCCAGACCACAGCGGGCACGACGATCGCTGCGCGCCACCGCCACGCCTCTGGGTCGCGGCGTCGCCCCGGCAGCAGCGCCAGCCCGGCGATGAGCGACCAGCCGGTGTTGTCGGCGGCAGCAGCGACGAGGACCAGCGCGCCGACCGCTGCGAGGTGCCAGCGTCGTGGTGCTCGCAGCCACCCGACGGCGAGCACGAAGGCGGCCACCCCGCACAGCAGCAGGAGGGCGTACATCCTCGCCATGCGGCCGTAGAACACGAAGAACGGAAGGACCGCCGTCAGGAGCACGACCCAGGTGCCGAACCACCCCTGCGTGCGAGCCCAGCGCCAGACGAGCAGCAGCGCACCGCAGGACAGGACCGCCGACGGCGCCCGCAGCCAGAGCGTGCTGCCGTCGTGCACCACCGGGTGACGCAGCACGTAGTCGAGCGGCGGGTGCACGTCCTGATCGACGAGGCGCCCCACCAGCGCGCTGAGCGGCGAGCGCGCCAGCACGCCGGTGAACTGCTCGTCGGCGCTCGGGGCGCTGCCGCCGAGGTCGATCCATCGCAGCACCACGCCCACCGCCAGCGCCAGGCCCGTAGCGAGCCGCGCCCCCGACCCGTCGGTGCGTCCCCGGTCCACCGGCGCAGCCTACGGTGCGGTCCCCGCCTTCCGGGGGAGCGATGGCGGCACCTCCCAGGGCTACGCTCGTCGCCGGATCCGCTCCCCCGGTTGCGGATCGCGCCCATCGACCATCGGGAGCACGATCGTGAAGGATGCACTCGGCGCCGTCGAGTCAGCGCTGGTTCTCGGCGGCAGCTCGGACATCGCGGTGGCGATCATCGAGCGGCTGGCCGCCGATCGGTGCCGCCGCGTGGTGCTGGCGGTCCGTGATCCCGAGGGACACGCGGCCACCACCGCCGCAGAGCGGGTGCGCGCCGCAGGCGTCTCGCAGGTCGAGCTCGTCGCCTTCGACGCCGGCGCGCCCCAGGACCACCATCGCGTCCTGGCGACCACGACCGACCGCATCGGCGACGTGGACCTCGTGCTGGTCGCCTTCGGCGTCCTCGGCGACCAGGCCGCCTACGACGACGATCCGGAGGCGGCCGCAGCGGATGCCGCCACCAACTACGCCGGCACCGTGTCGGTCGGCCTCCAGGCGGCGCGCACGCTACGGGCCCAGGGCCACGGCACGCTGGTGGTCCTGTCGTCGGTCGCCGCCGAGCGCGCCCGGAAGACCAACTACGTGTACGGCTCGGCCAAGGCGGGCGTGGACGCGTTCACCCAGGGCCTCGGCGACGCGCTGATCGGCTCCGGAGCGCGGGCGATGGTCGTGCGCCCCGGCTTCGTGCACTCGCGCATGACCGATGGCATGGAGCCCCAGCCGTTCGCCACCACCCCCGAGAAGGTCGCCGACGCGGTCGCCGACGGGCTGCGGCGAGGCCGCGAGATCATCTGGGTGCCGGGCATCCTGCGCTGGCTGTTCGTCGTGATGCGCCACCTGCCACGCCCGCTGTGGCGCATCGTGTCCGCGCGATGAGCGGCACCGCCGGCGCCTGGCTGCGAGCGGCGCGCCCCAAGCAGTGGATCAAGAACCTCCTCGTGTTCGCTGCGCCGGGCGCGGCGGGCGTGCTGGACCAGGGCGACGACCTGGCGCGCACCTGCGGCGCCTTCGTGTGCTTCTGCGCGGTGGCCTCCGGCACGTACCTCCTCAACGACGCCCGCGACGTCGAGTCCGACCGGCTCCACCCCACCAAGCGCGAGCGCCCCATCGCAGCAGGAGAGGTTCCCGTGCGCGCCGCGGTCCCCGTCGGCATCGTCGTGCTGCTGCTGGGCGTGCTCGCCGGCGCTGCGATCGACCCGAACCTCGGGGTCGCGCTGGCCGCCTACATCGCCATCACCGCCTCCTACTCGTGGGGGCTGCGCGACATCGCGGTCGTCGACCTCCTCGCCATCGCCAGCGGCTTCGTGCTCCGAGCCATCGCGGGGGCCACCGCTGTCGACGTGCCCATCTCGGACTGGTTCTTCATCGTGACCTCTGCCGGCGCGCTGTTCATGGCCGTTGGGAAGCGCACGGGCGAGGCCGGGGAGCTCACCGTCGAGCTGGCCGCAGCCATCCGCCCCACGCTCGCCGCCTACTCCCCCGCGTACCTCTCCTACCTCCGCTCGGTCACCTCCGGCGTGCTGCTGGTCGCCTACTGCCTGTGGGCCTTCGAGACCGCTGACGTCGCGGACGCGACCGGCATCTGGTACGAGCTGTCGATCGTGCCGTTCGCCGCCGCGATCTTCCGCTACGCGCTGCTCGTCGACCAGGGCCAGGGAAGCGCGCCGGAGCAGGTGGTGCTCACCGACCGGGTGCTGCAGGCGATCGGTTGCGCGTGGCTGGTCGTGTACGGCGTCGCCGTCTACGGGAGCTGACGCCGTGGCCGACGCACCGCGCACGTACGAGGAGCTCACGGGGTGGGGACGCACCGCACCGACCGCGGCCACCGTGCACCACGCGGTCGGCGACGACGAGGTCGCGGCCGCGGCCCGCGCCGCGGCCGACGGCCGGGGCCTGATCGCACGCGGGATGGGGCGCTCCTACGGCGACGCTGCGCAGCGCGCGGGCGGCGACGTCGTATCGCTCACCGGCGACGACGCCTTCACGCTCGATCGGGCCACCGGCGTGGTGACCGCGCGCGCCGGGGTCACCCTCGAGCGGCTCCTGCACCACCTCGTGCCCCGCGGCTGGTTCGTCCCCGTGTCGCCCGGCACCCGCCTGGTCACCGTCGGCGGTGCGGTCGCCTCCGACATCCACGGCAAGAACCACCACCGCGACGGCTCGTGGTGCGACCACGTCCGCTCCATGCGCCTGGTCCTGGCGAGCGGCGAGGAGGTGACCGTCGGCCCGGACCAGGACCCCGAGCTGTTCTGGGCCACCGCCGGCGGGATGGGCCTCACCGGGGTGATCGTCGAGGTGGTCTTCCAGGCGCAGCCCATCACCTCGAGCCGCCTCATCGTCGACACCGACCGCACCCGGGACCTCGACGAGGTCATCGAGCTGATGGCGTCGGGCGACGACGGCTACCACTACTCCGTCGCCTGGACCGACCTGCTCGCGCCGGGTCGGCGCCTCGGCCGCTCGGTGCTGACGCGCGGGCGCTTCGCCACCGCCGAGGAGTCGGGCCTCGACTCGCCGCTCGCCTACCGGGCCGCCGAGCTGGTGCGCGCGCCGCCGGTCGCCCCCTCGAGCCTGCTCAACGGACTGTCCATCCGCGCCTTCAACGAGCTCTGGTTCCGCACGGCGCCGCGCCTGCGTCGCGACGAGCTCCAGACGATCCCCACGTTCTGGCATCCGCTCGATCTCGTCGGGGGCTGGAACCGCCTCTACGGTCCCGGCGGGTTCGTGCAGTGGCAGATGGTGGTCCCCGACGCCGCGACCGATGCGCTTCGCACCATCTGCCGACGACTCGGCGCCGAGCACGTGCCGTCGTTCCTCACGGTCCTCAAGCGCTTCGGCGCCGGCAACCCCGGCCCGCTGTCGTTCCCGATGGCTGGGTGGACCCTGGCGCTGGACATCCCGGCGCGCACCGCGGGGCTCGCACCCCTGCTCGACGAGCTGGACGACCTCGTCGCCGGGGTCGGCGGCCGCGTCTACCTCGCCAAGGACAGCCGCCTGCGCGCATCGCTGGTGCCGACCATGTACCCCCGGCTCGACGAGTGGCGGGCGGTGCGCGAGCGCGTCGATCCCCACGGCGCGCTGCGCAGCGACCTCGCCGTGCGCCTCGACCTCTGCTGAGCGGCGCACCTGCCGCCTGCCCTCAGGCGGACTCGGAGCGCAGCCCCTCGATCCAGGCCCACGCTCGAGCCACCTCGCCGTCGAGGTCCTCCAAGGTCCCGCCGTTGTCGATGACGAGATCCGCTCGAGCGAGGCGGTCGTCGCGATCCACCTGGGCAGCGATCCGCCGACGAGCGTCGTGGTCGCTGAAGCCGCGGTGCTCGACGAGCCTCGCAACCGCCACCTCGGGATCGACGTCGACGACGATGAGGGCCGCCACGTCGTCGCGCCCGGACTCCACGAGCAGCGGCACGTCGAGCACGACCACGTCGTCGGTGCCGACGGCCTCCTCGAGGCGGCGAGCGATCTCCACGCCCACCGCGGGGTGCACGATGGCGTTGAGATCCGCCAGCGCGGCGCCATCGGAGAACACGACGGCGGCGACCGCAGGCCGGTCCAGCGTCCCATCGGCGTGCAGGATCCCCCCGCCGAAGCGCTCGACCATCGCCGCGAGGACCTCCTGGCCAGGAGCCTGCAGCTCGCGGGTGATCGCGTCCGCATCGATGATGCGCGCGCCGCGACGGGCGAGTCGCTCCGACACCGAGGACTTCCCCGAGCCGATGCCGCCGGTGAGGCCGATGAGGAGCATCGGCGGACCGTAGCGCGCCAGACCCCGGCGCGAGCCGCCCGCTACGCTCGCGGCGGCGTCACCCGCCCGAGCCGGACGACGGGACGATCGATGGCCACCGAGGAACGCACATCCACGCTGGACGCCGCTGACGTCGCCGCACCCGAGCACGCGCCTGACGCCGGCGACGGCACCGCAGCGTCCGCCAGCTCGGCCGCCAAAGGGTCCCGGGCGCAGGGGGAGACACCGGAGATCGTCCCCCTGGCCGAGCGCATCACCCGGATCGGCGACCTCAGCGACGGCTCGATCGACGACGACGACCTCGACTCCAGCGCCGGGCTCTTCGACAGCTTCGACCGCGTCGCCACGTTCGGGCCCGCCATCCTCGCCATCCGCTGGGGCACCACCGCGCTGTCGGTCGGCCTCGCTGCGCCCGAGATGGCCGAAGGCAACCTCGTGATGGCGATGTGGTCGGTCGTCGTCATCGCCTACTCGGTGCTGCGAACCCAGCTGCCGATCCGCTACATGGGCAACGTCCGCTCCCTCACCGAGGTCATCGCGGAGGCCACGCTGCACGTCCTGGTGCTCGCCACCACCGGCTTCTGGGAGTCCCCGTTCGTCTTCACCCTCATCACCGCGGTGACCGTGGCCGGGTTCGCTCGCGGCTTCGGGTTCGCGCTGCGCATCGCGTCGGTCTCCGCGATGAGCGTCAACATCCCGTACCTGATGCGCGCCGACGCGAGCACCGAGGAGTTCCTCCTGTCGGTGCGCACCTCGGCGGTCCTGCTGCTGATCGCGGTGGTCAGCGGCTGGGCTCGACGGATCTCCGGCGAGGCCGATCGCCAGCGCACCCTCGCCCTGCACCGGCTCGACCGCCTGTCCGATGCCAACGCGCTGCTGTCGAACCTCCACCGGGTGGCCCAGACGCTTCCGGCGTCGCTCGACATCGATGACGTGATGGACACCACCCTCACCCGGCTCCGCAGCCTGGTGGAGTTCGACGCGGTGGTGGTCGCCGCCCTCGATGACACCGATGCAGGCTGGGACGTGCTGCGCCGCGAAGGCTGCCGAGCAGCGCTGCGCATCTCCGGCGACGAGCTGCTCCCGGTGCTCGCGCGGGCGGTGGCCGCCGACGAGGTCGTGGTCGTCGACCACGCCCTCCAGGAGGAGCTGGGATTCTCGAACCGGGCCACCAGCGGCATCTACGCGCCGCTGCCGGCGCGTGGCGCGGTCATGGGCTTCCTGGCCCTCGAGCGCACCGGCGTCGACCCGTTCAACGAGCGCGACCTGCGGGTGGTGCGAGGCTTCGCCGAGCCGATGGGCCTCGCCATCGACAACGCCCGATGGTTCGCACGGCTGCGCACCGTGGGAGCCGACGAGGAGCGGACCCGCATCGCACGCGACCTGCACGACCGCATCGGCCAGTCGCTGGCCTACCTCGCCTTCGAGCTGGACCGCATCGTCGGCGCCAACGAGCGGGGTACGTCGGTGGGTCCCGACCTCGACCAGCTCCGCAACGACGTGCGCGGGGTCATCGGCGAGGTGCGCGACACGCTGTACGACCTGCGCACCGACGTCTCGGAGAGCAACGACCTGGCCAGCACGGTCGAGCAGTACGTCGCCCGGGTGCGCGACCGCAGCGGTCTGGCCATCCACCTCCTGCTCGATCGCAAGCACCGCTTGCCCATCCTCCAGGAGCGCGAGCTCTGGCGGATCTGCCAGGAGGCGCTCACGAACATCGAGCGTCACGCCGATGCCGCCGAGGTGCGCATCGAGTGGCGGTGCGACGGCCGCACCGGCCACCTCGAGATCAGTGACGACGGACGAGGGTTCCCCGTCGGAAGCGCCGGTCGCCTCGACTCCTACGGGATCCTCGGCATGCGTGAGCGGGCATCGAGCATCGGTGCCACCCTCGAGCTGCTGAGCGAGCCGGGCGCAGGGTCGACGGTGCGGTGCTCGCTGATCCCTCCGCTGTCTCCCGCACACCGCTGAAGCGGCAGCGCCGTTCGCAATCGGCGACCGAGGCCCAGCGAGTAGCCTCGCAGCACCACGAGGGAACCCGGGGGCCCAGGTGACGATCCGGCTGCTGCTCGCCGATGACCACAAGATGCTGCGCGAGGCGCTGCGCCGAGCCATGACCGAGCACGGGCTCGACGTCGTGGGCGAGGCCGCCGACGGCGAGGAGGCGGTGCACCTCGCCGCCGAGCTCGAGCCCGACATCATCCTCATGGACGTCACGATGCCCATCCTCGATGGTGTCGAGGCCTGCCGACAGGTGCGCGAGCGCCGACCGGAGACCCGCGTCGTGATGCTCACGATGCACGCCGACCAGGAGGTGCTCGCCTCTGCGGTGCGCGCCGGAGCGAGCGGCTACCTGGTCAAGGACTGCTCGATGGAGGAGATCGTCCAGGCGGTGCGCATGGCGGCCAACGGCGACACGGTGCTCTCACCGAAGCTGGCGGCCTCGATGCTCGAGGAGGTCCGCAACCTCGACCGCGAGCAGCCTCCCGAGGAGCGGGTCGTGACAGCGCGCGAGGAGGAGGTGCTCCAGCTCATCGCGGACGGCTGCAGCACGCCGGAGGTCGCCGAGCGGCTGTTCATCAGCCAGAAGACGGTCAAGAACCACCTCGCGTCGATCTACCAGAAGCTCGACGCCCGCGATCGCACGCAGGCGGTGCTCGCGGCGGTGCGCATGGGCATCGTCAGGCTGGATTGATCCACTACCATCTGTCTGGTCGATCGCCGGAGCGGTCTCCATTCCCATCTTCGATGGAAATGGGCCGTACTTCCTATACAGATCTCCTTCGGTGGTGACGATAATCACTGAAGTAGAAAGCCCAGCCCCGGGCTCAGGGGTACGTTGCATCAGCACAGAAGGAAGATAACTATGACCTCGATCCAGACCCTTGGCGCATGGCTGCAGGCTCGGCTCACCGTCGATGAGCGTGGCGCCTCCCTCGTGGAGTACGCCCTTCTCGTTGCCCTGATCGCCGTGGTGTGCATCCTCGCCATCAGCTTCCTGGGCGGCGCTGCGTCTTCGCAGTTCAGCTCGGTCGGCAACTCCATCTCGACCGCCGGCTCCTGAGCCGACTCAGTCGAAACCAGAAGGGGCGGGGCTTCGGCCCCGCCCCTTCTGCGCGTCTGGGGTCAGGTCGCGACGCCCGCAGGTGCCCGATCGCACATCGTGATGCCCTGCGGCGTCAGCAGCCCTGTGCTCCACGCCGGCAGAAGGCGCGGAACGTGTCGTCGGTCCACACGAGCCGCCAGTCGGTCGACTGCAGCAGCAGGCTCTCCAGCGGCTGGTCGCGATGCCAGATGACCGCCACGCCATCCCACCGGTCGAGCACCTCCTCCCACCGCAGCGCCCCGACGGTGAGCGCGAAGTAGTCGGCGCTCACCGCAGCCGGGTACATGTCGAAGCGATCGTCGAAGAAGACCGGCTCGCCGAGATCGAGCTGCTCCATGACGTTGCCCACGTAGTCGTGGGTGATGAGCCGGGTGCGGTCCCCGTCTCCGATCACGCCGCGCTCATCGAGGTGCGCCAGCGCATCGATGGGATAGGCGTCGTATCGGATGTCGGGGCTCGAGGTCACCCCGATCGCCAGCAGGGTCGCGCCGAGCGCCACCATCGATCCCGCGAGCGCCGCGCCGAGCGTGCTGCGGTCGTCGCCTCGGATCGAGCCGAGATCTGCGAGGCCGCGGGCGGCGCCCGGCACCAGCACGACCACCGCGACGCCGATGTTGCGCATGGCCAGCAGCGACAGCGGGACGAACACCAGCAGCGGAACCGCCACCGACCACGACGGACGTCGCACGAGCGCCGCGATCGACACCGCCACCAGCACCAGGTAGGCGAGCATCCACCGATCCTGGAAGCTCGCCGCCTGCCACTCGACGACGCTCTGCAGCACCTCGCGCTGACCCAGGAGGTGCAGCGGGAACACCAGCAGCTTCGGCCCGATCGGATTGACGGCCGCCAGCACGATGCCCGCCACGGTGAACGCCAGCGCCTTGGGCGCGCGTCCCAGCGGGGCCCGGTCGAGCCCGCGGCCGATGCCGATCGAGACCAGCAGGACCACCGCGAGGGGGAACGATCCGTGGGTGTTGACCCACACCCACATCACGGGGAGCACCACCCACATCGGCAGGCGCTCCTCGACCACGAGCAGCAGCATGGCCACACCCAGGAGCCCGAACATGAGGGGTCGCTCGAACGACCACGCGCCCGAGCCCACCGCCACCGCCAGCGCTGCGACCGCGAGCCGAGGAAGGACCGTGCGCGCAGGCGCGGTCAGCGCCCAGATGCACGCGACCAGCGCCACCATGGTCAGCGCCAGTCCGAGGCGCAGCCCCGCCGGGCCGAACCACGCCTCGGACTGCGCGTACAGCAGCGATGCGAACCAGCTCTGCACCACCCACGGCTCACCTCGGGCGGTGAACGAGTAGGGATCGACGGTCGGCACCCCGCTCTCGAGGATGCGCCGCCCCGTGGCCAGGTGCGTCAAGAAGCTGTTGTCGTGCAGCGGCTTCGTCGAGAGCCGTACCGCCCACACCAGCAGGCCTGCGGCCATCGCTGCATCGAGGGTGGCGCCGCGGGCGTGCGCGGCGCCCGACTCGCTGGGAGCGCTGGGGTCGGGCATCATCCCGACCGACTCAGAACGCCTCGCGCATGTTGATGATCGCGGGACCGATGACCACCACGAACAGGCCGGGGAACACGCAGAACACCATCGGGATCAGCATCTTCACCGGTGCCTTCATGGCCTGCTCCTGCGCCATCTGCCGGCGCTTGATGCGCATCTCCTCCGCCTGCGAGCGCAGCACCTTGGAGATGGACACGCCGAAGGTGTCGGCCTGGAGGACCGCCAGCACGAACGACCGGACCTCCGAGACGTTGGTGCGCTCCTCGAGGGCGCGGAGCGCATCAGCGCGCGACGAGCCCGCCCGGACCTCGCCCAGCATGCGGGCGAACTCCTCGGAGAGGGGCCCCGGGACTGCATCGATGGTGCGGTCGATCGCCTGCTCGAAGCCGAGGCCTGCCTCGACGGAGATGGTCAGCAGATCGAGGATGTCGGGCAGCGAGCGGCGGAGGATGAACTGCCGCTCCGACAGCGCCTTGTCCAGCTGCGAATCCGGCCCCATCACGAAGAGGAACAGCAGGACGCCGAACAGGATGAGCTGCGGCATCCCCGCGACGCCCAACGGATTCCAGATGAAGGCGAAGATGAAGGAGAACGGCGAGAGGGCGATCATCACGACCTTGGTCGCGAGGAACCGGTCGAACTCCTCCGGCGACCCCTTGCCAGCGCACTGCAGCTTGTGGCGCGCGGTGTCGACGTAGCCGACCGGCGTGAAGCGGCGCCCGAGGCCGACGACCTGACCGATGATCGGCGTGAGGGTGCGCTCGCGCAGCGGAACGAGGAGCTCCTGGTCGCGGACGCTCTCGACCTCGTACTCCTCGAGCTGCCGCAGCGTCTCGCGCATCGCAGCCTTGTCGTTCGCGCTGGACC
Organism: Acidimicrobiales bacterium; assembly: GCA_038206295.1. Classification (GTDB taxonomy): domain Bacteria; phylum Actinomycetota; class Acidimicrobiia; order Acidimicrobiales; family JBBRAZ01; genus JBBRAZ01. The sequence continues at coordinate 49,981 of JBBRAZ010000017.1, forward strand.
CGATGGTCCACACGATGAGGACGACGCAGAGCGCAACCCCGATGATGCCGATGAGCAGTTGAGTGTCCATGGTGCCTCAGATGTCGATGTCGATGATCTTCTTCATCCACACGAAGCCGACGAGCGTGGCGACCGTGGCGAGACCGAGCAGGATGTTTCCCAGCGTGTGCGTGAAGAGCGTCTCCATGTAGGTCGGGTTGATCGTGTACATCGTGACGCCGAGACCGGGCGGCATGATGCCCAGCACGATCGCCGAGACCCGGCCCTCGGCGGTGAGCGCCGAGATCTCGCCCCGGAGGCGCTCTCGCTGGATCATGGTGTCGGCCACCGTGATGAGCAGCTCGGCGAGGTTGCCGCCGACCTCGCGCTGGATACCGATGGCCATGACCGCCCAGGCGAAGTCCTGGCTCTGCATGCGCTCAGCGGTGCCGTTCAACGCATCCTCGAGCGAGCGTCCGAGTCGAGCCTCGGTCACGACTCGGCGCAGCTCGTCGCCCATCGGACCGTCGACCTCCTGGGAGACCGCCTCGACGCCCTGCATGAGCGAGAATCCGGCGCGCAGGGTGCCGGCGAGCAGCTGGAGCATGTCGGGGAGCGCTGCCATGAACTGCTTCTTGCGCTGCCCGGCCTTGAAGCTCACGACCGCTGGCGGCACGAGCACGCCGAGCACGGCCATGAACAGCAACCCGATCACGCCGCCGATCAGGACGAAGCCGAGCACCATGAGCACCAGGACGATCAGCAGGTAGAAGAACAGCGCCTCAGCAGCGCGCAGCGGGATCTTCGCCTGCTCCAGCGCGACCTCGGTCTTGCCCAGGAACCCCTGCTGCTCGGCCACCTGCTCGGTCAGATCGACGGCCCGCTGGACGATCGCGCTCTTGATCCGAGTGCCCTCGCCCTCCTCGTCCTCTGGGAGGTAGCCCTCGGTGTACATCGAGAGCGCATCGGAGAGCTCGTTGTCGCGGGTGAAGATGACCGCCAGGCTGTAGACGATGCCGGTGACCGCGGCGAGGACGAGCACGATGCCGAGCATGAGCCCGAGGGTTCCGCTGAGGAAGCCGAGCGGGCTGCCGCCCGCCGGCGGCGTGGGCTCGAGCGACGCCTTGCCGCTGGTGATCTGGCCGACGCCGTACTCGTAGCCAAGGGTCTCGCCGCCGACGGCGAGCGTGCCAACCACCGTGTCGAGCTCGGTCGCCGGCGCGGCGTAGGAGATGGTGTAGAGGTTGGTGGCATCGAGCGCCGCATCCTCGAGCGCCGCGTCGAGCTCGGTGGGCTTGTCGGTCTGGCGGTAGCTGCCACCGGTGTCCGCGGCCAGGCCCTGGAGCTGCGAGGAGGAGAAGGACGCTGTCGCCAGGCCCACCACGTTGAGACGGGCATCCGCGCTGGTGAGCGCACCGCGGGCGGTGCCCACGCCCCCGTTGGAGCCGTCGTCGGGCGTGCCGGTCACGACGATGACAGTGCTGCCCGGCACGTCCTCCTGGCCGAGCACCCGCGCTGCGCCCGCGATCGAGTCCCACAGCGTGTTGCCACTGCGGGCGGTGACCCGATCGATCGCCTCGAGGAGCACCGCCTTGTCGGCGGTGAACGGCGACATCTTCCGCACGCGATCGCTCGAGGAGTAGATCGCGATCTCCAGGCCGTCGCTAGCCTCGACGACGGCCTTCGCCGCCTCGCGGCTGGTGACGAGGCCACCGGCCTCCTCCAGCGCTGCGCTGGCCTCGATCAGGATCACGAGGCGCTGCTGCGCTGCAGGCACCGACGCTGCGGGAGCGGTGACCCGCGCCTGCTCGCCCTCCACGGCGATCTTGGCATCGGCGAGCTGCTCGGGTGGCGCGTCGGACCGCACGACGAGCGTGACGGCTTCGTCGTTGGTGGCGTCGACGGTGACCACCTGGCTCGGACGTCGGTCCTGCGCACCTGCGGTGGCGGGCAGCAGGACTGCGAGCACCGCCGCGACCAGGAGGAGGATCCTGCGGGTCACCTGCGGATCGCCTTCCGGTCGGAGGTGTCCTTGGAGAACACCTCGGCGCCGAGCCTGATGCCGAGGTCCGCCAGCTTCTCGGCGAACTTCGGGCGGACGCCGGTGGCGGTCAGGTGACCACGGAAGCGGCCGTGCTGGTCGACGCCGGCAGCGAAGTCGAACAGGAAGACGTCCTGGAGGGTGATGACGTCGCCCTCCATCCCCTGGACCTCGGTGATGTGGGTGATCCGGCGGGTGCCGTCTCGCAAGCGGGTGAGCTGCACGATGAGGTCGACGGCAGCGGAGACCTGCTCGCGGATCGCCCGGATCGGCAGGTCGAAGCCGGCCATGAGCACCAGCGTCTCGAGTCGGGACAGGGCGTCGCGCGGGCTGTTGGCGTGGATGGTCGTGAGCGAGCCGTCGTGACCGGTGTTCATGGCCTGGAGCATGTCGAGCGCCTCACCGCCACGGCACTCCCCGACCACGATGCGATCGGGTCGCATGCGAAGGGTGTTCTTGACGAGGTCGCGGATGGTGACCTCGCCGCGGCCTTCGATGTTCGGTGGCCTCGTCTCGAGCGAGAGCACGTGGTCCTGGTGGAGCTGGAGCTCCTTGGCGTCCTCGACGGTGATGATCCGCTCGTCGGAGGGGATGAAGGAGGACAGCACGTTGAGCGTCGTGGTCTTGCCGGTGCCGGTACCGCCGGAGACGATGATGTTGAGGCGTCCGACGATGCACGCCTGCAGGAACCGCGCCGCGTTGGCGTTGAGGGTGCCGAAGCGGATCAGGTCGTCGACCTGGAGCGGATCGGCGGAGAACTTGCGGATGGTGAGGAACGGGCCGCCGATCGCCAACGGTGAGATGACCGCGTTCACACGGGAGCCGTCGGGGAGGCGGGCATCGCACAGCGGGCTGGACTCGTCGATGCGTCGACCGATCTCGCCCACGATCTTGTCGATGATGCGTCGGAGGTGGGTCTCATCGACGAAGTTCGACTCGACCTTCTCGAGCTTGCCGCTGCGCTCGACGTAGACGCTCTCGGGGCCGTTGACCATGACCTCGCTGACGTCCTCGTTGTGGAGGTACACGTCGATCGGGCCGTAGCCCAGGATGTCGTCGGAGACCTCCTGGATCAGCTGGGCCTTGTCAGCAGCCGACAGCGGTGCACGCTCCTGCGCGAGGGCCGCGTGGAGCTGCTCGTGGACTCGCCGTCGGAGGTCGTCGCCCGAGAGCCGCTTGTCGTAGAGGACCGGACCGAGCTCGTCGATCAGCGTGTGGTGGATCTTCTGGCGCAGCTCCGCCAGGAGCGGGTCGCGGCGCTTGTTGGAGCCGCCACCCGGCGCCGGTGCCTGCTGCACGTCGTGCAACCGCTTGTAGAGCGACATGTCACCACCTCCCGTTCAGAGCGACGCCGAGCGCAGTCACCGTCGCCGACGCTTCCCGGAGCCGCCACCGCTCTCGACGGTGCTCGGGAGGTACAGGTCGGCCAGCTGCTCGATCGCCTTGGCCACCGACGACTTCGGCGCGTCGAGCACGACCGCCGCCGCTTTGTTGACCGCCTGCGGCACCACGACGTCGCTGGGCACCAGCACCTTGGCCTGGAGGCCGAGCGTGCGCTCCACGTCGCCGACCTCGAGGCGCACCTTCGAGTCGGCGCGGTTGAGGACGAGCTTGACCTTCTCCGCGGAGATGTCGAGGAGGCGCATGGTCTGCAGCGCGATCTTGGTGTCCTTGATGCTGGGGATGTCGAGGCCGGTGACCATGAGGATCTCGTCGCTCATCTCGAGCGCGCCGATCATCGGATCGTTGAGGTAGGTCTGGGTGTCGACGATGACCAAGGCGCAGAAGGTGCGCAGGACCTCCAGCAGCTTCACCACGTCCGCGGCGCCGATCTGATCGGCGTGCGCAGGCTCCAGCGGCGCGGGCATCACCAGGAGGCCCGAATCCTTGTGCTCGACGAGCAGGCTCTGGAGCAGGGACGGGTCCAGGCGTTCCTGCGCGCTGACCGCATCCACCAAGGTGTGCTGCGGAGCGAGCTTCAGCATCACCGCGATGTCGCCGAACTGCAGGTCGATGTCGACCAGGCACACCGGTCGGGTGCAGCGCTTCGCCAGCGTCACCGCCAGGCTCGCGGCGATCACCGAGGTTCCGGAGCCGCCCTTGGCCGAGTAGAGCGTGACGATCTGGCCCAACTCATCGCTGAACTCGTCGAACTCGTCGATGGCCGGCGTCGCCGGCCCGGTGGGCACGACGCGCGCCGACAACCCGGAGGCCACCCTCGTGACCGCTCCGGTCAGCTCGGCGGTGTCGACGGGCGCGGCGAGCACGTCGCGCACCCCTGATCGGAGGGCCTGCTGGTAGATCTCGGTCGAGACCTCCTCCGCGACCATGATCGCGCCGAGCTCCGGCCGAGCGGTGAGCAGGCTCGCCGCCTTCTGGAGCTCGGGCCCGATGCCGACCGTCGGTCCCAGGACCATGACGACGGGGAAGCCCGACAGGCGCGGCGCGAGCTCGTCGATGCTCGACAGCGGGGTCGCCCCCTGGCCGAGCTGCATCGCGAGCCGGCTGCGGGTGACCTGGTCGGGGTCGATGACGACCACGGCCACGCCTACCTGCTGACCCCCGTCGGCTGCGCCACCGCCGGACTGGCTGGTGAACGAGCTGGTCACTGCTCCTGCCGCCCCGCAGGTCCGTACGGGGTCAGCTCGGCACCGACCTCACCCGGGAGCTCGCCCAGGCGATCGATCTCGAGGAACGGGATGGGCGCGGGCTCGTAGTCCTGGGGGACGAGCGACAGGTAGAGCGAGAACTCGGTCGCCGTCTCGAGGGTGGCGAGGAGCTGGACGCCATCGACGGGCATGTCGAAGGTGATGAGCCCGCGCGTGGCGTTCTCCTGCGCCGGCTGGGGAGCCGCGCCCTCCTCGGCGACAACCTGCTCGCCGAGGTCCAACGCCGCGAGCTGCCCCATGGCCAGGATGTGCGCCTTCTGGTACAGGTACCGGTAGCCGAGCCACCCTTCGACCTCGAGCTCCGGGATGATCGGGGCGGTGCCGTCGGTGGTGCACCTGTTCTCGCAGTACACCAGGATGTTGACCTCGTCGCCCGGGGTCAGGTTGCCGCCGACGGCGCCGACGTCATCGATGGAGATCGTGACGGTGGCGTACTCCGGGTTGCGGATGCGATCGCGGAACTGGCTGACCGCCTGTCCGGCGTCCACGAACATGCTGTCGAGGATGACGGTGTTCTCGGAGATGTCGAAGACCGCCACGCGGCCCTCGATCTCCTCGACGGTGGTGACCGCGTTGGCGGGGAGGAACTGCTTCTGGATCTTCGCCAGCCCGATGAGGCCCTGGGCCTGCGCCGTCGCCGTGTCGGTGCCGCGCTGGATCGAGCCCTTCGCCTGCACCGCCTCGACCAGCTCCGCATCGTCGTTGACCTTGTCCTCGAGACCGGACACGTAGCTGAAGAGCACGAATGCCGCGAGGGCACCGATGACCACAGCGCCGATCAGGATGAGCGTTCGACGTGAACTCACTTGGACCCCATTCCTCGTTCGGCGACGCGCGTGCGTCGCCCTGGCCGAAGGACGCCTTCTCCCCGAAGGTCCCCTTGTCTGCTATCCACGATTCGGGTCAAACGGCAGACCCCTAGGTCGTTCTCCCTACCTTCGGCGCGAACGGCCGAAGATGTGAGCGATTCCCCCGGATTCTGCCGTGTCTCCCCGATCGACCTCTGAACCGCTCAGGCGTCGGCCTGCGGCTCCTCGTCGACCATAGCCGAGTCGTCAGACGCTGCGGCGCCTGCGCCTGCGCCTGCGTCCGCGTCTTCCACGTCCCCGCTTGCGTCTGCGCCAGCGGCGTCAGCGCCAGCGGCGTCAGCGCCAGCGGCGTCAGCGGCGCCGGGAGCGGCGGATTCCTCGTAGTACTCGGCCCACGCCTCCTCGGCGCCGGTGGCCGGGCCGATGTAGTTGCCGTCGTCATCGAACGCGTGATCACCAAAGTGCTCCTGGTACTCCGCAGCGACCTCGCCGCCCTCCGCAGCCTGCTTGATCGACAGGCTGATGCGCCGGCGTGCCAGGTCGAGATCGATGATCTTGACCCAGAGCTCCTCGCCAGGGGTCACGACGTGCTCGGGCAGCTCGACGTGCTGCGCCGACATCTCCGAGATGTGCACCAGGCCCTCGATGCCCTCGCCGACCTGCACGAAGCCACCGAAGGGCACCAGCTTGGTGACCCGTCCGTAGACCAGCTCGCCGACCCGGTGGTTGGAGGCGAACTCCTGCCACGGGTCCTGCTGCGTGGCCTTCAGCGAGAGGCTGATGCGCTCCCGGCTGTGGTCGACCTCGAGGACCTGCACCTGGACCTCGTCGCCCACGGCGACGACCGACGACGGGTGGTCGACGTGCTTCCAGGACAGCTCCGAGACGTGGATCAGGCCGTCCATGCCGCCGAGGTCGACGAACGCGCCGAAGTTGACGACCGACGAGACGACGCCGGTGCGAACCTCGCCGGGCTGCAGGTTGACGAGGAACTCCTCGCGCTGCTCGCGCTGCGTCTCCTCGAGCCAGGCGCGGCGGCTGAGCACCACGTTGTTGCGGTTCTTGTCCAGCTCGATGATCTTCGCCTCGAGCTCGCGACCGACGTACGGCGCAAGGTCGCGGACCCGCCGGAGCTCGACGAGCGACGCCGGCAGGAAGCCGCGCAGGCCGATGTCGATGATCAGGCCGCCCTTGACCACCTCGATGACCGGTCCGGAGACGACGCCCTCGCGCTCCTTGAGGGCCTCGATCGTTCCCCACGCCCGCTCGTACTGGGCCCGCTTCTTGGAGAGGACCAGGCGACCGTCCTTGTCCTCCTTCTGGAGGACGAGTGCCTCGATCTTGTCGCCGAGGGCGACGACCTCACCGGGGTCGACGTCGTTGCGGATCGACAGCTCGCGCGATGGGATCACGCCCTCGGACTTGAAGCCGATGTCCAGCAGCACCTCGTCGCGATCGACCTTGACGACGGTGCCCTCCACGATCTGGCCATCCTCGACGTCGACCATCGTGGCGGCATAGGCGTCCTCGAGGGACTGGCCGTCGAGATCGTTGAGGACGATGACCCGACCGAGGACCTCCTCCTCGGTGAGCGTGGACGTGGATGGGGCGGTTTCGGCACTGGCCAGATCGGACACAGGTTCTTCTTCTTGTCGGTAGGTGGGACGCTGACGGACAGCCGTCACGCACCGGGTCCCCGGTTGCGTACGGCGTGCAGCACGGACTGCTGCGGCGCGGGAGGGTACCACCGGTGCTCCCAGCGGCCCCAGCCGAGGGGCGATCAGCCCGCCGGCGGCGGCGGTCGGTGCGCGAGGAGCAGCAGCTCGGGGTGGTCGAGATCCGGGGGACGAGCGCGGTAGTCGCCGGGGGTCACCGACCAGCAGTCGTCCACCACGAGGTCGACCACCTCGGCGAGCAGGCGCAGCTCCCGCGGCGTCATGCAGGTGGTCCAGAGGTCCGCGGGGTGCACCCCACCGGAGGGGTCGCGGACCTCGGTGCGCTCGTGGTTCACCCCCGTGGCGGCGTCGAACGCGTCGTGGTCCTCCAGGTAGCGGACCTGGAAGTAGGACGAGAAGGCGGTCACCGCCACTCGGCCGCCTGGTCGCAGGGCGCGTCGCATCCCTCCCAGGACGGCTCGATCAGGCTCGAGGGCGTCGGCTGCAGGCACCGGGCCGCCGAGGCCGAACGCTCCCTGGCACAGCGAGATGGCGGCGTCGAACTCGCCGTCGAAGGCGAGTGCACGGGCGTCGCACCGCTCGAAGCTGGCCCCCGGCGGCGCCCCGGTGGATGCGAGGTCGATGAACGTCGCTGAGATGTCCACGCCGTGCACCTCGATGCCGAGCCTCGCCAGCGCGTGGGCGTGGCGGCCCGGACCGCAGCCGACGTCGAGCACCCTGCTGCCCGGTGCGAGCTCGAGCGCCTCGACGAGCGAGGCGACCTCCTGGTCGGTCCCCCTGGTGAACGAGTAGCGGAGGTAGGCGCTGCCGAGCTGATCGGCGACGTCCTCGAACCAGTGCCGGTCGCTGCCGGTCAACGGCACGCCGTCAGTACGGGCTCGGGCATTCCCAGCCTGGCGGGAACACGCGCCACTCGTGCCACGAGTGGTTCACGCCGCCGCAGTCGTCGAGGGTCTGCCAGGCGATGATCCCGGACGCGAGCGCGAAGATCCCGAAGACGATGAAGAGGTAGAAGAGCAGGCCGGCGCCGCCCTTGCGCGTGTCGAGCTTGATGGCCATCGTCTGCTCCCTCGGCGCCGGCCGCCCGATCGGCGCCGATCGGCATCGTAGAGCACGGCGGCGGCGCCGGACGGTGATGTCAACCCTTCGCTTCGGCCCAGTTCTCGCCCCGGGCCAGGTGCACCGCGAGCGGGACCCGCAGATCGAACGCCTCGGCCATCGCGGCGCGCACCCTCGCCTCCACCTCGTCCCACTCCCCCGCGCCGACCTCGACGATGACCTCGTCGTGGACCTGCAGGATGAGCCGGCTCCGACCAGCGGCGGCCTCGAGCTCTGCGTCGAGTCGGACGAGCGCGACCTTGAAGATGTCAGCTGCGAGACCCTGGATGCCGGCGTTCATCGCCTGGCGCTCACCTGCCTGGCGGAGGCGGTGGTTGGACGACGACAGCTCGGGGATCCGGCGCCGTCGACCGAACAGGGTCTCGGTGTAGCCCCGCTCGCGCGCCTCGGCCACCGCCCGCTCCATGTACGAGCGCACGGCGGGGAAGGCGGCGAAGTAGGCATCGAGGATCTCGCTCGCCTCGCCGGTGGGGATCCCGAGGCGCTGCGCCAGGCCGTAGGCCTCCATCCCGTACGCGAGCCCGTAGGAGACCATCTTGGCCCGGGCCCGAAGCTCGGGTCCCACGTCGCCGGGAGCAACCCCGAACACGCGCGCTGCGGTCTCGGTGTGGATGTCGACACCGGACTCGAACGCTGCGATGAGCCCCGGGTCCTCGGCCAGGTGCGCGATGCAGCGGAGCTCGATCTGGTCGTAGTCGGCGACGAGGAGCTCGAAGCCCGCACCGGCCACGAACGCCCGCCGGAACCGGCGACCCTGCTCGGTGCGCACCGGGATGTTGTGCAGGTTGGGCGCATCAGAGCTGAGGCGCCCGGTGCGCGCCACGGTCTGGTGGAACGTGGCGTGGATCCGGCCGTCGGGCGCCACCTCCGCCAGCAGCCCCTCGGCGTAGGTCGACCGGAGCTTCTCCACCTCGCGGTAGGCGAGGAGCTCGTCGACGATGGGGTGCTGGCCTCGCAGCTTCTCCAGCGTCGCAGCATCGGTCGAGTACCCGGTCTTGGTCTTCTTCTGCGGCGTGAGCCCGAGACGATCGAAGAGGACCTCCCGAAGCTGCGGCGTGGAGTTGACGTTGAACTGCCCACCGGCGAGCTCCCAGATGGCGTCACGGTGCCGATCGCACTCGGCCACCAGCGATGCGCCGAGCGCCTCGAGCTCCGCCACGTCGACTGCGACCCCGACGCGCTCCATGCGTGCAAGCACCAGCACCAACGGCACCTCGACGTCGCGGTGCAGCTCCGCCATGCCCTGCGCCTCGAGCGCCTCGAGCAGCACCGGAGCGAGCGCAGCGGCCGCCAGGGCGCGGCGAGCTGCATCGAGGGACGGATCGCCAGCGGTGCCATCGAGGTCGAGCTGTCCAGCGGGGGCGTCGGTGCCGGTCGCTGCACGCCAGGACGTGGACCGCTCGAGCAGCTCCTCGAGCTCGTAGCGCCCCTCGGACGGATCCAGGAGGTACGCGGCCAACCTCGTATCAGCGCGCAACCCCCGGACCTCGATGTCGAGATCGAGCAGCGCCCGCACCAGCGGCTTGGCGCCGTGCGCCAGGACGCCCGGCCCGTCGACGCCCAGGCACCGCGCCAGCGAGGAGCGCACCGCGTCGAGCTGCAGCATCGCAACATCGATGATGAGGACCGGTGCAGCTGGCGTCGTCGCGAGCACCACGGCGTCGAGGTCGATGCCGAAGCGGCGGTGCTCGACGACGCCGTCGATCGCCACCTGCACGCCGCCCGTCACCAGCTCCTCGAGCGCTGCAACGACCGCCGCCTGTCCGTCGGGCACGAGCAGCTCGGGCTCGAGCACCTCGCCGTCCTGGACCCCCGCCGCGGCTGCGTCGAGCTCGAAGGCCTCCGCGATGCGGGGCGCGAGGGAGCCGAACTCGAGGAACTCGACCAGCTGGCGGAGGGCGTCCGCGTCGATCGCCCGGGGCTGGAGCTCGTCGAGCGCGGGGACCGCCTCGACGTCGCGCACGAGCGCCATCATCTCGACGTTCGTGCGCACCACCGACTCGTGCTCGGCGAGGTTGGCGCGCAGCTTCGGGGTCTGGTCGTCGAGGTGCTCGTAGATCCCGTCGATGCCGTCGTAGGCCACGATCAGCTTGGCCGCGGTCTTCTCCCCCACCCCCGGCACGCCGGGCAGGTTGTCCGATGGGTCGCCGCGCAGCGCGGCGTACTGCACGTAGCGATCCGGTCGCACGCCGGTGCGCTCGGCGATGCCCGCCTCGTCGTACACGACGTAGTCCGAGACGCCCCGGCGGTTGTAGAGCACGCGGATGTGCGGGTCGCGCACGAGCTGGTAGCTGTCGCGATCCCCGGTGACGATCAGGACGTCGTCTCCGGCGGCGGCCGCTCGCTCGGCGAGGGTGGCGAGCACGTCGTCGGCCTCGAACCCGGAGATCTCGACGGTGGGCAGCCCCAGCACCTCGACGACCTGGCGCACGAGCCCGAGCTGCTGGCGCAGGATGTCGGGCGCCTCGTCGCGGTTGCCCTTGTAGTGCGGCACCCGATCGTGGCGAAAGGTCGGCTCCGGTCGATCGAACGCCACCACGACGTGAGCGGGACGGTGCTCGCGCACCAGGTTCACCAGCATCGAGGTGAACCCGTACACGGCGTTGGTGACCTGGCCGCTGCCTGTCGCCATGTCGGTCGGCAGGGCGAAGAACGCTCGGTACGTCAGCGAGTTGCCGTCGATGACCATCCAGGTCGCACGGGCGGTCACTGCGGCGCCAGATCGCCGGCGACCACCGCGTCGGCGACCGCCCGCATGGTCTGGCGCGATGCCATCGCGTGGCGTTGGACGAACTGGAAGGACTCCTGCTCCGACAGCCCGTGGCGATCCATGAGCAACCCCTTGGCGCGGTCGACGGCCTTGCGCGCCTCCAGGCGCTCGGTGAGGTCCGCGCTCTGCTCGTGCAGCGCGCGCAGCTCGATGAAGCGACCGAGCGCGACCTCGATCGCCGGCACCAGCTCAGCGCGCTGGAACGGCTTGACCAGGTAGGCCAACGCTCCCGCGTCTCGGGCCCGCTCGATGAGGTCGCGCTGGCTGAACGCCGTCAGCACCAGGACCGCGGCGAGGTGCTCCTCGCTTATGGCCTTGGCGGCGGTGAGGCCATCTGCGCCGGGCATCTTGATGTCGACGATCACCACATCGGGCGCAGCAGCGCGCACGAGGTCGACCACCTCGTCGCCACGGCCGGTCTCACCGACGACCTCGTAGCCCTCCTCCTCCAGCGTCTCGCGCAGGTCGAGGCGGATGATGGCCTCGTCCTCCGCGATCACCACGCGCGTGGCCACGGCTCCCTCCGATCAGGTGAGCGGATCCTACCGCTCGCTCCCGACGCCGCGATCGGCCCGCGTCAGCGCCCAGCGGTCAGCTGATCGAGGAGATCGTCCTGCAGCGCCTCGAGCTCTGCGATCGAGCGGAGCACCCGGTCGCGGTGCCGCGCCATCGCATCCGCGTGACGGCGACTGGTGCGGTGCTCCTGCTCGGCGAGCGCGGTCTCCGAGACCAGGGCCCGCAACCTCGCGTCGTCGGCCTCGTCCTGCATCGGGGCCAGCTGCTCGTCCACCACCGCGAGCTCGGCGCGCAGGCGCTGGAGGTCGCGAGTCGCGGTCTGCAGCCGCCGCTCGACCCTCGATCGGAGCATGAGCGGAGTGTACGGCCTTCGCCGGGACCTGTGCCCGGGGCGGGACTCGAACCCGCACGCCACGAGGGCAAGGGATTTTGAGTCCCCCGCGTCTACCGATTCCGCCACCCGGGCTGGCTGGCTGTGCCGCGACCGACGGCGTCGATGCGAGAGCGTAGCCTCCACCCCATGGCTCGAACCCCCGCCCGCCGCGTGCGCTCCCTCGCTGCGCTGGCCCTCTCGCTCGCTGCGATCACCGTGCTGCGCGAAGCGGCGTTCCGCCGCAACGATCGGCGCCATCCCCTCGCGGACGCCGGCCGTGCGCCGTGACGATGGGCACGTCGTGAAACCACCAGCACCTCGGTTCGGTCCCAGCACCGTGCCGGCCACCCGACGCGCGTCGTGATCGCGTTCACCTTCCCGGGACAGGGCTCCCAGAAGCCGGGCATGGGCGAGCCGTGGCGCGAGCACCCCTCGTGGGAGCTGGTGTCGGAGGCCAGCGCCGCCTCCGGGCGCGACGTCGAGCACCTCCTCCTGCACGCCGGCGCCGAGGACCTGGTGCAGACCCGCAACAGCCAGCTCGCGACGTTCGTCCTCTCGATGGTCGTGCTCGATGCCGTCGAGCGCCTCGGCGTCGAGCCCGCCCTCGTGGCTGGCCACAGCCTCGGCGAGTACAGCGCGCTGGTCGCCTCCGGCGCGCTGGCGTTCGAGGACGGTGCCGCTCTCGTGGCTGCCCGCAGCGATGCCATGCACGATGCCGCTTCGGACCGGCCCGGCACGATGGCCGCGGTGCTCGGGCTCGACGACGACCTCGTCGAGGTGGCGTGCGCCCGGATCGCCGGTGACGTCTGGGTGGCCAACTACAACGGCCCGGGCCAGGTGGTCATCGCGGGAGCGACGGCGGCGGTGGCTGCGGCCAGCGATGCGGCGCGCGAGCTCGGCGCGAAGCGCGTGATGCCCGTCGCGGTCTCCGGCGCGTTCCACACCCCGTACGTGGAGGCGGCGCGAGACCCGCTGCGCAAGGCCATCACCAACGCGGGGCTGCGCGATGCCACGCTGCCGGTGCTCGCCAACGTCGATGCGCTGCCGCACCAGCGAGCCGTGGAGTGGATCGAGCTCCTCGTGGCGCAGCTCTGCAGCCCCGTGCGATGGCGCCAGGTGCTCCACCACATGGGAGAGCACGGCATCGCCACCATCGTCGAGCTCGGCGCCGGCAACGTGCTGAGCGGCATCGCCAAGCGCACGCTCCCCGGGGTCACGACGGCCAACGTCGCCGAGCCCGACCACCTCGACCGCCTGCTCGAGGTGCTGGCAGGCACGGGAGCTAGCAGCGTCGCCGCCCTCGATGGGGAGCACCTCTTCGCGACGGAGCGCCTGGTGGTGTCGCCCTCGACGGGCATCTTCCGCCCCGCAGCGCAAGCGACGAGCGGCGGGCGCGTGGAGGTCGGCGACCTCCTCGGTCACGTCGGCGAGGCGGAGGTCCGCTCGGCGTTCGCCGGCCAGCTCATGGGCACGCTCGCCGAGACCGGCGAGCGCGTCACGGGCCAGCAGCCGATCGCCTGGCTGCGGTCCGCCTGATGGGGGCGATCGTCACCGGGTGGGGCTGCGCCCTCCCCCCGACCGTCGTCACCAACCAGGAGCTCGCGGGGCACCTCGACACGAGCGACGAGTGGATCGCCGAGCGCACCGGCATCCGGTCGCGCCACATCGGGGGCACGACCGGCGGCCTCGCCGCCGCCGCCGGCGCCGAGGCGCTGCAGCGCGCTGGCGTTCACGGCGCGGACATCGACCTCCTCCTGCTCGCAACGAGCACCCCCGATGCGGTCATGCCGCCGACCGCCGTCGACGTCGCCGCCGCGCTGGGGCTGACGTGCGGCGTCGCCGACATCAACGCCGCATGCTCCGGGTACGTGTACGGCCTGGTGCTCGCCCACGGCATGCTCGCCCTGGGGTCGCAGCGGGTCCTGCTCATCGGTTCCGACACGATGAGCCGCATCACCGACCAGAGCGACCGGTCGACCGCGGTCCTGTTCGCCGACGGCGCCGGCGCGGTGGTGCTCGAGCGCACCGACGGCGCCGGCGAGCTGATCGCATGGGAGACGGGCACCGATCCCGACGGACGGCACCTGCTGCGCTGCGCTGCGGGCGGCACCATCGACATGGACGGGCGGGAGGTCTACCGACGAGCGGTGCGCATCGTCGTCGAGAGCTGCACCCGCGTCCTGGCCGACGCCGGCGTCGCCTCGGGCGACGTCGCGCTGCTCATCCCGCACCAGGCGAACAGCCGGATCATGCTGGCGGCGGCCGACCGCCTCGGGATCCCGACCGATCACGTGGCGATCTCGCTCGACCACACGGGCAACACCAGTGCGGGATCGATCCCGACCACCCTGGTGGAGGCCCTGGCCGCCGACCGCCTCCGCGCTGGCGACCACGTCCTGTACATCGGCTTCGGTGCCGGCATGAGCTGGGCCACGGCGTTGACGAGGTGGGGTGGATGAACCGCTGCGTGCTGATCACCGGAGGGGCGAAGGGCATCGGCCTGGCGTGTGCCAGGGCGTTCGTCGCCGAGGGCGACCGCGTCGCGGTCACCTGGCGCAGCGAGCCGCCGCCCGACGACCTCGACGCGCTCGCGCTGCGCTGCGACGTCACCGATCCCGAGCAGCTCGACGCCGCCTTCGCCGCGGTCGAGGAGCAGCTCGGCGCGGTGGAGGTCCTCGTCGTGAACGCCGGCATGACCCGCGACACCCTCGTCCTGCGGATGAGCGACGACGACTTCACCGACGTGCTCGACACCAACCTCGTCGCCGCGTTCCGCTGCATCCGGCGGGCGGTGAAGCCGATGATGCGCAGCCGCACCGGGCGCATCGTGCTCATCGGGTCCGTCGTCGGACGCATCGGTCAGGCGGGCCAGGCCAACTACGCGGCGTCCAAGGCCGGCCTCATCGGCCTCGCCCGCTCGGTGGCGCGCGAGTTCGCCACCCGCAACATCACGGTGAACGTGGTCGCGCCGGGACCGATCGACACCGGCATGATCGAGGCGCTGCCCGAGCAGGTGCAGGGCGCGCTGGTCGCCATGGTGCCCATGGGCCGCGTGGGCGACCCCGTCGAGGTGGCGGCCGCAGTGCGGTTCCTCGCCTCGCCGGAGGCGAGCTACATCACCGGTGCCGTCGTCCCCGTCGATGGCGGCCTGGCGATGGGCGGCTAGACCGCAGGGTTGACAGGCGCCGAAACGGTGCGGTCCGCTGTCGGGTCAGAGGCCTGACCCCGGACGGCAGCCCGCTCGAGCGAGCACCGAACGAGCACCGAACGAACACCGAACGAACACCGAACGAACACCGAACACGGGAGAGAAGACATGACCGATGACGCCACCTTCAAGCGCTTCGTCGACTGCGCGGTCACCGTGCTGGCGGTCGAGGCCGACAAGGTCGTCCGCAGCGCCAGCTTCGCCGATGACCTCGACGCCGACAGCCTCGACCTCGTCGAGCTCGTCATGGCGCTCGAGGAGGAGTTCGACGTCAACGTCGAGGAGGAGGAGCTCGACGGCATCACCACCGTCGGCGCAGCCTACGACCTGATCACCTCCAAGCTCTGATGGCGGAGCGCCGCGTCGCCATCACGGGCATGGGGGTCCTGGCGCCGTGCGGCACCGGTCGCGACGCGTTCTGGGAGGGCCTCCTGGCCCCGGCGCCCTCCGGTGAGCGCCGGATCCACGACTTCGATCCGGCGCCGTGGTTCGACAACCCGAAGGAGGCGCGTCGGGCAGACCGCTTCACGCAGTTCGCCCTCGCAGCCGCCGCCATGGCGGTGGAGGAGGCCGGTGCCATCGACGCCGACCCGGACCGCTACGGCGTGCTGATCGGCACCGGCGTCGGCGGGCTCCACTCGCTCGAGGAGCAGATCCACGTCTACCACGAGAAGGGCGCCAAGAGGGTCTCCCCGTTCCTCGTGCCGATGATGATGGGCAACGCGGCGGCCGCGGCGGTGTCGATGCGCTACGGCGCGCGCGGCCCGTGCGAGACCACCGTCACCGCGTGCGCCGCAGGCGCGCAGTCCATCGGCAACGCCCGGCGCCTCATCACGTCGGGCCGCTGCGACGTCGTGTTGGCCGGCGGCAGCGAAGCGGGCATGACCCCGGTGGGGATCGCGGCGTTCAGCAACATGACCGCCCTGTCACGGGCCAACATCTCTCGACCGTTCGACGCGGAGCGCGACGGGTTCGTGATGGCCGAGGGCGCCGCGGTGTTCGTCCTCGAGGAGCTCGGGCACGCCCGGTCGCGGGGCGCTCGCATCCTGGGCGAGCTGGCCGGGGCGGCGAGCACCGCCGATGCCCACCACATCACCGCACCCGCACCCGGAGGCCGTGGCGCCATCCGGTGCATGGAGCTCGCGCTCGAGGATGCAGGGCTCACCCCCGGCGACATCGCGCACATCAACGCGCACGGCACCTCGACGCCGCTCAACGACGCGGCAGAGGCGAGCGCGATCGACGCCGTGTTCGGACAGCCCACGCCTCCTGTCACGAGCACCAAGGGCGTCACCGGGCACCTCCTGGGCGCGGCCGGCCCGATCGAGCTCGCGGCGGTGCTGCTCACGATGGAGCACGGCGTGATCCCCCCCACCGCCGGTTTCGCCACCGCGGACCCGGCGCTGCCGCCGCTGGACATCGTCGTGGGCGAGCCTCGGCAGTGGACTCCGGGCCCGGTGCTGTCGAACAGCTTCGGCTTCGGCGGCCACAACGCCACCCTGGCGATCACGCCACCACCGGCATCGGCGTAGCGCTGCGGGCTGCTACTCCGCCGCCGCGGCGCCGTCGACCAGCACGAACAGCAGGTCGGCCTCGCACGCCACCTCGCCGCCCACCAGCGCCCGGCCGTGGCCCCGCCCTGCACGGGCCGAGAGGCGCCCGATCTCGATCTCGAGCTCGAGCACATCGCCAGGACCCACCTGGCGGCGGAAGCGAGCGCGGTCGATCCCGCCGAACAGCGGCAGCCGATCTGCGTAGCGCTCGTCGCTGAGCACGACGTACGCGCCGAGCTGGGCCATGGCCTCGACCATGAGCACGCCCGGAAGCGTGGGGCGACCGGGGAAGTGGCCGGCGAACACCTCGAGGTCCCGCGCGAGCACCCACCGGCCGGTGGCGCCCCTGCCGGCCACGAGCGAGGTCACCTCGTCGAGCAGCAGGAACGGCGGGCGGTGCGGGATGACCTCGGCCGGCAGCGGAAGGGTGCCGCGCCGGCCATCGCCGGGCGAGGCGCTCACGAGCGAAGCGCGGCGAGGAGCTTCGTGGGCGTGTCCTTGGGGCTGATCTTGCGCCACGCCTGCTCGATGCGGCCCTTCTCGTCGATGAGGAACGCCGATCGCACGATCCCCATGTACGCCCGCCCGTAGAGCTTCTTCTCGCCCCACACGCCATAGGCATCGGCCACCGCGTGGTCGGGATCCGACAGGAGCGGGTAGCCGAGGCCGTGCTCCTCGTCGAAGCGCGCTTGACGGGCCGGCTCGTCGGGGCTGATGCCGATGATCACGGTGTCGCCGACGTCGTCGGCCACATCGCGCAGCCCGCAGGCCTGCGTGGTGCACCCCGACGTCGACGCCTTCGGGTAGAAGAAGACCAGCACCTTGCGCCCCTTGTGCTGCGAGAGGCGCACCTTGGCCCCGTGCTGGTCGAGGAGGGTGAACGCCGGCGCGCGATCGCCGGCCGAGAGCGTGGTGTCGGCCATCGCCGCAACCTAGCAACCTGCCCCTGGGACGCGACGCGGCGGGTGCCCGTGGGCACCCGCCGCGTCACATCGGTCCAGACCCCGAGGGGCCAGGGCTCAAGCGGACTTCGCAGCAGCCTTCAGCCGGGAGCCGGCAGAGACCTTGACCGCCTTGGTGGCGGGCACGTTGATCGTCGCACCCGTCTGCGGGTTGCGAGCGGTGCGCGCGGCCCGGTTGGTGCGGTCGAAGGACACGAAGCCGGGGAGCGACACCTTGTCGCCACCCTTGGCCACCGTCTCGGTGACCACCTCTTCGAAGGCCTTCAGCACGTCATCCACGCCGCTCTGCGCAACCCCGGACTTCTCCGCGATCGCAGCGACCAGTTCAGCCTTGGTCATGATGCACTCCTCCCCCCGGACCTGCACGTGGCGGGCCGGGCCTCGTCGGCTGTGATCGACCGAAGGGACCGGTCGACGGGACCCAGCATGGTCCCTTCGGGGGCCCGGAAGGTGGATCCTCCCTTGGTGCACGGGCCCACGGGCCCGCAGGTGGGCTCTCGCGAGCTCGCTCAGCAGGCGTCGAGGCCGGCGCGCAGCTCGGCGACGAACGATGCCGCCCCCTCGGGGCCACCGCCTTCGAGGAGCCGCCGGACCAGCGCCGAGCCCACCACGACGCCGTCGGCGACCGACGCGACCTCAGCGGCCTGCGCCGCGTCGGAGACGCCGATCCCCACCAGCACCGGCTTGTCGGTGATCGCCTTGAGGCGCCGTGCGATGTCGAGCGCGGAGGCGGCGAGCGCGTCGCGCTCCCCGGTGACGCCGAGCAGCCCCACCGCGTACACGAATCCCTCAGCTGCCTCGCAGATGCGCGCCAGGCGCTCGTCGCTGCCGGTCGGAGCGGCGAGCAGCACGGTCTCCACGCCGACGGGCCCCGCCGCCTCATGCCAGGGCCCCACCTCCTCGAGCGGGAGATCGGGGAGGATCACCGCGTCGACGCCGACCTCGACGAGCCGCTGGGCGAAGCGCTCGTGCCCGAAGCGGAAGGCGATGTTGTAGTAGGTCATGACCGCCAGCGGCACACCGATGTCGAGGCCGTCGAGCGCGGTCAGGATGCCTCCTGGCGTCGCGCCGGCGGCCAGCGCCTGCTCGGAGGCGGCCTGGATGACCGGGCCGTCCATCACCGGGTCGGAGAAGGGGATGCCGATCTCGATGGCGTCCGCGCCGGCGTCCGCCACCGCCTCGACCACTCGGGTCCAGTCGGGGCCGAGCCCGCCGGTCACGTACGGCACGAGCAGCTTGCGGCCGTCGTCGCGCGCAGAGCGGAGCGTCGGACCCAGCCTCATGCCAGGAGGTCCCGCACCTGGGCGACGTCCTTGTCGCCGCGCCCCGACAGGTTGAGCAGCACCGTGCGCCCGGCGAGCGCTGGAGCATCGCGCACGACCCAGGCCAGCGCGTGCGCCGGCTCGAGGGCGGGGATGATCCCCTCGGTGCGGCTGAGCAGGCTGAAGGCGCCGAGCACCTCGCCGTCGTCCACCTGCTCGTAGCGTGCCCGACCGGTGGCAGCCAGGTGGCTGTGCTCGGGCCCGACGCCGGGGTAGTCGAGACCGGCGGAGATCGAGTGGGCCTCGAGCACCTGGCCGTCCTCGTCCTGCAGCAGGAAGGACTTGGAGCCGTGCACCACGCCGGGCACACCTCGGCCCACCGCAGCGCCGCCCGCAGGCTCGACGCCGACCAGCTCGGCGGTGGTGTCGACGAAGCCGGAGAAGATGCCCATGGCGTTCGAGCCGCCGCCGACGCAGGCGGTCACCACGTCGGGGACGCCGCCATCGAGCAGCACCGCGCACTGCTGCCGGGCCTCGTCACCGATCACCCGGTGCAGCTCGCGGACCATCCACGGATACGGGTGCGGGCCCATCACCGAGCCGAGGCAGTAGTGCGTGGTCTCGACGGTGGCGACCCAGTCGCGCATCGCCTCGTTGATGGCATCCTTCAGCGTCCGGCTGCCGCTGCTGGCCGGGCGGACCTCGGCGCCGAGGAGCTCCATGCGGAAGACGTTGAGCGCCTGGCGCTCGATGTCGACCTCGCCCATGTACACGGTGCAGTCCATGCCGAGCAGCGCGGCGGCGGTCGCGGTGGCGACGCCGTGCTGGCCGGCGCCGGTCTCCGCCACGAGGCGCCGCTTACCCATGCGCCGGGCGAGGAGCGCCTGGCCGAGCACGTTGTTGATCTTGTGGGAGCCGGTGTGGTTGAGGTCCTCGCGCTTGAGCAGGAGGCGCAGCCCGAGCTGCTCGCCGAGACGGTGGCACTCCGTGAGCGGCGACGGCCGGCCCGCGTAGCTGTGCAGGAGCTCGTCCAGCTCGGCACGGAAGGCGGGATCGGCCCATGCGTCCGTGAACGCCGCCTCGAGCTCCTGGCACGCAGGGACCAGGGTCTCGGGGACGAAGCGGCCGCCGAACTCGCCGAAGCGGCCGTCCGCTCCGGGATCGGTCATGGCCATCAGACGTCCTCCTGCCAGTCGAAGGGCTGGTCGTCCTCGTCGCCCTCGTAGCCCACCGGCGCCGCGGCGCGGGCGTTGGCGATGAAGGCCCGCAGCAGCCGGGGGTCCTTGTGGCCGGGCGAGGCCTCCACGCCGGTGGACACGTCGACGCCCCATGGACGGACCCGCTCGATCCCCGCAGCGACGTTGTCGGGCGTGAGGCCCCCGGCGAGGATGACCCGCCGGCCCATGGGCGCCCGCTCTGCCAGCGACCAGTCGAAGACCTGGCCCGAGCCGGGGCTGTGGGAGTCGATCAGCAGGGCGTCCGCGCCGTACTCGTCCGCGCGATCGAGCATCGGATCGCTCCCCGAGAACGCCTGCACGAGGAAGCTGATCTCGGCGCGGACCGCCCGGGCGTCCTCGGGCTTCTCGTGCCCGTGGAGCTGGGCGCCGCCGAGTCCGACCTGGTGCACGATCTCGATCACCCGCGCCGGCACCTCGTCGCGGAACACGCCGATCGTCAGCGTGTCGGCCGGGAGGCGTCGCACGATGTCGCGGACGTGGCCGGGTGCCACCTGGCGCGGCGAGGGCGCGAAGACAAACCCGAGGGCATCGGCGCCGAGCGCGACCGCGAGCAGCGCGTCCTCCTCGGTGGTGATGCCGCAGATCTTCACGAACACGGGCGCAACCTACCCGGCGAGCAGCGCGGCGACCGCAGCAGATGGATCCGCCGAGCGAACGAGCGACTCCCCCACCAGCACGGCGTCGAACCCCGCCGCGGCCAGCGGGCCGATGTCCGCGGGCCCGCCGATGCCGGACTCCGCGACCGACACGACGCCATCGGGGAACGCGGCCCGCACGCGGCGCGCCCGCTCGCCGTCGACCTCGAAGGTGACCAGGTCTCGCTGGTTGACCCCGACGAGCGTGGCGCCCACGGTGAGCGCCCGCTCGAGCTCGAACTCGTCGTGCACCTCGACCAGGGCATCGAGCCCGACCTCGACCGCCAGCGCGAGCAGCTCGGTCAGCTCGCCGTCGTTCAGCGCAGCCACGATCAGGAGCACGGCGTCGGCTCCCATGATCCTCGAATCGAGCACGTCGCGGGCGCACACGGTGAAGTCCTTGCGCAGCACCGGCAGATCGACCGCGCCGCGCGCCGTGCGCAGGTCCTCGGGCGAGCCGCCGAAGAAGTCGACGTCGGTGAGCACCGACAGGCACGCCGCACCGCCCGCGGCGTACGCCCGCGCCAGCGCGGCCGGATCGAGGTCGACGGCGAGGTCGCCCTTGGACGGTGAGCGCCGCTTGATCTCGGCGATCACCGACGTGCCCGACACCTCGAGCGCGGCACGGAAGCCCCGAGCGGCCGGCACCGCCGATGCGAGCTCGAGGAGCTCCTCGACGGGACGGTGGTCGTGCGCCGCCGCTTCGCGGTGGGCGGCGAGGATGCGGTCGAGGTAGGTGCTCACCCTCAGAGGTCGACGCCCGCCGCCGCGATCGGCGAGAGGACCGCGAGCACCGGTGGCGCCGCCAGCACGTCGCCGAGGGTGGCCATGAACGCTGCGAGCTGCGGCGAGCCGCTGTGCGCGCCGAGCGCCCCCATGTCGGTGTACAGCTCGTAGAGCCAGAACGTGGCCGGGTTGCTCTGGTCGCGGTGCACGACGTACTGCTCGGTACCGTCCTCGGATGCCGCGACGCCGACCAGCTCGAGGAGCGCGGCCTCGACGTCCGCGGTGGCCTCGGGCTTGGTGGTGAAGCTGGCGATGACAGCGATCTTGTCCATGGCGGGGCATGGTACCGGCCGGCTCCCCGTGCGCCCTCGCCCGGGGACGCCGCGGCGGAGCTCAGCCGGTCATCGGCGTGGCGCGGACCTCGGCGGCCACCGGGCCGGTGGCGGTGGCGACGGTGATGTCGGCGTCGCCCACCTCGACGGTGCGCCCGACGACGGCCAGCGCGACCGGCCCGAGCCGCGGGGAGACCGCGGTGCTCGTCACGTGCCCGACGGGCGCACCGTCGGCGAGGATCGCGTCGCCCACCGCCACCGGTGCCGCCAGCACCAGCGCTCGCACCGGGTGCGGCACGTTGCCGCCGCGGCTGTCGATGCGCGCCACGAGCTCCTGGCCGGTGAAGCAGCCCTTGGTGAACGACACCGTGCGCTCGATGAGCGCTGCGCCACCCTCTGCGGGGATGGTGTCGCCCGTCAGCTCGGCGCCCAACCGAGGTACGCCGGCCTCGATGCGCAGCGCTGCGACGGCATCGGCGTCGACGGCGGGCACGTCGCCGGGCAGCTCGACGTCGGGCGCCAGGAGATCGACCCCCTCGACGCCGGGCCACGCCGGGTCGAGCACCAGCACGCCCGCGGGCGCGGCGAGCGCCGCGGACCGCGGCCCCCGCACCTCGGCCATGGACCACGTTGTCGCCTCGACGGTCGCCGCCGTGCGCAGCAGGAAGCGCGCCAGACGCTCACGCACCGCCTCCCCGAAGCCGGCCTCGACGTCGAGCAGGAAGGCGTCGTCGGTGCGAGTGCAGCGAAGCAGCGCCGTCACCTTGCCGGTGGGCTCCAGGAGCAGCGCCCAGCGCGACCCTCCAGGCGCCATGCCGGCGAGGTCCTGGGAGAGCTGCCCCTGCAGGAAGCGCTCGGCATCGGCGCCTACGACGTGCACCACGGCGCGATTCACGACGCGACCGCCGAGGGTGGAGCGCAGGTCGATGGTCACAGCCGCAGGCTACGGGTGCTGCTGCGAAGCGCGGCGCGCCGCGGTCATCCGTCGCGCACCGGGCACCGCTGCGAGCAGCGCCTTGGCCTTGTTGCGCGTCTCGAGCTCCTCGTGCTCCGCCACGCTGTCGGCGACGATGCCGGCGCCGGCGGTGACCGACGCGTGGTCGCCGACGATGACCATCGTGCGGATGGCGATGGCGGTGTCGATGTTGCCGGAGAAGTCGAGGTAGCCGACCACCCCTGCGTAGGGACCGCGGCGCGTGGGCTCGAGGGCGTCGATGATCTCCATCGCCCGCACCTTCGGCGCCCCCGACACGGTGCCCGCGGGCAGCGTGGCGCGCAGCACGTCGATGGGCGTCGCGCCTTCGGCGAGCTCGCCGGACACCTGGGAGGTGAGGTGCATGACGTGGCTGTAGCGCTCGAGGGTCATCAGCTCGTCGACCTGCTCGGTGCCGTACCGCACCACGCGACCGACGTCGTTGCGCGCGAGGTCCACCAGCATGATGTGCTCGGCGCGCTCCTTGGGGTGCTCGATGAGCTCGGCGCCGAGGCGGCGGTCCTCCTCCTCGGTGGCGCCCCGGTAGCGGGTGCCGGCGATCGGCCGCGAGATGACCCGGCCGTCGAGCAGCTGCACCATCGGCTCCGGCGAGCAGCCGACGAGGGTCACCTCCGGGTGCCGCACGAAGTACATGTACGGGCTCGGGTTCACCTGGCGCAGCACCCGGTAGTAGTCGAACGGCTCGGCGCCCAGGTCCAGCTCGAAGCGCTGGGCGAGCACCACCTGGAAGATGTCGCCGTCGAGGATGTGCTCCTTGGCGACGCCGACGGCCCGCTCGTAGTCGCCCGATCCCATGGAGGAGACGACGTCCGGCAGCGGATCGGCCGGATCCGGTGGCTCGACGAGCGGCTCGTCGAGTGGGCGCGCTCCGTCGATGGCGAGCTGCTCGAGGCGCACCATCGCCTCGCCGTAGCGGTGGTCGAGCTCCTCTTCGTCCGCACCGTCGCCGACGAGCACGTTCTCGATGAGGAACACGCGCTGGCGGAAGTGGTCGAACGCCACGAGCTGTCCGATCACCTCGAGCACGGCGTCGGGGTAGCCGACGTCGTCGGGCGGGGCGTCGGGCAGGTGCTCGACCTCGCGCACCACGTCGTAGCCGAGGTACCCGATGAGCCCACCGTGCAGCGGGGGCAGCTCGGGGAGCTGGGGCGACCGGCAGGCGTCGAGGAGCACCTCGACCGCGGCCAGCACGCCCCGGTCGGTGGGGACCTCGACGGGCAGCGACCCCGTCACCGTGAGGGTGCCGTCGCGCTGCACGAGGGTGGCGAGCGGGTTGCGGCCGAGGAACGACCAGCGGCTCCACCGCTCGCCGTGCTCGACCGATTCGAGGAGGAAGCCCGGCTCGTCCCCCACGATGCGGGCGAAGGCGGCGACCGGTGTGATCAGGTCGGCGACCAGCTCTCGCCAGACCGGGACCACGGTGTGCTCGCGCGCCAGCGCGCGGAACTCCTCGCGGCTGGGGTGCAGCACGTCAGCCGACGGGGTCGGAGAAGGAGCGGTAGAAGCAGGAGCGCTCGCCGGTGTGGCACGCGCCGCGGCCCTCCTGCTCGACGACGAAGAGCAGCGTGTCGCCGTCGCAGTCGTACGCCGCGGAGCGCACGAACTGACGGTCGCCGGAGGTCTCGCCCTTGCACCAGTACTCCTGGCGCGAGCGGCTCCAGAACCACGTGCGGCCCGTCTCGAGCGTCTTTCGGAGGCTCTCGTCGTTCATCCACGCCATCATCAGGACTTGGCCGGTCCCCTCCTCCTGCACGATGGCGGGCACGAGGCCGTCGTCGTTGTAGGTGACCTGGGCGAGGGCGTCCTCGGTGAACTCGACGGGGGTCTCGGTGGGCATGGGCGCATCGTACGACCAGCGCTCGACGGGTCGGGAATCGGTTCGAACCGAATGCGGGTCCGTGGCAGTCAGCGCCTACAGGTACAGGCCGGGGTTGGTGTCCTCGATGCGCGACGCCGCCACCGCGTGGATGTCGCGCTCGCGCAAGATGATGTAGTCCTCGCCGCGCACCTCGACCTCGTAGCGGTCCTCCGGGTTGAACAGCACCCGGTCGCCGGGCTCCATCGAGCGGACGTTGGGCCCGATCGCCACGACCTCGGCCCACGCGAGGCGCCGGGTCGGCTGCGCGGTCGCTGGGATGAGGATGCCGCCTGACGAGCGGCGCTCTCCGTCGGACTGGAGGCTCACCAGCACCCGGTCGGTGAGCATCTTGACCGGAAGGCGCACGTCGTCACCGCCACGCACCTCGCGCGGCACCGCGCGCACCGGCGGCTCGTCCGGCTCGTCGGTGCTGGCGGGATCGGACACGAGTCGACGGTACCGTGCACCTCCGTGACCGAGACAGCCGGCCCGATCGCCACGACGTGCACGGCGGCCGACGGCGTGGTGCTCGAGGCCGAGCTGGACGCGCCGTCGGGCGCTCGAGCGGGCGTCGTGCTGTGCCACCCGCACCCCCAGCACGGCGGCACCATGCGCTCGCTCGTGCCGAGCGTCCTGTTCGGCGGACTTCCCGCAGCCGGGATCGCCGCGCTGCGCTTCAACTTCCGCGGCGTCGAGGGCTCGAGCGGCGCCTACGGCGACGGGGTCGCCGAGCAGCTCGACGTGGTGGCCGCCATCGACGCGCTCGCCGAGGCCTGCCCGGGGGTTCCGCTGGCGGTGGCGGGGTGGTCGTTCGGCGCCGAGGTGGCGAGCGCGGTGGCTGACGGCCGCCTCGCCGGCTGGGTGCTGATCGCGCTGCCGATGCGGATCCTGGAGCGGGGCACGCACGCGGCGGGCACCGACCCCCGGCCGAAGCTCGTGCTGCAGCCCGAGCACGACCAGTTCCGCCGCCCCGACGCGCTCGCCCCCCTGATCGAGAGCTGGGAGGCGACCACCACCGAGGTCATCGGCGGCGCCGACCACTTCCTGGTCGGGCGCACCGATCGAGTCCTCGAGCGAACCATCGCCTTCGTCGAGGCCCGGTGCGACGCCGCCCGGGATCCGATCTGACCCCCGAGAAGTGCTCGCTATGGACACTGAGAACCGCAATCTGGGGAAGGTGTCAGGGGCGGACGTCGAGGCCGGCGGCGGCGAGGTGCGCCTTGGCCTCGTGCACGGTGCGCTCGCCGAAGTGGAAGATCGAGGCCGCCAGCACCGCAGTGGCGTGGCCATCGCGGATGCCGTCCACCATGTGGGCGAGCGTACCGACGCCGCCGGAGGCGATCACCGGCACGGTGACGGCGTCTGCAATGGCGCGGGTCAGCGCGATGTCGTAGCCGGATTTGGTGCCGTCGCGATCCATCGAGGTCAGCAGGATTTCGCCGGCGCCGAGCGCCACCACTTCCTTGGCATAAGCGACCGCGTCGATGCCGGCCGGCTTGCGGCCACCGACGGTGAATATTTCCCAGCGGTCTTTCTCGCCTGGCTTCGAAACCTTCTTGGCGTCGATCGCCACCACGATGCATTGATCGCCGAATTTTTCCGCCGCTTCCTTGACGAAAGCCCGCCGCTCCACAGCCGCGGTATTGATCGACACTTTGTCTGCGCCGCAGGTCAGCAGCTTGCGGATATCGTCGACCGTGCGCACGCCGCCGCCGACCGTCAGCGGCATGAAGCAGGCTTCCGCCGTGCGTGTCACGACATCGTAAATCGTATCGCGGTTTTCGTGGCTGGCCGTGATGTCGAGAAAGCACAGCTCGTCGGCGCCGGCGGCGTCATAGGCAATCGCGGCTTCGACCGGATCGCCGGCGTCGCGCA
>JBBRAZ010000018.1:0-76119 GCA_038206295.1 Acidimicrobiales bacterium
CTGGATCCTCACCGGCCACAACCTCACCATCCTCCACCAGCGAAGCCCCTGACCCAGCCCGCCCCGCCGCCGCCACACACCACCCGCGTCCAGGCCTGAACCGCCCCGCCCTAACGCAACGGCCTCGGGAGTCTCACCAGCGCACCCAGAACGGGGGTGGGGGTGGGTGGTCGAGGGGGCGTGGGCCGGGAGGCATCGATGGGGGCAACTGGTAGGTTCGACCCGTCGACCGACCCTGCAACGAGAGGAACGCGCCGTGGCCTTCGAGCTCCCCGCACTGCCGTACGAGATGGACGCCCTTGCCCCGCACATCAGCAAGGAGACGCTGGAGTACCACTACGGCAAGCACCACAACGCGTACGTCACCAACCTCAACAAGCTGGTCGAGGGCACCGAGCACGCAGACGCCGCGCTCGAGGACGTCATCGCCGCAGCGGAGCAGGGCAGCGGCCTGTTCAACAACGCCGCGCAGGTGTGGAACCACACCTTCTACTGGAGCTGCATGAGCCCGAGCGGCGGCGGCGCCCCGAGCGGCGACCTTGGCGAGGCCATCAGCAGCGCGTTCGGCTCGTACGACGCCTTCAAGGAGGAGTTCACCCAGGCCGCGCTGACGCAGTTCGGCTCCGGCTGGGCGTGGCTCGTCGACGACGGCAGCGGCCTGTCCATCATGAAGACCGCCAACGCCGACCTGCCGCTGAAGCACGGCGTCAAGGCGCTGCTGACCGTCGACGTGTGGGAGCACGCCTACTACATCGACTACCGCAACGCTCGCCCCACGTACGTGGCGACGTTCCTCGACTCGCTCGTGAACTGGGACTTCGTCGCCGCGAACCGCGGCTGACGCGTCGGTCCTGCGAGCGGAGGGCACCCCTGCGGGGGTGCCCTCCGGCGCGTCCGGCCCATGTCCCCGACCGATGGGCGTGCACTACGCTCGGCGACGTCCACGAACCGGAACGGTGCACCGATGGCCACTGCAGACGACGTACTGCGTCCTGACTACCTCGAGGGCATCGAGACGATGTCGCTCGACGACGTCCGGGCCCGGCGCAGCGCCTGCCTCGAGCTGGAGACGTCGCTGTCGTATGTGCGACGGCTCATCCACGGACGGCTCGACATCCTCGCCAACGAGCGGTCGCGCCGCGACGGCGGCACGGTCGGCGATCTGCACGCGCTGGTCGAGGACCTTCCCGCGATCCTGGCCGAGAAGGGCCGCGCCGGGGGGCCCGGCCGTCTGGTCCAGGCGCTCGGCCCGACCGACGCGGTGGAGCCGCTCGTCGCTCGCCTCGACGCCATCTCGCCGCCGGGGATCGTCAGCGATCCCACCAACGCCACCGACGAGGACCTGGCGAACCAGGTCGAGCTGCTCGTCACCTACGAGCGGGAGATGTCAGATCAGCGCCACGCGCTGCACGCCACGATCGATGCGCTGCAGGCCGAGATCACCCGCCGCTACCGCACCGGCGAGGCATCGGTCGACGCGCTCCTGCAGTAGATCCCCGGCCTCGATCGGTCCACGCGCTCGCGGCCGGCTTCCTTCCGCTCGCGATCGTCGCGTACCCTGACCACTCGACGTGGCGCGGCCAGGTGCGCGGTCGGCGAGGAGGACGCGGTGAGCGAGCTCGAGGAGCGGTGGGAGGATCTCGGATCCTTCATCCGCGAGCAGCGTCGGGTCGGCCAGCTGTCGCTGCGGAAGCTCTCCGAGCGCGCCGGCATCTCCAACCCCTACCTCAGCCAGATCGAGCGCGGCCTGCGCAAGCCATCCGCCGAGATCCTCCAGAACATCGCCCGGGCGTTGGAGATCTCCTCTGAGTCGCTCTACGTGCGCGCCGGGATCCTCGAGGAGCGCGAGGGGGAGATCGACCTCGCCCGCGAGCTCCGGCGGGCGCCGGACCTCAGCGAGGAGCAGAAGAAGACGCTGGTGCACATCTACGAGTCGTTCCGCCGCGAGAACGCCGCCAGCCGACCGGCGCCCGCTCCTCAGGAATCCGCAGCGGCCTCCTGACGTTGACCTGCTCGTGCGCCCTCTCGCGGTCCTGTCGCTCCACTCCTCGCCCCTGAGCCAACCCGGCGTCGGCGACGCCGGTGGCATGAACGTGTACGTGCGCGAGCTCGTGGGATCGCTGGCGCAGGCCGGCATCGCCTGCCAGGTGTACGTGCGGCGCTGGCACGACGACCTGCCCGAGGTCGTCGACGTCGAGCCGGGGTTCCGCGTCGTGCACGTCGAGGCGGGACCATCCGATCTCCCCAAGGAGCACCTGCCCGACGTCGTTGCGGAGTTCACCGCCGGGGTGCGCCGTCGCCTCGGCCGGCTCGATCCAGCCGTCGGAGCGATCCACGCCAACTACTGGCTCTCGGCGGTAGCGGGCCACCAGCTCAAGCACGAGCTCGACGTGCCCCTGGTGTGCACGTTCCACACCTTGGCGCGGGTCAAGGCCGACAGCGGCGATCCGGAGCCCGAGCGCCGGGCGCGCGCCGAGGCGGAGGTCATCGGCTGCGCCGACGCGCTGCTCGCGTCATCGGAGGTCGAGGCCGATCAGCTGCGCGACCACTACGGGGCGCGCAGCGAGCGCATCGAGATCGTGCCGCCGGGGGTCGACCACGCGTTCTTCTCACCCGGACCGCGCGCCGGCGCGCGCCGCGCCCTGGGCCTGCCGGCATCCGATCCGCTCCTCCTGTTCGTCGGCCGGGTGCAGCCGCTCAAGGGCCTCGACGTCGCCGTGGGCGCCTTGGCGCAGCTCCCGGAACCGACGCGGCTGGTGGTCGTGGGCGGGCCGAGCGGCGCGGACGGTGCCGCCACGCTCACCCAGGTGCAGCAGCTCGCCGAGGCGCTCGGCGTGGCCGACCGCATCCACTGGGTGCCGCCGCAGCCCCACCACCTCCTGTCCACCTGGTACCGCGCGGCGGACGTCTGCCTCGTTCCGAGCCGTTCGGAGTCCTTCGGTCTCGTGGCGCTCGAGGCCGCGGCCTGCGGCACGCCGGTGGTCGCAGCCGCGGTCGGGGGCCTGCGCACGCTCGTTGAAGACGGCCGCACCGGCCTGCTCGTCGAGGACCGCTCGCCGACGGCCTTCGCGGAGGCGGTCGGCGGTCTCCTCGACGCACCCGCGCTCGCCGCGCAGATGGGCGCAGCCGGTGCGCTGGCTGCCCGCCGCTACACCTGGTCGACCACCGCCGCGCGCCTGCGGCGCCTCTACGCGGATCTCACCACCCGCGCCCCGGTGCACTGCTGATGGCAGCACCGCTGGGTGATGCCCAGCGCGACGATCGGCCGGCGACGGCGGTCGAGCTGGCGGAGATCGAGCGAGCAGTCGATGCGTGGCTCGCCGACCAGCAGGCCACCAATCCCGCGGTCGCGACCGTCGAGCGAGGCGAGCCCGGCGAGCATCGGTGGTACGTGCGGATGCGAGGTGAGGCGCGCGAGGTGTTCGCGGTGTGGCTGACCCTTCGCCAGCGCCACCTCCACCACGAGACCTACCTCATGCCCTCGCCGATCGAGCGGAGCGAGGAGCTGTACGAGCGGCTGCTGCGGGCCAACCTCGATCTGCGAGGGGTGCACCTGGCGATCGGCGCGGAGGACGCGGTGTACCTGGTGGGTCAGGTGCCCGTGGAGCTCCTCGATGCCCGGGCGATCGATGCGGTGCTCGGCACGCACTACGAGGCGGTGGAGCGGTGGTTCCCGATCGCCATGCGCATCGGATTCGCCTCGGTGTACCAGGGCTGAAGCGCACGACCTTGCATCTCCATGCATCTCATGCCATCCTGAGCGCTCGTCCCGGAACCGGTCCGGGCCCTCGTGCACTTGGGGAAGTGAGCGCGGCGGCCCGGATCGCCGGGGCCCCACGGTGAGCGAGCCCACCCACCCGGCCGCACCGCCCCTGTGGGTCATCTTCGGCGTCACCATCACGGGGATCCTCGCCAACACCCTCGTCAACGCGCCGCTACCCGACATCCTCGACGCGTTCGATCGACCCGACGGCGACGCGGGGATCTTCGTGGCCTCAGCCACCATCCCCGGGATCTTCGCGGCGCTGGCGATCGGCCTGCTCGCTGACCGCGTCGGTCGTAGAGTGGTGCTCGTTCCCTGCCTGGTCGGCTTCGGGGTCACGGGACTCGCTGCCGGGGCGGCGCCGACGTTCGAGATCCTCCTGCTGCTGCGGTTCGCGCAGGGCATCGCCGCGGCCGGGCTCATCAACCTGGCGGTGGTCATCATCGGCGACAGCTGGGAGGGGGCGCAGCGTGCTCGGTACTTCGGCTACAACGCAGCGGTCCTCACCGGCTCGCTCGCGGTCGTGCCCGCACTCGGCGGCCTGCTGACCGAGCTCGGGGGCTGGCGCGCCTCGTTCGCCCCGTACGGCATCGGGCTGGTGGCGGCCGTGGTGGTGCACCGCAAGCTGCCACCTGACGGCGCGACCGGCACCGCGACGCTGCGCGGTCAGCTGCGCGATGCCGGCGCGATCCTGCGCACGCCGCTGGTGCTCGCCGCGGTCGGCTGGGGCTTCGTCGTGTTCGTGCTCATCTTCGGTCTGTTCCTCACCGTGCTGCCGTTGCACCTCGAGCAGGAGTTCGGGCTCAGCGCCGGCAACCGCGGTCTGGTCATCGCCGTGCCCGCGATCGGCTCCAGCGTCGCTGCGCTGCTGCTCGGCCGCGTTCGTCGCCGCATCGGCGGCCGCCGCGTGGTGCTCGCCGCAGGCGCGATGTTCGCGGTCGGGTTCGTGGTAATCGGCTGGGCCGGCACACTCCCGCTGCTCGCTGCCGGCGCCCTCATCTACGGCCTGGGGGAGGGCTCTGCGATCCCCACCGTCCAGGACCTGGTCACCTCGGCGGCGCCGACGGCGAGCCGCGGCGCAGTCGTCGCCGTGTTCGTCTCGTCCATCCGCGCCGGCCAGTCGGTCGGACCGATGCTGGCTGGCCCGCTGATCGAGCGCATCGGCACGGGTGAGGTGTTCGTCCTCGGCGCTGGACTCGCAGCAGCGCTCCTGGTGGCCATGGTCGTCATACCCCTGCCTCGGTGACGGCATGCCCCGCGCCTTCCCGCAGGGTTACCGTTGTGTTACGGTCGTGACGTTCTGAGCGATCCGGGAGCCCGTCGGCCACGTACCGGCGGCACCCACCCCACCGCACCATGACGCACCCTCGCCGCATCACCGCCATCCTCCTGGCCCTCGTGCTGCTGCTCGCAGCGGCACCCTCGACGGCGCAGAGCTCAGCCACGCGCGCCGAGCGTGAGCGCATCCGGCAGGCGAAGGCCGAGCAGGCGACGACGCTCGAGCCTCTGCTGGCCGAGGATCGTGAGCTCGAGGCGGCTGTCGCCGCGATGCAGGCCGAGGTCGACGCGCAGCAGGCCAAGGCCGACTCCGCCCGCCAGGCCGTCGAGGCCGCGGAGGCGGAGATCGAGGCGCTCCAGGCCCGGCTGGTCGAGCTCCGTGCGCAGCGAACCGGCCTCATCGAGGAGGCGCGCGAGCGGGCGATCGCGGCGTACATCGGGCGCGACGAGGATCGCTTCGAGCAGTTCGTGCGCTCCGATGACATCAACGAGGCCAGCCGCAAGGACGCGCTGCTCTCCACCGTGCAGGGCAGCGAGGCCGACGTGCTCGACCAGCTCCGCGCCGTCGACGAGGACCTCCGACTCGCCGAGGAGGAGACGCAGACCCTCGCCACCGAGCTGCGCGCCCGCAAGGTCGCGGAGGACGCCCGCCTCGGTGAGCTCGGCGACGCCAAGGCGGAGCTCGATCGGCTCGAGGCCAACCTGCAGGCCCGCATCGATGACGTGCACGGCGAGATCACCTCCCTCGAGGCCGAGGAGGGCCGGCTCACGGCGCTCCTGCAGCGCCAGCTCTCCGACGAGGCGAAGGCCGCCGCCGCTGCAGCAGCGGCGGCGCAGATCCAGTCGTCCAGCAGCAGGTTCCCCGTGGCGCCCGCACCGTCGGTGGTCTCCGCCCGTGGGCTGATCTACCCGGTGCGCGGCACGCTCACCTCGGGCTTCGGTCCTCGGTGGGGTCGCATGCACCGCGGCATCGATCTGGCGGCGCCCACCGGCACCCCGATCTACGCCGCGCAGTCCGGCACGGTGCTGAGCGCCGGGTGGAACAGCGGCGGCTACGGAAACGCCGTCATCGTCGATCACGGCGGCGGCTTCGCCACGCTCTACGCCCACCAGTCCCGGATCGTCGCCTCCTCAGGGCAATCGGTGGATCGTGGCGAGCTCATCGGCTACGTCGGCTCGACGGGCAACTCGACTGGTCCGCACCTGCACTTCGAGACCCGCGTCAACGGCGTCGCGTACAACCCGCTCAGCTACCTGTAGGTCCGGGTCGACGGGCCCTGGCTAGCGTGACGCCCATGGTCGAGCTCCAGCTGGTCGGTGGCGGACGCATGGGTGAGGCGCTCCTCGGCGGGCTCCTCGCCGACGGCTCGGTGCATGCCGAGGACGTGGTCGTGGTCGAGCTCGACGCCGGCCGCCGAGACGAGCTCGCCAAGCGCTTCGCCGGCATCGCGGTGGCCGAGGCACCCGTCGCCTCGGTCGCCACCGTGCTGGCGGTGAAGCCCCAGCACATCGAGGCCGCAGCGGCCGCGGTGCGCGATGCGGGGGTGCAGCGAGTGCTGTCCATCGCCGCAGGGGTCACCCTCGCCCGGCTCGAAGCCGCGCTCGGCGGCGGCGTGGCCGTGGTGCGCTCGATGCCCAACACCCCGGCGCTGGTCGGCGCCGGTGCGGCCGCGATCGCCGGCGGCGCCAGCGCCACCGAGGCCGATCTGGCGTGGGCGGAGGGCGTGCTCGGCGCAGTCGGCATCGTGGTGCGCGTCACCGAGCCCCTGCTCGACGCGGTGACCGGGCTCTCGGGCTCAGGTCCGGCGTACGTCTTCCTCGTCGCCGAGGCGCTCATCGAGGCCGGCGTGCTCGCCGGGCTCCCGCGCGACGTCAGCGACCAGCTCGCCCGCCAGACGCTGCTGGGCGCAGCGCGCCTCCTGGTCGAGACCGGCGACGATCCGGCAGCGCTGCGCGCCGCGGTCACCTCCCCAGGTGGCACGACCGCCGAAGGACTTCGCGTGCTCGAGCAGGCCGGGGTGCGCGCCGCGCTGCTCGACGCGGTCACCGCCGCCACCGAGCGCTCCCGCGAGCTGGGCGCCAGCTGACCTTGCCGGTAGCGTCGGGCCGGTCATGCGGTACGACACCATCACCTTCCTCTCCGACTACGGCACCGACGACGAGCACGTCGGTGTGGTGAAGTCCGTCATACGGTCCATCTGCCCAGAGGTGGTGGTGCTCGATCTCACCCACGGCATCGCGCCGTTCGACCTCCGTGCCGGGGGGCTCGCGCTGGCCCGCAGCGTCGAGTACCTGGTGCCGGGCGTCGTGCTCGCGGTCGTCGATCCGGGTGTGGGCGGCGAGCGTCGCGGCGTCGCGGTCGAGGTCGGCGACGGGCAGTCGGTGCTGGTCGGCCCCGACAACGGCCTGCTGGCTCCAGCGGTCGCGATGTGCGGGGGAGCATCCGGCGCGGTGTCCCTGACGTCGCCGGACCACCGGCTGAGCACGCCGGGCACCACCTTCGATGGTCGCGACGTGTTCGGCCCCGCCGCAGCGCACCTCGCTGCCGGCGTGCCGCTGCTCGAGCTGGGTGAGGCCATCGAGCCATCGACCCTCTTCCCTGGTGTGATGCCGCTGACGCGCGTGGAAGCCGATGGCGTCGTCGCCCAGGTGCTATGGGTCGACCGGTTCGGCAACGCGCAGCTCAACGTCGACCCCGAGGAGGTGGAGGAGCACGGCGAGCGGATCGCACTTCGCATCGGCGAGGTGCGGCGCACCGCACGCGTCGTGCGCTCCTACGGCGCCCTCGCTCCCGGCGAGGTGGGGCTGCTGGTCGACGCGTCGGGCTTGCTGGCCATCGTCCTCGATCGTCGCTCCGCGGCCGCCGAGCTCGACCTCGCCGAGGGCGACGGCGTCACGCTCGCCCCCGATGCCGAGCCGCCCGGCTCCGGCACCCCGATCGAGCTGCGCCGCAAGCCGGCGACGGAGGGCTGAGCGATGCGTCCAGGAACGACGATCGTGCTGGGGATCCTCATGGCGATGATCCTCGGCGCGGCTGCGCTCCAGCTCTTCGTGCTCGCACGCTGAGCATCCTCGCTCAGGTGCGCGACGCGAGCCGGTCGCGGGTGAAGCGACGCGACCCGGTGATCACGAGCACCGCCGCGACCACCCACAGGACCGCACCGATGGCGATCGCCACCAGCGGATCCACGAGGAGCAACCCCGTCGCCTGGCCCATGGCGAGGAAGATCAGCGGGAGGATGACCGCGCCACCGAGCTGGTTCGCGTCCTGCGTGGTGCGGGCCCACGCCGAGACGCGCACCATCACGCCGAGGCCGACGCCGGCGACCGCCGGCGAGATCCACACGATCATCACCGCCCACAGCTGGGTCGGCACGAAGACCCGGTGCATGACGCTCCACGACACGCCGTTGGCCACCAGCGCGAACAGCAGGAAGCCGATCCACGACACCGCCACCGCGGGCGCGTAGCTGACGAGCATCTTGGCGACGTACAGGTCGCGGTCGCGGATCGGGAGGTGCAGCAGCGTCTCGAGCGTGCGGCGCTCCTTCTCGCCGGCGAACGCGTCGGCGGCGAGGACCGCGGACACCATCAGCGGCACGATGAGGAAGAGCGGAGCGAGCAGGTACCCCATCACCAGCACGATCAGCTGCTCGCTCTCGGGCAGCACCAGGATCGGGTCCGCGATCCCCGCCGGCAGCGAATCGAGGAAGCGCGTCACGTCCACGGGCTCGGCGCGCGATGCCGCGAACCCGATCGCGGCCGGCAGCAGCACCAGCATCAGGCTCGGCACGATGAGCATGGGCAGCAGGACGGCCTTGGATCGGCGCACCGCGGTCAGGTCCTTGCGCACCACCGCGCCGATGGCGTACCAGTCGAGGCCCTCGGGGGAGGACTGCACGCGCTCGGCGTCGTGGCTCACGGCTGCACCCCGTTCGATGCGATCGCGGCGAGGTGGTCGGCCTGCGCTCGCTGCTCGATCTCGTAGTACACGTCCTCCAGCGAGGGGGGCTGGCCGCTGAGGCCGTAGAGGCGGCCCCCAGCGGCGACCACCGCCTGCGACAGCGCGGGGAGCACCGAGCGGTCACGGATCCGAAGGGCGGCTCCGCTCGCGCTGGGCGATGCGTCGAGCACGCCGTCCACCGCCCGCAGCGCGGCGATCATCGGCCCATCTGCCATCGCGTCCAGCGTGACCTCGGCGCCCATGCCCGCCCAGAGGTCCGCCGCGAGCTCGTCGGGGCGGCCGAACGCCACGAGTCGGCCACGGTGCAGCACCGCCATGCGATCCGCCAGAGCGCCGGCCTCGGCCAGGAAGTGGGTGGCGAGCACCACCGTGCGCCCGTCGCCCTCGGTCAGGGTGCGGATGAGCTCGGCGACGTCGCGTGTGGCGGTGGGATCGAGACCAGCGGTCGGCTCATCGAGGAAGAGCAGCTCGGGGTCGCCGAGCAGCGACCGCGCGAGCGCGATGCGCTTGCGCTGCCCGGTGGAGAACCCCTGGGTGAGGTCGTCTGCCCGGTCGGCCATCTCGAATCTCTCCAGCAGCTCCATCACCGTCCGGCCCGCCGCCGGGCCGCGCCAGCCCCGGAGTCGCGCGCTGGCGAGCAGGTTCTCGCGTGCGGTGAGCCGATCGTCGAGCCCAGCGTTCTCGGTGAGCACCCCGGTGCGCTGGCGGACCTCGTGGCCCTGCGTGAACGGGTCCAGCCCCAGCACGCGAGCGCTGCCCCGATCGGGTTGCAGGACGCCGTCGAGCAGGCGCACGGTCGTGGTCTTCCCGGCTCCGTTGGGGCCCAGCAGCGCGAGCACCTCGCCGGCGGGCAGCGAGAACGTGACGTCGTCCACCGCCACCCCGGAGGGGAAGGACCGCGTGAGGCCGTTCGTGGCGATGGCGGCGCTGGCATCCATGAGGTGCCATTCTGCGGCGTGCGGCCCGTTCGCGCCCCATCTGCGGTCGCGCCACCGCGGTGGGTGTTCATCTGGGCCAAGCACGTGGTTAACTGGAGTTACCACCCATGGACGACGGAGTCGCCGTGAACCTGGCCCAGATCATCGAGTCCCACCCCGCTGACGCCCCCGCGATCATCAGCAGGGGCAAGGTCACCGCCTACGGCGAGCTCCGCTCCCAGGTGGCGGGGCTGCGTGGCGCGCTGGTGGACCTGGGACTCGAGCCCGGCGATCGGCTCGCAATCGTCTGCGGGAACAACTGGTACTTCGCCGTCACCTACTTCGCGGCGCTCGGCGCCGGCCTGGTGGTCGTCCCGCTCAACCCCTCAGCTCCCGGCCCCGAGCTCGAGCGGCAGCTCGCGGCGATCGGCGCTCGGGCGGCGGTCGTCGGTCCCACCGGCAAGGCGTCGTTCGCCGCCGTGCGCGACGAGCAGCTCCCGGTGCTCGAGCACGTGATCATGAGCGCGGGCGCCGACAACGGCGACGCCCTCCTCCTCGACGATCTGCTCGGGGCGACGCCGGTTCCCATCGTCGAGCGCGACGCCGGGGACCTCGCGGCGCTGCTGTTCACCTCCGGCACCGCCGGGTCGCCGAAGGCGGCGATGCTCACCCACGGCAACCTGCTCACCAACCTCGAGCAGATCATCTCCACCCCCGGGCGCGACCAGGCCGAGGCCGACGTCATCTTCGGCGTGCTGCCCCTGTTCCACATCTTCGGGATGAACGTGATCCTCGGTCTCGCGGCGTACGTCGGGTCCGCGGTGCTGCTCATCGAGCGGTTCGACCCGGTGGCCGCGCTCGAAGCCGTCGAGAAGCACGGCGTGACGATGCTGTCGGGACCGCCGAACATGTGGGCCGCGTGGGCCGACCTGGTCGACGTCGATGCCGTCGCGTTCGCCTCGGTGAAGGTGGCGGCGTCCGGCGCCGCCAAGCTGCCGATCGACGTGGCCGAGCGCGTCGAGGCGCGCTTCGGCATCCGCCTGCGCGAGGGCTACGGCATGACGGAGGCCGGCCCGGTGATCACGATGTCCGCCGGGACCGAGGCGCCGTTCGGCTCGATCGGCCGACCGGTCCCGCGCCTCGAGCTGCGCCTCGTCGACGCTGAGGGCGACGACGTGCTCATCGGCGATGCGGGCGAGATCATCGTGCGCGGGCCCAACGTGTTCCTCGGCTACTGGAACGATCCTGAGGCCACATCCGCTGCGATCGACGCCGATGGGTGGCTGCACACCGGCGACGTGGCGGTGGTCGACGACGACGGGCACCTCTTCCTCGTCGACCGGGTGAAGGACCTCATCATCGTGTCGGGCTTCAACGTGTACCCCGCCGAGGTGGAGGAGGTGCTCATCGAGCACCCCGCCGTCGACGGCGTCGCGGTCGTCGGCACCGCGCACCCGCACACCGGCGAGACGGTTCGGGCCTACGTCGTGGCGTCGTCCGCGGTGTCGGTCGAGGAGGACGAGCTCATCTCGTGGTGCGCTGCGAGGCTCGCTCGCTACAAGTGCCCGACGAAGATCACCTTCGCCGACGAGCTGCCCCGCGGCGTCACCGGCAAGGTGCTGCGCCGCGCCCTGCGCTGACCTGCTCGACGGTCAGTCGCCGCTGGCCCGCCGCTGCTCGCGCGCCCAAGCCGCCTCCAGCGCGCTGCGCACCACGCCATCAGGCACGGATCGCAGCGTCCCGGCGCTCGAGCCGCCGCTGGTGATCAGGAACCCGCCGAAGATGAGGGTGATCCCCACCAGCAGCGAGATCGCGAAGCCGGTCATCTCGTCGACGACCGAGTTGAGCAAGCCACCCGCGCTCAGCACGATGGTGCCCGCCGCGATGGCGAGGTTCGCTGCCGCGAGGCGCCGCGGGCTCAGCGAGCCGGTCGGCTGCTCGCCGGGACGGCGCTGGCCGCGCAGGAGCCGCCACGCGCTCCACAACGCCCCGCCGAGCACGATCACGGCGGCCACGCCGGAACCGATGCCGGCCATGAGCCGCGGCGCCAGGCCGAAGACCTCGCTGCCTCTGGGCAGGATCTCGGGGTCGATGCTGCCCGTCAGCGGGACGGTGACGACGACGCCGGTGCAGAAGGCGGCGAGCAGCGCGACCGCCACCCCCGCGCGGTCGCCGCGCTCGGCGCCGCCGAGGAGGTAGATGGTGCCCACCGCCAGGAACGGCACGTTGAGGATGGCGCCGAACAGGTAGAACGCGCGGAACGACCACGGCTCCCAACCCAGTGCGCCGCCCGCCCAGAGCGCTGCGGACCCAGCTGCGAACAGCGCCAGGGAGATGGACCAGGCCAGCTCGTGACGGCGACGCCGAGCGCACCACCGCTCCCACGTGGAGAGCGCGAAGGCGATGGCCACCAGCGTGGCTGCGGCACCCATGGCCGCGTGCAGGGTCACCGACGCAGGCTACGACGTCGCGGCGATCATCCTCCAGAGGGCTCGGGCCGCTGACCGCGGTGACATCCGACCGCACCGATGGGTCAAGGGACGCGGTCGACCGACGCTGCGTAGGGTGCCGGCAGGAGGGGCGCGCATGGTGACGGTCGTGGTCGGAGGCGGGACGAGCGGCTCGGTGGTCGCTGCTCGGCTGAGCGAGGACGGGCGGCGCCACGTCGTGCTCCTCGAGGCAGGTCCGGATCACACCTCCTACCCGCCGGAGGTGCGCGATCCGGCGCGTGAGTACGAGGCGATCCTCGGTTCCCTGATCGGGGTGCAGAGCTCGGTGCACGTCGGCGCGGCCAGCAGCCCGACGCTTCTGTACCGCGGCGAGGTGCTGGGCGGGACCTCCGCGGTGAACTTCATGGCCACCGTGCGAGGGCAGCCTGACGACTACGACGGGTGGGCCGCGCTCGGGTGCGACGGCTGGGGGTGGCAGGACGTCCTGCCGGCGTTCCGTCGGGCGGAGCACGACCTCGACCTGGGGGACGAGCCGCTGCACGGAGGCGACGGCCCCCTCACGGTTCGACGATGGCCCGAGCCCACCTGGGCGCGGTGCCACCGAGCGCTCTTCGATGGCGCACGAGAGCTCGGAGCGTCGCCCAGCCACGACATCAACGACGCGTCCACGCTGCCGGGCATCGGCGTCTTCCCGGGGTCGATCCAGCCCGACAGCGGGGAGCGCCTCACGGTGAGCCAGGCGTACCTCACCGACGAGGTGCGTCGGCGACCGAACCTCGAGGTGCGGTGTGGGGCGCCGGTCGCACGCGTGCTGGTCGACGACGGGCGAGTCGTCGGCGTCGAGCTCCGCTCTGGTGTCGAGGTCCCAGCGGACGAGGTCATCGTGTGCGCTGGTGCCATCGAGTCGCCCAAGCTGCTCCAGCTCTCGGGCATCGGGCCAGCGCATGTGCTCGCGAGCGCGGGGATCGATGTCGTCGTCGACCTGCCCGGCGTCGGCGCCAACCTCCAGGACCACGTGGGGCTGGGGTGCGTCTACCACCACCCCGACGACGAGGTCCTCGTCGGATCTCCAGCGAAGACGGTGTGGATCGGCTCCACGGGCGCCGGCCGGGGCGTGGACTTCCACATCCTCGCCTGCCCGATCTCCTCGGCACCCGGCGCCGGGACGCTGTTCCAGCTCTTCGTCTTCCACCTGCTTCCACGTAGCCGGGGCAGCGTGCGGATCACGAGCAGCGATCCAGCTGCGATGCCCACGGTCGAGATGCCCCTGCTGGTGGACGGCGCGGACCTGGACGACCTCGCGGCCGTGGTGGCGCTGGTCGCAGCCTGGGAGGGCACCGACGCCTTCACCGCGCTGGGCGCGACTCGCCTCTCCCCGGCAGGCTCGCTGCCTTCGGAGGTGGGACGTGACGCGCTGCTCGCCCTGCTCGACACCTCGACCTTCAGCTACTTCCATCACGCCGGCACCTGTCGGATGGGACCGAGCGATGATCCCCACGCCGTGCTCGATTCCGAGCTGCGGGTGAGGGGCGTCGAGGGTCTGCGAGTCGTCGATGCCTCTGCGATGCCGACGATCGTGCGAGGCAACACCTACCTCGGCTGCGTGATGCTCGCCGAGCACGTCACCGGACGCATGCTCGCAGCGGCTGGGGGACCGCCCGGGTCTTTGTGAACGCGTGCACGAGCGCGTAGCCTCGCCCCATGGCGGAGGCACGTCGGATCCCCGAGGCCACGGTGCAGCGGCTCCCCGTGTACCTGCGCAGCCTCGTGCAGCTCGCCGAGGAGCGCTCGACCACGACCATCTCCTCCGAGCAGCTGGCGGAGATGGCAGGGGTCAACGCGGCGAAGGTGCGCAAGGACCTCTCCTACCTCGGCTCCTACGGCACGCGCGGCGTGGGCTACGACGTGGAGTACCTCCTGTTCCAGATGAGT
This sequence comes from Acidimicrobiales bacterium, assembly GCA_038206295.1. GTDB lineage: Bacteria > Actinomycetota > Acidimicrobiia > Acidimicrobiales > JBBRAZ01 > JBBRAZ01. The sequence goes on from JBBRAZ010000018.1 coordinate 14,305, forward strand.
CGTGCGCTGGGCCTCACCCACGACTGGCCCGTCGTCATCGTGGGCATGGGCAACCTCGGCCAGGCGCTCGCGAACTACGGCGGCTTCGGTGATCGCGGCTTCCCGGTCGCGGCGCTGGTCGACGCCGATCGCGCCAAGGTCGGACAGGACGTCGGCGGCATCGCCATCCGCCACATCGACGACCTGCCCGAGATCGTCGCCGAGCTCCAGATCAGCATCGGCATCATCGCCACGCCGGCGGCGGTGGCGCAGGAGGTCGCCGACCGGCTCGTCACCGCTGGCGTGGCCTCGGTGCTGAACTTCGCGCCGGCGGTCATCGCGGTGCCCGACGAGGTCTCCCTGCGCAAGGTCGACCTCGCCGTCGAGCTCCAGATCCTCAGCTTCTACCAGCAGCGGCGCGAGGAGCTGACCGCCGAGGCGCCCGGCGACCTGGCGGCTGGCTGATGCCCATCACCGGACCGACGTATCCGGTGAACCTGCTGCTCACCGGCCAGCGCTGCCTCGTCGTCGGCGGGGGACGGGTGGCCGCGCACAAGGCTGAGGGTCTGCTGGCGGCGGGCGCGGTCGTCCACCTGGTCGCCGTTCAGGTGGGCGAGGGGGCACGAGCGCTGCCTCTGACGTGGGACGAGCGCCCCTACGCCGCCTCGGACCTCGACGGCGTCCGCCTGGTCATCAGCGCCACCGGAGATCCCGAGGTCGACGGGGCGGTGTTCGCCGATGCCGAGGCCGCTGGCGTCCTCGTCAACAGCGCGGATGATCCGGCGCACTGTCGCTGCACCTTGCCGTCGGTCGTGCGCCGCGGCGACCTGCAGGTGGCGATCTCCACCGGCGGGCGCAGCCCGGCGCTGGCCGCGTGGCTGCGCGAGCGACTTGGCGACGAGCTCGGCCCCGAGTACGCGCTGCTCCTGGACGTGCTCGCCGAGGAGCGTGAGCGGCTTCGTGCCGAAGGAATCGCCACCGAGGGCCTCGATTGGCGGGGGGCGCTCGCGTCGGGGATGCTGGAGATGGTCCATCAGGGCCGCATCGCTGAGGCCAAGGAGCGCTTGCGGGCGTGTCTCTCGTCGTCATCGGACTGACCCATCGAACGGTCCCGCTCGACCTGCTCGAGCGGATGACCATCAGCGAGGCCCGCCTCCCCAAGGCGCTGGCCGACGTCGCCTCGCGCGAGCACATCCGCGAGGCGGTCATCCTCTCGACGTGCAACCGCACCGAGATCTACGCGGTGGCCGAGAAGTTCCACGGCGCGTACGCCGACCTGCGCGACTTCCTCGCCGAGACCGCCTACCTGGCACCCGAGGGGTTCAGCGACCTGCTCTACGTGCAGCACGACGAGGAGGCCGTCGCCCACCTGTTCTCCGTTGCGGGGGGCCTCGATTCCGCGGTCCTCGGAGAGGCGGAGATCCTCGGGCAGGTGCGTCGCGCACTCGAGCGGGCTCGCGAGGAGGGCGCGGCCGGCCCGCAGCTCGAGCTCCTGTTCCGCCACGCGCTCGAGACCGGCAAGCGGGCGCGCACCGAGACCGGCATCTCCCGCAACATCGCGTCGGTGTCGTCGGCTGCCGTCGCCATGGCGACCGATCGGCTCCAGGGGCTGGCAGGAAGGCGCGTGTGCGTTCTGGGCGTCGGAGAGATGGGCGAGGGCATGGCCGTCGCCCTGGCCGGTGCAGGTGTCGAGCAGGTGCAGGTCGTCAACAGGACGCACGACGCTGCGTCTGCGCTCGCCGATCGCATCGGCGGCACCGCACTGGCCCTGGCCGAGCTCCCGCAGGCGCTGGAGGAGGTCGACCTGCTCCTCACCTCGACCGGGGCGTCGTCGCTGATGGTGGAGGAGGCGGACCTGGCGCCCGTGCTCGAACGGCGCGCAGGACGACCGCTGCTGATCGTCGACGTGGCGGTGCCCCGTGACGTCGACCCGGCGATCGGCTCGCTCGACGGCGTCACCCTGCTCGACATGGAGGACCTTCGGACGTTCGCGCAGGCGGGCGTCGCGGAGCGGATGCGCGAGGTGGACGCAGTGCGCTCCATCGTCGTGGAGGAGGCTCGGCGCTACCTCGACGTCGCGACAGCACGTGAGGTCGCGCCGCTCATCACCGCGCTGCGCGAGCGGATCGAGCAGGTCCGGCGAGCGGAGCTCGACCGCCAGCTCGCAAAGGTCGACGGCCTCGACGATGCCACGCACGCCGCCATCGATGCTGCGTCGCGCGCCGCGGTGGCCAAGCTCCTCCACGAGCCGACGGTGCGCCTCAAGGAGGCGGCCGGCACGCCGCGCGGCGAGCGCCTCGCCGACGCCCTCCGCGAGCTCTTCGACCTCTGAGCGACGTGGCCGTTCGCATCGCCACGCGCGGCAGCGCGCTGGCTCGCTGGCAGGCGGAGCACGTCGCCGGGCTCCTGCGCGCGGCTGACCCAGCACTCGAGGTGCAGCTCGTCATCGTCCACACGGAGGCCGATGCGCGCCTCGACATCCCCATCGCCGAGCTCGGTGGCAAGGGGGCGTTCACCAAGGAGGTGCAGGTCGCCGTCCTCGACGGTCGGGCGGACCTTGCGGTCCACAGCGCCAAGGACCTGCCCGCGCTGACGCCCGAGGGTCTCGTGCTCGCTGCGGTGCCGGCGCGAGCCGATCCGCGCGACGCGCTCGTCGGTTCGACCCTCGCCGGGCTGGTCGAGGGTGCCAGCATCGCCACCGGATCGGCGCGTCGGCGTGTGCAGCTCGCGCATCTGCGGCCGGATCTCACCTTCAGCGAGCTGCGGGGAAACATAGCGACGCGCCTCGAGCGGGGCGCCGCGCACGATGCCATCGTGGTGGCGGTGGCAGCGCTGGATCGTCTCGGGCTCAGCGCTCGTATCGACGACGCGCTGGCCGTCGACGTGCTCGTGCCCCAGGTCGGCCAGGGCGCGCTCGCGATCGAGTGCCGGGCCGACGACGAGGTCCTGCGTGCGCGGCTCGTCGTGCTGGAGCACACCGCATCGCGCACCGAGGTCGACGCCGAGCGCTCGTTCCTTCGAACCCTGGGTGGAGACTGCGACCTCCCCGCAGGAGCGCATGCGCGCACGGTCGACGGTGGTCTGGTCATCGACGCGCTGCTGGCATCTCCTGACGAGACGCAGCTGTGGCGCGCCGGTGAGGAGGGCGACGACCCGATCGTGCTGGGGCGCACGGTCGCCGAGCGCCTGCTCGCCGACGCAGGCACCTGATGGCGGAGCCGATGCTGTGATCACGGCGGTGCTCCGCCGGCGTGTGAGCCCGGTGCTGCTGCGCCGCGGCGCGGTCGGGGTGGCAGCGGTCGCTGGGCTGCTCCTGGTCGTGGCGGCGCTGCGAGCTGCCAGCGGTGAGTGGCTCAGCACGGGGGACAACGCAGCCATCGAGATGCGCGTGCGCGATGTGGGATCTTCGGACACGCCCGTGCTCGGCGCCTACTCGCGGTTCGGCTTCCTCTATCCGGGGCCGTTGCTCTTCTGGGTGCTGGCGGTGCCGTACCGACTCGTCGGTGCCTCCTCGCTGTTCGCCGCGGCGGGCCTCCTGAGCGCGCTGACGGTGGGCGCGGTGGTGCTCGTGGGACGCCGCTCCAGACACAACGGCTTCGCACTGGTCGCCACCCTCCTCGTCCTGCTGCTCGCACGCGCCCAGGGCGTCGAGCTCCTCGATCCGTGGAACCCGTGGGTTCCGGTGTGCTGGCTCGTCGTGCTCTTCCTGGTCTCGTGGCGCATCGCACTCGGCGAGGTGCAGCTGCTGCCGGTCGGGGCCCTCCTCACCTCGTTCCTCGTGCAGAGCCACCTCCAGTACTCGTGGCCCAGCCTGGTGCTGGTCCTGTGGAGCACAGCGGCAGGTGCGCACGCGGCGTGGGCGGCGGCGCACGCCGCAGACGCCGACACGCTCATTCGTGCCCGGCGGAGCTGGTGGCGCACCGCCGTTCTGCTGGCCGCAGTCGTGCTGGTGTCGTGGATGGGGCCGATGGTGGATCACCTGACGAGCGAGTCCTCCAACATGTCGCGCATCGTGGCGTTCGTGACCGCCGGAGACGACCCGAACGTCGACCCGATGACGTACGACCGCGGGGAGGCGCTCCGTGAGGTCGGCTACGCGGTGCGGCCGCTCGCACCGTGGACGACGGGCGTCGATCACTTCTGGATCCGGCCGACGGGTCGCGACGTGGTGTGGCTCACCGCGCTCGGGACGCTCGTGATCGCGCTGTCGGTGCGGCTGCGGCGAGCCGGGGAGCGCGAGGCCGCCGCCCTGCTCACCGCTGCTGGTCTCGTGGTGGTCGGCGCCTACCTCCAGGTGCTGGGTCTTCGTGGTCCGCCCACGCAGTACCTCGTGCGCTTCCTGTGGCCGGTGGCCGCCTGCCTCTGGTTGGCGATCCTGTGGGGGGCCTGGCGGGCGCTGCCCGGACGCTGGCGCGTCCTGGTCCGCACCCCGGCGGCGTTCGCGCTCTTCGTTCTGCTCGCCGGTGCGCTGCTCGGCCTCGGTGGAGAGGTGCTCGCCGAGCACCAGGACTCCGCCGACGCGCTCCTCATCGAGGACGTGGGGCCAGAGCTGCTGGACGTGCTGCCCGATGACGAGGTGGTCTCGGTCCGCCACCGGGGGGCGTTGGGGTTCATGCCGCTGGCGATGACGCTGTACCTCGAGCGCGAGGGCCAGCCCGTCGCGGTGGGCGAGCCGTACCGACAGATCGCAGGTGACAGCAGGGTGGGTCGCGAGCCGGACACCGTGGTGACGGTGGTGGAGGGCTACGGGGTCGACGCCTGGCTCGCCCAGTCCGATGCAGGGGTCGATGGCCTCGAGCTGGTCGCGTTGCGCGAGTCGGCGCTCGGCGCACGCGAGCACTCGAGCGCGCTCGAGGCCCGGCGGGCGCTGCTCGCCTGCGACGTGCGCACAGAGGCCGAGGTCGACCGGGCCCTGTCCGACCAGGCCTATGGGAGCCTCCGGGAGGCGGGTATGACCTGCCCGGACGCGATCCGGCCGATCGACGAGGCGGAGCGCGCCATGCAGGCCTCGATCGCCGATGGACGCTGGGGTCGCTACGCGGTGTTCATCCAACCCATCGAGTCGCTGCGCCGATGACGCCGACCGCTGCACGCCGTACGCTGGGGACATGACGGTCGCCCTCGTCGGTGCAGGTCCCGGCGATCCCGGCCTGCTCACCGTGCGGGGGGCCGACCTGCTTGCGGCAGCGGAGGTGGTCATCTACGACCGGCTGTCGGTCGTCGAGTTCTTGCGCCTCGCTCCGGCGGGTGCGGAGCGCATCGACGTCGGCAAGCGCCCAGGTGCACCGGGGCCGACGCAGGACGAGATCACGGCCCTGCTCGTCGAGCGCGGCCGGCGCGGGCAGCGCGTGGTGCGCCTCAAGGGCGGGGACCCGTTCGTGTTCGCTCGGGGCGGCGAGGAGGCCGCCGCGCTCGAGGCGGCCGGCATCGAGTACGAGGTCGTGCCCGGGATCTCGTCCGCCATCGCTGCACCCGCCTACGCCGGCATCCCGGTGACGCTGCGCCACTCGTCCACCTCGTTCACGGTGGTCACCGGGCACGAGGACCCCGACAAGGGCGGTGAGCTCGACTGGGACGCCGTGGCACGCCTCGGTGGAACGATCGTGATCCTCATGGGCATCGGCCGCCTGCCGAAGATCGTCGCCCGCCTGCTCGATGGCGGGCTGGCACCCGAGACGCCTGTGGCGTCGGTGACGTGGGGGACGCGCCCGGAGCAGACCACGGTGCGCGCCACGCTGGGGACGATCCTCGACCGCCTCGATGAGCTGCACCCGCCATCGGTGATCGTCATCGGTCGGGTCGCAGCCGAGGAGCTCGGCTGGTTCACCCGGCGTCCCCTGCTGGGGCGGCGGGTCGTGGTGACCCGGACCCGCCAGCAAGCCTCAGCCCTCGTCGACGCGCTTCGCGCGCTGGGCGCGGCACCGGTGGAGGTCCCGCTCATCGAGATCGAGGCGCCGAGCGACGACGGCGCAGCGCTGCGCTCGGCCGTCGCCGCTCTCACCGGTGTCGCCTGGGTGGTGCTCACATCGCCCAACGGCGCCGAGCGGTTCTGCGCCGCGCTGCGCGACGGACGGGACCTCGCCGGCGTCCGCCTCGCCGCCATCGGGCCGGGCACCGCGGCTGTCCTCGCGCAGCACCACCTCGTCGTCGACCTGGTGCCGGAGCGCTACGTGGCCGAGGCGCTCCTGGACGCGATGCCCGACGCACCGCCGGGTGGGGGTCGCATCGTGCTGGCGCGTGCGGAGGCGGCGCGCGACGTGCTCCCCGACGGGCTGCGATCCAGGGGTTGGGACGTCGAGGTCGTCGCCGCCTACCGAACGGCGCCGGTGGCGCCCGATGAGCTGGCGCACGCCGCGGTGGCGAGCGCCGATGCGATCACCTTCACATCGTCATCGACGGTGACGTCGTTCGTGGATGCGTTCGGCACCGGCGCGCTGCCGCCGACGGTGGCCTGCATCGGGCCGATCACCGCAGCCACCGCCCGATCGCTGGGCATCGAGGTCGACGTGGAGGCTGAGGAGCACACCATCGCCGGGCTCGTCGAAGCGCTGCGCACGCACCTCGCGTAGCCCCCCACCACGCCAGCTGCCGACATCTCGGTGATCGGCGTCGGTAGACGACGCCGATCACCGAGATTTCGCACATCAGAGGAGTGGGGCTGGCGTGAGGGATGTGGCGTCTGGACCTCCTAGCATCTGCAGGTGACCTTTCCCGAGCAGCGCCTCCGCCGCCTCCGCCGCACCCCGGCGCTGCGCCGCATGGTGGCCGAGACCCGCCTGTCGGTCGACGACCTGGTCGCGCCGCTGTTCGTGCGCGAGGGCATCGACGAGCCGCAGCCCATCGCCTCGCTGCCCGGCGTCGTCCAGCACACCGCCGGGTCCGTCGTCGACGAGGTGCGCTCGCTGCGAGACCTGGGCATCCCCGGCGTCATCCTCTTCGGCGTGCCGAGCACGAAGGACCCGGCCGGCCTCGGGGCGTCGGACCCCGACGGCATCGCTCAGGTGGCGCTGCGGGCGGTGCGCGACGCGGTGGGTGACGACGTCGTGCTCATGGCCGACCTCTGCCTCGACGAGTACACCGACCACGGCCACTGCGGCCTGCTCACCGACGCCGGCGAGGTCGACAACGACGCCACGCTCGAGCGCTACGCGGCGGTCGCCATCGCCCAGGCCGACGCCGGCGCGGCGATCGTCGCGCCCTCGGGGATGATGGACGGGCAGGTAGCCGCCATCCGCTCGGCGCTCGACGGCGCCGGCCACGAGCAGGTGGCCATCCTCGCCTATGCGGCAAAGTACGCGTCGGGGCTGTACGGCCCGTTCCGAGACGCGGTGGACGTGGAGATCGTCGGCGGCGGTGATCGCAAGGCGTACCAGCAGGACTGGCGCAACGCCCGCGAGGCGGCCGCCGAGCTGCGCGCGGACGTGGCTGAGGGAGCCGACATCGTGATGGTGAAGCCGGCGTTGACGTACCTCGACGTCATCACCCGCGCCCGCGCCGAGCTGGATGTTCCGATCGCTGCGTACCACGTGTCCGGCGAGTACGCGATGGTGCACGCCGCGGCCGAGCGAGGGTGGATAGACGGGCAAGCGGTCATGCTCGAGCAGCTCACCGCGATCCGTCGCGCGGGGGCTGATCTCGTGCTCACGTACTTCGCCCGCGATGCCGCCGAGCTGCTCGGATCCTGAGGAGGCCCCGGTGACCAACGAGGAGCTGTTCGAGCGCGCCCAGCGAGTCATCCCCGGCGGCGTGTCGTCGCCGGTGCGGGCGTTCCGCTCGGTCGGGGGCGTGCCGCGATTCGTGGCACGCGCCGAGGGGGCCCGGGTGTGGGATGTCGAGGGACGGCCGTACCTCGACCTGGTGCAGAGCTACGGCGCGATCATCGCCGGCCATGCCCACCCTGCGGTGGTTGCAGCCATCACCGAGGCTGCAGCTGGCGGCACGTCCTACGGCGCGCCGACCGAGCGCGAGGTGCTCCTGGCCGAGGCGATCGGCGAGCGCGTGCCGTCGGTCGAGCTGGTGCGGTTCGTGAGCAGCGGCACGGAGGCCACCATGTCAGCGATCCGGGTGGCGCGCGGCTTCACAGGTCGAGCGAAGATCCTCAAGTTCGCGGGCTGCTACCACGGCCACAGCGACGGCCTGCTGGTGGCGGGCGGCACCGGCCTGGCGATGCTGGGCCTGCCTGGCTCTGCGGGTGTGACCGAGCACCAGGTGGCCGACACGATCGTGGCGCCCTACAACGTCGTGCCGACGCTGGACGACGACGTCGCCTGCGTCATCGTCGAGCCGGTCGCTGCGAACATGGGATTGGTGGTGCCGGGGCCGGGCTTCCTCGAGGGGTTGCGAGCCGAGTGCGACCGCGTCGGCGCGCTCCTCATCTTCGACGAGGTCATCACCGGCTTCCGCGTCGCCCGCGGTGGAGCGCAGTCGTTGGTCGGGGTCACGCCCGATCTCACCTGCTTCGGCAAGGTCATCGGCGGCGGTCTGCCCATCGGCGCGTTCGGCGGGCGTCGCGATGTCATGGAGGTGCTGGCGCCGCTCGGGCCGGTGTACCAAGCCGGGACGCTGTCGGGGAACCCGCTGGCCACCGCCGCTGGGCTGGCCGTGCTCGAGCTGCTCGACGGTGGCGCCTACGACGCGCTGCGCACCTCGGCGACGCGCCTCGCGAGCATGTTCACCGACGCGCTCGCGGCTGCCGGCATCCCGGCGCAGGCGCCGCGCTTCGAGACGCTGGTCGGGTTGCACCTCGCCGCTGATCCCGCCGTCGACTACGAGACAGCGCAGCGAACCGACGAGCAGCAGTACGCGCGGCTGTTCCACGCCCTGCTCGACCAGGGCGTGCACCTCGCTCCCGGCGCCTACGAGGTCCTCTTCCCCGGCCTCGCCCACACCGACGATGTGCTGAGCGAGCTCGCCACCGCGCTCTCGAATGCGCTGCGCTGACGCAGCTGGAGCACGAGGGGCACTCGCCGTGTGACGGTCCGTCGACGGGGGCGACCTCTGTGCGTTCGAAGGAACGTAGGGTCGCTGCATCAGCTAGCGCCACCACCGCAGTGCTCAGGTGGGCGAGAACACATCCGCGGCGGTCACCGCCAGCGTGCGCTCCGGAAGGGGACCGCGGACCTCCTCCCGTGCTGCCACCACCGTGATCAGGCCGTCCGCGACCCTGGGAAGGAACGCCGCCTTGCGACGCAGGTCGGCTGCGAGTCTCACCCCGTCGACCCGACGCGCCCACTTCGCCTCTGCGACTGCGACGGCGACCCGATCTCGTCCTGCGAGCACGACGGCGTCGATCTCGACTGACTCGCGAGCGTCGGTCCAGTACGGACCGACCGCGACCCCGTCGGTGAGTGCTCCCTCTCGAACCATGCGTCGCAGGTGCCAGCGGACCGCCTCCTCCCACACGGGCCCCATGTGGCGATCGAGATCGGCAACCAGCGCGTCCACGATCGTGTCGCCGAGCGATCGATCGATCTCACTTCGGTAGCGGTCGACCGCCCCGAGCCAGAACGCGAGGAAGTTGTCGCTGACGCGGTAGATGCGTCGGCGCGTCCGGCGGGGGTCCTCGGTCACCGGGGTGAGACGCTCGACGAGCCTGAGATCGACCAAGGTCTCGAGCACTCGCGTCGGGTCGGCCCGCACGGTGTCGGCGATCTCGTTGTGGCGCGTACGCCCCAGCGCGATGGCGTAGAGCACTCGCCGCGCAAGGTCGCCTGCGGAAAGCTCGGACGCGAGGACCAACGAGCCTTCGGTCAGCAGGGGAGCGCCCGGCTGGCAGAAGAGTCGGCGCACGTTGTGCCGAACGCTATGGCCTTGATCCCACAGGCTGAGGTAGTGGGGCATGCCTCCGCAGATCCCCCACACGAGTGCGCGGTCGGCGGCAGCGAGATCGGTCAGCATCAGCGCCGCATCAGCCGGCTCGAAGGGGTGGAGCTGCAGACGGAGGTCGAAGCGGCCGAAGAGCGGCGCACGTTCGTCCAGCATCGCTGTCATGGCGTGCATCGCCGAGCCGGCCACGAGCAGGCGGAGCTGCGTCGAGCCTTGGGCCTTGTCCCAGAACGCTCGCAGCACGTTGGGCAGCTCGGGCGCCGTTGCGACGAGCTCCGGGAACTCGTCGAGCACGACGAGCAGCGGCTCCTCGCTCGCGACGCCAGCAAGCGTGGCGAGTGCATGGTCGAGGTCGACGAACCGGTCGCCGAGGCCGTCATCAGACCGGAGCACGCCGGCGTCCCTGCACGCCGCGTGGAGCAGCCGGAGCTCATCACCGAGGGGCCGCCCGGTTGCGGTGTGGTAGACGCTTCGCCGTCCATCAGCGAGGCGCTGCAGCAGCGCGGTCTTGCCGACGCGGCGTCGACCCCACACGATGCCCATTCGGCCACCACGGCCGCCCACGCACCACTCGTCGAGAAGCTGGAGCTCGCGGTGCCGGTTGACGAAGTCTGGTGCCATGGGCCGCACTATACCGACATACCATGTCGGCGACATACCATGTCGGCGACATAGTATGTCGGTAATCCTGTGAATGGGCGAGGCGCGAGTTCGGGCCGACCGACGTGCGTAGGTGAGTGCGTGGATCCGCAGCTCACCTACGCACATCGAGAAGCGACGATCAGCCGGCGGGTGCCGGGAACGCCTCGTCGAAGATGGCCTGAAGCTCGGGGGTGGCCGGGCCGCTGAAGCCGCAGCCGTTCACCACGCCACCCGCCGCGGTGACGAGGTACGACTCGCCGACGACGAACTCCACGCCCTCGATCGAGATCGTCGCCTCGGCCGGAGCGGTGAGCGCCACCTGCTCGGCGTCGCCTCCGACGTACCACTCGTTCACGTCGAGCAGCACCTGGTCGCCGTCGATCGAGACCGGCGTGGCGCGGAAGGCCGTCTCCATCGCACCGAGTGTCGTGGCATCGATCGCCATGCAGCTGGTCATGGTGATCCCCGGCTCGGGGGTGGTGAGCTCGAGCGGGGGGCCGGCGGCGACCGGTGCGTCGTCGCCGCTGTCGTCGCCTCCACCGCCGGCGAGCAGCGCGAACGCCACCACGCACGCGGCGACCGCAGCCAACGCCGCGATGGCGATGGTCCGTCGGGGTGCTCCGGTCTTTGTTTCCTCGGTGTCCATGATCTCCTCCAGGAGGTCCGGGGCGTCGCCGCCCGTGATGTGGTCCACGGGCACGCCGTCGGGGAGGGGGTCGATGCGCCGGAGGCGATCGTGCAGGTCCTCGGTCATGTCGTCGCTCCTCGCGCGTGTCCACCGCTCCTGTGTTCGGCAGGTGCCGCGTCCTTTCGCTCCTCGAGCGCGCGGCGCAGGCGACCGTGCGCTCGGTGCAGGCGGATGCTCGCCGCGTTGGGGGTGATATCGAGAACGGTTGCGATCTCGCCGGCGCCGAGGGCCTCCCACGCCGAGAGGCGCAGCAGCTCCTGGTCGGCGTCGCTGAGCGTGCCGAGCGCGTCCAGCAGCTCGGGGTCGTCGGGCGCATCGACCGATGCGGCATCGCTCGGCCGACCATCCAATCCCGCCACCGGCGCTCGCTGCGCGCCGACGCGCCGCACGAGGGCGAGGTGTCGGACGCCCGAGCGGCGGCGGTTGGCGAGGCATCGGCGGGCCACCCCGTAGCACCAGGGCAGCTCGGCGCCGACCGGCACGTCGTCGAGACGGCGCCACACCACCAGCAGCGCGTCGGCCCAGACGTCGTGGGCATCCTCAGGTGAGGCGCGGCGCCCCAGGTACCGCGCCAACGGGTCGCCGACGAGCGTCACCAGCGCAACGAACCGCTCGCGCCGCACCGGGTCGTGATCAGGGCTCGGGCTCACCCCCACCTCCTGTCCGGCTCCGCCCTGGATCTTTCACCTCCCGCCCATCCTGGAGGGACGGCGAGGGGTCGTCAGGCGATGGCGCGGTCGGGGACCTTGGCGACGATGGCGGCCGCGGCGCGGTACACCGCTTCTGCGGGACCCAGCTCGTCGTCACGCAGCAGGTTGGCCATGATCGCCAGCACCCACTCCATGATCGAGCGGGAGTGCATCCCGACGCGGGTCATCTCGCGCATCAGCGTGGGGTTGCCGATGACCTTCACGAACAGGCGGGCGACCTTGAAGTAGAGGCCGTACTCGGCGTCGAGCAGCTCCTCGTAGCGGCGCAGCGCGGTGGCGTCGCCGGTGCGCAGCGCGTCGCCGAGGACCTCCGCAGCCATGCGCCCGGTCTCGTACGCGTAGTCGATGCCCTCGCCGTTGAACGGGTTGACCGAGCCCGCCGCGTCGCCGATCGCCAGCCAGGTGGGGCCGATCTTCGGCCCGACCGAGCCGGCCATCGGCAGCTTGCCCCCGACCGGCGGCGCGACCGGCGAGTCGCCGAGGCCCCAGTGCTCGGGAGCGGTGGCTGCCCACTCGGTCATGAGGTGCGTCGTGTTGACCTTGCGGAAGTCGCGGAAGGTGGAGAGCAGGCCGATGCCGACGTTCACCTGTCCGTCGCCGAGCGGGAAGATCCACCCGTAGCCCGGCAGGCTGTTGCCCTGCCGGTCGCGGACGTCGAGCGCGGACTCGATCCACGGGTCGTCGTGCAGGGGGCTCTCGAAGTAGCCGCGGATCGCCAGGCCGTAGGGGTACGAGCGATCACGAGCGGTGCCGAGCGCCCGGCCGAAGCGCGAGTTCGACCCGTCGGCGACGACGACGTAGCGGGCGTGGAGCTCGCGCTCGACGCCGGACTCCTTGTCGAGCACCACCGCGCCGCGCACCAGGCCGTCGCGCAGCAGGGGGCGGACGGCCTCGGTGCCCTCGTGCAGCGTCGCTCCGGCATCGACCGCGTGCTGCGCGACGAGCTGGTCGAGGTCGCGCCGGCGCACGACGTAGCCGTAGGGCGGGAACCGCGGGTGCTCCGGCCAGCGCATCTCGATGGTGCGGTCGTGCGCGATGGCCCGCAGTCCGTCGTAGCGGTGGTGCACCTCGAGCTTCGGCTCGAGCCCCATCTCCTGGAGCTGCGCGACGGCCCGCGGGGTGAGCCCGTCGCCGCACGTCTTGTCGCGCGGGAAGCGCTTGCGCTCGACGACGGCGACGTCGTGGCCGTCGAGGGCGAGCCAGTACGCAGCTGCGGCTCCGGCGGGGCCTGCGCCGACGACGAGCACGTCGTGGCGATGCGGGGCGGTCACGACCCGCACGCTACCGGGGAGGTCAATGACCCCCGCCGCCGCCTCCGCCTTCGGTGACGATGCCGTCGGTGAGGAACAGCTCGATGAAGGCAGCGTCGATCTCGCCTGCAGCCTCGAGCTCCTCGAGGATCGGCGTCCAGACCTCGGGATCGAACTCCTCACCGCCGAGGTTCTCACGCTCGTGCCGGACGATGAACAGGAGCTCGTGGATCTCGACCGTGTCGCCGAACCCAGGCATGCCACCCTTGACGGGCTTGTCGTTCGCGCCGTACGTGCTTCCGACCTCGGCCTTCCAGCCGTCTGAGCCGAGCTCCACCCACAGGAGGTGGTCGGCGGGGTCGGGGAACGTGTCGACGATCGCGCCGTTGGTGAACGCCGGACCGGCTCCACCGCCGCCGCCTGCGCCGTGGCACCCGCCGCAGGCGATGCTCGGGTTCGCGTACGCCTCCGCACCAGCGGCCAGCGGGGTCAGGCCGCCGCCCCCCGCCGGCGAGAGCGTGGCGACGTAGATGATCGCCCAGATGGGCAGGAAGGCCAGCACCGACACAGCCCACACCGGGACCCGGGGGCGGGTGGTGGCCGCCACGATGTGCGGCGCCGGAGGCTTCGCCGCCGCCTTGGGCTTGGCGGGTGTCGAGAACTCGGCGGTGGGGCCGGCGGGAGCAGCGGCGGCGGCCGTGGTGGCCGGCGCGGTGCTGGGCGCATCGCCTGCGGTGGGGATCGGGGCAGCTGCCTCGTCGCCGCCGAGGCCGAGTGCGGCGCGTCGGGCTCGGCTGCGCTCGAGCAGGTGCTCGGGGATCTTGCTCAACGTGCCCTCCGAGAGGCTCCGTGGTCCTGTACCTGCCCGCCGGACACCCTGGGGTGGTCGGGCGGCGGCGCCGTCGAGAGCGCACGCCGCGCTCACACTAGACGGGCCGCGGAGCGCCGAGCCAAGTCTCCGTCGTGGGCGTCATCCTCGTGCGAGGTGGGCACCTCCGCGACCCGGCCGCCGATGTGCGCGTGCCGGAGGGGGAGTGGTAGACCAAGGGCCACGGACCCCCGGTGTCAACGGCTGGCGGTCCACCGAGCACTACAATTGTGAGCGATTTCACGAGGAAGGACGCCACCCGGTGGTTGCGTTTTTGATGTCGTGGCTGGTGCTGGTCGCTGGTATCGGCATCGTGGTCGTCATTGCCAAGCGTCGGGCCCCCGGCTCGCCCCTGCTGTGGGGCGATGCGATGGTGGCCGGCACAGCCGCGTTCTTCCTCATGTTCTGGGCCTACGGCATCCTCCCGCACCAGTGGTTGACGCTCGCCGACAACGAGTGGGCGTGGCGTCCGGACCGGATCCTCTACGGACCGTGGGACATCTTCAAGCCCACCTCCGACGGCGGGGCGGTCCCGGTGATCATCAGCTACCGCACGCTGCGCGACATCATCGCCACGGTCCTCTACATCGTCCTGCTCGGCGGCCAGATCGCCATGTGGGCGTGGTGGCAGGGCCGGGCCGACAAGAAGGTCGCCGATGTCGAGGTGTCGGACTACGGCCGGCCTCTGGTCAAGGCGAAGGGCGCCCGCTGATGGCCAAGATCGACGCGAACCCGCCGCTGCCCGAGTTCACCGAGGACTACGTCCTCCAGGAGGTGGACGCCACCTGGTTGGCCAAGGCGGTCAAGCCCAAGCAGTTCATCCACATCGACCAGTCCGAGTGCATCATGTGCGAGGGCTGCGTCGACATCTGCCCGTGGAAGTGCATCCACATGCTGCGCACCGAGATCGTGTCGGAGGCCATCGGCGCCGACCGCCCGGGCAGCGATCCGAGCGACAACGTGGCCTTCGTCATCGATGACGACGTCTGCACCCGCTGCGCGCTGTACGTGGACCGGTGCCCGACCGGCGTGATCATCCTCGGCAAGGTCAGCGACCCGGAGGCGTCGGGCGATCCGCACCAGCGGACCAGCTCGCACGGCTACGGCTACGGCATGCGGCTCGTCTGAGCTGCGATCACAGAGACGACTGGGATAGGTAGGAGAGCGAAGTGCCGAGCAACGACTCGAAGGGCACGAAGGTCGGTGACGTCATCGGCCAGAAGATGTCCGATCTGACCGATTCGGTCCAGGGGTCTCAAGCGTGGAGCTCGATCTTCCGACCAGGGTCGATCTTCCGCAAGGGCTACTCCGACAGCCCCCGCAACCGGTCGTACGTGATCATGAACTCGGTGCTGTACCACCTGCACCCGGTGAAGGTGAAGCGCCACGCGGTGAAGGTCAGCTACACGCTGTGCCTCGGCGGCTTGAGCTTCTTCCTCTTCATCCTGCTGACGGTGACGGGCATCTTCCTGATGTTCTTCTACCGCCCCGACGCCGCCACCGCATGGGACACCATCAGCACGATCCACTCGTCGGTGGCCTTCGGTCTGCTGATCCGCAACATGCACCGGTGGGCGGCGCACCTCATGGTGCTCACCGTCTTCCTGCACATGGCTCGAGTCTTCTACCACGGCGCCTACAAGCCGCCCCGCGAGTTCAACTGGGTCATCGGCGTCATCCTGCTGACGCTCACCCTGCTGCTGTCGTTCACCGGCTACCTGCTGCCCTGGGACCAGCTGGCCCTGTGGGCGGTGACCGTGGGAACCAACATGATGGGCTACACCCCGGTGTTCGGCGACCAGGTGCGCTTCGTGCTCCTGGGCGGCGCCGAGATCGGCTCGGAGACCCTGCTGCGCTGGTACGTCCTGCACGTCCTGTTCGTCCCGTTCGTGACCGTCATCTTCCTTGCGATCCACTTCTGGCGGGTCCGCAAGGACGGTGGCATCTCGGGCCCGCTGTAAGGAGCACAGGTGACTGAGATCCCCGAGCACCTCCGCAAGCGGGCAGCGGAGGCCAAGGCCAAGGCCGAGGCCAAGAAGGCCGATGCCGACGCGCCCGCCGAGGCCCCAGCGGCCGACGCAGCGGCCGACGACGCCCCCGCCGCCACCGACAGCCGCATCCCCGCCCACCTGCTGGCGCGCTCCAAGTCGGCCAAGTCCCGCAAGGGAGACGACGCGGCGGCCTCAGCGGACGGCGGTGCAGCGGTGCCTGCAGCAGCGGCCGCCACGGCCGTCGCCGCTGCAGCTCCCCCGACGGTGACGGGCCCCGGCGGCCACACCCAGCGCCTGCTCACGGTGGTCAAGGCGGGCTCGATCCAGGACGTGAAGGCCAAGCCCCAGGACAAGGTGCACGTCTGGCCGCACCTGCTCATCATCGAGTTCGTGGCCGCACTCGCCGCCACGGCGTTCCTGTTCGTGGCGTCGATCTTCGCCAACGCCACGTTCCGCGAGCTGGCCGACGTCAACGCCACGCCCAACCCGTCCAAGGCGCCGTGGTACTTCCTGGGCCTCCAGGAGCTGCTCACGATGTTCCACCCGATGGTCGCAGGCGTGACCATCCCGGGCATGGGCATCTTCCTGCTGATCCTCGCCCCCTACATGGATCGCAACACGTCCAACAAGCCCGAGGACCGCAAGTTCGCAATCTCGGTGTTCACCGTCCAGCTCATGTTCTGGGGTGTGCTGGTGATGATCGGCTCCTTCTTCCGTGGGCCGGGCTTCAACTTCACCCTGCCCTGGATCGACGGCCTCTGGTTCGAGATGTGATGCCGACCCCACCGATCTGCCCCGCCCGCCATCGAGGAGGACGCTCGTGAACATCCTCGTGATCGCCATCCCGGTCCTGGTGGTGCTCGCACTGCTGGTCCTCGTCGGCGCCTCGCGCCGCAGCGACGCCGGCGCGGCCACCGGCCAGATGAGCCGCCTCACGCGCTCGCGCGACCGCGGGCCGCTCGACGAGGACGAGGGGGTCCTGCGCGGGAAGGCCTTCGAGCGCGTCGCGGTGCTCGAGCGCCAGAGCGTCGGCGAGGTCGTGAAGGCCGAGGGAGGCCCGCCGGCCGCGTGGGTGGCCCCGGATGCCGACGTCATCGGCGTCAACCGCCGCCAGTTCCTCAACCGCAGCATCGTCGGCGGCTTCGTCTTCTCCCTCAGCGGCTTCGGCGCCGCGGTCATCGCCTTCCTGTGGCCGCCCGCCGGCGGCGGCTTCGGATCCAAGATCCGTGTCGGGAGCGTCGCCGACATCAAGGCCGAGATCCAGGCCGCCAACGGGTTCCTGTACAAGCCCGAGGGCCGCATGTGGGTCACCGAGTACCCGGCAGGAGCGATCGACAAGGCCAAGGACGTCTACTCGCCCGCTGAGCTCGCCGGCATGGAGGCCGGGGTCATCGCGCTCTACCAGAAGTGCCCGCACCTCGGCTGCCGCGTCCCGGAGTGCCTGACCTCGCAGTGGTTCGAGTGCCCGTGCCACGGCTCGCAGTACAACCGGGTCGGCGAGAAGCGCGGTGGCCCGGCGCCCCGTGGCATGGACCGGTTCGCGATGTCGATCGAGGGCGGCGCGCTCATCGTCGACACCGGCGCCATCATCCAGGGCCCGCCGATCGGCGTGAACACCACCGGCCAGGAGGCCGAGGGCCCGAACTGCATCGGCGGGACCCACTGATGCAGCTGCTCGCGAGCCAGCTCGTGCTGGCCAACACCCAGAAGACGATCGGCTACGTCATCGCCGTGCTCGTCGCCATCGGGTTCGTCACCTACGCGCTCATCAACGTGCGCCTGGGACGGCGCGAGGCCGGCAGCGAGATCGAGCTCGCTCCCAACCGCCAGCCCTACCTCGACGACGAGGAGCTCGAGACCAAGAAGCTCGACCTCAGCCTCGCCTTCGCGCTGGTGCTGCTGCTCGCGCTCGGCATCGGGCTGCCCGGGTACTGGCTGGCGGAACCCGGTCGCCAGGCCGGTGAGGAGCTGCACCAGCTCGATCAGTACGTGCGCCGCGGGGAGCGGGTCTACAACGAGGGCGCCCAGTGCGTGAACTGCCACGGCCCCGAGGGCGTCGGCGGCGCGGTGTCCTACGCCATCACCGACGCCGAGGGGAACTTCGTCGACCAGGTCAACTGGAAGGCACCTGCCCTCGACACCCTCCTCTACCGCTACTCGCGCGCGGAGATCACCGAGATCCTCACCTACGGCCGCGCCGGCACCCCCATGCCGGCGTGGGGCATCGAAGGTGGCGGTCCGCTGGATGCCAACGCCATCCAGGACGTCATCACCTACCTCGAGACCGTGCAGCGTCCCGTGGGGGAGGTGCGCGACGAGGTCGAGCTCGCGGTCCAGGAGCTGTGCGCACCCGAGGTGGTCGACGCGTCGGCCTACGAGGCCGCCGTCGGTGACGGAGCAGACCAGCGCGACCTGATCGACCCTGCGTGCACCGCGGCGACCGCGGAGTTCGAGACGCTGGGCGAGACCCTGTTCAACCTGCCCACGGCCGAGGGCACGTTCGCCTGCGCCCGCTGCCACACCAAGTACTGGGCCGCGGACTCGAGGCTGGACGAGCCGCCCGAGGCCACGCAGGACGGTCCCGCCGGCGGCGGCGCCTACGGGCCGAGCATCAACGGCGACGCGACCGCCAAGTACACACCGGCGGAGCACGTCGAGTTCGTCACACGCGGCGGCGACTTCCCCGGCACCTGGGAGATGCCCGGCTTCGGCTTCAACCCCAACGCCGAGGACGAGGGCAGCCCGATGGACGAGGAGCAGTTCATGCTCACCGCCGCGCAGATCGAGGCGATCGTGTCCTACGAGCGGAGCCTGTGACCATGGAGCACCTGCACGTCCTGGCCGGCCTGGCCTACGACCCGAACATCCGGGGCATCCTCATCGTCCTCGTGTCGACGGTGATCCTCTTCGGATCCATCTACCTCATCGTCGCCACCAACACCGGTTCCCGACTCGGCCTCCTCATCGCCGGAGCGGGGCTGGCCGGGTGGATGGTGATCATGGGTCTCACGTGGATGCTCTACGGCATCGGCCTCCGGGGCCAGGCGCCCGTCTGGCACGTGGTCGAGGTGAACGTCGCGCAGACGCACCAAGCGGAGACCGAGGCCGTCCGCTCGCTGCCGAACCCCGAGGAGCTGCCGAGCAGCGCCGAGCTGATCGAGTCCAACCCCGAGATCTGGGATCCCGAGGAGTTCGACGCCACCGACAGCTTGTCGGACCTGGCCGCAGCGCCGGGTGGTTGCGAGCTGTTCCGCGACATGGACCTCGGCGGCTGGACGCTGGCGTCGGTGTCGGACCTCGGCGAGCCGCAGGCCACCATCGACGCCGCGCTCGTGGCCGAGGGCATCTTCGAGCGCCCCACGGACTACCTCGTGCTGAGCGGGTTCGACAAGGGCGGCAAGGCGCCGCTCGCCACCTGCCCCGATGACGAGGTGACGCGCATCGACCGCATCACCCGCTACCTCACCTCGCTGAGCCCCACCCATCCCGTGCACCACTTCGTCCTCCAGGTGCAGCCGGTGATCCTCCAGACGCCCGTGCCGGGTGAGGCGCCGCCGGTGCCGCAGGTCGACCCGACCGAGCCCGTGATCTCGGTGGTCATGGTGCGCGATCTCGGCAACCTGCGATTCCCCGCCGCGATGGTCACGCTGGCGAACCTGCTCGTGTTCATGGTGCTCGTGTCGATGCTGAACCGGCGCGACCGCGTGGCGCAGCAGCACATCGACGAGGCTGGCTGACCGGTGGCGCAGTACCTGCCGATCCTCGCGCTCGCAATCCTGGCGAGCTTGTTCGCAGCGATCAGCTTCGTGGCATCTCGGCTGCTGGCGCCGCGCAACCCCACCGCAGCGAAGTCGGCTCCCTACGAGTGCGGCATCGAGTCCGGCCGTGAGCCGCCAGAGCGCTTCCCGGTGACCTTCTACCTCATCGCCATGATCTTCATCGTGTTCGACATCGAGGTGATCTTCTTCTTCCCGTGGGCGATCGTGCACAAGGAGCTCGGCTTCTTCGGCCTCGCGGCGATCTTGATGTTCGCGGCGCTGGTCTTCGAGTCGTTCGTGTACCTGATCGGCAACGGCGCGCTCGAGTGGGGACCCGCGAAGCGCCTGCGCTCCAACCCGATGGTCGACCCCGGTCGGACGATGGGCACCACCATCAGGCGGGTGGGCACCGAGGGGCGTGCGCCGCTCGCCTCCGACGAGGCGGCCTGACGTGGGCGTGCGCGACCTTCCCGAGCACGGTCTCGAGGGGCTGGACCACAACGTCCTGACCGGGCGCATCGAGGACCTCGTCCGGTGGTCCCGCGCCCGCTCGTGCTGGCCGGCGACCTTCGGCCTCGCGTGCTGCGCCATCGAGATGATGGCGACAGGTGCCGCGCACTACGACATGGCCCGCTTCGGCATGGAGGTCTTCCGGGCCTCCCCGCGCCAGGCCGACCTGATGATCGTCGCGGGTCGGGTGTCCCAGAAGATGGCGCCGGTGCTGCGGCAGATCTACGACCAGATGATGGAGCCCAAGTGGGTGATCTCGATGGGCGTGTGCGCATCGAGCGGCGGCATGTTCAACAACTACGCCATCGTCCAGGGCGTCGATCAGGTCGTGCCCGTCGACGTCTACGCACCGGGCTGCCCGCCGGGTCCCGAGACGCTCCTGCACGCCATCCTCACCCTGCACCACGAGATCGAGACCGGCGAGCTCCTCCGTCGCCGGGCCGAGAGCGGGGGCGGCGCCGGCATCGAGATCGACCAGCGCGACGGGCAGCAGGCACCGCTGATCATCGGGCGACGGTAGCGATGGCTGACACCGAGACCCCCGCGGCCGACGAGGCCGACGCTCCAGCCGCGCGTCACGAGCCGGAGGTGCTCCACGGCGTGCCCGTCACGTGGTCGCGCACGCAGCGCGTCGCACATCCGGCGCGCACCGGGCTGGTCGAGCTCGTCGCGACCCTGCACGGCGAGGGCTACGAGCAGCTGGTCGACCTCACCGCGGTCGACTACCTCGTGCACCACGGCCGCACCGACCTGCCCGCGGACGTCGTCGGCGAGCGCTTCGAGGTCGTCGTCAACCTGCTGTCGCATGCTGGGCGCGCCCGCCTGCGCCTGCGCGTGCAGGTGCCCGCAGACGATCCGGTGGTGCCCACCCTCACCGGGCTGCACCCCGCCGCCGACGCGTACGAGCGCGAGGTGTGGGATCTCTTCGGCATCCGCTTCGAGGGCCATCCGGACCCGTCGCGCATCCTGCTCCCCGAGGACTGGTCGGGCCACCCGCTGCGCAAGGACCACGCCGTCGGGCGGGTCCCGGTGCAGTTCAAGGGGGTGGCACCGTCGCGATGAGCCGCACCCTTCCGATCGTCGATCACCTGGCGCGCCGCGACGCGGTGCTGCGCATGACCGAGGCCGAGAGCATCGCGCCCGACGTCCCCGGTCCCGACGACGACCGCACGATGATCATGAACATGGGTCCGCAGCACCCCTCGACGCACGGCGTCCTGCGGCTCATGCTCGAGCTCGACGGCGAGGAGGTCGTGCGGTCCAAGCCGGTCATCGGCTACCTCCACACCGGCATGGAGAAGACCGGCGAGCAGCTCTCGTACCTCCAGGGCGGCACCAACGTCACCCGCATGGACTACGCCGCGCCGCTGTTCAACGAGCTGGCCTACTCGCTCGCGGTCGAGGAGCTCCTCGGCATCGAGGTGCCCGAGCGCGCCACGTGGATCCGGATGCTGCTCACCGAGCTCAACCGCATCTCCTCGCACCTGCTGTTCCTCGCCACCAACGGCATGGACATCGGCGCGGTGTCGATGATGATCTACGGCTGGCGCGAGCGCGAGGAGGTGCTGCGCTTCTTCGAGAAGGTCACCGGCCTGCGGATGAACCACAACTTCATCCGCCCCGGCGGCGTCGCCGCGGACCTCACCGACGGGTGGCGCGACGACGTGCAGGCGCTCCTCGATATGCTCCCGCCACGCCTCGAGGAGTACGAGATCCTCATGACCGGCCAGCCGATCTGGCGGGAGCGGTTGCAGGGCGTGGGCGTCATCAGCCCCGAGGAGGCGATCGCCCTCGGCGCCTCAGGACCGATCCTCCGCTCCACCGGCATCGCGTGGGACCTCCGCCGCGAGACGCCGTACCTGCACTACGACCAGGTCGAGTTCGACGTCATCGTCGGCACCTACGGCGACTGCTTCGACCGCTACGCCATCCGCCTCAACGAGATCCGCGAGTCCATGCGCATCGTCGCCCAGGTGATGGAGCGCATGCCGGCGGGCGACTACCGCGCGCAGGACAAGAAGGTCACCCCGCCCCCGCGTGCTCGCATCGACGAGTCCATGGAGGCGCTGATCCACCACTTCAAGATCTTCACCGAGGGCTTCAAGGTGCCCGAGGGCGAGGTCTACGTCGCCGTCGAGTCCCCGCGCGGCGAGCTCGGCTGCTACATCGTGAGCGACGGGTCCGCCACCCCGTACCGCATCCACGTGCGCGCCCCCAGCTTCGCCAACCTCCAGACGCTCCCGTACCTGATGCAGGGCGGCTTCCTCGCCGATGGCGTCGCAGTCATCTCCAGCGTGGATCCGATCATGGGGGAGGTCGACCGCTGATGGCCCGCCTCACTCCGGAGAACGTCGCGCTCGCCCAGGAGATCATCGCCCGCTACCCGCGGCCGCGCTCGGCGCTGATCCCGCTCCTGCACCTCGCCCAGGAGCAGGACGGCTGGGTCGCCGACGATGCGATGGAGCACCTGGCAGAGCTCATCGGCATCGAGCCGGCCGAGGTGCTCGGCACCTGCTCGTTCTACGAGATGTTCAAGCGCGAGCCGGTGGGCCGCTACGTCCTGAACATCTGCACCAACATCTCGTGCCAGCTGCTCGGCGCGGAGGATCTCCTGCACCACGCCGAGCGGAGCCTCGGCGTGAAGGCCGGTGGCACGACGCCCGACGGAGCGATCACCCTCGAGGACGTCGAGTGCATCGCGGCGTGCACCGAGGCACCGTGCCTGCAGGTCAACTACCGCTACCGCTACAAGGTCGGCCCCGACGAGCTCGACGCGCTGGTCGACGACCTGCGCGCTGGTCGTCTCGACGACGAGGTCCCGCCGCACGGCACCGTTGCTCGCATCCGCCAGCACATCCCCGCCGATCGCGCGGCTGGCCCCGCGGTGCCCGGCGTCGCCGGCGAGCCGGCGTGGCTCACCTCACGCCCGAAGCCGGCCGAGGAGGCGTCGTCGTGAGTGAGCGCACGGTGCCGAAGATCATCACGAGCCGCTTCGTCGTGGACGATGCCCACACCCTCGCCGGCTACGAGCGAACCGGTGGCTACCAGGGGCTGCGCGCCGCGCTCGCCCGACGCCCCGACGAGGTCGTCGAGGAGGTCAAGGCCGCCAGCCTGCTGGGCCGCGGCGGCGCCGGCTTCCCCGCCGGCGTCAAGTGGACGTTCTGCCCACCGGGTGTGTGGCCGCGCTACCTCGTGGTCAACGGCGACGAGTCCGAGCCCGGCACCTACAAGGACCGCATCCTCATGGAGCGCGATCCGCACCAGCTCATCGAGGGGATCCTCATCGCCTGCTACGCGGTCGGGTGCGCCCAGGCGTTCCTCTACTGCCGCGGCGAGATGGCGCTGGCGCAGGAGCGCCTCGCCCAGGCGCTCAACGACGCCTACGCGGCGGGCTACATCGGCAAGGGCATCTTGGGCACCGACTTCTCCGTCGACGTGGTGCTCCACTGGGGCGCCGGCGCCTACATCGTGGGCGAGGAGACCGCGCTCATCGAGTCCCTCGAGGGCAACCGGGGGATGCCGCGCCTCAAGCCGCCGTTCTTCCCCGCGGCCAAGGGCCTCTACCTCCAGCCCACCATCGTCAACAACGTCGAGACGCTGTCGAACCTCCCGTGGCTCATGACCAACGGCGCCGCCGCCTACACCGAGCTCGGCGCCGAGGGCTCGCGCGGCACCCGGATGTTCGCCGTGTCGGGCCACGTGCGCCGGCCGGGCGTGTTCGAGGTCGAGTTCGGCGTCACCACCTTCCGCGACCTCATCGTCGGCGACCAGTACTGCCGCGGCCTGCACGAGGGGCGCACGCTGAAGGCGTTCATCCCCGGCGGCGCGTCCGCGCCGTGGTTCTTCGAGGAGCACCTGGACCTGCCGCTCGAGAAGGGCACCATCGACCGCGCCGGCTCCATGCTCGGCTCCGGCGCCATCGTGGTGATGGACGACACGACCGACGCGGTGAAGGCCTGCCACCGCGTGGTGCGGTTCTTCGCCCGGGAGTCCTGCGGGAAGTGCACGCCGTGCCGCGAGGGCACGGACTGGCTGGAGAAGATCCTTCGGCGCATCCTCGACGGGCACGGGCGCCGCAGCGACCTCGCGCTGCTCATGGACGTCGCCGACAACATCAGCCCCGGCATCACGTGGCCGCCGAAGCAGACGACGATCTGCCCGCTCGGACCCTCCGCGGTCTCGCCGATCGCGTCCGCGCTCCGGCGGTTCCGCGACGAGTTCGAGGCTGCCGTCGGTGGCACGCCGGTGCGCGTGCCCAGGCGGGAGGTGGCCCGTGGCTGACCTGCATGCCGCAACCGAGGTCGACGGGGTTCCACTGACCGTCAACGGCACGCCGATCGTCGCCCGCAAGGGCGAGCTGCTCATCGAGGCCGCCGCGCGCGCGGGCACCTACATCCCGCACTTCTGCTACCACCCGCGCATGGCGCCGGTGGGCATGTGCCGCATGTGCATCGTCGAGGTCGACACCGGCCGCGGCCCCGCCCTGCAGCCGGCGTGCATGCTCGAGTGCACGCCGGACATGGTCGTGGACACCGAGTCCGAGGTGACGAAGAAGGCGCAGGACGGCGTCCTGGAGTTCCTGCTCATCAACCACCCGCTCGACTGCCCGGTGTGCGACAAGGGCGGCGAGTGCCCGCTGCAGGACCAGACCATCGCCTACGGCCCGGGCGAGAGCCGCTTCGTCGAGGAGAAGCGGCACAACGAGAAGCCGATCCCGGTGAGCGAGCTGGTGCTGCTCGACCGCGAGCGCTGCATCTTGTGCGACCGCTGCACGCGGTTCGCGAAGGACGTCGCCGGCGATCCGCTCATCCACTTCGTGCAGCGCGGGAGCAGCACCGAGGTGAGCACCTTCCCCGACCACCCCTTCGCCTCCTACTTCAGCGGCAACACGGTGCAGATCTGCCCGGTGGGCGCGCTCACCGCATCGCCGTACCGCTTCAAGGCGCGACCGTGGGACCTCGACCAGGTCGAGTCGACGTGCACGACGTGCGCCGTGGGCTGCCGCATCGCCACGCAGACGTCTCGCAACGAGATCCTCCGCCACCAGGGCGTCGACAGCGATCCGGTCAACTGGGGCTGGCTGTGCGACAAGGGTCGGTTCGGGTTCGAGGCGGTGCACAGCGACGACCGCCTCACCGAGCCGCTGGTGCGCCGCGGCGAGGCCCTCGAGCCGGTGCGGTGGTCCGACGCCCTCGGCGCAGTCGCGGGCGTCGTCAGCCAGGTGCTCGCCGAGCGCGGTCCGACCGCCATCGGGGTGCTCGGCGGCGCGCGGCTCACCAACGAGGACGCGTACGCGTGGGTGAAGCTCGCCAAGGGCGTGCTCGGCACCGACAACGTCGACTGCCAGCTCGGCGATGGCCTCCCCCCCGAGCTCGTGCTCGGGACTCCCCGAGCCACCATCGACGAGGTGTGCGCCCCGGGCGGCACCGTCGTCCTGCTCGCACCGGACCTCAAGGAGGAGCTGCCGGTCCTCTACCTGCGCCTGCGCGCCGCTGCGGTCGAGCACGGGGTGCGGATCGTCGAGGTCTCCTCTCTGCCGACCGGGCTCTCGACCTACGCCGCGGCGCGAGTCGCGCCGCGCCCCGGTGAGATCGGCGAGGTGGTGGCCGCACTCGTCGCCGGTCGCACCGACCGCGAGGTCGGCGGCGTTGCGCCCGAGGCCCTCGCCGCCGCGGCCGCACTCCTCACCGAGGGGCCGGTGACGGTCATCGCCGGCCGGCCCTCGATCGCGGAGTCGCCGGTCGCGATCGTCGACGCCGTGGCCGCCCTGCTCCACGGGATCCCAGGCACCCGCGTGCTGAGCGCCTTGCGCCGCGGGAACGTCCACGGCGCGCTCGACGCCGGCATGGCGCCCGGACTGCTGCCGGGGCGTGTCACCTTGGAGGTGGGGCGCGACCGCTTCGCCGACGCCTGGCCGACGGTGCCGGCGGGGCGTGGCCTCGGCGCAACCGACATGCTCGCTGCTGCCGCGGACGGCGAGCTCGACGTGCTCTTCCTGCTCGGCGTCGACCTCGACGACATCCCCGACCGCGACCTCGTCGCCCGTGCGCTCGCAGGTGCACGCCTGGTGGTGGCGCTCGACCAGTTCGCGAACGGCTCCTCGTCGCGCGCTGATGTGATCCTCCCGGTCGCCGGCGCCGGCGAGTGCGACGGCACCACCACCAACCTCGAGGGTCGCGTCACGCAGGTGGCCGCAGCGGTCACGCCGCCGGGCACCGCGCAGAGCGATTGGATCGTCGCCGTCGAGCTCGCGCGCCTCCTCGGCGCGGACCTCGGCGCCACCCGTCCTGCCGACCTGTGGGCCGAGCTCGAGCACGTCGGCGCCGCGCACGGCGGCGTCACCACCGAGGTGCTTCGCTCGCCGCTGGCGGTCGACGGCATCGTCCTGCCGCTGGCAGATCCTGCGCCGTACCTCGCCGCCATGGCGACGCCGGTCTCGATCAGCAACGCAGGGGCGCCTGTCACGGCGGCGACCGACGCCGAGACGACCGACGACGACGAGGCCGTGGACGAGCCGACCACCAGCTCCGGCCCGGCGCTGCTGGTGTTCGATCCGCCTGAGGCCACGCCGCCCACGCCGGTCGACTCGTACTCGCTGCGCCTCGTCAGCGGCCGGCAGCTCTACGACGACAGCATCGTGGTCCGTCGCTCGCCGTCGCTCGCGGGCCTGCGCGCGGACACCGTCCTACGGATCAACCCGTACGACTTCGACCGCCTCGGCGTCGGCGTCGGCGACGAGGTGCGCATCAGCACCAACCGCGGCGCGGCCACGATCGCCTGCCACCCGGACGGCGACGTGCCGCGCGGCGCGGCATCGCTGCGCTACGCGCAGCCGAACCTCGCCGTGGCAGCGCTGCTGGACGCCACCCTGCCCGTGACCGACCTGCGCGTGGAGACGGTGGGATGAGCGGCGATCCGCTCCTGTCGGGGGTCGTCGACCTCGAGATCGTCCTCATCGTCGTCGGCAAGGTCGTCTTCACGTTCGCGTTCCTGATGGTCGCGGTCATGTTCATGGTGTGGTTCGAGCGCAAGGTCGTCGCCGACATGCAGAACCGCATCGGGCCGGACAAGGCCGGTCCGTGGGGCCTGCTGCAGACGCTCGCCGATGGCATCAAGCTGTTCTTCAAGGAGGACCTGATCCCCGATCGCGCCGAGCGCCGGGTGTTCATCCTCGCCCCGTACCTGGCGTTGGTGCCGGCGTTCCTGCTCTTCGCCATCGTCCCGCTGGGCGGCGACTTCAACGGCGGCGGCGCCGGCACCGTCAGCATCGCCGGCCACGACACGTTCCTCCAGGTGGCCGATCCGCCGATCGGCATCCTGTTCGCGCTGGCGATGAGCTCCATCGCGGTCTACGGCGTGATGCTCGCGGGTTGGTCCTCGGGATCGAAGTACCCGCTGCTCGGTGCGGTGCGCGCCTCGGCCCAGATGGTCTCCTACGAGGCGGCGCTCGGCTTGTCGGTCGCGGCGGTGGTCCTGCTCGTCGGTAGCCTCTCGACGCACGACATCGTCGCCTGGCAGGCAGGAGCGGGTCCCGGCGGCGTCCTGCCCAACTGGGGCATCTTGCGCACCGGCTTCGTGCCGTTCGCGCTGTTCCTCATCGCGGCGACCGCCGAGCTCAACCGCCCGCCGTTCGACCTGGTCGAGGCCGAGCAGGAGCTCGTCGGCGGCTTCCACACCGAGTACTCGTCGATCCGCTTCGCTCTGTTCTTCCTCGCCGAGTTCATGAACACCGTCACCATGTCGGCGATCATGGTGACCTTGTTCCTCGGTGGCCCAGCGGGTCCGATGTGGTTCGGCGTCCTGTCGCCGACGATCTGGTTCTTCGTCAAGCTGCTCTGCTTCCTGTTCGCCTTCGTGTGGTTCCGCGGCACGCTGCCGAGGTTCCGCTACGACCAGCTCATGGACCTCGGCTGGAAGGTGCTGATCCCGCTGTCGCTGGCCTGGTTCCTGCTCCTCGGTGCGATCGAGCTCGCTCGCGACGAGGGCTGGAACCCGGTGGTGGTCGTCGGCGGGGGCATCGTGGTGCTGCTCGCGGGCGCTGCGCTGCTCGGCGCGGCGGTCGACAAGGCGCGCGCCGTCGACGAAGGCGCCGAGATCGAGGAGCCGGTGCGCTGATGGGCTACCTCGACGGATTCCGCATCACGTTCAACAAGCTCTTCGAGGAGCGCGTCACCGGTGAGTACGAGATCGGCACCGGCGAGAAGTCGCCCAAGCCCGAGCGTCTCCACGGCCGCCACGTCCTGAACCGCTACGAGGACGGGATGGAGAAGTGCATCGGCTGCGAGCTGTGCGCTGGCGTGTGCCCGGCGCGCTGCATCTACGTGCGCGGCGCCGACAACCCGATCGACGATCCGGTCTCGCCGGGTGAGCGGTTCGGCTTCGTCTACGAGATCAACTACCTCCGCTGCATCCACTGCGACCTGTGCGTGGAGGCGTGCCCGACGGAGGCCATCACCGAGTCGAAGCTCTTCGAGTTCTCGTTCCTCAACCGGGCGGACGCGATCTACACCAAGGACGAGCTGCTCGTCGACGACGAGGGCCGACCTCGCCAGATGCCGTGGGAGGACTGGCGGCCGGGCGAGGACGAGCACACCTCCGGATGGGTGCGCGCTACCGCGCCAGCTGGCGACCACCGCTACGAGGGGCGTGTCGGCTGGTCCGGCGAGCTCGGCTACGGCGTGCGCGCGCCTGAGGCCGCCCAGACGGAGAAGGACGCATCATCGGCGCCACCCGCGTCGAGCGCCCCAGCCGATCACGGGGGAGGGCACTGATGGTCGAGCTCGTCACCTTCGCCATCGCCGGACTCGTCGTGCTCGGGGGCGCCGTCGGCGTCATCACCAGCCGCAACCCGGTGCACGCCGCGCTCAGCCTCGTCGCCACGCTCTTCGGCATCGCGGTGCTGTTCATCGCCCAGGAGGCGCACCTGCTCGCGGCGGTGCAGGTCATCGTCTACACCGGCGCCATCGTCGTGCTGATCCTCTTCGTGATCATGCTGCTCGGCATCGACCGGATGGAGGACGTGATGTCCGAGCCGCTGCGCGGCCAGCGCGCGCTCGCCGCGCTGCTCGGGGTCGGGCTCCTCGGCTGCTCGGGCCTGCTCGTATGGCTGGCCGACGGCGATGCAGACCGCTTCGTGACCGGAGCGCGTGCGGCCACCGCGGCGCTGGACCAGGACGAGGCCAACATCGCGCAGGTCGGTCGCTCGCTGTTCACCGACTACGTCTTCGCCTTCGAGCTCACCGCCGCCCTGCTCACGATCGCGGTGATCGGCGCCGTGGTGCTGGCCAAGCGGCCGACCGACCTCGCGCCGCTTCCCGAGCGCCCGGTCGACCCGGCGGCAGCAGCTGACGACGAGGAGGTGGCGGGCTGATGGATCTCCACGTCACCCACGCCTGGTACCTGGTGCTCGGCGCGCTGCTGTTCACGCTCGGTGCCGTCGGGGTGGTGGTTCGCCGCAACCCACTCGTGATGCTGATGTGCGTCGAGCTGATGCTCAACGCCGTGAACCTGACCTTCGTGACGTTCAGCCGGATGCTGGGCGACGTCGGGGGCCAGACGATCGTGTTCTTCGTGCTGGTGGTCGCCGCCGCCGAGGTCGTGGTGGGCCTCGGCATCACCGTGGCCCTCCTGCGACGGCTCCCCGGTGCCACCGCCGACGACGTCTCGTACCTGAGGGGCTGAGGGAACCGTGGAGGAGCTCATCTGGCTGATCCCCGCCCTGCCGCTCGCCGGCGCGCTGCTGCTGGTGGTCGCTGGCCGCCGTCTCGGCGAACCGGTGGCGGGCCTGGTCGCGACCGGCGCCACGCTCGGGTCGTTCGCGCTGGCTCTCGGCATGTTCGCGAACCTGGTCTCGCTCGACGAGCACGAGCGGATCCTGACGCAGCGGCTCTTCACGTGGGTGCCCGCCGGCAGCTTCAGCGTCGACATGGGGTTCCTGCTCGACCCGCTGGCGATGACGATGGTCCTCTTCGTCACCGGCGTCGGCGCGCTGATCCACATCTACTCGATCGGGTACATGCACGGTGACCCGCGCTTCCACCAGTTCTTCCTCTACCTCAACCTCTTCGTCGCCTCGATGCTGCTGCTGGTGCTCGGCGACAACATGCTGCTCACCTTCCTCGGCTGGGAGGGCGTCGGCGCCTGCTCCTACCTGCTGATCTCCTTCTGGTTCGAGGAGGAGGCCAACGCCAGCGCCGGCAAGAAGGCGTTCGTCACCAACCGCATCGGTGACTGGGGCTTCATGGTCGCCATGTTCTTCACCTTCACCACCTTCGGCACCCTGCAGTACGCCGAGGTGCTGACCGGTGCCAGCAGCCTGGCCGAGACCACCGCCACGGCCATCGCCCTGCTCCTCTTCGTCGGCGCGGTGGGCAAGTCGGCGCAGATCCCGCTGTTCATCTGGCTCCCCGACGCCATGGCCGGCCCGACCCCTGTCTCCGCGCTCATCCACGCCGCCACGATGGTCACCGCCGGCGTCTTCCTGATGGTGCGCACCAGCCCGATCCTCGTGGAGGCCGCCGACTGGGTGCCGACGACGATCGCGACGGTCGGCGCGCTCACCGCGCTCGTCGCCGCCACCATCGCGGTGGCCCAGAACGACATCAAGAAGGTGCTCGCGTACTCCACGGTGAGCCAGCTCGGCTACATGTTCCTCGCTGTCGGCACCGGCGCCTACGTGGCCGCCATCTTCCACATGGTCACCCACGCCTTCTTCAAGGCGCTGCTGTTCCTCGGCTCCGGATCGGTCATCCACGGAATGGGCGACGAGCAGGACATGCGCCGCATGGGAGGTCTGCGGCGGTTCATGCCCGTCACCGCCGTCACCTTCATCATCGGTTGGCTGGCCATCGCTGGGGTGCCGCCGCTGGCGGGCTTCTGGTCCAAGGACGAGATCCTCCTCGGCGCCTGGGAGGAGAGCCCCGTGCTGTGGGCCATGGGTCTGCTCACCGCGCTGCTCACCGCGTTCTACATGAGCCGCCAGGTCTTCCTCACGTTCTTCGGGGAGCCGCGCTGGAGCCTCGAGGGCGACGGCGACGCCGCGGTCGACCCCGCGGCGGGCATGCCCGGTGACGAGCTCCCCGAGCCGAAGCCCGCTGGGTTCCACCCGCACGAGTCGCCGTGGTCCATGACCATGCCGCTGGTGGTGCTGGCGTTCCTCGCCGTGGTCGCCGGCGGTCTCAACCTCCCCTTCAGCAAGGATCTCCACTTCCTCGAGTCCTGGCTCGAGCCCTCGCTCTTCGGCAACGGGCACCACAGCACCGCCGAGGGGAGCGAGAAGGTGGCGCTCGCCGTCGTCGCCATCGCGGCGGGTCTGGCGGGCATCGCCGGTGCCGCGGTCCTGTACCTGAAGCGCCGCGGCCGACCGGCGACCGTCGAGGCCGCCGTGCTGCGTCGCGGCTGGTACATCGACTCGTCGGTCACCTGGTTCATGGGCGGACCGGGTCGCGCCGCGTTCGACGCCGTGGCCTGGTTCGATCGCACCGTCATCGACGGCGCGGTCAACGGCGTGGGTGCCGCGGTGCGGCTCGTCGGCACCGGGGTGCGCCCGATGCAGAGCGGGTACGTTCGCACCTACGCGCTGACGTTGGGGCTCGGTGCGCTCGCGGTCCTCGTGCTGGTGCTCTCGAGGGTGGCGATCTGATGGGCCTGCTCGCAACGACCGAAGCTGCGGCGCACGCAGGCGATGTGCCGCTGCTGCCCCTGCTCGTGCTGACCCCGGTGGTCGGCGCGCTCCTGCTGCTGCTCGTGCCCGGGCGTCGCACCGAGCTCATCCGCCTCGTGGCGTTCCTCACCTCGGTGCTCGCCGCGGTGGCGAGCGTCTACGTCCTCGCCGAGTTCGACGCCGCCGATTCGGGCATGCAGCTCGTCTCGCACCGCACCTGGGTCGCGGACTTCGGCATCTCGTGGTTCCTCGGCATCGACGGGATCTCGCTGTTCCTCGTCGTGCTCACCGGCCTGCTGTTCCCGCTCACCATCATCGGGATCAGCCCCGGCCACGACGACAAGGCGTACTACTTCTGGCTGCTGGTGCTCGAGGCCGGGTGCCTGGGCGTGTTCCTCGCCATGGACCTGTTCCTCTTCTTCGTCTTCTTCGAGATCGCGCTGGTCCCGATGTACATGCTCATCGGCGGGTGGGGCCACGGGAACCGCAGCTACGCCGCGACCAAGTTCTTCCTCTACACGATGGCCGGCTCCGCGCTGATGCTCGTCGGCATCCTGACGCTGGTGCTGCTCAGCGCGGACGCCACCGGCGGGCCGACCTTCGACGTCCTGCGCCTCGGCGAGGCGCAGGCCCTCGCCCCGATGACGGCTCGCTGGGTGTTCTGCTCGTTCATGCTGGCGCTCGCCATCAAGGTGCCGGTGTTCCCGCTGCACACCTGGCTGCCCGATGCGCACACCGAGGCGCCGACGGCGGGCTCGATCATCCTCGCCGGCGTCATGCTCAAGATGGGCACCTACGGCTTCTTGCGCTTCGGGCTCTACCTCTTCCCGGAGGCGGCTGTGTGGGCTGCACCCGCGATGCTCACGCTCGGGGTGGTCGGCATCATCTGGGGCGCGGTGGTCGCCACCATGCAGAGGGACCTGAAGCGCCTCGTCGCCTACTCGTCGGTCGCGCACCTCGGCTTCATCGTTCTGGGCACCTTCGCTCTCAACACCGAGGGGCTCCAGGGCGGCATCTTGCAGATGGTCAACCACGGCATCTCGACCGGTGCGCTGTTCCTCCTCGTCGGCCTCATCTACGAGCGTCGCCACACCCGTGAGATCAGCGAGCTCGGCGGGCTGCAGTCCGCTGCGCCGATGCTCGCAGCGGTGTTCGTGCTCGTGGTGTTCTCGTCGATCGGTCTGCCGGGGCTCAACGGCTTCGTCGGCGAGTTCCTCACGTTGCTCGGCGCCTTCATCTCACATCGCTGGTGGGGGGTGGTCGCTGCCAGCGGCGTGATCCTCGCCGCGCTCTACCTGCTGTGGGCCTTCCAGCGCGTGTTCCACGGTCGAGCCGAGGGTGACAACGCGACGATGCCGGACCTCACCTGGAAGGAGGGCGTCGTGCTCGCCCCCTTCGTGCTGGCCATCATCGGCTTGGGTCTCTACCCGAGGCCCGTCCTCGAGCGGATCGAGCCATCGGTCGAGCGGCTGCTCGTGCACATGGACGCGCAGGTCGACGATTGGGAGCGGCCGGTGATCGAGCCGATCCAGATCGTGGTCGACGACGCCGAGGATGATCTCGGCGACGGCGGCGACCACGATGCCGGAGCAGATGAGCACGCGGAGGCCGGCCGATGAGCCCGCTCGCCCTGCTCGCGCAGACCGAGGCCGTTCCCAACATCGACACGCCCATCATCGAGTGGAGCGCGGTGGCACCGATGCTAGTGCTCGGGGTCGGCGCGGTGCTGCTCCTCACGTTCACGTCGCTCGGGCGCATCCGACCCGAGCGCGGGACGACGACGCTGTTCACGGTCGTGGTGGCGCTCGGCGCCATGCTCGCCGCGGTGCCCCAGTGGGCGCAGGTGCAGGGGTGGACCGACTACCGGTGGATCGACGACGGCCACACGGGAGCGTGGACCGCCATCGGCGGCGCGGTCGGCGTGGACGGCTTCTCGGTCTTCATCACCTACATCCTGTGCATCTCGGTGATCCTCGTGTCGCTGCTGGCCGACGAGCACTGCCGTCGAGAGGGGATCGCCGGTCCCGAGCTGCACGCCCTGCTGCTCCTGTCCGCGACCGGCGGCGTCGTCATGGCGTCGGCCAACGACCTCATCGTCTTGTTCCTCGGCCTCGAGACGCTGTCGATCGCGGTCTACGTGCTCGTCGCGATGGATCTGCGGCGGATCCAGTCGCAGGAGGCGGGGTTCAAGTACTTCGTGCTGGGAGCGTTCGCGTCCGCGTTCCTGCTCTACGGCATCGCCATGATCTACGGCGCCACGGGCACGACGAACCTCGTCGGCATCGTCGACTTCCTCGCCGGCAACCTCGTCGCCGAGGACGCCCTGTTGCTCGCCGGCCTCTCGCTGCTCGTGGTGGGCCTGGGGTTCAAGGTGGCCGCGGTGCCGTTCCACCTGTGGACCCCCGACGTGTACGAGGGCGCCCCGAGCCCGGTCACCGCCTACATGGGCGCAGCGGTGAAGGCAGCAGCCTTCGCCGGCATGCTGCGGGTCCTGCTGCTCGGCTTCGGCAGCTACGACGGCACGTGGGTGCCGGTCATCGAGATCCTGGCTGCGCTGTCGCTGGTGGTCGGGGCGGTCATGGCCGTCGTGCAGACGAACGTGAAGCGGATGCTCGCCTACTCATCGATCAGCCACGCCGGCTTCCTCCTGGTGGGCGTGGCTGCCTCGCCGGAGGCCGGGACCGCGGACGTGCTCTTCTACCTCGCGGCGTACAGCCTGCTGGTCATCGGCTCCTTCGGGGTCGTCACCCTCGTGGGGCGCTCCGGCGACGCCCAGCACGACCTCGCCGACTACCGGGGCCTCGCCCAGGGATCGCCGGTGCTCGCCGCCATGTTGACGGTGTTCCTCCTCGCCCAGGCCGGCGTGCCGCTGACCTCCGGGTTCTTCGCCAAGTTCTACGTCATCGCCGGCGCGGTCGAGGCCCGGAGCTGGTGGCTGGCCATCGTGGCCATGCTCGCCTCGGTGATCGCCGCCTTCCTGTACCTGCGGATCATCGCTGCCATGTGGCTCAGCGACGACCCGGAGCCGCTTCGCGTCGAGGTGCCCTTCGCCGCCGGCCTGGCGCTGTGGGCGGCGCTGCTCGGCACCGTCGTCGTGGGCATCTTCCCGAGCATCCTCATCGATGCGGCTCGAGACGCCGTGCCGATGCTGGTCTCGCTGGCCCCGTAGCTGAGGTCGCCGCCCACGGCGGCACCGGCGACGTGCGATGCAGCCGCAGCCGCCAACGACCGACCGCGTCGCCGCCGCCCCGTAGGATCGGCGCCGTGGATCCCGCTGGCCCCCCTCGAGACGGCACAGGCGCGCCCGTGGCGTGGGCCGGCGAGGGGCTGGTGCTGGTGCTGGCGCCCGATCTCGCCACCGCGGCGCCGGTCCTCGGGGCGCTCAACGGGCTCGAGGGGGCGGCGATCCGACGTCGGGCTGGGTCAGTCCAGCTCGCGGCGCGGCTCGGGCGCGAGGTCGAGCACAACCTCCTCGAGAACCGCGAGCTCGCCGGCGGCGCCAGCGCGCTGGAGGAGTCCGAGCGGGTGCGGCTCGGCATCGTGGCGCAGTCCAGTGCGGCGCGCCACGCGCGCACGCTGGCAGCGGACCTGATCGGGTTCGCGACCGACGTGCTCGACGTCGACCTGATCGTCGAGCCGGTCACCGGGCCCTCCGACGTGCTCATCGCCGCCGCCCAGCTCGTGCCCGCCGCCCGCCTGGTGGTGGTGGAGGTCGGCGACGACGGCCTCGGCGACGTCTTGCTGGACCGGTTCGGCACCGAGCGCGTCCTGGCGGTGACGCTCGAGGACGCCGCGGCCAGCGCGCGGGCGGTGGCGGCGTTCCTCGGTCGCTCGCTGCCGCACGACGATGCGGCGGTGAGCGCGGATGACGAGGCGAGCCCTGCGGCGGTTCCGCTGCGGGTCCCCGACCCTGCCGACGAGCACGTCGTGGTCTACCGGCCCCAGGACCGGCTCGACCTCGGGTACGTCGCTGCGTGGCGCTCGATCCTGGGCTCGGTGCGCACGCATCGCGACCTGGCGTGGCAGATGTTCCGCCGCGACTTCTTCGCGCCGTACCGCAGCAGCTACCTCGGCATCAGCTGGCTCGTCATCGCACCCCTGCTGGCGATGGTGCAGTGGATGATCGTTCAGCGCAACGGCGTGCTCGATCCCGGCGAGATCTCCGTTCCCTACCCGGTCTTCGTGCTCATCGGCACCACGATGTGGACGATGTTCATGGGCGTGTACACCGCGACGAAGATCACGCTCACCTCCAGCGGCCACCTGCTGCTCCAGATCAACTTCCCGCGGGAGATCCTCGTCTTCAAGCAGCTCGGGCAGCAGATGGCGACGTTCCTGGTGAGCTTCGGGGTCACCCTCGCGGTGCTCGGCGTGTACGCCATCGCTCCGGCGTGGCAGTCGATCTTCCTCCCCTTCGCCCTGATCCCCCTCATCTTGATGGGCACCGCGTGCGGGCTCGTGGTGGCGATGATCGCGGTGGTGGCCGTCGATCTCGATCGGCTCCTCACGACGGTGTGGGCGCTCGTGCTCTGGCTCACGCCGGTCGTGTACCAGCTGGGGGATACGACCGGCGCCCTCGCGACCGTCGTGCGCTGGAACCCCCTCACCTACCTCGTCCTCGCACCGCGCGACCTCATCCTCTTCGGTGAGGTGAGCCACCCTCAGCGCTTCGCCGTCGCCAGCGCGCTCGCGCTCCTCCTCTTCATCGGCGCCGGTCGCCTCTTCCACGTGTCGGAGCCGCAGCTGGTGGAGAGGCTGCTGTGAGCGGCGAGCTGCTCGACGAGCTCGACTCGGGAGGCGACGAGGTGCTGGCTCCCGGCGACGTCGTTGCGGTGCGCGGCGTCTCGAAGAAGTTCTCGCGCACGCTGCGGCGGAGCCTCGCGCACGGCATGGTCGATCTCGGTCGCAACGCGGTCGGCATATCCGCGCAGACCGGCGTGCTGCGCACCGGCGAGTTCTGGGCGGTCGACGACGTGAGCTTCACCGTGCGCCGCATGGAGCGCGTGGGGATCATCGGCGTCAACGGCAGCGGGAAGACCACCCTCCTGCGCACCATCGCCGGGGTGTTCCCGCCTGACCGCGGCGAGATCGCGGTTCGTGGGCGGGTCACGGCCCTGCTGTCGGTCGGCACGGGCTTCCACCCGCACCTCACCGGTCGGGAGAACATCTTCCTCAACGGTGCGGTCCTCGGCATGGATCGCAGCCGCATCGAGGATCGGCTCCCGGAGATCATCGACTTCGCAGAGCTGGGCGACTTCCTCGACTCGCCGGTGTCGATGTACTCGTCGGGAATGCGCGGGCGCCTCGGCTTCGCCGTGTCGGTGGCGCTGGATCCCCAGCTGCTGCTCCTCGACGAGGTGCTCGCCGTCGGTGACGTGGCGTTCAAGCAGCGCTGCTTCAAGCGCTTGGAGGAGATCAGCGGGCGCACCTCGCTGGTGCTCGTCGCGCACCTGCCGACGCACGTGCGCCGGATCTGCGAGCGCGTCCTGTGGATGGAGCACGGTCGCGTGATCATGGACGGGCCCACCGATGACGTCCTGGACGCCTACGCGGAGGCGATGCACCGGATCGATGATCAGTTCGCGACGCGTACGGGGCGGGAGCGCAGCGATCGGGACGACTTCGATGTCATCTGATCGCTTCGAGCCCGAGCGGCTGCGCCGGGCCGTCACCTACCGCGCCCGGCGGTGGCTGCTCGTGCGTCGACACCGGTTCGAGCTGCGGCCGCACCCGGCGTTCGCGCCGACAGCGGTCGAGCTCCGCTCGGGCAGCACGTTGCCGGAGCGCACCGTGGTGCTGCGCGTGACGGCCGCGGCCGGTGACCCCCACGACCTCCGCCTCTTCGCACACGACCGTCACGGGCGAGGGCGGCTCGTGCACGAGATCCCGCACACCGAGGCCGGCGTGGCGGTCGACCGGCTCGTCAACCTGCCCACCCAGCTCACCGATCTGTACGTGGTCGACGCTGAAGCTGCCCGAGCGTTCACCGGCGAGGTCGAGGCGCTCGAGCTCGGCCGCGTGCCGTTGCTGGTGTGGCTCATGGTCGCTCGCTCCCGGCGACCGACGTCGCGCGACCGAGCGGCGCCGGTCGCGGTGGCCAGGAGGGCAGGCGAGATCCTCGCCTCACACGGGCCTCGCGGGGTGCTGGAGCGCCTGTACCAGAGCCACATCGCGCGCGCCGACCCCCGACCCGGGCGCGTGCGCCTCTCGAGCGATCCGATCACCGCCAAGCGCACGGTCGACGGTGCTGATCCGCAGCTCGTGCAGCGCCACCACCGTTCTGCGGAGACGGACCTGGCTCGCCTGCTCGCCAGCGACCAGCGGGTCGTGCTCCCGCGTGCCGACGACCCAGAGGTGACGGTGGTGCTCGTGACGTGGGGCGGCGACGCGCTCACCCTCCAGGGCCTGCGAGCGCTCGCCACCAGCGTCGACGTCTCGATCGAGGTGGTGATCGTCGACAACGGCTCGACCGATCAGACCCTCGCGCTGCTCGACCGCGTCGACGGCGCCACCATCATCCGCAACGGCGAGAACCTCGGCTACCAGGTGGCGTGCAACCAGGGCGCGTCTGCGGGGTCCGGCGAGTTCGTGCTCCTGTGCAACACCGATGCCGAGGTGCGGCCGCACGCCATCGCGGCTGCTGTCGCCGCAGCGCGCGCCCGCGGCGCCTGGGTCGTCGGTGGTCCGGTCGTCGCGCTCGACGGCCTCCTGCAGGAGGCCGGGGGCATCATGTGGTCCGATGGCTCCTGCGAGGGATTCGGTCGGGGGCTGCGCCCCGACCGCGACGAGTTCCAGCACCCGCGCCCGGTCGACTACATCTCCGGGGTGTTCCTGCTCGCCCGCCGCGACCGCTGGGACGAGCTGGGTGGCCTCGACGAGCGGTACCACCCCGCGTACTACGAGGATGCGGACCTGTGCTTCCGGACGTGGGAGCGGGGTGGCTCGGTGTGGTACGAGCCCGAGGCATCGGTGATGCACGTGGAGCACGGCCTGGTGGCATCGGTCGATCGAGCGCGGCAGCTGATGCGCGAGCGCCGGGAGATCTTCAGGGAGATCCACGGGGCGTCGCTGGCGGAGCAGGAGCCACCCGATCGGTCCCGGCGGCTCCACGCGGCCTTGCGCGATCGCACGAGGCTCCGGGTGCTGGTGGTGGACGACCGCGTCCCGTTCGCCGATGAGGGCAGCGGGGCGCCCCGCATGGCGGCCATGGTCTCGGCGCTCGTCGAGCTGGGTTCGGTGGTCACGTTCTTCGCAAAGCTGCTGCCATCTGCCGGGCACCGTGATCCGCACGAGGTGCTGCCCCGCGAGGTCGAGGCGCTCGTCGGTCGAGGCATGACCGCCCTCGGCGAGCTCCTGCGCGAGCGCCGCGACCTCTACGACGTCGTGCTGATCAGCCGCCCGGCCAACATGGTCGACCTTCGTGCGATGCTCGACCAGGAGCCGGATCTTCTCGGCCGGAGCAAGCTGGTGTACGACGCCGAGGCCGTGGAGGCGCATCGCCTGGCGCTGGCGGCGCAGGTCGCCGGGGAGCCGATGTCGGCCTCCGCGGTGCAGGCGCTGGTTCGGCGCGAGGTCCAGCTCGCCGAGGTCGCATCGCTCGTGCTCGCGGTGTCCGAGCCCGAGGCGGCGGACTTCGTCGCCCACGGTGTCGAGCCGGTGGCGGTGGTCGGTCACGCTGTGGCGCCCGCGCCGGCGCCGGGGCGTGGTGGCCGGACATCGCTGCTCTTCGTCGGCAACCTGCGGTACACGACCCTGCCGAACGTGGACGGCCTGTGCTGGTTCCTCGACGAGGTCCTGCCGAAGCTCGTGGTCGAGCTGGCGGCGAGGGATCTCCCCATCCCTGAGGTGCGGGTCGTGGGCAGCACCACCCCGACCACCGAGGCGATGCTCGCGCACGAGGGAGCGATCCTCCTCGGAGCGGTGGCCGATCTGCGTGCCGAGTACGACCGTGCAGCGGTGTTCATCGCGCCGACACGCTTCGGTGCCGGCATCCCCCTCAAGGTCGTCGACGCGGCAGCGCACGGGGTTCCCGTCGCTGCGACGGACCTGATCACCGCGCAGCTCCGCTGGCCGGACGGAGCGATCGTCGCGACGCCGGTGGACGGCGCAGCGATGGCGGTGGCGATCGCGGACCTCCTCGGAGACGACGCCGCCTGGGTGGCGCAGCGCACCGCTGCGCTCGAGCAGGTCGAGCGGTCGTGGTCGCACGAGGCTCTGCGAGCTGCGATGCGCACCGTGCTGGAGGGCTGCGGCCCGGAGCCGCTCTGGCGCCGCCGCTGAGGTTCCCCGCTGCGGGCACCTGCACCGTCCGGGATGCGATCGGCCCGGGCGTACACTTCGGCCGGTGAGCATCAGCATCGTCCTCGAGCGCGACGACCGGCTCGACCGCACCACCTCCCTCGAGGTTCAGGTGATCGGTGGCGTGCTGCTGGTGACCGCGAGCCTGCGGGCGGGAGATGAGCTGGTCGTCCGCACGCCGCACCGGTTGCTCGGAACGGAACGTGCAGTCGGGGACGGGCCGGTCACCGTTGCGGTCCCCGCACTCATCCTCCCGCGCCGCTTCGAGGTGATCGTCGCCGTTCGCCGTGACGGCAAGCCGCATCGCCTCGCATCGCTCGCCGGCACCGCCAGCGTGCCGGTCGTCGCCTCCGACGCGGCGGTGCGCCCGCTGCTGGTCGCTGGCCTGGCCCGCGGGGGCACGACACTGCTGATGCGGCTGCTTCGTGAGCACCCGGCGCTGCTCGTGGTCGATGCGTACCCCTACGAGCAGCGTCACGCTGCGGTGCTGTTCCACCAGCTGCTCGCCACCGCAGCACCCGGTCTCGGGAGCGTGGCGCTTCCCGCAGGGTCGATCGGCCGATCTCGCGAGCCGGGGCCCATCGGCAACCCGTACTTCCGTCCAGAGCTGCCCCTGTTCCGGTTCCTCGCCACCGAGCACCTGGCGGCGAGGGCGCGGATGACCGCCGAGCTGGTGGATCTGCTGTACCGGGAGGTCGGAGGGCAGGCGGGAAGGCCGGCAGCGACGCACTTCGTCGAGAAGTTCGTCGGGCCGGTCCTGACGTGTGCGATGGACCACTGCTACGGGCGCACCGCCGAGCTGGTGCTCGTGCGTGACGCGCGTGATGCGGCGGTGTCGCAGCAGTC
Source organism: Acidimicrobiales bacterium (assembly GCA_038206295.1). Lineage (GTDB taxonomy): Bacteria > Actinomycetota > Acidimicrobiia > Acidimicrobiales > JBBRAZ01 > JBBRAZ01. Next base: position 55,332 of record JBBRAZ010000018.1, read on the forward strand.
GTTCAACGAGCGGCGGGGCTTCGACGGCTTCGGCATCGGCGGCGACGAGCTCGTGGCCGTCGCTCAGCGGATCGCGAGCGCGCACCTCCAGCAGTACAACGATCGTGTGGCCTCGAGGCCCGATCAGGTCGCGCTCATCCGCTACGAGGATCTGGTGCGCGACCCGGTGGCGACGCTCGACGCGGCGCTGGGAGGTCTCGGCCTCGGTGTCGACGGATCGGTGCTGGGCGCCATGGTCGAGGTGGCGCTCGGTGATGTGGAGATGCAGCGCTCCCACATGACGTCCTCGAGCGCCAGCGCGTCGATCGGGCGGTGGCGAGAGGTCGTCGACGACGCGCAGGCCGCGGCGCTCGACGACGCGCTCGAGGTCTTCGACCGGACCTACGGCTACGGCCGGTGGGCCGGCGGCGGCACGAGTGCCTGAGCGACCTCAGGTCGAGGTGGCGTCGGGGCGCGTTCCAGGTCGGGATCAGGCGCCGGGCTGGCGGCGTCGCTCGCGCCTCGCCTGGAGGCTGAAGCGCACCAGCGGCCCGAGCACCAGCAGCATCGCAACCAGGCCCGCACCGACCAGCAGCGTGGCTTGGCGCGAGCTGTCCGCAGCGGCCTCGGCGGCGGTGTTGTCGACTTCGGCGCGGCCGGCGCGCAGGTCCCGGTAGCGGACGTCGAGCCCGTCGGCGAGCACCGAGGTGCCGTCGTCGAGCTGGACCACGCGGGTCACCCCGAAGCGCGATCCCTCATCGACCGTGTCGCCGACCAGCGAGGCGAGCTCGAGGAGGGTGAGCTCCACCTCGCTCGATCCGGTCGACACGTTCAAGGTCAGCCGAGCGGTCCACGGCTTGCCGTCGATGGCCACCGTGGTCCCGGCCGCGTCTCGGGCGGTGACCCCGTCGGTGCCGATGACGAGCGACAGCGCGCGTGGTGCGCGCAGGTCGTCGGTGGTGCGCATGACGACCTCGTCGACCGTCGAGGTGACGGGGATCGCGCCGAGCGCTGTGGGTGGGGCGTCCACGACGGTGATGCGGATGCCGGTGCCGGTGCGGGTCACCGCCGGGCCCGATGGGAGGAGTCCTGCGCTGGTGGTCGGGGCTCCGTCGGCATCGAGGGTGACCGCGAGCGACGGCGTGCGGAGGCCGCCGTAGGGGATGCCGGTGAGCTGGTTCACGTCGATGGGTGCCAGCGCGACCTGGGCGGTGCCGGCCTCTTCACGTTGGACCGATCTGACGTGCATGCCCCCTGAGTTGGTCGGGCGACCGGGGACGTCGATGGCGACGCCCTCCTCCTCGATGGCGGTGGCAGCGGTGCCCGACGGGGTGGCCTCCGTGCCGTTCAGCGTGGCGATGGCGGAGGAGGGGACCCCGTCGTTGGTCATCATCGTGACGCGGATCGGGTCCGGCTGCCATCCGATCGTGGACATGCGGATCGCCCAGTCGTCGAGGTCGGTGCCCTCGGAGGTGATCAGGTGGTAGCGGTTCGTCGGCGACTCGTCGCGCCACACGGCGACGATCGGGATGGGTTCGGGACCGGTGTGGAGGTCGGCGATCGCGGCGATGGCCGGAGGCTCGTCGGCGGCGGGCACCTGTGCGGAGGCAGCGGTGGGAGCGAGCAGCACCAGCGTCGCTGCGATCAGGAGGGCGACGCGGCGCGGCACGTCGACCATCCTAGGGGGCGAGCGCGCGGGGGTCGGACGAGGGGGGAATTGTCCCCCTTGTGCGCCCGTTCACTAATCTCGCCCGCGTGTCGGACTTCCTGCGGTCCTACCTCACCGTCGGCATCTTCTGCGGCCTTGGCTTCGGCATGGTCGCGGCCCTCCTGGGCCTGGGCAGCGTGCTGCGCCCGTCGCGCCCCCAGGGCCAGAAGTACCTGACGTACGAGTCGGGCGTCGATCCGGTGCCCGGCGGCTGGGGGCAGACGCAGATCCGCTACTACGTGTTCGCGCTCCTCTTCGTGCTCTTCGACGTCGAGGCGGTGTTCATCTTCCCGTGGGCCACCCGCGTCGAGGCGTACGGCGTGTTCGGCCTGGTCGAGATGGGCATCTTCATCGGGATCCTCGCCCTCGGGCTCATCTACGCGTGGCGCAAGGGGGTCCTCAAGTGGGCCTAGTCGACAGCGGCCACTCGCCCAAGGCGCTCACCGCGCTGCTCAACACGGCGCGCAAGTACTCGCTGTGGGTCTACCAGTGGGGCCTCGCGTGCTGCGCCATCGAGATGGGCGCCGCCTTCGTATCGCCGCGCTACGACATCATGCGCCTGGGTGTGATCCCGTTCCCCGCCAGCCCCCGCCAGGCTGACCTGGTCATCGTCTCGGGCACGCTCACCGACAAGATGGTGCCGTCGCTCGTCCGCCTCTACGAGCAGATGCCGGACCCGAAGTACGTCATCTCCATGGGATCGTGCGCCAACTGCGGCGGTCCTTACTGGGACAGCTACTCGGTGACCAAGGGCGTCGACCAGGTGCTGCCCGTCGACGTGTACATCCCTGGCTGCCCGCCGCGGCCCGAGGCGCTGCTCGAGGGCGTGATCCTGCTCCAGGAGCGGATCCAGAACGAGGACCCGGTCGAGCGCTGGAAGGGTGATCCCATTGTCGTCGGCTGACGCGGGCACCGAGGTCGAAGCGGTCGACGCGCCCCGCGACGAGGCGCTCGATGCCCTTCTGGCGATCTTCGGCGACGCGCTCGGCGACTCCGTGGTCGGCAGCCACCAGCGCCCCGGAGGCGACCTGTGGGTCCGCGTCGCCGCCGAGGCGTGGGTCGCCGCCGGCGAGTGCGCACGGCACCGCGCCAAGCGACCGTTCTTCGACTTCCTCTCCGTCATCGACTGGCTGCCGTCGCCGTTCGGGCGGGAGATGGACAGCGAGGTCGACACCATCGTCCACGGCGCCGCGGACAAGGAGGCACCGGCGATGGCCACCGGCGTCGCCGGCGGCGACACCCGGTTCCAGGTCTTCGCTCGGGTGGCGCCCGCGGGCCCCGGCCCCGGCGTGGTGCTCAAGGTCGACGTCCCCGATGACACGATGACGCTGCCCACGTGGGTGCCGGTGTACGTCGGTGCCGACTGGCACGAGCGCGAGGCGTGGGAGATGTACGGCGTGACCTTCGCCGGTCACCCCTACCTGCGCCACATCTACCTCCCCGGCGAGTTCGAGGGCCACCCGGGCCGCAAGGACTTCCCGCTCCTGGCGCGCAAGGTCAAGCCGTGGCCCGGCATCGTGGACGTCGAGCCAATGCCCGGCGCTGCCGATGACGAGGACTCGGAGGCGAGCGAGTGACCGCCATCACCGACCGCGAGATGCGCGCGTACGTGAGCCAGCAGGCAGCCGACGCACGCGTGAACGTCGAGATCGAGACCGAGGGGATGACCCTCAACATCGGCCCGCAGCACCCCGCCACGCACGGCACCCTGCGCATCGTCGTGAAGCTCGACGGCGAGCAGGTGATCGCGGCCGAGCCGATCATGGGCTACATGCACCGGGGCTACGAGAAGCTCACCGAGGTCCGGACGTACCCCCAGATCACGACGCTCATCAACCGCATCGACTGGGTCGGCAGCTTCGCCAACGAGGTCCCGTTCGTCCTCGCCGCGGAGCAGCTCATGGAGGTCGAGGCCCCCGAGCGAGCCCAGTGGATCCGCACGATCCTCTTCGAGATGAGCCGCATCGCCAACATCGTGCTCTTCCTCGGCGACCTCGGCGCCCAGCTCGGCGGCGTCACGGCGGTCTTCTACGCCTTCCGCGACCGCGAGTACGTCCTCAACCAGATCGAGTCGCTGACCGGTGGCCGGTTCCACCCCAACTTCGACCGCATCGGCGGCCTGAAGGACGACCTGCCGAAGGGCTGGGTCGAGGAGACCAAGGTCGTGATGGAGAAGGTCCGTGGCTTCTGCGACGAGATCGAGGACCTGCTCGTCGGCAACGAGATCTTCCAGGCCCGCACCCGGGGGATCGGCGTCATCCCGCCCGAGGTCGGCCTCGCCTACGGCCTGTCGGGGCCCAACATCCGCGCCAGCGGTGTCGACTGGGACCTGCGCCGCGACGCGCCCTGCGGCCTCGTCTACGACGAGCTGGACTGGAAGGTCTGGACGCACCCCGACGGCGTCTCGTTCGCCCGCACCTGGGTGCGGCTCCAGGAGACCCGTGAGGCGACGAAGATCGTCGACCAGCTCCTCGACGGCCTGCCCGGCGGGCCGATCATGGCCAAGGTGCCGCGCATCATCAAGGTGCCTGCGGGCGAGGCCTACGTCGAGACGGAGAACCCGCTCGGTGCCATGGGCTACTACGTGGTGTCCAAGGGCGACCTCAACCCGTTCCGGGTCAAGATCCGCTCGGCGTCGTTCAACAACGTCTCGATCGTGCCGTGGATCATGCGCGGCGTCTACGTGCCCGACGTGATCACGATCCTCGCCTCGCTGTACTTCATCCTGGGGGACATCGACCGGTGAGCGTGCTGGCGGACATCTCCGCACTCGATCCGTACTGGGCCCAGACCGTCCTCAAGGGCGCCGTCGTCGCGCTCGTCATCCCGACGGGCGCGCTCATCTTGGGCTGGACGTTCCTGTTCAAGATGATGGCGCACATGCAGAGCCGGCACGGCCCGATGGAGGCCGGCCCGCACGGCCTGCTCCAGCTCCTCGCCGAGGGCGTGAAGTTCCTCCAGAAGGAGGACCTCACCCCCGACGGAGCCGACTTGCGCGTCTTCCGCTGGGCGCCGGCAGTGGTGCTCGTGAGCACCTTCCTGCTCTACGTCGTCATCCCCGTCGGCCCCGACCTCATCGTCGAGGACCTGCCGACCGGCATCTACTACGCGCTGGCGGTCTCGTCGCTGTCGGTCATCGGCATCCTGATGGCGGGCTGGGGCTCGGCCAACAAGTACTCGCTGCTCGGCGGCCTGCGCGCCGCAGGCCAGCTCATCGCGTACGAGCTGCCGATGGTGCTCGCGGTGGTCGGCGTGGTCATCCAGGCGGGCACGCTGTCGATGCAGGGCATCGTCTACGCCCAGGCCGAGGGCTCCATCTTCGGCATCGACTGGTTCGGCAACCCGTTCATCATCACGCAGATCGTCGGGTTCGGGATCTTCCTCGTCGCCATCCAGGCCGAGCTCACGCAGCCGCCGTTCGACATGCCGGTCGCCGAGTCCGAGATCGTGGGCGGCTACCAGGTCGAGTACTCGGGCTTCCGCTTCCTCATCTTCTTCATGGGCGAGTTCGGCACGGCGTTCGCCTTCGCAGCCATCACCTCGGTGCTGTTCCTCGGCGGCTGGTCGGTGCCGTTCATCGACCCGAGCGACAACATCATGAACGTCATCGGGCCGATCGCCATGCTGACGAAGGTCATGTTCGTGTCGTTCCTCATCTTCTGGGCGCGGTTCACCTATCCCCGCTTCCGCGAGGACCAGCTCCAGAAGCTGGCGTGGAAGGTCCTCATCCCGCTCTCGCTCGTCAACATCGTCGTCACCGCGGTCCTGAAGGTGGTGTTCTGATGCCTCCCAAGCTCCCCGGTCTCATCAAGGGCCTCGGCGTCACCTTCAAGGAGATGCTGAAGCCGACGGTGACCGTGCAGTACCCGCACGTCAAGGAGGCGCCCCCGACGCGGGCCCGTGGCGTGATCGCGCTGCACGAGGAGAACTGCACCGCCTGCATGCTGTGCGTCCGCGAGTGCCCGGACTGGTGCATCTACATCGAGGGCCACAAGGTCCTGGCGCCGCCGCGACGCGAGGGGGGCAAGCCCCGCGCCAAGAACAAGCTCGACCGCTTCGACATCGACTACGCGCTGTGCATGTACTGCGGCATCTGCGTCGAGGTGTGCCCGTTCGAGGCGATCTTCTGGAGCCCGGAGTACGAGTTCTCCGAGCCGCGGATCGCGGACCTCCTCCACGACAAGACCCGCCTGGGCGAGTGGATGGAGACCGTCCCCGAGTTCGAGCCGTACGAGGCGGGCGCCGAGGTCAAGATCAAGAAGGTGCCGCGCTGATGGTGGCCCAGAACATCGCCTTCGGCGTGATCGCCGCGATCATGATCGGCTCCGCGCTGCGCGTGGTCACCACCCCCAACATCGTGCACGCCGCGCTCTACCTCGTGCTGGTGCTCGCCGGCGCCGCGGCGCAGTTCCTGCTGCTCGCGGCGGAGTTCGTCGCCGTCACGCAGGTGCTCGTCTACATCGGCGCCATCGTCGTGCTGTTCCTGTTCGGCATCATGCTCACCAAGCGCGAGATGGGCAGCGAGGACGAGCTCGACAACGACCAGAAGCTTCTCGCCGGCGTCGTCGCCTTCGGTCTGCTCGGCGTGCTCGGTGGCACGTTGTGGGACACGTGGCGCGACGCCGAGTTCGGCGCCATCACGCCGCAGACAACAGCGCAGGTCAGCGACAGCATCTTCGGTCCGTACCTCATCGCGTTCGAGGTCATCTCGGTCCTCCTCCTCGCCGCCCTCATCGGGGCCATCGTCGTGGCCAGGAGGGACTGACGTGCTGCTCAACCAGTTCCTCCTCCTCGCCGCCGTCCTGTTCTGCATCGGCGTCTACGGCGTGCTCGCCCGGCGCAACGGCGTCGCGGTGCTCATGTCCGTCGAGCTCATCTTGAACGCCGTGAACATCAACCTCGTGGCCTTCGGGGCCTGGCACGGCGACGTGGCCGGCGCCGTCTTCGCCCTGTTCGTGATCGCCGTCGCCGCCGCCGAGGTCGGCGTGGGCCTCGCGATCGTGCTGCTCCTGTACCGCAACCGCCAGAGCATCGACATCGATGACGTCGATCTCATGAAGGGCTGAGCTGTGTCCGACACCTGGCTGCTCGAGAACGTGTGGATCATCCCGACGATCCCCTTCGTCTCGTTCTGGCTGATCCTCTTCTTCGGCAAGCGCCTCCCCGGCCGCGGCCACGAGATCGGCATCGCGTCGGTCGTCGCCGCGTTCGTGCTGGCCTGCATGGTGGGCGTGGCGTGGATCGGCCACGTCGACGACGCCGCGGCCGGCCACGGCGAGCCCGCGACCGAGGAGCACGGCACCGAGCCCGCCGCCGACGACCACGGCTTGGGCACCGGCGAGCTGTCCGCCGCGGTCGACACCGGCGACACGGCCGCCGCCGACGACCACGGCACCGAGGTGGCCGCGGAGCTGGCGGCCGAGGAGGAGCACGCGGCGGAGGGCGAGCACGCCGGGGTCGAGCCCATCTCGCGCCGGGTGGTGTGGCTGCAGTCCGACGGCGTCGAGATCAACGCCGGCACCATGGTCGACGGGCTCACCGCGGTGATGCTCTTCGTCGTCACCTTCATCTCGCTGCTGGTGCACGTGTTCAGCACCGACTACGTGCACGGCGACCGCCGCTACACGCACTACTTCGCCTTCCTCAGCCTGTTCACCGCCTCGATGCTGCTGTTCGTCATGAGCGACAACACGCTGCAGATGCTGGTCGGCTGGGAGCTCGTCGGCGTCTGCTCGTTCGCTCTCATCGGCCACTGGTGGGAGGAGAAGCCCAACTCCGACGCCGCCCTCAAGGCGTTCCTCACCAACCGCGTGGGCGACATGGGCCTCATCATCGGGGTGAGCATCCTGTTCATCGAGGCCGGCACCTTCGACGTGGTGCGCATCAACCAGATGGCGATCGCCGGTGAGCTCAACCACCTCGTCCTGCTCGTCTCGGCCTGCAGCCTCATCGGCGCGGTGATGTCGAAGTCCGGCCAGTTCTTCCTGCACACCTGGCTGCCCGATGCCATGGCCGGACCGACGCCGGTCTCGGCGCTCATCCACGCCGCCACCATGGTGGTCGCCGGCATCTTCATGGTCGCCCGCCTCTACGGCGTGTTCTGGCACGGCCTGTCCATCGGCACCTCCAGCATCAACCTCCTGGCGCTCGTCGGCGGCACCACCACGCTGGTCGGCGGCTCGCTGGCGTTCGTGCAGAAGGACATCAAGAAGGTCCTCGCCTACTCGACCGTCTCGCAGCTCGGCTACATGGTCATGGCGCTCGGGGTCGGGGCGTGGACCGCGGCGATCTTCCACCTCTTCACGCACGCCTTCTTCAAGGCCTGCCTGTTCCTGGGCGCCGGCTCGCTCAGCCACGCCTGCCACCACAGCTTCAACATGGTCGACGACATGGGCGGGCTGCGGAAGCGGATGCCGATCACCCACGCCACGTTCGCCATCGGCACCCTGGCGCTGGCCGGCATCCCGATCTTCGCCGGCTTCTGGTCCAAGGACGAGATCCTCGCCGGGGCCATGCAGAACGGCGACGGCGGCTACCCGATCATGCTGGTCATGGGCCTCATGACGGCGTTCATGACCGCCGCCTACATGGGTCGCGCCTACTTCTACGCCTTCCTCGGCGAGTACCGCGGCGGCCACGACGACGCCCACGGCCACGCCGATGCGCACGACGCCCACGCGGCACCAGCCCATGACGTGCACGATGAGCACGACGCCCACGCCGGCGAGCCCCACGAGTCCGGTCCCCGGATCGTGGTGCCGCTCATGATCCTGGCGTTCCTCTCGGTCGTCGCCGGCTTCGCCAACCTTCCCGGCGACCTCGGCTTCGCGACGGTCCCCGAAGATCTGGCGCACCGGTTCCAGCACTACGTGGAGCCGACGGGCAGCTACTTCCCTGCGGTCTCCCACGCCGACTTCGATCTCGGCCTGGCCATCGGCTCCAGCCTGCTGGCCATCAGTGGGCTGGTGGTCGCCTACCTCTTCTTCGTGCGCAACCTCGGCCCGCACGGGATCTCGCAGCGCAACGCGGTGTTCGGCTTCGGCCGCCGGGTGCTCGAGAACAAGTACTACCTCGACTGGCTGTACACCGACGTCATCGCCGGCGGCACCAAGGGCCCGATCGCCCGCGCTGCCTACTGGTTCAACCAGAACGTCATCGACGGCGTCGTCAACGGCGTCGGCGTCGGCGCCAAGCGCTTCGGGGTGGTCGTCTACGAGCAGATCGACCAGAAGGTGGTCGACGGGGCCGTCAACGGCTCCGGTGCAGGGGCCAGCGGCACGGGGGAGATCCTCCGCCACATCCAGACGGGCAGGGTGCAGCAGTACGGCGCACTGTTCTTCATCGCCACGGCGTTCCTCGCCGGTGTCTTCGTCGTGATCATCTAGGGAGCGCTGAACGAGCCATGGAAGAGTTCATCAACGACTGGGGCCTCACGGTCGCCACGTTCCTCCCCATCGTGGGCGCACTCGCGCTGCTGGTGGTGCCGAAGGATGAGGAGGGCACCATCAAGGGGTTCGCCCTGCTCGTCTCGCTGGCCACCGCGGCCATCGGCGTCGGCGTCATGGCGCAGTTCGACTACGACGACGCGGGCGCGCTGCAGTTCGTCTACGAGCACGACTGGATCGACGTCATCCACAGCCGCTACATCGTCGGCATCGACGGCATCTCGCTGCCGATGTTCGCCTTGACGCTGCTCATCGTGCCGCTGTGCATCGTCTACTCGTGGAACCACTTCCCCGAGCCGCACAACCCCAAGGCCTTCCTGGCGCTGCTGCTCGTGCTCGAGACCGGCATGCTCGGCTCGTTCATCGCCCAGGACCTCATCTTGTTCTTCGTCTTCTTCGAGCTCGTGCTGCTGCCGATGTACTTCATGATCGGCGTGTGGGGCGGGCCTGACCGCCAGTACGCCTCGATCAAGTTCTTCCTGTACACGCTGTTCGGCTCGGCGCTGATGATCGTCGCCTTCGTCGCCCTCTTCTTCGCGACCGACGGCCAGACGTTCGACATCCGCGTCGGGGTGGAGGGCGCGCTGCCGGCTGCGGCGGCCGGCATCCCGAAGACCACCGCGCTGTGGATCTTCGGCGGCATGTTCATGGGCTTCGCCATCAAGGTGCCGATGTTCCCGTTCCACACCTGGCTGCCCGACGCCCACACCCAGGCGCCGACGGTCGGCTCGGTCATCCTGGCCGCCGTGCTCCTGAAGCTCGGCACCTACGGCTTCATCCGCATCGCGCTGCCGATCCTTCCCGAGGCCGCGGTCGAGTTCGCACCGTGGATCGGCCTGCTGGCGGTCATCGGCATCATCTACGGCGCGCTGGGCTGCCTCGCGCAGTCCGACATGAAGCGGCTCATCGCGTTCTCGTCGGTGGCGCACATGGGCTTCGTGATGCTCGGCATCGCGACGCTCACGCCCTTCGGCATCAACGCCGCCATCTTCGGCATGGTCGCCCACGGCCTCATCACCGGGATGCTGTTCTTCATCGCCGGGTCCACCAAGGAGCGCTACCACACGCTCGAGATCTCACGGCTCGGCGGCCTGCTGGTCACCGCGCCGAAGATGGGTTGGATCCTCGGCCTGTGCACCATGGCGTCGCTGGGGCTGCCCGGCCTCGCCGGATTCTGGGGCGAGTTCCCCGCCATCCTCTCGGCGTACCGCCCCGGCGCCGGGATGCCCGAGGAGACGTTCCGGGCGTTCATGGTCATCGCAGCGCTGGGTACCGTGCTCGCCGCGGGCTACCTGCTGTGGCTGTACCAGCGGGTCGCGTTCGGCACGCCCAAGCCCGAGTGGGAGGGCCACGACATCCCCGACGTGCAGCCGGCGGAGTGGATCGCCTGGCTGCCGCTGCTCGCCCTCATCCTGGGGCTCGGCATCTACCCGCACGCCATGTACCGGGTCATCGATCCGGCGGTGACCCAGCAGACGGTCTGCGCCGCGGTCGACCCCGCCGCGCCCGCGTGCCACGAGGACGACGCGGAGCCGTCCGACGACCACGCCGAGGACGCTGAGGACGCTGAGGACGCCGACCACGGCGACGCCGTCGACGACCACGCCGCGCCCCTCGGCGCGGCGGGGGGCTGATCGTGCCGCTGCTGCTCGCCGCCGAGGGGTTCGTGCGTCCGGTCATCGACTGGCACGCCTTCGCGCCCGAGCTGGTCCTCGCCGCGGTCATCGCGGTGCTCGTGCTCGTCGACTCGTTCACCCGCCCGGGGAACAAGTGGGCCGTGCCGTCGCTCGCCGGCATCGGGCTCCTGGCGACCGCCGTGCCGCTGCTGTCGCTGGTCTCCGACGGCACCGACCGCTCCATGTTCGGCGGGGCGTACGTCGTCGACGACTTCGCCCTGACGCTCAAGCTGCTCTTCGTCGCCTCCGCGTACGTGGTGGTCCTGCTGGCCACCAACTACATCGCCGAGGGCGACTACTGGGAGGGCGAGTTCTACACGATGCTGCTGTGCTCGGTGCTGGGCATGCTCGTCATGGCCAGCGCGCGCGACCTCATCACGATCTTCGTCGCCCTCGAGCTGCTCTCGATCCCCGCCTACCTCCTGGCCGCGTGGCGCAAGCGCGACCCGCGCTCCAACGAAGCCGGCCTCAAGTACTACCTGATGGGCGTGTTCGCCACCGCCGTGCTCCTGTACGGCATGTCGCTGCTGTACGGCGTCACCGGCTCCACGCTGCTGACCGACATCGGCGCCTACGTGCAGCAGGGCTCGAGCTCGACACCGATCGTCACCCTCGCGATCGTGCTGGTCATCATCGGGTTCGCCTTCAAGGTCTCCGCCGTGCCGTTCCACACGTGGGCGCCGGACACCTACGAGGGCGCACCGACGCCGGTCGCCGCGTTCCTGGCCGTGGCGTCGAAGACCGCCGGGTTCGTGGCGCTGATGCAGCTGGTGGTCGTCGGCTTCCTCGGTCGCTCGGATGTGTACGAGCCGATGATCTGGGCGCTGGCGGTGGCGTCGATGACCGTCGGCAACCTGATCGCGATCCGCCAGGACAACGTGGTGCGCATGCTCGCGTACTCCGGCATCGCGCAGGCCGGCTACATCCTGGCGCCGCTGGCGGTGGCGTCGCACGACCCGAACCAGGCCGTCGGCTCCATGGTGAGCTACCTGATGATCTACGCCGCCATGAACCTCGGCGCCTTCGCGGTGATCATCGCCGCGGCGCGCAAGACGCGCTCCGCCGAGGTCGACAGCTTCAACGGCCTCTTCTCGTACGCGCCGGCGCTGGCGGTGACGATGAGCATCTTCCTGTTCTCGCTCGCGGGCATCCCGCCGCTCGGCGGCTGGTTCGCCAAGTTCCAGATCTTCTACGCCGTGATCGACGCCCAGACCACGTCGGCCTACGTGCTGGCGGTCATCATCGGCCTCAACTCGGTGCTGGCGCTCTACTACTACGCCCGGGTGGCCCGCGCGATGTGGTTCGAGGAGTCGCCAGACGGCGACGTGTCGCCGGTGCAGGTGCCGGTCTCGCTGCGAGCGGCGATCGGCATGTGCGCAGTGGCGACCGTCGTGGTCGGTGTGCTGCCGGGCCTTGTCGGCCACGTCAGCGAGACGGTCGGCCTCCTCGCCACCGCCGCCGGCCGCTGACCTCCACCGCCACCCCCGCCGCCGCGCTCGTCGCCGAGCAGGTCGCGCGCCACGGACCGGTCTCGTTCTCCACCTTCCTCGACCTCGCGCTGTACGACCCAGCCCACGGCTTCTACGCCGGCAGCGGCGGCCAGGCCGGTCGAGGAGGGGATTTCCTCACCAGCCCGGAGGTCGGTCCGCTGTTCGGCGCGGTCCTCGCTCGAGCGCTCGACGCCTGGTGGACCGAGCTCGGCGAGCCCGATCCGTTCGTCGTGGTGGAAGCCGGCGCCGGGCGCGGCGCGCTGGCGATCGCGGTGCGCGCCGCGGCGCCGCGTTGCGCGCCGGCCCTGCACTACGTCCTCGTCGAGCGCTCTGCGACGCTGCGGGCGAGTCAGGCCGAGCACCTCTCGCTCACGGTGCCGAGCCAGGTGCTGGGCGCGGCGGCCGGGCCTGATCCCGACGCAGGTTCGCTGCGTGGGACCGGTCCGCTGTTCACCTCGCTCGGTGAGCTGCCCGAGACCGCCATGACCGGTGTGGTCCTCGCCAACGAGCTGCTCGACAACCTGACGTTCGATCTGCTCGAGCGCACCGCCGAGGGCTGGGACGAGGTCCGGGTCGGCGTCGGAGCTGATGGCGAGCTCGTCGAGGTGCTCGTGCCCGCCCGTGAGGCCGATGGCGCGCTCGCAGCGCACCTCGCGCCCGGCGCGTCAGCGGGCGGGCGTCTGCCCCTGCAGCACCAGGCAGCCAGCTTCCTGCGAGAGGCACTCGCGCTCCTGGAGGCAGGCAGGGTCGTGCTCATCGACTACGCGGACACCTCGCAGCACCTCGTGGAGCGGGCGACCGACGAGTGGCTGCGCACGTACCGCGACCACGGCCGCGGCCAGCGCCCGCTGGAGGCAGCTGGGCTGCAGGACGTGACCTGCGAGGTCGACGTCGACCAGCTGGCGCGCATCCGTCGCCCGGATGTGCAGCGCACCCAGGCCGAGCTCCTCGTGGCCCAAGGCATCGACGAGCTCGTCGACGAGGGCCGTGCCATCTGGGAGGAGCGTGGCCACCTCGGCGACCTCGCGGCGCTGCGGGGCCGCAGCCGCGTCCGGGAGGCGGAGGCGCTGTGCGACCCCGCCGGCCTCGGCGCCTTCACCGTCCTCGAGTGGATCGTCTGACCCCACCGCAGCGCCCCACCGCCCCACGTCCCGGTACGCTCCTGCGGCGCATCCGAGCCGACCGCACCGAGGGGAACAGATGGCCGCCGAGCCCACGATCGAGGACTACTTCCACGAGGACCGGGTCTTCCCGCCGTCCGCCGAGTTCCAGGCCGCTGCGCTGGTCTCCGACCGCACGCCCTACGACGAGGCGGCGGCGGACCGGGTCGGCTTCTGGGCGACGCAGGCCCGCGAGCACCTCAGCTGGTACGACGACTTCCACACCACCCTGGAGTGGGAGCTGCCGTTCGCGAAGTGGTTCGTGGGCGGGACGCTGAACGTCTCGTACAACTGCCTCGACCGCCATGTCGAGGCAGGCCGCGGCGACAAGGTCGCCTTCCACTGGGAGGGCGAGCCGGGCGACACCCGCACCATCACCTACGCGGCGCTGCTCGACGAGGTGGCCCGGTTCGCCAACGTGCTCAAGGGCCTCGGCCTCGAGCGAGGCGACCGGGTCGCCATCTACATGCCGATGATCCCCGAGCTGCCGGTCGCCATGCTCGCGTGCACCCGCATCGGCGTGGCCCACTCGGTCATCTTCGGCGGCTTCTCTCCGGACTCGATCATCGACCGGGTCAACGACGCCGAGGCGAAGGTCGTCATCACCGCCGACGGCGGCTACCGCAGGGGCGCCGCCGCGGCGCTCAAGCCCAACGTCGACGCCGCCGTCGGCTCCTGCCCGACGATCACCGGCGTGGTGGTGGTGCAGCGCACCGGCGGCGAGGTCGAGATGGTCGAAGGCCGCGACCACTGGTACCACGAGCTCATGGCCGACGCCTCCGCTGACTGCCCGCCTGAGCACATGGACAGCGAGGACCTGCTGTACCTGCTCTACACGTCGGGCACGACGGCCAAGCCCAAGGGCATCATGCACACCACCGGCGGCTACCTCGCCCAGGTGGCGTACACGCACAAGGTGGTGTTCGACCTCCGGCCCGAGACCGACGTGTACTGGTGCGCGGCGGACGTCGGCTGGGTGACCGGCCACAGCTACATCGTGTACGGGCCGCTGACGAACGGCTGCACCTCGGTCATGTACGAGGGCACGCCCGACACCCCCGGGCGCGACCGGCTGTGGGACATCGTCGAGCGCTACGGCGTCACGCAGCTGTACACCGCGCCGACCGCCATCCGGATGTTCATGAAGTGGGGTGAGACCGAGCCCGCCGCGCACGACCTCTCCAGCCTGCGCGTGCTGGGGACCGTCGGCGAGCCCATCAACCCCGAGGCGTGGATGTGGTACCACGAGAACATCGGCGGCGAGCGGTGCCCGATCGTGGACACCTGGTGGCAGACCGAGACCGGCGCGCACATGATCACGCCGTTGCCGGGGGTCACCACCACCAAGCCAGGCTCTGCCACCCACGCCATCCCGGGCGTCGTGGTCGAGGTCGTCGACGACGAGGGAAACCCCGTCGAGCGTGGAGGCGGCTACCTGACGATCTCCGAGCCGTGGCCCGCGATGCTGCGCGGCATCTGGGGGGACCCGGAGCGCTACGCGGAGACGTACTGGAGCCGATTCCCCGGCCGGTACTTCGCCGGCGACGGCGCCAAGCTCGACGATGACGGGTACCTGTGGCTGCTCGGGCGCGTGGACGACGTCATGAACGTGTCGGGTCACCGCATCTCCACCACCGAGGTCGAGTCCGCGCTGGTCGACCACCACGCGGTGGCCGAGGCGGCGGTGGTCGGCGCCAACGACGCCCTCACCGGCCAGGCGATCGTCGGCTACGTGATCCTGCGTGGCAGCGCGGACGAGCACGACGACGCGCTTGTTGAGGAGATCCGCCAGCACGTCGCCACGAAGATCGGCCCGACCGCTCGGCCCAAGGCGCTGTTCGCGGTGCCGGACCTCCCCAAGACGCGCTCGGGCAAGATCATGCGTCGACTCCTGCGCGACGTCGCCGAGGGCCACGAGCTCGGCGACACCACCACCCTCGCCGATCCGGCGGTCGTCGAGGCCATCCGCCGCCGCGCCGAGGAGTCCCCGACCGAGGACTGATCCTCGCGAGGGTTCTGGGCGCGCTGCGGGTACTGGGAGTCTCTGCTCTGGGAGTCTCAAAACCCTGCCCAGAACGCCACAGTCGCGTTCTGGGTGCGCTACGGGTACTCCCAGTCTCAGCAGGACACCTAGAAGCCCGGGGTCGAGGTGCGTGGTGCTCGTCCGGGTAGGTTGTCCGCCGATGCTGGGCCCGTTCGACAACTGGTGGTGGCGCGAGGGCCCGATCGAAGCCGGACCATCCATCGTGTTCGACATGGACGGCGTGCTGTCCGACGCCGCCGGACGGCAGCACTACCTCGATCAGCCCTACCGCGACTGGGAGGGGTTCTTCGAGGCCTGCGGTGAGGACGAGCTCATCGGAGAGGTGGCCCGACTCCTCGAGGTGATCGACCACGGCCACCGCATCGTGCTGCTGACGGCTCGCCCGATCCGCGTCCAGGCGCAGACGCTGGGCTGGCTGGACCGCTACGACCTGCGCTGGGACCTGCTGATCATGCGCGACATCGGTGACTACCAGGCGTCGCAGTCGTTCAAGCGTCGCACCGTCGGGGAGCTGCGCCGAGCCGGGTTCGATCTGCGCCTCGCCTTCGAGGACGACCGGCGCAACGTGGACATGTTCCACGCCGAGGGCGTCCCCTGCATCTACATCCACTCCGGCTACTACGACTGATCGACCTTCTGGTGGGTCCAGCGCGTCGCCGTGCGCGCCGAACCCCACTGGAGCGGGAGCAGCAGCGCAGGCAGCGAGCCGTCAGTCGCGGAAGTTCCCGAACTGCAGCGGCACGCCGAAGTCGTGCTCCTTCAGGGCGGCGATGACCTCTTGGAGATCGTCGCGCTTCTTGCCCGTCACGCGGAGCTGGTCGCCCTGGCTCTGGGACTGCACGCCCTTGAGGCCCAGCGCCTTGATGAACTTGTTGAGCTCCTTGGCCTTGTCCGAGGAGATGCCGGCGGCCAGCGTGCCGACCTGGCGGGCGGTGCTGCCGGCTGCGTCCTCGACCTTGCCCCACGCCAGGCCCTTGAGCGACACCTTGCGCTTCACGAGCTTCTCCTCGAGGACCTGGCGGGCGGCGTTGAGCCGGTCCTCGGTGGCGGAGCGCAGGGTCACGCTGCTCTCGTCGAGCTCGACGGTGGTGTCGGTGCCCTTGAAGTCGAACCGGGTCGTGAGCTCGCGGGTGGCCTGGTCGACCGCGTTGCGGATCTCCTGCTGGTCGACCTCGGAGGTGACATCGAAGGTTGGCATGCCGCGCAACCTACCTGACGAGGTGCCGGAGCAGCAGCGTCGCCCGGTCCCGGTCGGCGTTGTTGGCCGGGGCGCCGCGTTGGCTATCGTGACCCAGTTCTGGGTCGGTGCCCGAGTGGCCAAAGGGAGCAGACTGTAAATCTGCCGGCATCGCCTTCGGAGGTTCGAATCCTCCCCGGCCCACCACTGCACGTTCTGTGCATCCTCGCTTCCGGTGGTCGGAAGCACGGATGCACAGAACGAGTGCGGCGCTAGATCAGCCCCAGCGGTCCAGGGCGCCGGGGGCGTGCTCGGCGACGATCTCCGGCGTGATGGCGTTGGCTTCGATGATCGCCTGCATGAGGTGCGCGCTCTGCCGGGGCCTGCGCTCCAGGGAGGGGTCGTCGTGGTCCATGGCCACGATGCCGAACCGCTTGGCGAACCCCTCGCGCCACTCGAAGTTGTCGATGAAGCTCCACAGCAGGTAGCCGCGCACGTCCGCACCGTCGGCGATCGCCCTGTGCACCTGCGAGAGGTGGCTCACGAGGTAGCGACGTCGCAGCTCGTCGCCGTCGTCGCAGCAGCCGTTCTCGGTGATGTAGATCGGCGCCTGCATGGTGCGCGCCACCTTCGTCAGCACCGCGTGGAAGCCAGGGGGGTACACCTGCCAGCCCATGCCGGTGGTCTCGATGCCCGGCGGGACGTCGTACTCGCCGCTCTTCACGTTCGAGATCGCCTTGGCGTGCAGCTTGACGCTGACGCGCATGTAGTAGTTGACGCCGATGAAGTCGTAGGTGCCCGCCAGGCCGTCGATGCGCTGGAACCAGCCCCACGGTGCGGGGACGCGGCCGGTGCGCACCGCGGCGTCCCACGCGTCGAAGCTGGACCACGAGACCGCGCGAGCTGCTGCGGCCTCGAGCGGTCGCAGCCACCCGCGCTCATGGAACGGCTCGACGAGCTGGTAGGCGGCCGCGTACCCGACCTGCGTCGGGGAGCCGTCAGGTGCGCGCTCGACCAGCTCGTGCACGATCCGGTACGCGACGGCGTGCGCCTCCAGCAGGCGCCGGAAGACCTTCGCCGCGTGCAGGGGGTTGGTCTCCGCCGGAGGGTGGTAGCCGCCGAGGTAGCCGGCGAGGACCGGCACCATGGGCTCGTTGAGCGTGATCCACAGGTCGACGTGCGGCGCGACCTCGGGCACGACACGGCGCACGAAGCGCTCCCACCGCTCGATCGCGTCATCCGACAGCCAGCTGCCCTCATCGGTGAACCACTGCGGCACCACCCAGTGGTTGAGCGTCAGGCAGACCGCGAGGCCCTTCTCCTGCAGGTCGGCGAGGATCGTGACGTAGTGGGCGATCGCCTCCTCGTCGAACTGGCCGCGGACCGGCTCGATGCGAGACCACTCGAGCCCGAGGCGGAACGCCTGCTGCCCGAGGGAGACCATGAGGTCGTGGTCTTCGGCGTAGCGGTTCCAGTAGTCGCACGCCGCACCGCTGGTGGTTCCGTCGTCGACGAGTCCGAGCTGCTCCCAGGCCCACCAGTTGGAGGCGATGTTGCCGCCCTCGATCTGGTGGCCGGCGGTCGCCGTGCCCCACAGGAACCCCTCGGGGAACCGCTTCGTGTCCACGTCGCCTCCGCTCGTCTTCGGCGTGTCGCCGCTGCAGGTCCGGCGGAGTCTCACACACCGGGTGGACGATGCTCAGGTCGATGGCTTCGGTGCGGGTGCGGGTGCGGGTGCGGGTGCCGGCGCCGGAGGGGGCGAGGGGGCGGGCGACGGCGGAGTCGTCGTCGCAGCGATCGTCGTCGGAGGGCTGGCCGGGGGAGCGACCGTCGCCGGTGGTGGTGGGGGAGCGGGCGCGATGTCAGATCGGATCGCTGCGACGATGCGCTGCGCAACCCTCGCTCCGCCGGCGATGGTGAGGTGGATGCCGTCCTTGGAGCGGACCTCGACCCCGTCGAGCACCGGAGCGAACCGGCCCCGTGCATCGCTCAGCCACGGCGACATGTTCAGGAAGGTGACGTGCGGGTTGGCAGCTGCTGCCTCGCGGTACACGGTGTTGATCAGCGACATCCAGCGCGTGTACTCCGGGTCGCGGGCCAGGGGCTGGCCCACCCAGTAGACCTCGATGCCGGCATCGGTGAACAGCGCCATCGCCTCATCGGTTCGACGGCGGTACTCGACCTTCCAACCCGGGCTGCCGAACTCGTGCACCGAGCCATCGGGGGCGGTCACCCCCTGCGCGTCGTTGGCGCCGATCGAGATCACGACGGCATCGGGCTGCTGAGCGAGCGTGAAGAGCGCCAGGTACGTGCGCCAGTCGAAGAAGTCCGGGCGGGCCAGCCCCGACGAGATGCGGAAGGCGGTGCGGGTCCGGATGGTCGGGTCCTCTCGCAGCGCGACCTGCACGGATTCTCCGACGGTCTGCGCCGTGGAGTCGCCGAGCGTCCAGAGCACGAGGGGCGCCTCGGCCGTGGGAGCGCGCAGAGGGGGAGGGAGCGTCGTGGTGGTGGTCGTGCTCGTCGTGGTGGTGCTCGTGCTGGTCGTCGTGGTGGTGCTCGTGGTGGTGGTGGTCGTGGTCGTCGCGGGCACCACTGCCGCCAGCGACTCCTGGGCGTCGTCGCGGCGCAGGACGAGCGCCGCCGCAGCGACGAGCGCCAGCACGACGAGCGCCAGGAGCAGCGCGGCGCCGCGACGGGGATCGGGCCGGTGAGGCCGCGCGCCGCTCACAGGAGCCGCTCCATGACCACCACGTCGAGCCACCGCCCGAACTTGCGGCCGACCTCGCGCTCGGTGCCGACGACCTCGAAGCCGCACGCTCGGTGCAGGCCGATGGATGCCTCGTGCCCGCCGACGATCCTGGCGATCATGGCGTGGAACCCGTGCGAGGTGGCGGTCTCGACAAGCTCGGAGAGCAGCGCCCGCGCCACGCCCCGGCCGCGGTGGGCCTCGTCGACGTAGATCGAGTCCTCGACCGTCGTGCTGTAGGCGGGCCGGTCCCGGTACGGCGACAGCGAGGCGAACCCCAGCACGGCCTCCTCGTCTTCGGCCACCAGCACCACGTGCGCCCCGGAGCGCGCCGTCAGCCAGGCTGCCTGGTCCTCCGGGGACCGGGGTACGAGGTCGAAGGTGACCGTGGAGCCGGAGACCTCGGCGTTGTAGATCCCCCGGATGGCCTCGGCGTCGTCGAGCCGGGCAGGTCGAACGAGCACCGTTCCACGGTAGCGCCGGACGGTGCCACGTCCGTCGCGCGATCTCGGCTTGGGGCGCCGCTGCAGCTCGTGGCATGATGTCACGTCGTCCGTCCGGACCACCGGGCGGCGTGCCCCCTTAGCTCAGTCGGTAGAGCGTCTCCATGGTAAGGAGAAGGTCGACAGTTCGATTCTGTCAGGGGGCTCGGTGCGACAGCCGGGCTCCGGCCCAGCAGTCGTGTCGCAAGGGCGGCGTAGCTCAGTTGGTCAGAGCACTCGGCTCATAATCGAGTTGTCGTCGGTTCGAGTCCGACCGCCGCCACGCACAACGCATCAGCAGGAACCACCCGGCGCCGCACAGGTCGTCGGTCACCAGGAAGGCGATCCGATGGGTAAGGCGACGTTCGAGCGGACGAAGCCCCACGCGAACGTGGGGACGATGGGTCACATCGATCATGGGAAGACGACGTTGACCGCGGCGATCACGAAGGGGTTGTCGGAGCGTGTGGCGGGGTCGGAGTTCACTGACTTCGCGGATATCGACAAGGCTCCTGAGGAGCGTGAGCGCGGTATCACGATCAACATCGCGCATGTGGAGTACGAGACGGAGAACCGTCACTACGCGCATGTGGACATGCCGGGTCACGCGGATTACATCAAGAACATGATCACGGGTGCTGCGCAGGTCGATGGTGCGATCTTGGTGGTGTCTGCGGTGGATGGTCCGATGCCTCAGACTCGTGAGCACGTGCTGCTGGCGCGTCAGGTGGGTGTGCCGTCGATCGTGGTGGCGTTGAACAAGGTCGACATGATGGATGATCCTGAGCTGTTGGATCTCGTCGAGCTCGAGGTGCGTGAGCTGTTGTCGGAGTACGAGTTCCCGGGTGATGATGTGCCGGTGGTTCGGGTGTCGGCGCTCA
>JBBRAZ010000019.1:0-72790 GCA_038206295.1 Acidimicrobiales bacterium
GCTTCCGGCACGACCAGCGCCACGGTGAG
The DNA here is from genome assembly GCA_038206295.1 of Acidimicrobiales bacterium. Lineage (GTDB taxonomy): Bacteria > Actinomycetota > Acidimicrobiia > Acidimicrobiales > JBBRAZ01 > JBBRAZ01. The sequence continues at coordinate 30 of JBBRAZ010000019.1, forward strand.
GAAGTCCCGGAACCCGAGACCCTCCGCAGCGCGCAGCACCGGCTCAGCCGGCGCCGGCTCCATGGCCCGCAGCAGCGCCGGCATCGGCATCGACGAGATGACGTGGCTGGCGGGGAAGCGCTCGTCGCCCTCCGCGCCTCGTGCGATCACCTCGACCGCTCGGCCGCCCTCGTGGCGGATCGAGACGACGGGGTGCTCCAGCAGCACAGCGCCGCCACCCTCGCGCACCAGCTCCGTGCAGCGCTCCCACATCATCCCCGGTCCCAGCTTCGGGTAGTTGAACTCCTCGATGAGGCTCGTGATGTCCTTCTGGTTCCGCTTGGGGAGCAGCGCGTTCCAGATCGCGCTCCACAGCGAGAGGTTCTTGATGCGCTGCGCCGCCCAGTCGGCCTGCAGCTCGGTGGCCGGCACGCCCCAGACCTTCTCGGTGTAGGTCTTGAAGAACGTGCGGTACAGCCGCCACCCGAAGCGCGCCGCAGTCCAGCCCTCGAAGTTCGACTGGTCCTTGGGCGGGTGGACGCGCACCCACAGGTACGACAGGACGCAGCGCACCGCCTCGATGATGCCGAGGTTGCGCAGCGCGTTCACCGCGCGCAGCGGGTAGTCGTAGAAGTCGCCGCCGTAGAAGATGCGCGACATGCGCGGTCGCAGCAGGAAGTCGTCCTCGCCGAGGATGTCGTGCCAGAGGTCGTCGACGACCTGGACCTTGGTGAAGAAGCGGTGGCCGCCGATGTCGAAGCGCCACCCGTCGCGCTCCACGCTGCGGCTGATGCCGCCGACGACCTCGTCGGACTCGAGCACCGTGGTGGGCACGCCGCGACGCGTCAGCTGCAGTGCGGCGGTGAGGCCGGCTGGGCCGGCCCCGACGATGACGACCGGGTCGACCTCGGCCTCGGTCGCCGAGGGTGCTTCGGACATCGTTCGCTCCGGAGGCGCTTGCAGGGACCTGGGGGAGTGTAGGCCCCGCTCGGCGCCGGCTCGTGCACCACATAGCGGTCCGGGGAGCCCTCGCGGGCAGCGGGTAGGGTCGCGCCGGTGAGCGGTCCCGAGGGCGCAGCGAGCGGCGCAGCGCGCACGGGGCGCGCCCCTCGGGTCGAGCTGGCCCTCATCGGGATCGCCGTCGTCGGCGGTGTGGCGCTCCGAGCATGGAGCCCGTCACCGCTCTGGCTCGATGAGGCGCTCTCGGTGCACATCGCCCGCCTCCCGCTCGCGGAGATCCCCGAGGCCCTGCGCCACGACGGCCACCCACCGCTGTACTACGCGCTGCTGCACGGCTGGATGGCGATGGTGGGGGAGGGCGACGCTGCGGTGCGTGGCCTCTCGGGCGCCTTCGGGCTCCTGCTGCTCCCCGTCGCGTGGGCGTTGGGGCGAGAGATCAGCGGACCGCGCGCCGCTCGCCTCGCCCTGGCGCTGGCGGCAGCCTCGCCGTTCGCCGTTCGCTACAGCACCGAGACGCGGATGTACTCGCTGGTCATGCTGCTGGTCGCGGTCGGGGCCCTGCTCGTGCGTCGGGGGTTGCGGTCACCCAGCGTGCCGGTGCTGGGCGCGCTGGCCACGATCACCGCCGCGCTGCTGCTCACCCACTACTGGGCCATGTGGCTCGGCGCTGCGGTCGCGCTCGTCCTGCTCGCGGTGGCGAGACGCGACCCGGAGCGCAGGCGCGCCGCGGTGCGTCTGCTCGCTGCGCTCGCCGCCGGCGCTGCCGCGTTCCTGGCGTGGGTGCCGAGCCTCCTCGTGCAGGCCGCGCACACCGGCACCCCATGGGCGCCGCCCACGCGCCCCAGCGTGATCGTCGCGGTCACGCTCACCGATCTCGGCGGCGGCTTCGTGCGTGACGCCGAGATCGTCGGCGTGGCGCTGGCGCTCCTCGCGCTGCTGGGCCTCTTCGCTCGGCCGGTCGACCGCGTGCGCCTCGAGCTCGACCTGCGCACCGTGCCCCCGATGCGCGGCGAGGCGGCGGTGGTGGGGCTCACGCTCGGCATCGGCGCGACCATCGGCTACCTGGGGTCGAGCACGTACGCCGGACGCTACGCGGCGGTCGTCGTTCCGCTGATCCTCGTGCTCGCCGCCGTCGGGCTCAGTCGCATCGAGCACGACGGCGCCCGAGCCGCGCTGCTGGCGACCGTCGTGCTCGGCGGCCTCGCGGTCGCGGCGGTGAACGCCGCCGATGACCGCACTCAGGCTGCAGCGCACGCGTCGGCCATCGAGGCGCAGCTGGCGCCGGGCGACGTCGTGGTGGCCTGCCCCGATCAGCTCGGGCCCTCGCTCATCCGCGCCCTCGGCGACGACGTCGAGGTGCTCGCCTACCCGACGCTGCAGGACGCGACCCTCGTCGACTGGACCGACTACGCCGAGCGCAACGCGGCGACGAGCCCCGCAGCGGTGGCGACCGCCATCGAGGCCCGCGCGGACGATGACGCGGCCATCTTCGTCACCTGGGGCGGCGACTACCGAACGCTCGAAGGCCAGTGCCAGGCGCTCGTCTCTGCGCTCCAGGCACGCCGTCCGCAGCGATCGGACCTCGTCGCTGCCGATGGAGCGGTCTTCGAGCACGCCACGCTGACGCGCCTCGGCCCGGTGGCGAGGTGACGATGCCCGCATCGCTGCGCGTGCTGCGCGGCGACCTCGCTGTGGTGGTCCCCGCCTGGCTGTGCGCTCGCGTGCTCGTCCTCGCCGGATGGGTCGTGGCCAAGGCAGCGGCGTCCGCGCCCGGAGCAGCGCAACCCCGGGCGCTCGCCGATGGGCTCCAAGCCTGGGACGGCGGCTGGTACCGGGAGATCGCGGCGGGCGGCTACGACGCCGTGCCAGCCGACGGCCTCCGCTTCTACCCGCTGCACCCCCTGCTCGGGCGGCTGGGCGGCACCCTGCTCGGGGGCCACGAGGGCCTCGCGCTCGTCGTGATCGCCAACGTCGCGTCGCTCGCAGCGCTGGTGCTGCTGCGCCGGCTGGTCGTGCGCGAGCTCGGCAGCAGCGCGCTCGCTGAGCGCTCGGTGTGGATGCTCGCGCTGTGGCCGGCATCGTTCGTGCTCGCGATGGCCTACGGCGAGGCGGTGTTCCTCGTCCTGTCCATCGGCACGTTCCTCCTCCTGCGCGACCGGCGGTGGCTGCTGGCGGGTGCGCTCGGCCTTGCGGCCGCGCTGGTGCGCCCGACCGGCATGATCCTCGCTGCGCCGGCGGCGATCGAGGTGGCACGGCAGCTCCACGCAGCCGGCTGGCCCGAGCGTGCTCGGCGCGCGGTGGCGGTGCTCGGCCCGGCCGTCGGTGGCGCAGCCTTCCTCGCATGGGCCGAGGTCGCGCACGGCGACGCGCTGGCCCCGCTGCGCATCCAAGAGGATCTCCGCGGCGAGCCGATCGATCCCATCTCGCGACTCTGGCAGGGGTTCGGCGACCTCCTCGGAGCGGAGCGCCTCGGCGATGGCCTCCACGTGCCGTTCGCCCTCCTGATGCTGGGGTTGCTCGTCGTCGTGCTCCGCTCGCTCCCCGCCTCCTACGGCGCGTACTGCGCCGGGGTGCTGGCGCTGGCCATCGCAGCAGACAACCTCAACTCGCTCGAGCGGTACGGGCTCAACGCCTTCCCGCTGCTCATCGGCCTCGCGATCGTGGCGGCCCGCCCCGTGGCCGAACGTGCGGTGCTCGTCATCTCCGGCGCCGGGATGGCGTGCCTCACCGCCCTGGCGATGCTCGACGTCTACGTGCCGTAGCCCACTGCGGGGGCCACGGACGGGGCCCGCAGCCGTTCGGCGACGGGGTCCGCCGTCGGCGGGCCGCGGCGCGCGAGAGTCGGCTGGTGCCTGACGTCGTCGACATCACCTGCCCTCGCTGCCAGAGGGCGGCGTCCGTGCGCTTCTACGGGCCGTGCGACGCATGCCGTGACGAGCTGCGCTCCACCCTCGGCGGTGCCGGCCACGAGGTGCAGGCCGCGGTGTACGAGCCGAAGATGAACGTCACCCCGAACGCGGTCGCCACGCGGGAATGACCGACCCACCGGCATCGGTCGACGGAGCCGTCGAGCGTGGTGCAGCCGTGCGGAGAGGCACCGCGGCCCTCGCAGTCTCGAGCATCGTCGCTGGCGGCCTCGTCTACATCTACATCCTGGTGGCGACGCGCGCACTCGGCCCAGATGCGGCGCAGCCCATCGCGGTGATCTGGACCTGGCTCAACATCGTCGCCGCTGCCCTCACGTTCCCCCTCGAGCACTGGGTCATCTACGCGGTGGCCGTCGATGGAGGTGAGGCAGGCGTCCGCAGCGAGCTCCGACGGGTCTGGACGCTCACCGCGCTCCTCGGAGCGGCGAGCCTCGTCGTCGGCGTGGTGCTTCGAGATCAGCTGTTCCACGATGACGGGCTCACGTTCCCAGTCGTGCTCGCCGGGACGACGGTGCTCTCGACCGTGCTCGGCCTCGTGCGTGGCGCGCTCCTCGCTCGCAGGGCGTTCGTCGCCTCCGCCCTCTCGTATGTGGCCGAGAACCTGGTGCGAGCGGTGCTCGCAGCGCTGCTCTGGTACCTCGGCGCCGGCGCGAGCTGGTACGCGGTGGCGATCCTCGCCGGAGGCCTGACCGTCCTGTTGACGCCATCCGCACTGAGGTTCCACCAGGACGGTGCGACCTCTGAGGCAGGCATCGGGTCCTTGAAGCGATTCGCCGGGGCGACCCTCATCGCGCAGGTCGTGCTCGCGGGACCGCCGATGCTCGTCGCCCTGCTCGGGGCGGCGGCACCCGTCGTGACCTCGGCGTTCGTCGTCTTCACCCTGGCGCGGCTCCCGCACATCCTCGTTCGGCGCGCGGTCGGGACGCTCACCGGCGAGCTGTCGCGGTGGGTGCACGAGCGCGACCTCCAGCGGCTGGCCCGCCTCCGATGGGGGACCGTTGGAGCCACGCTGATCTCGACGGTGGTGGTGGCGGCGATCAGCTACGCCATGGGGTCGCCCGTCGTCGAGGCGCTCTACGGCGACGGGGTCGGGCTCTCTGCGGCGCTGACCGCTGGCGTGGCTGCCGGCAGCACGCTCGCGCTCGGGACCATGGTGCTGATGCTCACCCTCCTCGCCCGAGGCAGGAGCAACGCCACGCTCGTCGCCTGGGTCATCGGCCTGGCGCTCGGAGGCGGCGCGCTCGTCGGCCTCAGCGGTCCCGCCGTCGATCGCGTGGTGTGGGCCTTCTGCGTCACCCAGGGCGTGACGCTCATCGCCATGACGGGGTTCGACTCCGCCTACTCCGACATCGAGGCCGACGCGGCCGTCTGAGCGGGCACCCGCCGGTCAGCTCGAGGGCACGAACGGCGGCCGCACCACGATGTCATCGAAGGCGCCCACCGGTGGCGCGCCACCGGTCGCCCCCATGCCGCCGATGTGCGCGTCGGCCAGGAACGGGTCGCTGTGGACCAGTCGCTCCACACCAGCGAGCAGGACGTGGATCTCGTCGTCGACCAGGAGGACCGAGACGCGCGTGCCCACGGAGGTTCCTGACAGGCCGGTGATGCCGACGCGCTCGGGGCGGCCGTCGCGGGTTCGCACCAGCATCCACGTCGCGAGCCGATCACCTCGCTGCAGCGACCAGTGGTTCTGCTCGTCCTGCCATCGGAAGAACAGGCGCATGCCAGGTCCGATCCTCGCCACCGTCGCAGCGACCTCGCCGCCGGGGACGCCCGCATCGAGCACCGCGGTGTGCGCGACCGGTTCCGAGGAGGGGGAGGCGACACCGTCGGCGACGGTCCACTGCCCGCCGGTGGTCGTCCAGGTGCGCCCGTCGGGTGCCTCGTCGAGGGGGCCGTCGACCTCGAACGGGTCGCTGACCGGCGTCGTCGTCACCGGGTCAGGTCGTCCGATCGTGTCGTACACGAGCACGCCAGCGAGCAGCGTCGCCATCACGAGGACCACGACGATGAGCAGGCGCACGGCGGGCCATGGCTCCTGCTCTGCTGGGCTGAGGTCGGGCGATGCGTCGATCGGGCGCGCAGCGAGGAGGTCCTCGAGGGGTGCCATCACGGCGATCCTAGCTATCGCCGGGTCGGTCGACGGCGAGCACGGCGTAGTTGCGGCTGCTGTGCTCGGTGATCGTCTGGAGCAGCAGCTGGATGCCGCGGTGCTGTGCAGCGAACGTGCGCACAGCACCTGCCTGACCGAACCTCGGGTCGACGACGAGGTAGACCTCGCCGCTGCCTGCGGCGTCGAACAGGTCCGCGTGGCCGCGCTCGGCCAGCGCGTCGCGCAGCGGTGGAGCGAGCGCCTGCCATCCACCGAGCGCGACGAAGTGCACCTCGGGCGCGGTGGTGGAGAGCGGCGAGAGGTACTCCTTGGCGATCGCTCCGGGGAGCTCGAAGTACACCGCGTCCGGATCGAGACGTTCGAGGGCGCTGAGCCGGTGCGCGATCACCGCCTGCTGCGCCTCGTTCTGCGGTGTCGCGTCGAGCGCGTCGCCGACGGCGATCGCGGTGCCTGCAAGCGCGACGAGCGACGCCACCACGAGGAGGACGGCGCCGAGGCGCGGCGATCTGAGCTCCAGGTCTCCTGGCTCGCGCTGCACGAGGATCGCCAGCGCGGTGAGCGCCACGAGGCCGAGGCTGACGCGGAAGGGGAGCCGGGCAGACGCTGCAAGCCACATGAGGATCGCTGAGGTCCATCCGAGGTGGATCGCAGCGAGGGCTCGATCGCCCCACGCTCCGGTGAGTGCGATCCATCCCACGAGGCCGGCGAGGGCGACCAGCAGCGGCAGGAGGTCGTCGACGAGCTCGCTGCGTGCTGCGTCGAGATCGACAGGCGCATCGGGGAGAGCGGCGTGCACCGCTTCGATGCGCTCGGGGGCGAAGGTCTCGAGATCCAGGAACTGGTAGGAGACGAAGTTCGCCCAGTCGTTGGGGGTCCACTCCGCAGCGGCGAGGGCGTCGCCAGGAGCTTTGAGCGTCACCTCCGGGGTTCCGCTGAGCGCTCCTTGCGCGTCTCGAAATCGGCCGTACGCCTGCCAGTCGTCGCTGCGGTGCGCGAGCGCGTCGACGCCGAGACCTCCGAGGATGACTGCTGCTGCGACCGCCGCGGGTGCGACGTGCGCCATCAGCACCCGACGGCGCCAGATGGTCACGGCGACGATGGGCAGTGCGGCGAGCAGAATCCCCCTGGTGCTGTTGAAGCGGATGAGCGACGAGCAGCCGAGCAGCGCCGCTCCGAGGATGGCGAGTCGATCGGGCTCGTGCTCGTCGCGGATCGCGACGGACCACAGCAGGAGGCCGCTGGTGGCGAGCAGCATCGCGGCGACCGTGAACTGCATCCGCGTCCACGCGGGCACGAGGATGGTGCACAGGAGAGCGATGGACAGCACGCCGTGCGCACTCGCGTGGAACCACGGGCGGCGGGCGATCGTGCGCAGGATGACGACTGCGGCGATGACCTCGACGAGGTAGAGGTACAGGCCGTACCACGGTACGGCGTCGGTGATCCGGTACAGGAGGTGCAGCGGGATGCCGATCAGCGTGCTGCTGAGCACCGGATCCGACGACGGGCTCCCGTTCGTGTAGCCACCTTGCAGGATCCACTGCATGGCGATGTCGTCGTTGGTGTCGAACCGAGGCGTCGTGGCGATGTGGACGACTGCGAGGAGCCACAGCACCACCGCGATCGCGAAGCGCCAGGGATGGTCCCACACCCAGGCGTCGACTCGATCGCGAGCAGCGACCCATCGCGTCGAGGGCATCAGCCGGCGTCTGCGCGACGGACCACGAAGAACGGATCGGCGCGCAGCACGACCTCAGCGGTCGGATACGCCCCCGGATCGTCGGTGATCACGATGCCATCAGGCGGGAGCGTGCCGGGCTTCACGACCTCGATCGTCGGCCAGTCGGGCTCACCGGGCACGAGGTGCGGCCCGTAGGTGCGCTTGAGGACGTAGACCAGCCAGTTGCTCCAGGTGGTGCTGGTGATCGTCGTGTACACGCGTCCGGAGCCTGCGGCCTCGCGCATGTCGAATCGGACGGGCCAGAGAGCGTCTCCGACAGCGGGGTGGGATCGGTTCCAGTGGTGGATGCCGCCCTGGAACGTGGCTGCGGTGGACCCGGCGAGGATCAGGGCGACGAGCAGGCCGGGGAGCAGGTGTCGTCGACTGCCGGGCGCCGGACGGGTGGTGAAGATGATCCAGCTCGTGGCGATGAGGCTTGGCAGGTAGTAGGTGAGGTAGCGCACGTTGAAGTACGCCAGCGGCTCCACCTCCGACACCGCCACGCCTATCGCCGTCATCACCCAGACCGCGACCACAGCCCTCCGCGCGGCGTCGGGCACCTCTCGCCAGCGGCTGGCGAGCGCAGCGTGTGCGAGGAGGATGGGCAGCGGGAGGACCCACAGCAGGTGCAGCAGGTAGGCGCCCGAGAACCGATCGATGGTGAAGCCCTCCACCGACTTGGGCGTGAGGTCCCAGATCGTCACGTCGATCGCGCCGCCGTCGCCCAGCAACCAGCTGCTCCCGCGGACCTGGAGGTAGCCGATCCAGAGCACGGCGATGGCGCCGAAGAGCGGCAGCGCCTGGCTCAGCACGGGGTTGGATCGGAGCGCTCGGCCGAGCGAGAGCCGCTCGCCGTCGGCACGTTGCGCGAGCAGCGAGCCGCCGAGCTCGGCGATGCCGACGCCGATCGCCGCCGATGCCAGAGGGCCCCGGGCGAGGAAGGCCGCGAGCAGCGCGAGCGCGAGTGGGATCGGTGCCCGACGGAGGTGGGCGAGCAGCACCGCGAGGAGCGCGGCGACCACGAGCTGCACATCGTCGGCCGTGTCGGCGAAGAGCAGCATGCTGCCGGCCCAGAGGTACGAGCACGCCATGAGCAGCGGCATCCAGCGGTTGCGCAGCAGCTGGCGCCCGATGGCGTACACCAGCGCGACGTTGAGGACGCCGAGCGCTGTCTGCAGCACGTTGGGGTGGTCGTAGAAGAGGAGGTGCGGCACCTTGCCGAGCGTGTAGAAGAACCGTTCGTGCTTGACGAAGAGCAGATCGGTGTAGTGCACCCGGGCATTGCCCTCTGATGCGTTGTGCGGCGTCGCGAACTGCCAGTAGACGACCGCTGTCACGGCGAGGACGAGGAGCAGCGGTGCGAGCCTGGCGATCGGGTTGCTGCTGTCGACCTGCACGCGCCCGACTCGGGTCCTGAACCACTGCGCGACCACCTGGACGGCGGTGGCCGCGATGAGGACGTAGCCCAGCCCGCGCAAGGTGAACGGCATCGCGACCGCGAAGGACGGGAACCACTGGGCGGAGCGAACGGTCATCGCCGCAGGCAGCACCGCTGCCAGCTCGGAGGCGATCGTCGCGGCACCGAGGACGAGCACGACGCCGAGTGCGATCAACCCGGCGGCCACCCCTGCTTCGAGCCGATCGGAGCTGGCGCGATACGCCCAGCTGTCACGAGGCGGCTCGTCCGCTTGGCCACGGGTTCCCGCATCCTGGGGGCGGGCGATGGTGGCGGGCATCAACTCAGGTCACGCTGGCTCTGCGAGTTCTGCAGCTCGCGCGGGTTCCGGTACCTTAGCAGCGGGTATGCCAGATCGGGGAAGCATGGACATCATCCCGTTCAACCGACCTTCGCTGGCGGGCAGCGAGCTCGACTACATCCGCGACGCAGTGGAGGGAGGGCACACCAGCGCGTCCGGTCCGTTCACCAAGCGCGCTGCGGAGATCCTGCGCGCAGCGCTGGGTGCGCAGGAGGCCATCCTCACCACCTCCTGCACCGACGCCCTCGAGATGGCTGCCATGCTGCTCGACATCGGCGAGGGCGACACCGTCATCGTCCCCAGCTTCACGTTCGTCTCCACAGCGCTCGCGTTCGCGCGCCAGGGCGCTCAGATCCGGTTCGCCGACATCGAGCCGACGACGCTGGGCATGTGCCCGAATTCCGTCGAGTCGCTCTTGGATGGTTCCGTGCGTGCGGTGGTCCCGGTCCACTACGCCGGTGTCGGGTGCGATCTCGCCGGTCTGGCGGCGGTGCTCGCCGGGCGCGACGGCATCGATGTCGTCGAGGACAACGCGCACGGGCTGTTCGGCGCCATCGACGATCGTCCGCTCGGGAGCTTCGGGCGGTTCTCCACGCTGTCGTTCCACGAGACGAAGAACTTCATCTGCGGCGAGGGAGGAGCGCTCATCGTCAACCGGCCCGATGATGTGGCCCGGGCCCACGTCCTGCGCGACAAGGGCACCGATCGCTACTCGTTCCTGCTCGGCGACGTCGACAAGTACACGTGGCAGGACACGGGCTCCTCGTTCGGGATGAGCGACGTCCTCGCGGCGTACCTCTTCGGGCAGCTCGAGCAGCGTGAGGCGATCCTGGCGAAGCGGCGGGCGCTCTTCGAGCGGTACGAGCGCCTCCTGGCGCCGCACGCGGAGCGGCTCGGCTTCCGGCTGCCGGTGGTCCCACCTGGTTCGTCGAGCGCCTACCACATGTTCTACGTGCTCATGGCCGACGTGAAGGTCCGAGATCGGGTGCTCGCCGGAATGCACGAGGTGGGGGTCCGGGCGACGTTCCACTACGTCCCGCTGCACAGCTCACCGGGTGGCCAGCGGTTCTCCGACGTCGTCTCGCCGTGTCCGGTCACCGACGACGTGTCGTCCCGGCTGCTCCGGCTCCCGTTCTTCAACGACCTGTCCGAGGCCGATGCCGACCGGGTGGCGGCGACGTTCCTGGAGGTCGCCGAGGGCGTCTGATGGCGGTCGACGTCGACGTCGACGTCAGCGTGCCAGCGGACGCTGGATCGGGTCGGTGCAGGTCATCAGGGCGTGCGAGTACGGCACGCGGAGGCGGTCGTGGCGGACCTCGAGGCTGACCGAGGCGAACGCCACCTCGGCGAGCGATCGGTAGCCCTCGGGGGAGCGCACGTCGGAGCCGCGGTCCCGCTTGATGAGGAACCGAGCGACCGGGTGCTGGCCGGGTGCCAGCACCGGGTCGACCGTCACCAGGCGGCCGCCGGCGCGCAGCACCTCGGCGCCCAAGGCGAGGGCCGAAGCGGCGAGCGCATCATCGAGGTGGTGGAGGACGCCCTTGAGCACCACCACGTCGAACGTCCCGAGCTCCTCAGCGGCGAGGTCGCCCACGCCGGCGACGTGGAACGTCCCGAGCGTGCCGTACCTCGAGCGCGCCGAGTCGATGTACGCCGCACTCGGATCGAAGCCCACGTATTCGACGTCGTCCAGAGCGGCGGCGAGGACGCCCACGCCGCAACCGATGTCGAGGAGCCTGGACCCTGGAGCGGCAGCGATGGACTGCGACACGAACGAGGCCTCCGCGGCCTCGGCACCCAGCGCTCGCTGCAGTGCGTGGTAAGCCGCCGGCTTCGACAGGATCGACCGCAGCCCGCTGGTCCGCTCGCTCACGACGTCTCCTCTTCCTCGGCCAGGTGCTCGACCTCGAGGTCCACCAGCGTCGGAGCCGCGCCCGCCGCCTGGGTCGCCACGGCTCCGACTCCCGTCGCGTCGCTGAGCGCCGGATCCCCGATGTCGAACGCGGTGGTGCCGTCGATGATCACGGTGATCTGCTCCCCGCGCAGCTCGACGAGCACCGTGCTGTCGGCCCCAGGGCCTCCACCGGTCACCGTCGCCTCCTCGATGCGCGCCGGGCTGCCGTCATCGAGGTGCTCGAGCGTCCACCGGTTCGAGCCCTCGCCCTCGATGCGGCTGATGCGCCAGTGGTCTCGGGCGCTGCGGTAGCGCACCGCCAGCGACACGCCGGGTGCGCTCGAGCGCAGCACGGCGCTCACCCGCAGCTGTGAACGCCCGCCATCGATCGTGGCCGTGTCGAAGCTTCGGGTCGATGGTCTGGTCCGCACCAGCACGCCATCGACGACCGCCCACCTGCCGGTCACGCGCCACGGGCTCTCGGCGGACATGGCGAACGATGTCGCGTCCTCGTCGAGAGCGTCGTGGAGCGGACCTGACGGGCGGAAGACGAGGGGCGCCGGGGCGGCGACCGATGCATGCAGGAGCATGCCGATCATGACCGCCGACCAGACCCACGCGATGGCCCCCGTCGCTGCCGGTCGCAGGCCCGCCCGAGCTGGTGTGGCCATGCCTCAGGGCGTGACCGTCGTTGTGGGTGCAGTCGTCGGTGCCGCGCCACCAGCGGGGATGGCGAAGAAGTCGTCCCACGCGCCGCGCACGCCGCCAGCGGTGGCCAGGAATCCCGCGATGGTGGCGTCTTGATGCGCTGGATCTTCGATCGTCACGCGCGACTTGCCATCGATCACGATCTCGATCGAGGGACCGTCCATCTCCACACGGATCGTGGTGTTCTCCGAGGTCGAGGAGAGCCCGGTGTTCTCCACGAGTCGCGACTTCCCGTCGACCACCTTGAAGACGCCCCACGTGGCGTAGGACCGCACCGGTCCGATCCGCCAGTGGTTCTTGGGGTCGGCGTACCTGAACACGAGCATCTGGCCACCTGAGGGCGTGCGGGCGATGGCCGACACGGTGCCGTCGGAGGCGCCCATGTCGCGCACCGACACCTGCGACGCGCCATCGAGCGGCTCGGTGAGGCGGAGCTGCTCGTCGACGACCTCCCAGGTGCCCAGCGTGACCCAGTCGGCGCCCACCGGCCCGTTCGCACGGTTGAAGTCATCGGTGGGCGGACCGTCGGGAGAGCCGACCGGCTCCTTGGGGCCCCTGGGGGTGGGCGGCGGCGTCGGCCCCGAGGCCGGGTCGCCGCTTGGCGTCGTCACGCCTGGAGCGGCATCGACGGCGTCGTCACCCTCGTCGTCGCCGCCGGAGAACACAGCGAACACGATGATGGTCAGGACGAGCAGGCCGCCGCAGATCGCCGCGATGACCCCTGGCGAGAGGTTCAGGTCGTTCGGCGCGCCATCGGGGCCACCTGCAGCGGCCGGGCTCGCTTCGCCGGCCGGGCTGGCCGCCTGCTGGCGAGCGGCTGGCCGCTTCACCGTCTGGTCGCGCGGCTCCGGGCTGTCTGTGGACATCGTGGCACTCCCTCGTATGCGTGCGCCCCGTGGAGGGGTCGACGGGCGAGCATAGCGGACGGTCTCGCCCCAGCTGGAGCGCTCCCCGACGCTCGCGCGGGTGCAGTAGGGTTCGACGCCGACCGGGGCCGTCTCCGCACGCACCACCGGTCGCAGCGGACGACGATGAGCAGAGGTGACGTGAACCTTCGAAGCGCTGGGCACCCACGGGCTCGGTGGTGCCTGCGGTGATCGAGCGCATCCGCACCTTCCTCCGCTCCGAGGGCAGCGCGCTCGTCGAGATCCTGGGGTTGGCGACCATCGCGCTGACGCAGCCGGTGCTCGACGTGTTCGGTCGCGATCCCGGGACGTTCATCATCCGTGGCGTCGAGGGGTTCGAGATCGTCGCGTTCGCCGTGCTGGTGGCGCTTCTCCCCGCGTCGGTGCTGTTCGGGTTCGAGCTGCTCGTCGGTCGCGTCAGCCGGCAGCGCCCGCTCACCCACCTGCTGATCTGCACCGTGCTCGGAGCGCTCGCCATCTACGGCATCGTTCGCCAGGCCGTCGACGCCCAGCCGATTGCGTATCTCCTCCTGCTGGTGTTCGCCGAGGTGGTCATGGTCGTGCTCTGGCTGGGTGTGCCCTCGGTGCGCCAGCTGGCGCGCTACCTGTGCTTCGCCACGCCGGTGTTCGTGCTGAGCTTCCTGCTCATGTCCCCGGTCGCGGACCTCGTGCTGCCCGGGGGGCAGGACGTCACCAGCACGGGTGAGGGTGCTCGAGCCGGGGGCCCGGTGGTGTTCATCGTCTTCGACGAGCTGCCGGTGGCGTCGCTCCTCGACGGCGAGGGGCAGGTCGACGCTGCGTCGTTCCCCGGGTTCGCACGGCTCGCGGACGGCTCGACGTGGTTCCGCAACAACACGACGGTCGCTCCCGACACCATCCAGGCGGTGCCCGCCGTCGTCACCGGCCGCTACCCGACCGACGCTCGCTACGCCATCGCCGGGACCTATCCCGAGAGCGTGTTCACCGCGCTCGGTGGCGACTACCGCATGCAGGCCTTCGAGGTGGTCACGAAGCTGTGCCCCGGCAGCCTCTGCCGCGGCGAGGCCGCGGTCAGCGGCGGCGGCGGGCTGGTGAGCCTCCTGGGCGAGGCGACCAGCGTGTGGCTGGATCGCGCCTCGTTCGACGACGCGGCCCGGCAGGTCCAGCTCGAGGTCGTGGGCGACTCGCCCGAGGACGCCCCCGGCCCGATCGGCGAGCGGTTCGTGTCGTCGCTGGCCGGATCGATGGCGGCCGCGCAGACCGAGGGCTTCGGCGATCGACGACTCGACTACCTGCACCTCCTGCTGCCGCACCGCCCGTTCCAGTACCTGCCGAGCGGGGTGAGCTACGCCGGCGAGGACCCCAGCCGCAGCTTCGGCGACAGCTCGTACGCGGACCCGGCTGCAGCGGAGGCCGCGCGGGATCGTCACCTGCTGCAGCTCCAGTACGCGGACTCGATCCTCTCCGACATCCTCGACGAGCTCGAGCGGCTCGGCACGCTGGAGGAGACCACCATCGTCGTCACCGCAGACCACGGCGCTGCGTTCACCGTGGGATCGCACCGCCGAGGTGTGACGGCGGAGAACTGGCCCGAGATCCTCTGGACCCCGTTCTTCATCAAGGCGCCTGGTCAGGTCGACGGTGCCGTGATCGATGAGCCGACCCGCAGCATCGATGTCGTGCCGACCCTCCTCGACGTGCTCGACGTCGATGCTCCGTGGGAGCTCGACGGCGTCTCGGGCTTCGAGCCCCGACCCGATGAGTACCACGAGCGGGTGATCATCCAGGATTGGAAGGAGAGCGTCCTGCACCCAGCGGGTGACGACGAGTTCCTCGTCTTCGACCCGGCGGAGGGCTACCCGCGGGTGCTGGCCTCGGGACCGTTCGGCAGCGGGGAGGACCACGACCTCCGGGTCCTGCGTCGAGGCGAGCACGGTGCGCTCGTCGGTCAACAGGTCAGCGCGCTGCCCGCTGGCGAACCGACCAGCTTCACCGGCCAGCTCGACGGCGTCGACGAGCTCCGCTCCATCGACCTGACGAGAGCGCGCCTGCCCCTGTACCGCACCGGGGCGCTCTCGACCGACCGCCCGGTGCAGGTGGCGGTGGCGGTGGATGGCTCGATCGCTGCGGTGGTGCCCAACCAGGCGCGCGCCGGTGGGAGATCCGCGCTGTGGGTGCTGCTGTCCGACGCGCTGGTGGGAGACGGGGTGCAGCGCGTCGACCTCTACGCCGTCAGCGGGGAGCCGGGAGGCGAGGAGCTGAGGCCGATCCCGGCGGGCTGACCGCCCGGCGACGGCGACGCGACTGCAGAGACGCCGCCGCCTCGCCGTCGAGCGGCATCAGTCGATGGCGTAGAAGTCGTCCCAGCGGGCGCGCTGCGCCCCGAAACCGCCGGATGCGAAGCCGACCTTGGTGGCGGTCGCCAGGTAGGGGTCGGTGAACTGGGCGACCTCCTTGCCGTCGACCTTCACCGTGATCTCGGGCCCAGCGAGCTCGACGACCACCGCGGTGTTCTCTGCGCTCGAGGCGAGACCGGAGTTCCCGACCAGGGTCGCCGTGCCGTTCGTGTACTTGTTCAGCACCCAGGTGCCGTACTTCGGCGCCGGCGTGAGCATCCAGTAGTTCTTGGCGTCCTTGAACCGGAACACGAGGCCGGTGCCCTCGGCGGACTCGATGACCACCGCAGCGACGGTGCCGTCGCCGGCGCCGAGGTCGCGCAGCGCGAACTCCCGGGTGGCCTCGTCACCCTCGACGATGTTGGCGAGCCGGTTGTCGAGGATCCCCCAGGTGCCGATCTCCTCCCAACCGGCGCCGATCGTCGTCTCGTCGTCTGGACGGTTGAAGTCATCGGTCGGCGCCCCGCTGGGCAAGCCGGTGACGGCCTTCGGGCCCGCGGCCGTGGTGGTGGTGGGCCCGGGGCCCGGGCCGGGGGCGAACGTGCCGATCGGAGCCGGTTCGACCGGGCTCGCAGTCGAGCCGCCGGCGCCATCGTCGTCGGACCCGCCGAACACGGTGAAGATCAGCACGGTGATCACGATGAGCGCCGCGACGACGCCGATGATGACGCCGGGGGACAGCTGCGGGTCCTCCTCGGGGGCGTCGTCCTTGGCGGTGGTGGTGGGCTGGTCAGCCATGGGGTGCTCGGTCCTCCCTGGAGCCGTGCCGCTCGGCACGAGCGGCGCAGATCCTAGTGCTCAGCGGTCTGCCCCTCGCGGTCGGGGGAAGCTGCCGCCGCCTGGGTCATCGCCCAGCGGTAGTCGGCCTTCCCCGACGGGCTGCGCTCGATGGTGTCGCGCCGCACGATGGCGCGGGGCACCTTGTAGCCAGCCAGGTGCGACCGGCAGTGGTCCCGCAGCGCGTCGTCGGAGACGTCTGCTCGGGGTCGCAGCGCCACGATCGCGGCGACCTCCTGGCCGAACCGCTCGCTCGGCCGACCGACCACGACGGCATCGGCGACCTCCGGGTGCGAGCGCAGCACCTCCTCGATCTCCTCTGCGAACACCTTCTCGCCCCCGGTGTTGATCGTGGCGGCGTCGCGACCGTGGAACTCGAGCGAGCCGTCGAGCAGGAGGCGCACCCGGTCACCGGGCACCGCAGTCGGGATGCCGTCGATCACCGGGAACGTGACCGATGAGCGCTCCGGATCCCCGAGGTAGCCACGGGGCACGCGGCCGCGCTGCGCCAGCCACCCGAGCTCCGGGTCGCCGGGCGACAGCACCCGCGTCCGGTCCTCGCTGAGCACCACGGTGGTGCTCGACGGGCGAAGCGCGCCCGGTGCGCCGGCTCGCTGGTCGCGCACCGCCTGACGACCCGATTCCGATGCGCCGAGCACGTCGACGATCGTGAGGCCGACGACGTGCTCGAGGAGGCGCAGCCGGCTGCGCTCGGTCAGCGCTGCGCCTCCGTTGAGCAGGTGGCGCAGCGAGCTCGTGTCGGCTGTGGAGCGCTCGAGCTCGTCGAGCAGCGGACCAGCGAAGGCGTCGCCGACGATCAGCAGCGCGGTCACGCGGTGGCGCTCGATCGCAGCCAGCACGGCCGCAGCATCGAAGCGCTCGGGGTGGGCGGGGAGCACCACGGTGCCGCCCGCCAACCACGCGGCGAGCGCGTTCCAGTGTGCAGCGCCGTGCATGAACGGCGGGGCCGGAAGGGTCGTCGGACCGCCACGACGCGCCCGCTCGACGATCTCGTCGACCGACGTGTGCTCACCGCCGTCACGACGCCGCACCCCGAGCGCGCCGACAGCGAAGTCGCACTGCCGCCAGAGGACGCCCTTGGGCCGTCCGGTCGTGCCGCCGGTGTAGAGCACGTAGCGGTCGGCAGGGGAGAGCCGGTCGATCGGTGGGGCGTCGCGTGGGTCGACCGAGCCCAGCGCGGCGTCAGCGAGCACCGCTCCCTCCAGCAGCGGCGACCCGTCGTCGACCTGGACGAGGAGCTCCACGTGGGGGAGCGCAGGGAGCACCTCGGCGAGCACCGGAGCGAACCGCCCGTGGAACACCACCGCCCGGGCACCGCTGTCGCCGAGGACGTGGCGGAGCTCATCGGCCACGTAGCGGTAGTTGACGTTGACCGCGGTCGCGGCAGCTCGCCAGCAGCCCACCATCGCCTCGAGGTACTCGGGGCAGTTCGTGAGCAGCAGCGCGACGCGATCGTTGCTGCAGCGCCAGCCGTCGGTCGGGTCGACCTCGCCGGTGCGGCCGATCCCGTGAGCGGCGAGCAGGGCCGCCCACCGGCGGACCTGGTCCATCGTCTCGGCCCAGGTCCTGGTTCCGCCGTCGGTGACCGTGCACGGCCGCTCGGGGATCGCTCGCTCGATCGCCTCGAGCACGACCGGGAGGTTCAGCTCCACCGCTGATGTGGCGTTCGAGGTTCGGTCGCTCAGGCTTCGAGCGAGAGCTCGGGGCCATCGTCGAGCGTCTCCACCAGCGGGAAGTGGCAAGCGACGAAGTGGTCGTCGCCCACCCGGCGCATCTTCGGCTCGACCTGCGCGCAGAGCTCCTCGGCGCGCGGGCACCGGGTGCGGAACCGGCAGCCGCTGGGTGGCGCCACCGGCGATGGCAGCTCGCCGCCGAGCAGGTCTGCGTCGCCCGTTGGGCTCACCATCGGGTCGGGCACGGGGATCGACGTCAGCAGCGCGGCGGTGTAGGGGTGCGCCGGCGTCTGGTACAGGGCATCTGGCCGTGCCACCTCGCAGAGCTTGCCGAGGTACATCACCGCGATGCGGTCGCTGATGTTCTTGACGACGGCGAGATCGTGAGCGATGAAGACGAGCGTGAGGCCGTAGCGGGCCTTCATGTCCTCGAGGAGGTTGAGGATCTGCGCCTGCACGGACACGTCGAGCGCGGAGACCGGCTCGTCGCAGATGATCAGGCGCGGGTCGAGCACGAGCGAGCGGGCGATGCAGATGCGCTGGCACTGGCCGCCGGAGAACTGGTGGGGCCGACGCCCGATCGAAGCCGCCGGATCGAGGCCGACCGCTTCGAGGGTCTCGGACACCTTGGCCATCTGCTCGGCGGAGGTGCCGCGGTTCCACACCCGCAGCGGCTCGGCCACGATGTCACCGACGCGCCGGCGCGGGTTGAGCGACGAGATCGGATCCTGGAAGATCATCTGCATCTTCGGTCGGACCTGGCGAAGTGCGTCGGCCTTCAGGGTGGTGAGATCCGTCCCCTCGAACACGACGCTGCCGCTCGTCGGCGAAGGCATCTGCATCAGGGCGCGGCCGGTCGTGGACTTGCCGCACCCCGACTCGCCGACGAGGCCGAGCGTCTCGCCCTCGAGGACGTCGATGCTGACGTCGGACACGGCGTGGACCTTGAGCCCGGTGCCGCCGACGGGGAACTCGACGACCATCCGCTCGGCACGCAGCAGCGTCTCGGCGCTGGGGCGCAGGTGCGCGGTCCCGCTGCCGGCCATCAGGCTCCTCCTCCTGCGGCGGAAGCCGCGGTCTGCTTGGCGCGGATCTCGTCGTTGCGCTTGAGGGCGAACTGGCCCTCGGGGGTGCCCACGGGGAACCAGCACCGGAAGTAGTGGCCTTCGTCCTCGCCCTGGACCAGCGGCGGCTCGTGCTCGAAGCACTTCGGCTGCGCGTAGCGGCAGCGCGGAGCGAACTTGCAGCCCTTCGGCGGGTTGACCAGATCCGGCGGCCGCCCGGCGATGACCTCGAGGCGCGTGTGGCTCGGGCTCTCGAGCTTCGGGATCGAGTTCATCAGCGCTTCGGTGTAGGGCATCTTCATCTTGGCGAACAGCACCGGCGTGGGGGCCTTCTCGACGACCTGGCCGCCGTACATCACAGCGATCTCGTCGGTGCGGCCTGCCACGACGCCGAGGTCGTGGGTGACGAGGATCATCGCCATGTGGCGCTCGCGCTGCTGCTTCTGCAGGAGGTTGAGGATCTGGGCCTGCACGGTGACGTCGAGCGCCGTCGTCGGCTCGTCGGCGAAGAGCAGCTTGGGTCCGCAAGCCAATGCGATGGCGATGGTCACGCGTTGGCGCATGCCGCCGGAGAGCTGGTGGGGGAACTCATCGATGCGCACCGAGGGCTCGGGGATGCCGACCGAGGACAGCAGCGCGATCGCGGTCTCGGTGGCTTCGTCCTTGTCCATGTGCAGGTGCTGGCGCAGCGACTCGGTGATCTGCCGACCGATCTTGAGCACCGGGTTCAGCGACGTCATCGGGTCCTGGAAGACCATCGCCATCTCCGAGCCCCAGATGGCGCGCATCTGATCCTCGGAGTAGTCGGAGATCTCGCGGCCGTCGTAGCGGACGCTGCCCTCGCGGATCACGTTGTGGCGCGGGAGCAGGCCCATGATCGAGCGGGAGAGGATCGTCTTGCCGGAGCCGCTCTCGCCCACCACGCCGAGCGTCTTCCCACGCCCGAGCGTGAACGTGACGCCGTCGACGGCGCGCACCCGGCCCTTGTCGGTGCGGAAGTGCGTCTTGAGGTCGGTGACCTCGAGCAGGGGGCCGGCGTCAGCAGACGGTGCGCCCTCGTCGGTGGTGATGACCTTGCGGCTCACAGCGCGCCTTCCTTGACGTCGAACAGCGATCGCAGGCGGTCGCCGGCGAAGTTCAGGGCGAGGACCGTGATCACCATGACCGCCGCGGGGACGAAGGTGATGTGCGGTGCGTCCTCGAGGAAGTTCCGGCCGTCGTTGATCATGCCGCCCCAGGTCGGGGTGGGCGGGTCGACCGAGAGGCCGAGGAAGGCGAGGCCGCCCTCGGCCACGATGGCGATGGCGATGCCGATCACCGCGAACGACACGCCGGGAAGCGCGACGTTGGGCAGCACCTCCCGGACGATCACGCGCTTGTTCGAGGCGCCGAGCGTGCGAGCGGCCAGGACGAACTCCCGCTGGCTGTAGACGAGCGTGTTGGCGCGGATGAGGCGAGCCACCGGCGGGATGCCGACGAGGCCGATGGCGGCCACCACCACCGGGATGCTGTGGTTGTCGGCGAAGGTCACGATGGCGAGCGCGAGCAGCAGCGCCGGGAAGGCCAGCAGGATGTCCATGATGCCCATCAGCGCCGTCTCGGTGCGGCCGCGGAAGTACCCGGCGATGATGCCGATGCTCCCGCCGAGCAGCATGCCGAGGGTCACCGCTCCCAGGCCGACGATGAGCGACACCCGGGCGCCCCAGACCACCCGACTCAGGATGTCGCGGCCGAGGCTGTCGGCGCCGAGCACCGCCACCTGGTTCGAGCAGTACCGCAGACCCTCCGCGAATCCTCCGCGATCCTCGAGGTGGTCCTGGCACTCGTTGACGTACTCGAACGACTTGGTGGAGTCGAGGTCCGACTCGGGGTCGTAGTCGTGGGCGACGTAGTACTTCTGGAACGGGTCGAGGCGCTGCGGCACGAGGTTGGTCTTGTCGTACTTCTGCAGCGGCAGGAACGGCGCGAGCAGCGCGGTCAGCGAGATCAGGACCACCCAGCCTGCGGAGATGTAGAAGCCGAAGCCGAGCTTCTTCTTGACGACGTCCTCGTCGGCGAGGGTCTCTGCGACGAGCAGTGCTGCAGC
Organism: Acidimicrobiales bacterium; assembly: GCA_038206295.1. GTDB lineage: Bacteria > Actinomycetota > Acidimicrobiia > Acidimicrobiales > JBBRAZ01 > JBBRAZ01. The sequence goes on from JBBRAZ010000019.1 coordinate 20,989, forward strand.
CGTGGCAGACGCTGCTGCAGCGGAGCTCTCGTCCGCCTGGGGGTCAGATGACGGCACGGGCATGTCGGATCCTGGGGTCGAGGACGGCGTAGAGCATGTCCACCGCGAAGTTGATGAGGACGTAGCCGACGGCGATGACGACGACAGCGCCCTGGACGGCGAGGTAGTCCCGCCCGAAGATGCCCTCGACGGCGTAGCGCCCGAGGCCGGGGATGGCGAAGATCACCTCGACGATGAGCGAGCCGCCGATCAGCCGGCCCATGTTCAACCCGACGATGGTGACGAGCGAGAAGGTCGACGGGCGGAAGGCGTGGCGCAGGAGGATCCTGCTGTTGGAGAGGCCCTTCGCCTTGGCCATCATGATGTAGTCCTCCTGCAGCGTGGCGATCATGTCGCCGCGCAGGAGTCGCAGGTACACCGCCATCTCCGCCGCAGCGAGGCTCACCGCGGGGAGGAAGAGGTTCTTGAGGAGCTCGAAGAAGCCGCCGGGCTCCTTGTAGATGGCGGGGAAGATCTGCCATCGCACCGCGAAGAAGTAGATGAGCAGCGGGGCCATCACGAACTGCGGGATGCCCAGCAGCACGAACACGGTGCCGGTGCTGGTCTTGTCGAACCAGCCTCCGGGGCGCCGAGCGGCCATGATCCCCGCGGGGATGGCGAGCATGAGCGCGAGCACCTGCGAGTACACGAGCAGCTGGAGCGTGACCGGGAGGCGCTCGCGGATGGCCTCCATCACCGGCTGCTGCGTGCGCCCGGAGCGGCCCAGGTCGCCGGTGATAGCGCCGCCGAGCCATTCGACGTAGCGCACGGGGATCGCCTTGTTGAGGCCCAGGTCCTCGCGCAGCTGCTCGCGAGCGGCCTCGTCGCACGACGGACCGCAGATGACATCCGCGGTGTCGCCGGGCAGCAGGTTGATCATGAGGAACGACAGCATCGTCACCGACAGCAGGACGATGAGCAGGTTCACCAGCTTCTTGCGAACGAACCTCACCGAGCTCCCCCTTCGATCCGGCGCCGGGCGGCCCGGATGCTAGAGCACCGGTGCATCGATCGGATCATGAGCGTTCCTCGTGGGTGGTGGCGGGCGGGCGCCGTGCTGCGATGGGGTGGCGCGAGACGTCGGATCCCATCGGCACCTCGGCGGAGAAGTTCAGCGGTCGGTGGACGGTTCCGGTCGTCGGCGTCGACATCGGGACGGGCGGCCCATCCGCATCGGACCGACGAGCGCAGTCGGCTCAGGAGTCCTTCCACATCTCGGTCACCAGGTGGACAGCCGTGAAGTTGCCGCCCATCGGGATGGTGTGGTCGCTGCCGTCGGGGAAGGTCGCGGTCACCCCGTGGACGTCGTTCTGGTAGCCGATGGCCCAGATCGAGTGGTGCAGCCAGATGTAGGGCAGCAGGTCGGTGAACCGCTGCTGCAGTGTGGCGTAGGCCTCCTCGCGGGTCGCGACATCGTCGCTGGAGCGGCCCAGGAGGAGCGCTTCGTCCACCTCGTCGTCCTTGATCCGGGCGAAGTTCAGCGTGGAGTCCGATCGCCACCAGTGCGCATCCGCGTCCGGGTCGACCGCGCCGAACTGCCGCCACAGGTTGGCCTGGTAGTTGCCGCCGAGCGCCGCCACGATGAACGCGTTCTGCTCGGACACGCTCGGGTTCGCCTCGATGCCGACCTGACTCCACATGTCGGCCAGCTGCGCGATCGCGCGTTCGTTCGAGGTGCTCTGGCCGGCTTCGAGGTCGAAGGAGATCGGACCGTTCTCCGCCTCGTACTCCTTGACGAGCTCCTGCGCCGCTGCCGGGTCGTAGTCGGGGTAGCCGGTGTCGCTGAACCAGTGGGATTCGGGGGTGAACAGCGACGTCGCCTGCGGGGGCAGCCCCTCCGCGGTGGCATCGATGTAGGCCTGGCGGTCCGTCGCCAGGGCGAGCGCCTTGCGGACGCGGAGGTCGTCGAGCGGCGGCGCCTCGAGGTTGAGCATCACGAAGCTCTCCTCGCCTTCGCCGGCGCTGACCTGGATCTGGTAGTCACCGGCGTCGGACTCGTCCTGCATGCGCACGATCAGCTCGGGGAACGACGTGTGCATGATGTCCACGTCGCCTGACTGCAGCGCCTGCATGCGGGTGTCGGCCTCGGGGATGATCCGGAACTCGACGCGGTCGAGGCGCGGGAGCCCCTCGCGCCAGTAGCTCTCGTTCTTGGTGCCGGACCAGCGGTCGCCGTTGGTCCACCCCTCGAACTCGAACGGACCGGTGCCGACCGGGTTGCGCGACCCGTCGGGGTCCTCGAGCATCGCCGGCGAGGGGACGACGCCGATCTGCGCCGTGAGCACGGCGGGGAACGAGGCCCAGGGCTGGCTCATGTGCACCGTGGCGGTGAGGTCGTCGATGGCCTCGACCGACTCGATCGGAGCGATGGTGGGCCTGGTCAGCCCCGAGGCGAGGTGTGCCTCGAACATGGTGACCACCGCGTCGGAGGTCAGCGGGGTGCCGTCGTGGAAGGAGATGCCGTCCCGCAACGTGATCGTCCACTCGGTGTAGTCGCCGTTTGGCTCGATCGACTCGGCGAGGTACGGACGCGGGACGTCCTCCTCGTCGAGCTGCACCAACGGGTCGAACACCGCCAGCCCGATCACCGTGCCGGAGATGGCCCAGCGGTTCTTCGTGGGGTCGTAGCCGTCGCTGTCGGCCTCGAGGCCGTAGGTGAGCGTGCCGCCGTCGACGGGTGCGCCGGCGTCGCCGGTGGTGCCCGGCGCGGCGTCGGCGCCGTCGTCTTCTGAGCCGGAGCCACCGCCGCACGCCGTAGCGGCGATGGCGAGGCTGGTGGTGACGGCGAGCAGTCGGATGCCTCGGTGCACGTGCGTTCCCCTCATCGATCGGACCCCTCGGTGACTGTAGTCACGCATCGTCGAGAGGGCGACGCAGCGCGCGCAGGGGCACCTCAGCGCAGGCGCACGCCGGCCGCCGCGTACTCGCCGGCGAGCTGCGCCACACGCGCCACGTACGCCTCGGAGCGGTTGTAGCCGAGGACCGCTGCGTGGAGCCCTGCGGGCTGGTCGAGCCCTACGTGGCGGCGACACAGGTGCTCGGCCGCAGCGAGCGCGGCGTCGTAGAGGTTGTGGGGGTCCTCGACGTCGTCCCCGTTGCCGTCGCGCCCGAAGAGGCGCCACGAGCTGGGGATGAACTGCATCGGTCCGACGGCCCGGTCGTGGGCCGGGTCGCCGTCGAGGGAGCCGCCGTCGCTGTCACCGACGAAGGCGACCCCGCCGGCGCCGGTGAGCGCCACGCCGATGATCGGGGGGTCGGTGCCGCCGTCGCTCTGCACGACCGCGCCGCGGTACGTGCCGTGGCGCGACTCGACACGGCCGATACCGGCGAGCACGGTCCAGGAGAGCCGGCACGAGGGGCGCTCGTCGTTCATCGTCCCCGCGGCGCGCACGTACGCGTCGAGCGCGACCATCGACAGGTCGAGCCCCGAGACGATGGCGGTCGAGCGCGCCGCGTGCACCGCGGCGCGCTCGTCGATGAGCTGGACCGCGAGGAGGAACGACTCCTGCTGCGCCGCGTCTCGGGCTGCGAGCGTTCGGCGCTGCTCCTCGCGGACGCTCCCCTGGCGCTGGGCGGCGAGCTCGATCTCGGCGCGGGCATCCGCGTGGACCTCTCGCGCTTGGGCGAGGCCCTCGAGCTCGGACCCGGTGACCGCCGCGGCGAGGCCGCGGCGTCGAGCGCTCTGGTTGGCCCGGGCCGGGTCGAGCAGGTCGAGGACATCGCTGCTGCCTCGCGTGTAGGCGTCGATCGCCAGCTCGCGCAGCACGCTGCGGTGCATCGACTGCGCGTCCACCGCTGCGCGCTCACGCGCTCGGGCGCCGTGGAGGTGCTGGGTCAGGTGGGTGTCGGTCGCTCGGAGCGCATCCAGCCGCGCACGAGCATCCTCGAGCAGGCCCTGGGTGATCGCGAGTCGTTGGGCCGTCGCTTCGTGCGCGCCGAGCGCTGCGGCGAGCTCGTTGCTGCTCGCGTGCACATCGGCGAGTGCCGGCGACAGCGGATCGTCCTCGCCACCGAACAGCGGCGGCGGGCCAGCGCTCGGTGGTGACGCCTCGGGGGCGGTCTGCGCCGCCGCCGGCGTCCAGGCGACCGCAACCGCGACCGCGAGGAGCAGGCCCGCAGCAGCTCGTCGCCGGGGTCGCTCGTAGAGGCTTCGGTGGTGGGGGAGCGGGTCGCACATGGTCCGAGCGGCCGGCCGGTCGGCCTGCGCGTGCAGTCTGCCAGCGCGCTGGGGTCCGCAGCGCGCACCGCCTCCACCGGTCGGCCCGGCGCGGTCCGGTATGCTCGCCCGGCCGTCGGCCGCCTCCGGCCACCGCCTGCCGCACGAGAGAGAGCGCATGTCACCCGCACCAAGGGCAACGTTCGACGACGTCTTCGCCAGCATCGCCGATGTGCAGGGGTGGATGACCCGCGACCAGGCACGGCGCCTGTGGGACCGCGCATCGGTGCTGCGTGCCGACGACCGCGTCGTGGAGATCGGCAGCTACCACGGCCGCTCCGCGATCGTCTTGGCGACGTCGGCCCCCGACGGCGTGGAGGTCGTGGCGATCGATCCCCACGCCGGCAACGACCGTGGCCCGCAGGAGATCGTAGGGACGTTCGACGAGGGCCAGGCCGACAACGACCGCTTCAACGCCAACCTCGAGGAGGCGGGTGTGCGCGCTCGCGTGCGGCACGTCCGCAAGCCGTCGCAGGGCGCTCTCGACGACGTCGACGGCGCAGTCGAGCTGCTCTACATCGATGGTGCGCACCGCTACGCGCCCGCGCTCGACGACATACGACGCTGGGGCGACCGCGTGGCGCTCGGCGGCACGATGCTCATCCACGATTCGTTCAGCTCCATCGGGGTCACCATGGCGCTGGTCGTGCACTGCTTCTTCGGCAGCCGGTTCCGCTACGTCGGCCGAGCGCAGTCCATGGCGGAGTACCGCAGAGAGGACCTCGATGCGGCGGGACGCGTGCGCAACGCGCTGCGCCAGCTCGCCGAGGTGCCGTGGTTCCTCCGCAACGTCGTGCTCAAGGTGCTGATCGTCGCCAAGCTGAAGCCGCTCTACCGTCTGGTGGGCAGCGACGGCACGTGGCCCTACTGACCCACGAGGCTCGCTCGTGACGCTGGGCCCGCGTCCCGCGTGAGGGTGCCTCGGCGCGTGCGGATCGCCGGTCGGCGGGTGCCGACCTGGCTCCTCGTCGCCTGCATCGCCGTCCTGCTGCTCGGCGTGTGGCGCATCGCCGCTGCTCGCGAGCAGGGCGCCACCGTCGCCGCTCCATCGGCGGGTCGCCCCAACGTCGTTGTGATCATGACCGATGACCAGACGCTGTCCACGCTGCGGTTCATGCCCAACGTGCAGGAGCGCCTCGTCGCCCAGGGCACCACGTTCACCGACAGCATCATCACCCTGCCGGTGTGCTGCCCCGCTCGAGCGACGTTCCTCACCGGCCAGTACGCGCACAACCACGGGGTGCGCTCGAACCTGCCCCCCGAGGGCGGCAACGACAAGCTCGACCACACCAACACCCTGGCGACCTGGATGGACGACGCCGGGTACGTGACCTCGCACGTCGGGAAGTACCTCAACAGCTACGGCCAGTACAGCACGCCCGTCCAGCCGCCGGGCTGGGACCGGTGGTTCACGACCATCGACCCGTCGACCTACAGCTTCTGGGACTACGAGGTGCTCGACGGGGACCAGCGGCGGCGGTACGGCTCCAAGGACGAGGACTACCAGACCGATGTGATGGGGGCGAAGGTGGTCGACGAGGTCGAGGCGCTCGCCGGAGGCGATGACCCCTTCTTCCTCGTCTGGTCGACGCTCGCTCCCCACAACGCGACCGGGCGCGACCAGACCCTCAGCCTCATGAGCATCCCGGCGCCGCGCCACCGCGACCAGCTCGCGGCGGAGCCGCTCCCTCAGCCGCCGTCCTTCGATGAGGCGGACGTCTCCGACAAGCCATCGAGCATCCGTGACAACCCGCCGGTGGACCGGCCGTTCGCCGACGCGTTCTTCCACGCCTACATCGAGTCGCTGCTCTCGGTGGACGAGTGGGTGGGCCGCATCGTCGACGCGCTCGAGCGCACCGGCCGGATCGAGGACACCGTCATCGTGTTCACCTCCGACAACGGCGCGCAGATCGGCGAGCACCGGATCGGTGCCGGGTACAAGCTGCTTCCCTACGAGGAGAGCCTGCTGGTTCCGATGGTGGTGCGCGGCCCGGGGTTCGCGGTCGGCGCGAGCAGCAGCCTGCCGGTCACGAACCTCGAGCTGGCACCGACGATCCTGCACGCAGCGGGCGCGAGCGCGCAGCGGGTGCTCGACGGCTACGCGCTGCAGGAGGTCCTCGCCCAGCCGGCGCTGGTGGACGGCCGAGCGACCCTGATCGACAACGGTGTCGGCGGAGGCGATCTCGTGCCGCAGTGGGAGGGGGTCCGCACCTCGCGGTACACCTACGTGGAGTACCCCAGCACGGGCGAGGTCGAGCTCTACGACCGCGACGACGACCCGTTCCAGCTCGAGAGCCGCCACGCCGACCCGTCGATGGCTCGCCTGCGTCAAGAGCTCGCTGCGCTGCTCGAGCAGCTCCGCTCGTGCAGCGGCGACGCGTGTCGAGCAGTGCGCTCGTCGGGGCGCTGAGCCTCAGCGGACGGGTCGAAGCCGCGCTCGCAACGCCGGCCACCAGCGGGCGAGTGCGAGATCGATCCCGACGCCTGCGGCGACGACCAGGGCGACGTCGGCGGCGACGCGGTACCTGGTGAGGCCGAAGGTGAGGGCGGCGCCGACCGTCACGATCGCCGCCATGCCGAGGATCGGGCTCACGGGGACCCGCCGCCGTCGCATCTCGATCACCCCGGCCGCAGCCGCAGGCAGCATCGCGAAGTACAGGAGCTGCCCGGTGGTCGAAGCCGCCCGCCCACGACGGTCGATGAGCCAGTTGGAGTAGGTGTTGAACCGTGGGGCGTAGAGGTCCCACACCCGCCCGACGCGGGCGGCCATCACCACCGGCAGGCGGCCGCGGTGGTCGTCGATGTACGTCGACGCCTCGTCGCGCAGCGCGGCGTCGAGCTGGCTCTCGTCGTAGCCGAGGCCGCTGTACTTCCCGAGGTCCCAGCACGAGTTGTGCCGGTAGCCGAGGTACTCGCCGTAGTAGGTGGCATCGCAGTTCGTGAGGCGCAGCGACTGGCCGCTGCCGGTACCGAACACGACGCGCTCCTCGAAGCGCGACACGTTGAAGGCGACCCACGGGGCAAGGAGGAGGCCAGTGATCGCGACCGCCACGCCGACGAGGGCCGCCTGCTGGGAGCGCGCCAGCTCCCGGTGCGACCAGATCAACGGCACGACCATCACCGCGTAGAGTCCGACCGACTCCTGCCGGGTGAGCGCCGCCAGTCCGAGCGTGGCACCGAGGATCGCCGCGGTCCGCGTCGTCGGTCGGTCGTGGAACCGGTAGCCCGCGAGCATCACGCCGGCCACGACGGGGGCGTAGATGGCCTCCGACAGGAGCTGGCCCTCGTTGATCCAGAGCATCGGGTAGGTGGCGGCGAGGCCGGCGGCGAGCAGGCCGGCGCGATCACCGCGGGCTCGTCGACCGACGAGACCGGCCAGGGGGATCACGGTCGCCCCGAGCAGCGCCGACACGATCCGGTGGGCGTCGACGCTGTCCGCGCCGACCTTCGACCATGCGGCCAGGTACAGGGTGTAGAGCGGCGGATGCTGGGCGGTCTCGACGAGCGCGAACGAGCTGTCGTAGGTCTTGAACCACGCGCCCTGGTCTGCGATGAGGTTCGCGGTGGTGTGGTACCAGAAGCCGTCGCCGTTGTGGAAGTAGCACTCGTCGGTGGTGACGTCGAGCGGCTTCGCTGTGTCGGGGCACACAGGCCGCAGCGCGAGGATGCCGATGCGAAGCGACAGGCCGGCGAACGTGATCGCCAGCAGCGCGAGGACGAATCTGCTGGCTCGCCGACGAGGCGCCGATCGGGTCGCGGATGGCGCGTCGTTCACGGCGCGCTCACCTCGAAGTCCTCCCATCGGGCGGTCGGATCACCGCCAGGGAGCAGCACGATGCCGTCGGCCGCAGCGATCCGGTCGCCGGCCTCCACGGTCGCAGGGGCAGCGCCGGCCACCGACACGGAGATCGTGCGGGCGTCCACCGTGGCCTCGACGCGGGTGCCTGGAGCCGTGGGTGCCGGTCCGGTCGTGAATCGCTCTCGCACGGCACCCTCCAGAACGTGGACGATCTGCCAGTCGCCGCTCGATGGTGACGCCACGACCGCCCAGAAGTCGGACGGCGAACGGTAGCCCACGAGCAGACCCGCACCGTCGCCTCCTCCCGCCAGCGTCACCGCAGCACGTCGCGGCCGGAGGCCGTGGCGACGAACGGCGACCACCGCGCCGGTGAGCCCGGCCTCGGGTGCGTCCTCGACCACCGCCGGCACGGCGTCGGCGGTCCCGCCGACGACCTCCACGTCACCGACGGGCAGCTCCCACGCCGGCTGCAGCACGCCGTCGTCATCGAACGCATCGGCGAACGGCCCGGCGGAGCGCACGATGTCAGGAACCTCACGGCCACCGACGAGCACGGCGTAGGCGCCGACCGCGAGGACCAGGAGCACGACCGCGAGCTGGATCGCTCCACCGAGGCGGGGCGGCGCATGGGAGGCGGTCGGGGTGGGGGTGGGGGCGGCGGGTTCCATGGTGGCGCGTGACTGCTGACAGTTCAGCACATCGCCGTCGTGGGTCGATGCTTGCGGGGCTTGCTGGAGCGCCGTAGCGTGAGGCGCTCACCGGACGAGGTCCGATGGCCGGATCTGATCGGAGGTCGCGCTGGCCGTGCACCAGCACGACGTGGTTTCACCCGCCGCTCCCGTGTCGGCCCCCCGAGGGCAGGCGGTGCGTGGCTCGGTCTGGTCGGTCGCCTCCGTGCTGCTCGCCTCCTTCAGCGGCTTCGCGTTCTGGTTCATCGCCAACGGGATGCACGCTGCCGAGGACATCGGCCACGCGCAGAAGCTGTGGACTGCGATCCAGTTCGTCAACTACCTGACGAGCATGGGGCTGCCGGTCGCAGTGGCCCGCTACGCGCGGGGCGACGACGAGCAGTCTCGCAGCTTGTTCACGTGGGCGGTCCTGTACACCAGCGCCACCTCGATCGTCGGGACGATCGGGTACTTCGTGATCTTCCGCGGCGACGTCGCCGGCAGCCTCTTCTACTGGGGTCGCCCTGCTGGCGTGCTGCTGTTCTTCCTGCTCGTCGCAGGGATGTCGCTGGCGTTCCTCGTCGAGGTGCGGCTGATGACGCTGCGACGCTGGGGGTGGGTGCTCGGTCGGGTGCTGATCCTCGGCCTCGTCCGCTTCCCGCTGCTGTGGTTCGCGCCGGTGGACGACGATGGCTTCTGGCTGTTCCTGCTCGTCGCCGGCACCCCGGCGCTGACCGGACTCGTGGGGGTGATGGCGCTCCAGGGCCGCCGCCGGCAATCTCTGTGGCCGGTGCCGGCGCGCACCATCGACGCCTTCCGCTACGCGTCGGTCAACTACGTGGGTCTGCTGACGGAGAAGGCGCCGGCGTTCGTGCTGCCGATGATCGTCTCGGTGCGCGTCGATGAGACCGAGTTCGCCACCTTCTACTACGTGTGGATGGTGACGCTCATCGTGTTCCTGGTGCCCGAGACCGTCGGACGCGTCCTGCTGGTCGAGGGAGGCAAGGACGGGGCGCGCGTCGAGCACCAGGTGCGCACCGGGCTGATGCTCGCGTTGCCGGCGATGGCGCTCGTGGCCGCCGCGGCGCACCTCTTCCCCGGCATCGTGCCGGCGGTGTTCGGTGACGAGTACGACGCTGCGACCGCGGTCTTCCCCCAGTTCATGCTCGCTGGCATCGCGTGGGCGGTGACGACCACCGCGCTGGCCAGGGCGCGCGTCGTGGAGGATGCCGGGCACACGCTGGCCATCACCGCCACCTATGCGTTGGCCACGCTCGGTCCCGCGCTCCTCCTCACGGGTTCGAGCGGCCTCGAGGGAGCGGCAGATGCCTGGCTCATCGGCCACGTGGTGGCTGCAGGCGTCGGCGCCTGGACCCTCATCGTGTCCCGTCGGGGAGCGGGTGCGGCACTAAGGTGATCCCTCCGAGCAGCTGATGCCCGACGTGGGCGGGCGACGGAGGGGATGTGTCCGACAGCGCAGAGCGCGACGATCCAGACGGCCTGCCCCTGTGGCAGCTCGTCGTCGCGGTCGGCCTCGCGGTGCTGCTCCTCGTCGGCGGGTCGCTGGTGGCGTGGCTGCTCTTCTCCGACGAGGAGGAGACCTTCGACGCCGGTCCCGGCGTGACGACCGTCCCGAGCGACGAGCCGGGAGTGCACGACGACTTCGACCGTGACGGCGAGCGGTCCCTCGGCCGCTCGACGAGCGGGCAGGAGTGGGCTGCGGTCAGCGGCACCTGGGGGATCGACGACGGACGGGCGGTGGTGACCCGCCCCAACCCCGACGGGCCGCGGTCGGTCGCAGTCGTCGACATGGGCGCGGCCGATGGGTCGCTGAGCGTGCAGGCGTCGACCCTCGCCCAGGGCTGGGGCCTCGTGTTCCGCTACCGAGGCAGCTTCAACTACTGGATGCTCGTGGCGTCACCGGAGTACGCCACGTTCAACGTGCAGAAGGTGGTCGACGGCGCAGTCGTCTCGATCGGGACGCTGGGCCTGGTGTCGACCGCGGATGGCACCACCATCCGGGTCGACCTGCACGGCACGTCGTTCGACGTGTTCGTCGATGGCGACCTCGCTGGCACCTTCGAGGATCCCCACCTCCAGTCGGCGACGCAGGTCGGCCTCGTGGCGCAGGGGCCCGCTGCGGAGATCGGGCGATGGGACGATTTCGATGCCATGCCCACCGCGGCCGCGGTCCCGGTCACCGTGCCGACCCCGACGCGGCCCGCTGGTGCCGTCCCCACACCGACCTCGGTTCCGGCGGCGGCACCGGCCACCGCCGGCGCACCCGGCTGAGCGAGGTGGCGGCAGGGGCCGCGCGCGGCAGCAGGCGGCGCGCGCCGTGAGCCGTTGGGCTCGGCTGCGGACGGCGGCTCGAACCCGCCTGTGGCCTCTCGGCCTGTGCTACGCGGCGGTGACGATCCCCCTGGTGCTGCGGGCGAGCGCCGGCCGCTACGTCGGTGACAACCGCTTCGAGCTGTACTGGAACCCCGCTCGGCGCGTGGCGCGGACGTTCGCGCTCTGGGACGGCAGCCGAGGGCTGGGCAGGATTCGCGAGGACCTCTGGCCGGGTCCGACGCTCCCCACCGCAGCGCTGCGCGCCATCGGGCTCCCTCCGTGGCTCGCCGAGTCGCTGTTCCACGCCGGGCTCCTGGTTGCGCTCGGTCTCGGCGTCGTCGCTCTGATCAGGATCTTCCGCCCGACGATCGACGCAGGGCACGTCGTCGCCGGGGCGTTCGCCATCGTGTCGCCCTACTCGATGGGGTTCCTCCTGCCGTCGCAGCTGTTCCTCTACGTGGCCATGGCCCCGTGGCTGGCGGTCGTCGTCCACCGGGGGGTGCACAGCCGGGATCCGTGGCGGTGGGCGGCAGCGTTCGCGCTCCTCACCTTCCTCTTCGGCAACACCGACCCGCCTGGGGCGATCTACGCGCTGATCCCGACGGCTCTGCTGCTCGTCTACGTCGTCGCGGTGGAGCGGACGGCGACGATGCGTGACGTGGTGGGGTGGTTGGCGCGCGCCGCAGCGCTCGCGATGCTCGTGAACCTCGCAGCGCTCGTGAAGCTCGGCCTCGCCGCCGCAACCTTCGCGCAGCGACTCAACGACACCGAGACCCCGGAGACCGCTGCGCTCACGTCCTCGTGGGCCGAGAGCTGGCGCGGGCTCGGGTTCTGGCTCATCTACTTCCGCGACGCCGCGGGCGTCGCTCGCCCTCAAGCGCTGTGGTACTTCTCGAGCAGCATCGTCGTCACGATCACCTTCCTGCCGCCGATCGCAGCGGTGGCTGCTCTGTGGACGTCGCGGTGGCGCCCTCGCCTGCTGTTCGCGGCGATGGCCGTCGTCGCGCTGGTGATCATGGTGGGCGGGTTCCCCCTCGACGATCCGCCCCCGGTCGGCGCAGCGATCCTCGACGCGTACCAGCGGGTGCCGGGTCTCGCCGCCTTCCGCAACAGCTACAAGGCCGGCGCCGGCCTGGTGATCGGCATCGGCGCGCTCCTCGGCGCAGGAGTCGTCGGTGCAGGGGCGTGGCTGCGCCGCTTCGGTCGAGCGGGGCCCGCGGTGGTCAACGTGTTCGCAGCGCTCCTGCTCGCCGCGCTGGCGCAGCCGCTGGTCGTCGGCGACATCTACGACCCGGCGACCACCATGGGCGAGGTGCCCGCGCACTGGGTCGAGGCCCTCGAGTGGCTCGAGACCGAGGACCCATCAGCAGGCAGGGTGCTCGTGCTGCCGGGCACCACGCGCGCCGACTACCGCTGGGGCTGGCCAGGCGACGACATCTTCGATGCGCTCCTCGCACGCGACCACGCCGTCGACACCTCGATCCCCCTGTCGAACCCTCGGGCGGCGGAGCTCCTCCACGCCATCAGCGAGATGGTCGGCCCGGACTACGTCGATGGCTCGCTGGCACCCGTCCTCTCCCGGCTGGGCATCGACACCGTCGTCGTGCGCAACGACCTGACGTGGGAGCGGTCGTCGCTTCCCCGGCCGGACGACCTCGACGGCCTGCGGGCCGACGACGACCTCACGCTCGTGGCGACGTTCGGTGAGCCCGGGCGCTGGACCACCGATCCCGCCGACCGGAGCGTCGCCGCCGGTCGAGAGCTGCAGCTCCCACCGGTCGAGGTCTACCGCGTCCGAGCACCCGGACCGCCGCTGTCGGTGCCCGACGCTCCGCCCCTGCTCGTGGCCGGCAACGGCGATGCCTGGCCAGCCCTGTCGGCCAGCGGGATGCTCGACGATCACCGGCCGGTGATCTACACGGCGGACCTCGACGCGACGTCCCGCAGGTCCCTGGTCGACCGGGGTGGCCGCCTCGTGCTCACCGACACCAACCGCAGGCGGATGGAGATCGTCGTCGGGTTCGTCGCCGAGCAGTCCCACACGCTCGCAGTCGGTCAGGACCTCGATCGACCGTCGTCAGATCTCTTCGCAGTCGCCGGCAGCCAGAGCGTGGCGACCCACCGCGATGCCCGGCAGATCAGCGCATCGGGCAAGGCGCGGACCATCACCGGCTTCGAGCCCTGGTACCGACCTGCGCAGGCGTTCGACGGTCAGTCGGACACCGCGTGGCAGGTGCGCATCGCAGAGGAGCCCGTCGGTCGCTCGATCCGCGTCGATCTAGCGGAGCCCGTGAGCGTCGACAGCATCGAGCTGACCGGGACCGCCGTCGGTCGTCCGGGACCTCATGTGGCGCGCGTCGCTCTGACGTTCTCCGACGGCAGCCGCGAGGTCGTGGACCTGGAGGGCGGGCAGGTGTCGCAGACCTTCCGTGCTCGGACGACGAGCTCGGTCGACATCGAGATCCTCGGTCTGATCGGCAGCGGCTCGGGCACCGGGAGCGTCGGCTTCTCCGAGATCGAGATCCCCGGCATCGACCTCGCCGAGGACATCGCCGTGCCCGACGACCTCAGGCGGGCGGCGCAGGAGGATCCCGCGCTGCGCGACGTGCTCGAGTCCACCTCGCTCACCGTGCTGCTCCAGCGGGAGGCTGGGGACGGTCCCGCTCCGATCGAGGCGTCGATGCGCCGGCGGTTCTGGGTCCCGGGCGATCGCTCGATGGCGCTCACCGGCAGCCTTCGACTCGATCCGGCGGTGCCCGACGAGATCATCGCCGACCTGGCGGGCGTCGAGCCGCGTGCGGTCGGCAACCGCCGCCACCTGGGTGCCATCGACGGGGCGGGGATCCTCGCCGTCGATGGCGACGAGAGCACGGCGTGGCGCGCGCCAGCGGAATCCGCACCGGGGCTCACCATCGAGGCCGGCGACGCCGCCACGCTCGACATCGTCGCCCCGGCAGGGGAGGCCTACTCGCCGATCACCGAGCTGGTGGCAGAGCGGGGCGACCAGACGGCTCGCGTCACCCTCGTGCGCTCACCGGCCTGCTCCTCGACCGATGCCGAGGAGCAGCTCTCCTGCGCCACGGTCGGCCGGGTCGACGTCCCAGCCGGCACCGGCCCGGTCGTGCTGCGCGTCACCGGCCTCGAGCGGCGACCGGGCGCCGGTCTCCTCGCCCGTCCGGTGGCGATCAGCGAGGTCTTCATCGACGGCGCTCCGAACGATGCCATCGATCGAAGCGCACCGCTGCCCGCGTGCGACCTGTCGGTCCTCTCCGTCGACGGAGCCCCGGTGCCGGTGCGCTTCGACGGCACCGTCGGAGCGCTGCTGGCCGGCGAGCCGATCACCTTCTCCGCGTGCGAGGAGCTCGAGCTCACCGATGGCTGGCATCGCCTCGACAGCAGCGTCACGGGCACGGCGGTCGATGTCGCCCGCCTCGACGACGGCGGGGATCAGGCGGTGGACGGCGAGGCGCCATCGGTGCGCGTCGCCCGGCGAGGGCCGGCGTTCCTGGACCTGGCCGTCGACGCACCCGATGGCGGGATGATCACGACGGGGGAGTCATGGGATCCGGGATGGGTTGCGTTCCTCGACGGCGAGCCCCTCGGCCCGGCGGTTGCGATCAACACCCTGAGCGGCTGGCGGATCCCGGCGGTGCAGGATGGCGTGCTGCACGTCGTCTACCTCCCGCAGCAGCGCTTCGACAGATCGATGGCGCTCACCGTCGTCGGTCTCCTCCTGTGCGCGTGGCTCGTCGTTCGCCCTCGGCGCTGGGATGAGCCGACGATCGCCGGCGCACCGCCGGCGGCCACCGTGCGCCTCGGCCAGACCGCGCAGGCGGCCGTGCTCGTCGTGGCCATCGGGTTCGGTGCCGCGGTTGCGGGCACCAGCGGGGCGGTGGTCGCCGGCGCGGCGGTGGTCGCCGGGCTCCTGTCGCCGGCAGGCAAGTCCAAGCCCGCAGCGCTCGGCGCGCTCCTGTTCCTGTTGGGGGCGACTGCTGCGACGGTGCTCGGCTCGCCACTCGGCGAGGAGGCGGTGCGGATCGACTTCGCCGCGCGGCGGATGCTCGCGGCCGAGATCGGCGCGGTCGCCGGGGTGCTCGTCCTCGCTGCGGTCCTGCTCGGCGCGCTCGGCGAGCGAGCGGTCGAGGTGCGGCGACCCGAGCGCGTCGCCTCTCCCCGGCTCGCGCTGCGGCTGCGCAGTGCGCGGCAGGTGGTGGTCGACCACCTGCCGGTCCTCGTCAGCGGCGGTGTCGCGCTGATCGTGCGCGCGATGCTCGCGCCGAGCGCGCTGGCGCCTTCGGCGGCACCGGTGTTCACCGGCGTGGACCTCGGCCTCGCCTATCGAACAGACGTGGCGTGGGGCGCATCCAGTCCGCTGGCGATCGTCGTCGCCGCGCTCTCACCGCTCGGACCCGACGTGACGCTCGTGCTCGCTTCGGCCGCGGTGGCAGCTGTCGCAGCGGTCGTTGCTGGTGTCGCGGCGAATCGTCGAACCGCATGGCTCGTCGGGCTCGCTGTCGCGGTGCTCCCCCTGGGTTGGGCGATGCGACTCCCAGAGGCGCTCGCTGCGCTCGCCGCGCTCCTCGCCGTGCGCGCCGCACGGGGCGGATCGCCCCAGCGCGCGATCGTCGCCGGCACCCTCGCAGCGGCTGGCGTGCTGTGCCGGCTGGACGCGCTCGTGGTGGTCGTCGGGTTGGGGGTGTGGGGAGCGAGCTACTTCGGTCGTCGCTGGGCGCGCACCGCCGTGGTCGCCGCTGCGGTGCCGCTCGCGCTGTGGTGGCGCTGGCTGGTGCTCGATCAGAGCGTCCTGCCGGCGCTCGCTCCTGCGGACGCGGTACCTCTCGGTGCGCTGCTCCTCGGGCTGCAGGTGCTGCTCCTCGCCGCAGCGGTGGGTGCGATGGTGCGCCGCGGTTCGATCGGGTGGCAGGAGCGTCTGCTCATCGGGGCATCCGTGCTGCTCGTCGGCATCGGGATCCCTGACCTGGGGGGTCGAGGGGTGGGCGTGTTCCTGGGCCCCCTGGCGCTCGTGTGGCTGGGGGCCGTGCTCGACCGCATCGGGATCAGGGCGCAGGGGTGAGGTACGCCTCGTAGATCTCGGTCGCGTCGCGCATCGCCGCAGCGTGGCGAGGGAGGGCCAGCTGCTCGAGGAGCCATGCCTTCTCATCGGTGCGGGTGGCAGACGGGCGAGGTACGACGTGCTCGGACGCGCCCCAGACCTCGGTGTGGTGCGCCTCGATGTCGTCGAACACCTCGGCGACCGCCTCCTCGGTGTGCTCGAACCGCGGGAGGCCGAGGTCGAAGCGCGCGTTGAGCGCGTCGACGACGTCGCCGAAGCGGGTCGTGACCACCTTGAACTCGCCGACGACGAACCCCGATCGGTAGCGGAGCACCTCGCGATGGTGGTGCACGTACTCGTCGATCGCAGCGGCGATCGGCACGTGGGGTGCGGCGATGAGCAGCGACGCGATGGTGTGGATCGGCTCCCGGATCACGTAGAGGGTCGGCAGCCCGCGGCGCACAGCGAGCGCGACCTGCGCAGGCACGTGCACGCGGGTCGCGATGTGCTGCTCGGGCGGCAGCATCCGACGTAGCGCGAAGTAGGCGAACGTGTTGCCCGAGCGGGGGAACCCCTCGATGACGAGGGTGGTGGATGGTTGCAGGCCCTTGCTGGTGCCGAGCGGCGTGGAGCGCAGCACGATCGGCAGGAAGCGCGGGTCATCGCCGAGGAGGCGGCGGACGCGACGCAGCGCTCGCCGGATGAGCGCCTGGGGCGAGGTCGTGTCGCGTCGGCGGTCGTCGGTCACCGGCGTCGCTCGCCGTCGGGTCGTCGCAGCAGCATGAGGCAGTTCCAGGTGGCCAGCTCGCGGAGCACCGGCACCTCGAGGATCCACCGCTGCGTCGGGTAGTAGCGCGGGAAGGCATCGACGAGCTCGAGTCCGGGGTGGGAGCGCACCATCTCGAGCGTGCGTCCCACGTAGGTCGGGAAGAGGCCCTCGTACGGGATGTTCTTCGGCGGCTCGCCGAACAGCCTCCGCCACGCTCGCAGGCCGAGTCGAGGGCCCAGGTAGTGCAGCGGGACGATGTTGTGGCCACCCCACGGCGAATACCAGTTCGTCCAGCTGACCCACGCCCAGCCACCGGGGCGCAGGACCCGCGCCGCCTCGTCGAAGATCGACGAGGGGTTCGGCGTGTGCTCGAGCATGTTGGAGCAGAACACCCCGTCGAAGGACGCGTCGGGGAAGGGCAGCCGGCCTCCGTCGGTGGCGACCGCTCCCGCGACCGGCTCGCCCCCTCGCTGGAGGCTCGCCACCTCGAGGTCGACTGGCATCACGATCGCGCCGCGCCCCCGCATCGCGTCGCAGTAGAACCCGGGCCCCGAGCCGAGGTCGAGCACCCGCACGCCATCGAGCGGGAACGGGAACTCGCTGATCGATCGCTGCGCCAGCTTCGTGTAGAAGGGGATCGGGTCCGACTTCTCGCTGAGGAAGAGCCGGAAGAGCTCGCGCTTGGTGGGCAGCGCCGAGGCCGGGCCCTCCGCTCGGCGGTCGTGCGCGCTCACCGGTTCGTGTCGCTCCACCACTCGCTCCAAGGTGTCCGGTTCGGCTGCGCTGCGTCGTGCACATCTCGCAGCTCCGTCCAGGCGATCACCTGGTCGTCGTGCTCTCGTCGGGAGCGCGCTCGGACCCGTGTCGGGATGCTCGACGCTCCACGGAGGTCCGCGGATGAGTCGCCCAAGGTACGCGATCGAGCCGAGCGCCGCGCACCACCGAGCGCGCGACGTCCCCACCGGGTGCCGCGTGGCGCGCCACGATGGTGCCGTGCCGTCCACCGCAGCAGCGAACGCAGCGCCCGCGCGGCGCGTGGAGCGGTGGAGCTGGGTGGTGGGGCTGGCGCTCGGAGCAGTCGCGCTCGGTCCAGCGCTCGGGTCGGGATCGCTGCTGAACCTCGACCTGATCACCTCGCCGGAGGTACCCGTTCCCGCAGGGGCGTGGGGGCTCGGACCCGAGCTGCCGCGCCGTGTGCCGCTGTACCTCCCGCTCGCGTGGGCATCGTCGGTGGTGGGCGGGGACCTGGTCATCAAGGCGCTCATGCTGGCGACCGTCTCCCTCGCGCTCGTCGGCGTCGTCCGGCTGCTCGACGGCGTGCCGGCACCTGCTCGGATCGGTGCCGGAGCGCTCTACGCGTGCAGCCCGTACCTGCTGACCCGCCTGGAGGTCGGTCACCTCACGATCGCGCTCGCTGCTGCGTTGCTTCCCTGGGCGCTGCCCACCCTGCTGGACCCCGGTCGCTGCGGGTCGCGCACGCTGCGCTGGGCAGCTGCGATGGGTCTCGCTGGAGCACAGGGCGGCGTCCTGGTGCTGGTGGTGGTGACGATCGGGCTCGCGTCGAGGCGTGGTCGTCGGGCCGGCGTGGCTGCGATCGCGTGCACCATCGGGCAGCTCCCGTGGGTGGTGCCCGGGCTCGTGGTCTGGCGCCAGGGCGCTTCGCTCGCCGACGCCGGCGCGTTCCCCAGCACCGTGGAGGGGCCGCTCGACGTGGTCGGCCTGCTCGCTGGCCACGGGTTCTGGCAGCCGGCGCTCCAGCTCGGGTGGTCCTCGGACGCCATCGTGGCCGCGCTCGCCGTCCTGGTGGGGGCGATCGCGGCGGCTGGCTGGTCGTCGCTGCCGTCGCGATGGCGTGCGCCGCTGGCTGCGATGGCGGTCGTCGGCTTGGCGGTGACCGTCGCGTCCACGGTGCCCGTGCTTCGTGATCCGTGGCGGCACCTCACCGCCACCGCCGGGGGCGCCGCGGTGCGCGAGGGGCATCGGCTCCTGCCGCTCGCACTGCTGCCGCTGCACCTCGCAGCCGGGCACGGCGCGGCGGCAGCAGCCCGACGATGGCGGGGCGTCGCCGGCGATCTCGCGGGCATGCTTCCCGCTGCGCTTGCCCTGGTTCTGGCAGCACCCGCGCTCTGGGGGCTCGGTGGCGCGCTCGAGCCGGTGCGCTGGCCCGAGGAGTGGCGTGCAGCGCGCTCGGTGGTCGAGCGGGACGCAGGCCCGGTGGTGGTCCTGCCGTGGCACCTCTACCTCGACGTGTCGTGGGCCGACGGGCGGCGACTTCTCAACCCGGTCCCGCTGGCGTTCGGCGGCGACGTCATCACCTCGTCGGATCCCGAGCTGGGTGCCGCCGTCGCCGAGCGCAGCGACCCCCGCGAGGCCCTGGTCGCGGACCTCGTCGAGCGCTCTGCGAGCGGCTCGTCCATCGCCGGCGACCTGGCGGAGCTGGGTGTCCGCTGGGTGGTGCTCATGCACGAGGTCGACTGGGAGGACCACCGGACGTTGCTGCTGGATCCAGGCCTCGAGACGATCGTCGACGGCCCAACGCTCACCCTCCTCGAGGTTCGAGGGTGGCCCGGCGCCGCAGTGGGAGCCGATGGCACGACGGTCGGCCACCATCCGCTGCACGCTGCGCTCGCCTCGCTGGAGGCCGGCGGACCGGTCACGGTGCACCGGGCCGGCGGTTGGGGATGGCGTCGGGGGACGACGCCGGCAACCACGTCGGCAACCGGCTCGCTCAGCGTGAAAGCGGGCTCGGGGCCCCTCTGGTACCCCCCCGCGGTGGCGGTCCTCCTCGGGTATGGCGTGACGATCGCCACCATCGGTGCTACCCTGACGCACAACAAGCGGCGATCTCGGGTCGCTCGGCGCAATGGTCGTTGATGACGGCACCTCATGGTGCTACGGTTCCACGATTGCTTCGGGTGCCTGTGGAGGGACGGAAGACGTGAACGAGTCAATGGCGGGACGCAGTCCACGCGGACGAGTCGGGTTGGTTGCGCTGATCGGCGTGGCGCTCTCGCTGTTCTTCGTCGTTGCGCCCGCACCCGCGGGCGCGCAGACCGTGTCGACGATCGACCAGTGCGACATCCTGTTCGGCGACGTCGATGCGCTCGACTTCATCGATCCCGTGACCGGCGAGCTCGACGACACCGGCTACCTGCTGATCCTCTCGGCATCCACCGCCACCGTGTCGGTGGTCAACAACGGCTCGCTGACGGTCTGCGTCGCCGGGCTCATGGTCGGCACGCAGCTCACCATCACCCTCGACGGCACGACGGTGCTGTTCGACGGTCCGTTCGATCCGAACTCCACGATCAACGGCGTGGCGTGGAACGCCGACCTCATGGCGATCGCGCTCAACCTGCCGAACCTCGCTTGCGGACCGCACCAGATCACTGCGGTGGGCACCACAGCGGATGGCGAGCCGTTCTCCCAGAGCTACAGCTTCGAGGTCACCGGTTGCGACCCGGGCGCCCTGCCGGTCACCGGCAGCGACACCGGCAAGCTCGTTGGCATCGGCGCCGCCCTGGTCGTCCTCGGCGCCGGCGTGTACTACGGCGCCCGGCAGCGTCGAGGCCTGGTCGCCTGACCTCGACCACCGTTCGAGAGGTGCCTGCGACCCGCCCCTGTGGGCGGGTCGCAGCGCGTCCGGCGTGTGACTCGATGACTCGGGGCGGCTCGGGCTGGCGTCGCTGCTAGACGCCGTGGCCGCGCTCGGCGAGCACGTCGCGCAGCACCACCGGCCGGTCGGTCATGATCCCGTCGACACCGAGGTCGAGCAGGCGGCGCATCTCGTGCGGATCGTCGATGGTCCACACGTGCACCTGCAGCTCGCGGCGGCGCGCCGCCTCGATGAACCGCTCGGTGATGATCGTGACCGGACCGGCGTGCACCGGCACCTGCACGCACTGCGCTGGCAGCCGACCTGCGCCGAGGCCCGTCGATGCGGCTCGCAGCCTGGTCACGCCGCGCGGTCCGAGGGAGGTGCAGACGTCGGGCACCTGCGCTCGCACTCGGGCGATCCGGCGGTCGGAGAACGCTCCGATGCAGACCCGGGGGGCAGCCCCTGTGCGCCGGAGCACCTCGACCAGCGGGTCGACCGCCCCGTCGTGCTTCGGGTCGATGTTCACCCTCACCTCTGGCCAGCTGCCGAGGACGTCGAGGAGCAGCGGGATCGGTTCGCGTCCGTCGACCATCGCTCGGCGCACCTCGGACCAGGGCATCTCGGCGATCCTGCCGGTGCGATCGGTCACCCGGTCCAGAACGTCGTCGTGGAAGGCGACGAGGTGGCCGTCAGCGGTGCGGTGGACGTCGGTCTCGAGGTAGCGGTAGCCGAGGTCGATCGCGGCCTGGAACGCCGGGAGCGTGTTCTCCGGCGCCTCGCTCGCGCCGCCTCGGTGGGCGAAGGCGATCGGGCCGGGATGGTCGAGGAACGGGTGGAGCACGACATGACCCTACCGACGGTGCCCGACGGCTGGCTGCGCAGGTCTCGTGCCAGGATGGACACGTGACCGGTGCGGTAGTGCTCGCCCTGCTCGTCCTCGTGGCGATCGTCGTACCGGCGCTCGTCCGCTCCGGGTCCCATCGGCGCTGGGCTGCGGCATCGACCACGTCGCTCGAGGTGGGTCCGCTGGGTGTGCGCCGCGAGCTCGCCGATGGGCGTCTCGAGGAGGTCCACTGGGACGAGATCGTGGAGGTCGACGTCGTCGTCGCCGAGCGCGGGCCGCATGCCGGGTCGGGCGGCGTCGTGGTGCTGTACGCCGACTCGCAGCGTGGTGTGGTGGTCCCCATCGACCAGATCGCATCGAGCGGCCTCGCCGAGCAGCTCGGGCGCCTGCCGGGCTTCCGTATCGATGTGCTCGCCGCTGCGCTCGAGCGCCCCGCGCCGGCGCACACCACGTGCTGGTCGGTGCGCGCCGCACCCCCGTCGGGCTGAGCCGGTCGCTGCGGCTGCGCCAAGCGCCGCAACACCGTCGGGGTCGCCGCGGTCGACGGCTAGCGTTGGCGCATGACGCGACGTACCAAGATCATCGCCACGATCGGCCCGGCGTCGGACAACGAGGTCGTCCTCCGGGCGCTGATGGAGGCGGGCATGGATGTCGCCCGCCTCGGCCTCGCGCACGAATCGCTCGAGCAGGCGCTGGAGCGCTACCACCGCATCCGCGCCGTGGCCGCGACCGCGGGCCGACCGATCGGCATCATGGTCGACCTGCCCGGCCCCAAGATCCGCGCCGCGTCGTTCCCTGCGGGGGGCATCCAGCTCAACGACGGCGACGAGGTTCGCATGTGCGCCGGCGATGCGCAGAGCTCGCGCGAGATGGTCGAGGTCGACTACCCGACGCTGGTCCAGGACGTGCAGGTCGGCTCACGCCTCGCGTTCGGCGACGGCGTGGTGGTGGTCGAGGTGGTGCAGGTGGCGCTCGACCACCTCACCGCCAAGGTCCTCCACGGTGGCTCGCTCACCGGTCGCCCCGGGGTGCACATCCCAGCGGAGCACCTGCGGGTGTCGACGCCGACGCCGGAGGACCTGCGGCTGCTCGACGCGTTCATGGAGGCGGGCGTCGACATGGCGGCCATCTCGTTCGTCCGCTCCGCCCACGACATCCGACGGGTGGGAACCGAGCCCTTCCCGCGCGGTCCGCTGATCGTGGCGAAGATCGAGACCCGTGCCGCGGTGGAGAACCTCGAGGGCATCATCGAGGCGGCAGGAGCGGTCATGGTGGCTCGCGGCGACCTCGGCTCCGAGTTCCCGATCGAGGAGCTCCCGCACCTGCAGAAGCACATCATCAGCACGTGCATCGCGCTGGGACGACCAGCGATCACCGCGACCCAGATGCTCGAGTCGATGGTGCACGCACCCATCCCGACGCGCGCCGAGGCGTCCGACGTCGCCAACGCAGTGTTCGACGGATCCTCCGCGCTGATGCTGTCGGGCGAGACGGCGATCGGCCACGACCCGGCGCACGCGGTGCGCACGATGGCGCAGATCGCCAACCGGGCCGATGAGGAGTTCACGCACGAGCGCTGGGCAGACAAGGTCTGGCAGCTGGCGCGCACCGGCGCGCGCGACGAGGGCGACACGATCACCGATGCCATGACGTCTGCTGCGGTCCGCGCCGCCACCGAGCTGCGCGTGGCGGCGATCGTCTGCCTGAGCCGCACCGGCTTCACCGTTCGCTCGGTCGCCCGCTACCGACCCGATGTGCCGATCCTGGGCTGCAGCACCGACGAGCGCACGGTGCGGCAGCTCACGATGAGCTGGGGCTCCACCCCGGTGCACCTCGACACCACCGGCGAGGGCGAGGCGCTCCTGCAGCCTGCCTTGATCCAGCTGCGCGACGCTGGGCACCTGCGCTCCGGCGAGCTGGCGCTCGTGCTCCTCGGCTCCGACGACGGCGGTGCGATGCGAGCGACGGACATGCTGCGCGTCGTGCCCGTGCCGTGACGGCAGGCCCGCTCGACGAGCTGGCTGTCTACGACCGAGCCGCAGACGACGGGGGGGTGACCGGCCCCACCGTCGTGCTCGTCCACGGCTCCATGGACCGCGCCGCGTCGTTCATCAAGGTGCAGAAGCGGCTGCGTCACCGGCACGTCGTGCGCTACGACCGTCGCGGCTACGCCCGCTCCTCCGCGGCGCCCATCGGCGGGCTCGACGCGCACGTCGCCGATCTCCTGGCGATCGTCGGCTCCACGCCGGCGGTCGTCGTCGGGCACAGCTACGGCGGTCTCGTCGCCCTCGCCGCTGCGGCAACGGGTGCACCCGCCATCGGGGCGCTCGCGGTGTTCGAGGCACCGATGGCGTGGGCACCGTGGTGGCCACGCCGTCGGCAGGTGCCCACCGATGCCGATCCGGCCGAGGTCGCCGCCGGGTTCATGCGACGCGTGGTGGGCGCCGACGTCTGGGAGGCGCTACCTGAGCGCACCCGTGCGGCGCGGTGCAGGGAGGGAGCAGCCCTGGTCGCCGAGCTCGGTGCCGTCGAGCAGGGCAGGGCGCCGTTCGACGCCGGTGCCATCGGGGTGCCCGTCGTCGTCGGCTACGGCAGCTCGACCAGCGAGCACCTCCGCCGAGCCTCGATCGAGCTCGCCGGGCTGCTCGCCGACAGTCGCACGATGGTGATCGGCGGCGCCGGCCACGGGGCGCACGTCTCGCATCCCGACGAGTTCACCGCGCTGGTCGAGACGGCGGTGGCTGCGAGCGGCGCGGCGCCTACCATCGCCCGATGAGCGATGCGCGACCGGTCAACCTGACACCAGAGGGCCCACCTGAGACGGTGCTCGATGCTGAGCCCGAAGCGGCGCGCGCCCAGCTCGCCGAGGCGCTGACGGCACCGGAGGGCCAACGGCGGTCCGCGGTCAGCGACGTGGTCGCCCGGTGGCCGCGATGCCTCGACGCATGGGCGTCGCTGGGCGACCTCGGCCGCGACGACATCGAGCGCTATGCCGCGTACCGCGTCGGGTACCACCGCGGACTCGACAGGCTGCGTGCCGGCGGCTGGCGGGGTTCTGGCTACGTCCGCTCGGGGCACGAGACGAACCGGGGGTTCCTTCGCTGCCTCGCGGGCCTCGCAGCGATGGCGGCTGCCATCGGCGAGCAGGACGAGGCCGACCGGTGCGATCTCTTCCTGGCGCAGCTCGATCCTGGCAGCTGACGTGCGCGCGCTGGGGAGTTCTAGCATCACGCTGCGCGTCGAGCGAGCGCGGGCCTCATCTCGTGCCGTTGCCGCTGCTACCGTGCCGTCGCTGCGCCCGTGCCCCGCGGGTGCATCGACTGAGAGCTGGAGGACATCATGAACCTTTGGGAGGACACCCCCGCGGTTGCACCGAAGCGCCGCCGAGGCCGCGTGCTCGCCGGTATCGCCGTGGCCGCGGCGATCCTGGTCCCGAGCGCCGCCATGGCGATCCACCAGTTCCCCGACGTGCCCGACAGCAACCCGTTCCACGACGAGATCGACTGGTCGGTCGATGCCGGCATCTTCAACGGCTACGCCGACGGCACGTTCAAGCCGGCGAACAACATCACCCGGCAGGCCGCGGCAGCCAACGTGCAGCGCATGTACAACCTGTTCGCCGGCACGAGCGGCGTCATCGCGAGCGACACGCCGTTCTCCCGCGACTCCGCTGACGGCACGACCTACGTCGACGTCACCGGCATGACGACGACGGTGGTCATCCCGCCGGGGACCTCAGGGCGGATCGTCGCCGACTTCAGCGCCGAGTCCACCTGCGTCCAGGACGCTGGCACGTTCTTCAGCGGCTACTGCAAGGTGCAGATCCTCTCGAACGGCTCGGCGATGAACCCGACCCTCAGCGACGACTTCGCGTTCGACTCGTCCGACAACGCCGGGGAGTCGTTCGCCTCCTGGGAGTCGCACGCAATGCGCCGCTACACCGGGATCTTGCCCCCGGGCACGTACACCATCAAGGCGCAGGCCGCAGCTGCGCGCGGCACGAGCTTCTGCATCCCACCGTGCACCCCCAGCACCGTGGACAACACCCTCAGCCTCGACGACATGGTGCTCACCGCGCAGGTGCTCTTCGCGGACTCCTGATGCTCCACCTGAGCTGAGTCGACGGTGCCCCCGCCTCTGGGCGGGGGCACCGTCGCGTCCGGGCGGCAGCACCAGCGGCGAGGCCGTAGCATCGCCCTCCATGGTCGACACCTCGTTCCCAGAGCACCGCACCGCACCCGACGAGCTGATGGCGCGCGTCGCCGCCATGCGCGAAGGCGACGCCGACTGGCGGGGCGGGCGCACGTTCAGCCTCGTCTACAACGTCGGCGACCCCGCTCTCGAGGAGGCGCTGCACTCGATCGCGAACGAGTACCTCCACGAGAACGCCCTCAACCCGTTCAAGTTCCCCTCCCTGCTTCAGATGGAGCGGGAGATCGTGGCCATGGCCGCCGATCTCTTCCACGGCGATCCACGAGCGGGCAGCCTCAGCAGCGGCGGTACGGAGAGCATCTTCCTGGCGGTGAGCACCGCTCGTGAGCGCTTCAGGGCCACTGGTGGGGCCGGTCCGGTGAACATCGTCACCGCAGACACGGTCCACCCGGCATTTGCCAAGGCCTGCCACTACCTGGAGGTGGAGCACCGTCGTGCCCCGCACGGCGCCGACCTGCGAGCAGACGTCGAGGCCATGGCTGCGTTGTGCGACGGGGGCACAGCGATGCTCGTCGGCTCGGCACCGTGCTATCCGTTCGGCACCATCGACGACATCGCGGCCATCGCTGCACTCGCGATCGAGCGCGGCACGCTCTGCCACGTCGATGCGTGCCTCGGCGGGTGGCTCCTGCCGTGGTGGGAGCGCCTGGGCGTCGAGCTCCCGCCGTGGGACTTCCGCGTCGAGGGCGTCACGTCGATCTCCGCAGACATCCACAAGTACGGGTACGCCTTCAAGGGGGCATCGTGCGTGCTCTACCGAGACCGCTCGCTGCTCGAGCACCAGTACTTCATCTACGACCAGTGGCCCGGCGGCTTGTACGCCTCGTCGACCACGGCGGGAACTCGACCTGCGGCCCCCATGGCCGGCGCGTGGGCGGCGATCACCACGCTGGGCGCCGAGGGCTACCTCGAGCACGCTCAGCGGATCCTGACCACCACCCGGCGCCTGCAGGAGGGGATCGCTGCCATCGAGGGGCTCGAGGTCACCGGCTCGCCTGACATGAGCGTGTTCCAGTTCAGCTCCGCGGTCCACGACATCGGCGCCATCGGCGACGTGATGGATGATCGCGGCTGGCACCTCGACCGACAGCAGGGTGGCCTGCACGTGATGGTGTTCCCGGGGCACGACCAGGTGGTCGGGGAGTTCCTGTCCGATCTCGCCGACGCGGTGGCCGACCACGGTGAGGCCCGCGACATGATGGCCGTCTACGGCGCGGTGGACCTCGGGGAGGCGTGACGGACGCGTCGTCGTTCGCCGGCGTGGTGCTCGCCGGAGGGGCCAGCCGCAGGATGGGCAGCGACAAGGCGCTGCTGACGCTCGGCGGACGACCCTTGGTGCTTCGGGCGACGAACGCGCTGCGCGATGCGGGCGCCGCCAGCGTCGTCGTGGTGGGTGGAGGTGCCGCGGTGGCTGCGCTGGTCGACGACCACGTCGCCGATGCGGCACCCGGAGCCGGGCCGCTGGTCGCCCTGGTGCAGTCGCTGGAGCGAGTGGCGGCGCCGGTGGTCGTGGCCGTCGCCTGCGACCTGCCGGCGATCGAGCCCTCGGAGATCAGCAGGCTCGTCGAGGTCCTCGAGGCCGGACCCGCCGCTGTCGCGGTGAGCGTCGTGGATGGCCGGCGCCAGTGGCTGCATGCGGCGTGGCGGCGAGGCGCCCTGCCCGAGCTGGCGGCCGCGGCGGCGGCGGGGGAGCGGTCGCTGCATCGTGCAGCGGCGGGTCTCGTCATCGTCGAGGTCGAACCAGCTGATCCAGACGCGGTGCGCGACGTGGATCGGCCCCATGACCTCGCCCGGTACGCTGAGCGCCGAGACGAACCCCGGAGGGTGCGGTGACGGTGCCAGCGATCGACGTCGACGAGCTCGCCCGCCTGCGTGCGGCCGGCGCCACGGTCGTCGACGTTCGACAGCACGACGAGCTGCTGGAGGTGCGTGTGCCCGACGTCCGCCACGTGCCGCTGGCGGAGGTGCCGGACCGCGTCGAGGAGCTCCCCGATGACGAGACGGTCTACGTCATCTGTCGATCGGGCGCCCGCAGCGAGAAGGCAGCCGCGTACCTCCGGTCCCGGGGCATCGATGCGGTGAACGTGACCGGTGGGACCCAAGCGTGGGTCGAGGCGGGGCACCCCACCGACTCCGGTCCGGCGCAGGCCTGAGCTCCGTGCCGCAGATGATCGAGCGCGATGACGAGCTGGTCGCGCTCGTGCAGCGAGCGTGCGAGCAACCGGACTATGCGATCGACACGGAGTTCCACAGGGAGCGGACGTACTACCCGAAGCTGGCGCTGGTGCAGCTCGCCGTCGGGGACGAGATCGTCCTCATCGATCCGCTCGCGGTCGACATCACCCTCCTCGCACCGCTGCTCACCGATGGCGGCACAGCGATCCTGCACGCCGCGGACCAGGACCTCGATGTCATGGCGCACGCGGTCGGTGCCATCCCGCATCGCATCTTCGACACCCAGGTGGCGGCGGGGTTCGTGGGCATGAGCACGCCGTCGCTCACCAGCCTCGTCGAGCGGGTGGTCGGCGTGCGGCTGCCCAAGGGTGACCGCCTCACCGACTGGCTGCGCCGGCCTCTGGAGGCCGGCCAGCTGACCTACGCGGCGGCCGACGTCGAGCACCTGCACGTGCTGCGCGACGTCCTCACCTCGCAGATGGAGGAGCGCGGCCGAGTCACCTGGATGGAGGACGAGTGCGAGGTCTTGCGCACGCGACCGCGAGGCGCTCGCGATCCCGAGCTGGCGTGGCTTCGGATCAAGGAGGCCCGGCACCTGCGAGGTCCGGCGCGCGGCGTCGCCCGGTCGCTGGCGGCATGGCGCGAGCGGCGTGCGGCCAGCCTGGACCAACCGGTGCGCAGCGTGCTCGCGGACCTGGCGCTGGTCGGTGTCGCGCAGCGCCAACCCACCACCACCGATGACCTGCGCAAGGTCCGCGGCGTGGACGATCGCCACCTGCGCGGCGGGGTGGCGGAGGAGATCCTCGATGCGGTGCGCGCCGGCATCGAGGCCGGTGCGCCGCAATCGACGCCCCGTGACAGAGCGACGCTGGACCCGGCGCTGCGACCGGCGGTCGCGCTCGTTGCAGCGTGGGCGAGTCAGCGAGCGCACGACCTCGCGCTCGACCCGGCCATCCTGGCGACGCGCGGCGACATCGAGGCGGTGCTGCGCGGCGACGCCGATGCCCGCCTCGCCCACGGGTGGCGGGCAGAGGCTCTGGGGCAGCACATCGCAGCGCTCGTCGGCGGCGATGCCGCCCTCGCCTTCGGGGCTGGCGGGGACCTCGTGCTCGAGGCTCGCTCGGGTCGAGCGCTCTGACATCGACGCCTCGAGACCGTCGACTCAACCGGCGAGCAGCGCTCCGCCGGTGACGACGACGATGAGCCACGCGGCGATGGTCGCGTAGCGGAGGTCGCCGAGTCGGGCCCAGCGCACCGCCAGCCAGGCCACGCGTCCGACGGGCACCGCGGCGACGACCGCGACGAC
The DNA here is from genome assembly GCA_038206295.1 of Acidimicrobiales bacterium. Lineage (GTDB taxonomy): Bacteria > Actinomycetota > Acidimicrobiia > Acidimicrobiales > JBBRAZ01 > JBBRAZ01. The sequence goes on from JBBRAZ010000019.1 coordinate 50,002, forward strand.
CGACCAGGCGAGCTGCTCGCCGAGCGCTGGGGGCACCACCAGCGCCAGCGCAGCGACGGCGCCGACGAGGAGCACCGCCACGTCGAGTGCGCGGATGAGGTGGCGCTGCCGCCCGCGGCGCGGGTTCGGCGGTGGCCCGATCACCTGATCACCACCAGCAGCGCCGCGATGACGAGCAGCACCAGCGACAGCGCCCGGCGCACGCCTCCCGGAGCGAGGCGCTCCTGCACCATCGTGCCCGCTCGGCCGCCGAGGAGGCCGCCGAGCACCACCGCTGCGCTGGCCAGCGGCAGGATGCGTCCCTGTCCGGCGAAGACCGCGAGCCCCGCCGCGGCGGTGATGCCGACGGTGAACGTCGTGGTCGCGGCCGCCACCTTCACCGGCACCCCCATGATGAGGTTCATCGCCGGGGTCTTGATGAACCCGCCGCTGGCGCCCGCCAGCCCAGACACGAGCCCGGCCGCGACCATCGACGCCAACCCCGAGCCGAGCCGCTTCGCTCGGTAGGGGACCACCTCGCCGTCGAGCAGGTAGGCGCCGGCCAGCGTGCCAGGCCACTCCCCGGGGAGCTCCTCGGCGAACGACGGGTCGGGGAGGTTCCTGATGCTGCGCACGCGGATGCCCGACAGGGCGGAGGCCGCTGCTGCGCCGGCGAGGACCAGGCGCAGCGCGCGGTCGGAGACATGAGGGGACGCCATCGCACCGATGATCGCGGCGGTGGACGCGACCACCTCCAGGGTGACGCCGAGCCGGTGGTGCACGGTACCGCTGGAGAGCTGCTGGGGTCCGGCGGCGAGGGAGCCTGCGGCGACCGAGAGGAGACCGAGCGGGGCGGCCGTGGAGGGTTCCACGCCCAGGAGCACGAGCGTGGGCACCAGCAGGATCGCTCCGCCGATGCCGCCGAGTGCGCCGATGCCGGCAGTCGCCGCCGACAGCGCGATCAGGACGGGATCGGCCGGGAGGCTCACAATGGGGTCCACGTCAGGTCGGCGCTCGCCGACGACCGGTCGCCGGTCGTCGGGTGCCCGCTCAGGCGCCACAGGTCCGCGTGCCGTGGGGAGGTCATCGCAGGTGCTCCGGATCGTCGGAAAGGCAAGGAGAGGCTAGGAGATCGCTGGAGCCCGCACCGCGTCCGCAGTCCTGCGCCCGAGGCGCTAGAGTGCGCTCCGTTGCTGCCCTCGCGTGGGAGTTGCCGGGTGAAGAAGGGTCGACACCGACGGTTCGAGGAGGCCCGAGCGCTCAAGCGGACCTCCGACACCGAATTCGACGCCCTCTTGGAGGGCGAGAAGGAGCGGGAGTGCGCTGAGTGCGGCGCCGGTCCTGGGCACGATCACGCATCGTGGTGCCTGGCCGAGAGTGCGGTCGAGGCGCGCGACGAGCCCTGGTAGCAGACGCTCCCCTCGCCGGAGCGCTCCTCAGGTGCGTGCGAGCTCGATCGCCCGGTCGACTGCGGTCACGATGTCGTCTCGTGCCATCACCAGCTGCGTGGCGCGGTTCGGCGCTCGCTCCACCAGCATCGCCTCTGCCCGCTCGCGGTTGCGTTCGCGGAGGCGGTCGGGGACGTCGATCAGCAGCTTGCCGATGAGGATGCCGCTGAGGCGAGCACGATCGCCCAGCACGCGCGCGTGCAGGTACTGGACGGGACCGGTGAAGAGCACCCCCGCCTCCGCGCGCAGCGGTGCCAGCGTCATCCCGCGCCGCTCGAGCTCGTCGAGGATGCCGAGCAGCACCTGGTGCTGCGCTCGTGTGCGCTGATCGCAGTAGGGGAGGAGCTGGACCGGATCGATGGGATCGCCGGCACGCTCCAGCATGGCGAGCGCCGGCTCGTAGGTGCGGTGCTTCTTGCCGGCGCGGACCCGCTTGATGGCTCTGCCGTTGGGGCGCTCGCGCGTGACGCGGCTGAGGCTGGGGTGGTCGAGCCATCGACGGGCGACGTCGCCGCTTCGCCGGGCCGTGCGCAGGACCTCGTTGTCGTAGCCCTCCGCTGAGATCACCGCCGCGTCCGTTGCTGCGTCGTGCACCGCGTGCAGCGCTGCCACGAGCAGGCGGTTCTCGACGATGTCGTAGGCGCGGCTCGGGGTGGCGCACATGAAGAGGTCATCCATCCCGAACGTCGACGCGCGTGCCGAGATGGTCTCGCTCCACATGACCGGACCGCGGATCTCGCCGACGCACCGCTCGACCTGCGTCTGCATCGAGGTGGCGAGCGATCGGATGGTGGTGTCCATCGCAGCGATCAGGCGGTCCGCCTCGACTGAGGTGGCGGCGATGGTGCCGACGAGCTGTCGGGTCGCCTTCGGCGACAGGCCCAGCAGCGCCTCGGCCACCTCGATCGGGTTGTAGGGGCGCGCCAGGCGACCGAAGAGCGCGTCGAGGGCGGCCGTCGGTGCCGGGCCATCGTCGGCCTCGGTCTCGCTGGTCGAGGCCGAGGCGCCGGGCTCGGGGCCAGGTGGGGCGCGCAACGCCATGTCAGACGGCCAGCTCCACGCCGAGGACGTCTGCGATGGTGCGCTGCGCCTCGAGCTGCTCCGGTGGGTCGAAGTGCGCTGCGACGGTGCGGTACAGCGTCGTCGCCCGCTTGTCCTCCATCCCTTCGAACTGGGGCAGGAAGTAGCCGTAGAAGACCTCGTAGAGCACCCGCGACGGCGTCGTGCCGTCCTTCAGCCGCCGGGCGGCGTACTTCGAGGCATCGATGTAGATGGCGGGGCCGAGGTCGCTGAAGCGTCGGAGCTCGAGGAGCTTGCTCACGATCTCCCCGGGGCCCTGCAGCAGCTGCTCGTAGGTCTCCTCGTCGGGCGTGCCGACTTCGATGAACGCGAAGCGGCGCATCAGCGCGTAGGACATGTCGAACAGCAGGTTCTTGTCGAACATGTTCATGGTGGCGATGATCCGCCAGTTGACGGGGACGCGCACGACGTCGGTGTCGTCTGGGGGCTCCACGCCGTACGGGACCAGGGAGATGGGGCGGGAGTTGCCCTTGCGCTTGAACGGGAGCACCACCGCCGAGCCCGACAGCACCGTGAAGAGCTGCCCGAAGGCGCGATCGAAGTTGGACCGGTTGAGCTCGTCGATGACCAGCCAGCGGCCGGTCTCGATCGCCTCGACGAACATGCCGGGTCGGTAGATGAGGCCGTCGGGCGTCGGCTGCAGGCCGCCGATCGTCTCGAAGGTCGTCCACTCGGTGGTGGCGGTGGTGGGCAGGTACCCGGTGCAGAACATCGCCTTCTGAGCCACCTCGGCGGCCAGGTAGGCCAGCGTCGTCTTCCCGGTGCCGGGTGGACCCGTGAGGATGACGTGCTTGCCGGCGTCGATGGCCGCCACGAGCTGGTCGATCACGTACTCGGGGAAGTACATCCCCGCCCGCTCCGAGGTCTGCCGCAGGTTCTCAGCGGTGAAGGTGCTCATGTCATCCCCTGTTCACGGGTTGCCGGTCTTCGTCGCCGTCGAGCCTCGGCGCACCGCAGGGTGCGGCAGCACGGTGGTGGAGCCACGCCCCACGAGGTACTCGACCAGCGCTCCGTAGGGTACCGCGCCGACCAGCTCGATGATCTCGTCTCTCGAGGAGCGCCACACCGGCTCTGCTCCGACGAAGGCGAGGTCGTCTTCGGTGCACCACCAGTGGAACTCCGCACCGCCCTCGCCCCAGTCCCGGCGCTTCCACTCGCGCAGCGTGTAGGTGTCGTGGCCCAGGGTGTCCTCGCTGTGCTCGAGGCGCAGCGGCAGCTGCCAGCACACCTCCGGCTTCCAGTCGAGCGGCCGCTCTCCGGCGCTCGCAGCGCCGATGTGGAGCGCGCATCCCTCGCCGCCGGCGAACCCGGGCCGGTTCAGCATGATGCACGCGCCGTCGTGGGTTCTCGTCGTCCAGTCGCCGTCGTCGCGCCAGATCGGGCCGCCGAGCGACTCAGCGGCGGCGTGGAGCTGCCAGTGCTTCGGCTCCAGGCGATCGACGGAGCGCTGCACGCGCTTGCGGTCCGCTGCATCCGCGAAGTGGGCGCCGAACGAGCAGCAGCCCTCGTTGCGCTCGGGTGTCGGCACCTCGTGGACCCCGAGGCAGCCCTGGCCGAAGATGCACGACCAGCTGCTGGCGAGGAAGGTCACGTCGAAGAGGTAGGTTGCGCCACCTTCGGGATCGGTCCACGAGAACCACTCGTGCTGGTCGCCATCGCTGAGCATCGAACCTCCTGGTCAGCGGGCGAGGGTACCGGAGCGAGGTGCCTGGTCTGGGTCGGTGGCGGCCGCGTGGGTCGGTGCGGTCGGTGCGGGTAGGGTCGCGCCGTGCGGTTGCGGGCGGTGACCTCGGTGCTGGTCCTGGTGCTCGCGCTCGCGACGGCTGCGCCGCTCGGTGCGCAGGAGCGCACCCCGGGCCTCGCTGCAGCACGTGCGCGTGCTGCAGAGGCGACGCAGCGCTACGACGACGCGCAGGCTCAGCTCGGCGAGCTCGAAGCCGAGCTCGCCCGGCTCGAGACCCGAGCCACGGCGATCGAGGCCGAGATGGACGACCTGCGCGCTGAGGTGCAAGCCATCGCGGTGGAGCGCTACACGTCCAGCGGCGAGCTCCCGATCCTGCTCGAGACCGATCTCAATCGACACGCTCGGGCAGCGGCGCTCACGCGCGTCGTCGCGCAGAGCGACGCGGATGCCATCGATCGGTACGAGGCGCTGCGCGAGGACCTCGCCGCCAACCGTGCAGACGCGGAGGCGCGCGAGGTGCACCAACGCGACCTGCTGGTGGAGCTCGAGGATGCGCAGGCCGCGATCTACCGCGAGCTCGAGGTGCTCGAGGAGGTCGATCGCGAGCGCCTGGCAGAGGAGCGTCGTCGCGCCGAGGAGGCGCGCCGCCGAGCCGAGGAGGAGCAGCGCCGCGCCGCGGCGGCAGCGGCAGCGGCCGCAGCCGCGACGAGCACGACCGCAGCCCCTGTCGACGTTCCGGGGACGCCTGCGCCCACCACCGATCCGGCGCCACCGGCGCCACCGGCACCGGCGCCCACGCCGCCCGGAACCTTCCTCTGCCCCGTGCAGGGATCGGTGTTCTTCACCGACACCTTCGGCGCGCCCCGACCGGGTGGTCGCCGCCACGAAGGCGTGGACATGATGGCGGCGCGCGGCACGCCGGTGGTGGCACCGGTCGGGGGCGACGTCGTGCACCGTGGCAACTCGATCGGCGGCCTGTCCTTCTACTTGGCCGGTGACGACGGCAACCAGTACTACGGCACCCACCTCGACAGCTACGGCGCCAGCGGCCGGGTGTCCGCCGGGACCGTGGTGGGCTACGTGGGCAGCACCGGCAACGCGCCCGAGGGTGCGCCGCACCTCCACTTCGAGATCGAGGCCGGTGGCCGGGTCATCAACCCGTACCCGACCGTCGCCGCCGCCTGCTAGACCGGTCCGTCAGATGGGGGAGCACGGGGGCGAGGCGGTCGAGCGAGCGGTCCGCGACGCGCTCGTCGCCCGGGGTCGCTCGCCGGTCGTGGGCGAGGTGCGCCAGCTGTCGGGGGGCGCATCGCGTCAGACGTGGTCGGTGACGGTCCGTGAGCGCGACGAGGCGACGCCGCTGATCGTCCAGGTCGTGCGTCCAGGTTCGATCGACACCGGCGGCGGCCTCGATGCCGAGGTCCAGTTGCTGGAGCTCGCGGCCACCGCAGGCGTCGCCGCCCCGTCGGTGGTCGCTCACGAGCCGGCCGGCGGTGCTCTCGGTCGCCCGTTCGTCGTCGTCGAGCACGTCGAGGGCGAGACGATCGCGCGCCGGATCCTGCGCGACGGCCGCTGGGCAGCCGCTCGCTCGGCGCTGGTCGGGCAGTGCGCCGACGCGCTGGCGAGGATCCACGCCATCGACCTCGCCGCGGTGCCCGACCTGCCGCACCCCGACCCTGTCGCGCAGCTGCGGGCGGTGCTGCGCAGCTTCGACGCGCCGTATCCCACCTTCGAGCTGGCGCTGCGGTGGCTCGAGCGGCACCCGCCCCGAGTGATCGCACCTGCGGTCCTGCACGGCGACTTCCGGTTGGGGAACCTGATCGTCGACGACGAGGGCCTCGCTGCGGTGATCGATTGGGAGCTCGCGCACATCGGCGACCCGATGGCGGACCTCGCCTGGCTGAGCACGCGCGCGTGGCGCTTCGGAGCTGCGCCGCCGGTTGCCGGCCTCGGATCCTACGAGTCGCTCTTCGTGAGCTACGAGGAGGCCGGCGGTGCGCCGGTCGACGTCGACGCCTTCCGGTGGTGGCAGGTCCACAGCGCGCTGCGGTGGGGCGTCATCTGCGTCATCCAGGTGATGGCGCACCTCGGTGGCCACAGCCGGTCCGTGGAGCTCGCAGCCATCGGCCGGCGGACAGCGGAGCAGGAGTGGGACATCCTGGAGCTGCTCGGATGACCTCCTCCGAGCGCGAGCTGCACCCGCTGCCCTCGGCGGTCGACCTCCTGGAGGCGGTCGAGGACTGGCTGCGCGCAGAGGTCGTCCCGGGGCCCGACGGCCGCGTCGGGTTCCACGCACGCGTGGCGGCCAACGTCGTGGGGATGGTGCGGCGCGAGCTCCTCGCCGGCGACGCTGCGCTCGTTGCTCACCGCGAGCGCTTGGCGCAACTCGGGGTCTCCACCGAGCGCGAGCTGGCGGAGGCCATCGCTGCGGGGACCTACGACGACCGCGAGGACGAGCTCGTCGCCGCGCTCCGTGCGGCCGCCCTCGCCGCGCTCGAGGTCGCGAACCCAGCGCACCTCGAGCTGCCGCCGGAGCCAGCACTTCCCGACTCCTGGTAGGTGGTCAGGCGCCGACGGCGTGGTAGCCGCCGTCGACGTGCACGATCTCGCCGGTGGTCGCGGGGAACAGATCCGACAGCAGCGCGACGCAGGCGCCGGCGACCGGTCCCGGGTCGGTCACATCCCACCCGAGCGGTGCACGCTCGTCCCACACGTCCTCGAACTGCTTGAAGCCGGGGATGGAGCGGGCCGCCATCGTCTTGATCGGCCCGGCGGCGATGAGGTTGACCCGGATGCCGTCGCCGCCGAGCTCGCGCGCCAGGTACCGCGAGCACGACTCGAGCGCAGCCTTGGCCACGCCCATCCAGTCGTAGGCGGGCCACGCGACCGAGGCGTCGAAGTCGAGGCCGACGATGGATCCGCCGTCGGTCATGAGGGGCGCGACCGCGTCGGCCAGGCGCTTCAGGGAGTAAGCGGAGACCTCGAGCGCGACCGACACGTCGGGCCAGTCGGCCTCCATGAAGGTGCCGCCCAGGCACACCGGCGGGGCGAAGCCGATGGCGTGCAGCGCGCCGTCGACCCGGCCCCAGCGCGCCTCGAGGGCCGTCCGCAGCGAATCGACGTGGGTGGCATCGGTCACGTCGAACTCGAGGACCTCGGGGGCGCCGGGGAGGCGCTTCGCCATGCGCTGGGTGAGCCGCAACCCCCGCCCAGCTCCGGTGAGGACGACCTCGGCGCCTTCTGCGATGGACCGCTCCGCCACGCCGTAGGCGAGCGAGGCGTCGGTGAGCACCCCGGTGATGACCAATCGCTTGCCGTCCAGCAGACCCATGCGCCCTCCGACCGTGGTGCGGAGGGGCACGTTACCGCGACGCCTCGACCACTTCAGTTGGCACTGTCGCGGTCGGCCACCGGTAGGGTGTCGCCGATGCAGATCGGAATCCTTGGTGCAACCGGCCCCGCCGGCAGCGCGCTCGCCGCGCGGCTGGCCTCGGTCGGGTTCGATGTCGTGGTCGGCTCCCGGTCCAAGTACCGGGCGATGGAGGTGCGCGACGCAATCCTCGAGCGGTGGCCTGATCGCGGCCTGATCGTCGAAGCCGCCGACAACGAGGGTGCGGCGTCCGCCGAGGTGGTGGTGATCGCCACACCCTGGGATGCCGCCGCGGTCACCGCCGCGTCGGTGTCACGCCAGCTCCAGGGCAAGGTGGTCATCTCGATGGCCAACGCGCTGGCCAAGGTGGGTCACGAGTTCCAGCCGCTGGTCCCGCCGCGCGGGTCGGTGGCCGCCAGCGTCCAGGCCGCCGTGCCCAAGTCGCACGTCGCCGCTGCGTTCCACCACGTGCCGGCGAAGGAGCTGGGCCACATCGACGAGCCGGTCGACACCGACGTGCTCATCTGCTCGGACAGCAAGGCAGCGATGGCGACGGTGGTCGACATCGTGAGCCGCATCCCGAACATGCGGCCGCTGGAGGCCGGCGAGCTCTCGGTGGCAGCGCCCATCGAGGCGTTCGCTGCGGTCCTGCTGCAGCTCAACGTGCGCTACAAGACCCGCGTGGCGCTGCGCTTCACCGGCCTGCCGGAGTGACCGTGGGCGGTCCCATGCACCTGTGGGACACCGCTCGCTCGGCGGTCGTGCCCTTCGAGCCGGGTGCGGTGGTCACCATGTACACGTGCGGCATCACGCCGTACGACGCGACGCACCTCGGCCACGCAGCGACCTACCTCACCTACGACGTGGTGCAGCGCCGGCTGCGCGACCTCGGCCACGAGACGCGCTGCGTGCGCAACGTGACCGACGTCGACGACGACCTGCTGCGCAAGGCGCGCGAGCTCGGCATCCACTACCTCGACCTCGCTGCGGCTGAGACCGCTCGGTTCGACGACGACATGGCGGCGCTCGGACTGCTGCCGAGCTGGAGCGAGCCCCGAGCCACCAGCGCCATCGCCGACATCCGCGGGTTCATCGGCATGGTCCTCGAGCGCGGCCACGCGTACGAGGCAGGGGGTGCGGTGTACTTCGACGTCGGCTCCTTCGAGCGGTTCGGTCAGGTGAGCCACCTCGAGCGCGACGAGATGCTGGTGCTGGCGCGCGAGCGCGGTGGGAACCCCGATGACCCGGCCAAGCGCGATCCGCTCGACTTCGTGCTCTGGCAGCCGTCGGCTCCCGATGAGCCGGCGTGGGAGTCCCTGTGGGGTCCGGGCCGACCCGGCTGGCACATCGAGTGCTCGGCGCTCGCGCTGCGCGAGCTCGACACGACGATCGATCTCCACGGAGGCGGCGGCGACCTGATCTTCCCCCACCACGAGTGCGAGGCGGCGCAGTCCGAGGCGGCCACCGGTGTGCCGTTCGTGCGGCACTGGATGCACCAGGCGATGGTGCGGATGGACGGCGAGAAGATGTCGAAGTCGCTCGGCAACCTGGTGTTCGTCAGCGACCTGCGGGAGCGCTGGGATCCGCGGGTCATACGCCTGCTGTGCCTCGTGCACCACTACCGCACCCCGTGGGAGTGGAACGACGGCCTGCCGGCGGCCGCACGTGACCGACTCGTGCGCTGGCAGGAAGCGGGTGAGGGCGATGGTGCCCTCGACCAGGCGCGCGCCGCGCTGGACGACGACCTGGATGCGCCGGCCGCGATCGCTGCGATCGATGACGCTGCGGCAGCTGGCGTCGGGGTCGGGCGGGCCGCTGCCCTGCTCGGCATCGATCTGCAAGCTGCGCAGCGGCCGGCCTGACGATCTAACCTCTGGCGACCGGCATCGACGCTGGGGCAGAGGGGGCGCACGTGCATCGATCCGTAGGTCTGGGCGTGGCGGTGGCGGTGCTCGTCGCCGCATCGTTGGCCCCTCCCGTCGCGTCCGCCGATGTGGACCTCGACGGTGCCGCCGGATCTGGCGGAGCGGTGACCGTCCCCGCGACCTGCGTGCCCGACCTCGACACGATCGAGGAGTCCGCGTCATCCCTCGTGTCGGGACCGATGCGCACCGCGGTGGAGTCGCTGAGCCCCGATGGGATGGCACTCGACCTCCCGATCACGGTGACCGTGCCTGCCACCGTCGCCCCAGGCGAGAGCGTGCACACCACCATCGCCAGCACCCTTCCGCTCGGTGCGCTCGCCGGTGTCATCGAAGACGACATCATCGCACCGCAGCTCCCCGGTGGTGTGTCCCTGGTCGGCTTCGCTCTCCTCCTGGGCGATCGCGACCCACGTGCGACGCTCCGCCAGAGCGCGCCGGCGGGCACGAGCATCGACGTCGGCTCGTTCGCGCTCACCTCGACTCAGCCGACGGGCGAGCCACCGCTGACCGCCTCGGTGAGCGAGGACGAGATCTCGATCTTCATCGGTGATCACAACGCCACGCCGTACACGTTCTCGCACCCGACCCCGCCTCGGACGGGTTACATCCTCGATCGCACGGAGCCGCCGTGGACCGCCACGGTCGACGCCGACCTCCTGACCTCTCCGCTTGCAGCGCCGGGTTCGACGATCGACCTGCTGCCCGGCGACGTGGTCTTCAACCTGGGTCTCTGGCTGCGGGTCGAGGTCGCGTCAACTCGTCTCTCGGGTCGGGTGCACGCCGACTGGGTCTGCACCCCGAATGCGCCGGAGACGCCGGTGGCGCAGGTGACGTACACCTCGCCTCCCGTCGGCCTCCAGGTCGTGAAGGAGGCGAGCGCGCCCTCGGTGCTGGCGGGCGAGGACGCAGGGTGGACGATCACCATCCTCAACACCGGTACGACGCCGCTCACCGGGGTCACCCTCTCCGATCCGCTCGAGCCGGATTGCGACAGGGCCATCGGATCGCTCGCCGCCCTCACCTCGACGGTTGTGACCTGTTCGACAGCGACCAGCGCGTCCGACGTCGGCGACCTGACCAACTCGGCGATCGTGGGCAGCGATCAGACCGGGCCCGCCGCGGGTGAGGACGACGCAACCGTCGAGGTGACCGGCGGTTGCCTGCCGCCGGGGCCGTTCGTCGACGTCCCCGACGTTCACCCGTTCTGCGCCCACATCGCGTGGCTCGTCGACTCGGCAATCGCTCTGGGGTACCCCGATGGCACGTTCCGGCCGGTGGCGCCGATCACCCGCCAGGCGATGAGCGCCTTCCTCTACCGCATGGCCGGCTCCCCGGACGGCGACGATCCCTCGTGCTCGGCGCCTCCGTTCGCCGACGTGCCCACCGACCACTCGTTCTGCGGTGAGATCGAGTGGATGGAGGCCACGGAGATCGCCGGCGGCTACGCCGACGGGCGCTTCCACCCGACCGACGCTGTGAGCCGCCAGGCGATGGCGGCGTTCGTGCGCCGGCTCGTCGGTGCGGTCGCGCCCCTCTGCGTGGCGGCGCCGTTCAACGACGTGCCTACGTCGAACCCGTTCTGCGGCGACATCGCGTGGATGGTGGGCACGGGTATCGCGGACGGTTACGCGGACGGCGGCTACCACCCCACTGCGTCGGTGAGCCGCCAGGCGATGGCGGCCTTCCTGGCGCGCACCGCTCCGCTGCTGCCCTGATCGGCTCCAGGGGCGGGCGTGTCGCGCAGCGAGCAGCACCTGCACCCGCGCGCCGCGCCGGTGCGGCAGACTGCAGCGATGGAGGGAGCAGGAGAGGGGCAACCGTCGACCCGCGACGCGGGGCAGCTGTACCCCGTCGCTCGCGCCATCCTGAGCCCGATCTTCAGGTTCTTCTGGCGCGTCGAGGTGCAGGGGATCGAGAACGTGCCGACGTCGGGGCCTGCGATCCTCTGCCCGAGCCACACCTCGGTGATCGACTCGTTCCTGCTGCCGTTCGCCGCTGGGCGTCGCGTCACCTACGTCGGCAAGGCCGAGTACCTCGACGACTGGAAGACGAGGTGGCTGTTCCCTCAGATGGGGATGATCCCCATCGACCGCGAGGGCGGCGATGCCGCGGAGCGAGCCCTGTCGGCCGCGCAGCGGGTGCTGGGGTGGGGCGAGCTGTTCGGCATCTACCCCGAGGGGACGCGGTCGCGCGACGGTCGCCTCTACCGCGGCCACACCGGTCCGGCGCGACTCGCGCTGCGCACCGGCTCACCGATCATCCCCGTCGGCATCATCGGCTCTGCCGCCATCCAGCCCGCCGACCGCGCGGTTCCGCGGCCGTTCCGGCGTGCGGTCGTGCGCTTCGGCCGGCCGGTCGAGGTCGGTCGCTACCGGGATCGACCCCACGACCACCTCGTGTACCGCCAGATCATCGACGAGGTGATGTACGAGATCCGCGAGCTGACCGGCCAGGAGTACGTCGACACCTACGCGACGAAGAAGGCGCAGTCGCTCCCCGTCGAGCAGGTCCGCCAGGAGGATCTGGCACGGGAGGTCCCCGCCAAGCGGTCGTCGGCTGAGGTGCTGCGTGGCTGATGACGCTCGGCCTGCCGGGGGGCGGCCCCCGCTCGACCACCTCTGGGCCGGCTGGCGTGCGACGTACCTCGAGCGGGCGGTGTCCGGCGACGCCGCCTTGGAGCGCGACGCTGCAGGAACGTTGTTCGAGCGGATCCTCACCCTCGATGACGAGTCCGGCCGCATCGTGGCGCGAGGTCCCCGCTGCTCGGTGCTGCTCAATGCCTACCCGTATGCGAACGGGCACCTGCTGGTCGTTCCCAACCGCGCCGTCGCCGAGCTCCACGAGCTCGACGACGGCGAGCACGCCGAGCTCTGGGCGATGGTGCGCGACGCGGTCGCCGCGCTGCGCGGCGGGCTCGGGTGCGAGGGCATCAACGTCGGCTGCAACCTCGGACGGGCAGCGGGCGCTGGGGTGCCCGACCACCTCCACGTGCACTGCGTGCCGCGGTGGGCGGGCGACACGAACTTCATGACCGCTGTAGCCGACGCCCGCGTGCTCCCGCAGCCGCTCGCAGCGACCTGGCGCCTGCTGCGGGAGGCGTGGCCGAGCGCCGTCGCACCCTGAGCGCCGGATCCTGCGGGCTGGGGCGAGGCCGATCAGCAGCGCTACCGTCACGCCGATGACCGAACCCACGCCGAGCGATGCACCAGCAGCTGATGACGTGGGCGCCATCCGCGACGTGCTGCCCGAGGACCTGGATGCGCACGGCCTCGTCGGGCCCTACCTCTTCCCGAACAACAACCGGCGTCGGATCCCCGGCGTGCTCTACCTGGTGCTCGCAGCAGGCTCCCTCGCCCTGTGGGCGACCTCTCCGGCGGGAAGCCCGCTGGTCAACGACGGCTTCCTCGGCGGCGGCGTGGCGCTGGCGCTGGTCGGGGCATTCCACCTGCTCGCTGGGTGGGACCTCGACGTCGACGAGCACGACGCGCTGGTGGCGGCCACCGCCGCGGTCGGGTTCGCTGTCGGGCACGCCTCGGCCCAGCTCGGCTGGCGCGGGCTGCGGAGCCGCCCGACGTGGCGGATCCTGCTCTACTCAGCGGAGTCGCCACCCGCGACGCGGGGCCTCGCCCTCGTCGATGGCGTCGATGGCACGGTCGTCGAGCACTTCGTCGAGGACAACCCCGAGGACTGGTCGGTGCTCGACGCTGGCTGAGGTCCCACCCGCTGCACGTCGTCGATCAGGGGCGGGGATCGGGTCGGAGGTTGCGCTCGATCCACCGGAGGTCATCCGCGACGGTGCCCACCAGCTCGGCTGCGAGGTGACCGACGGTGCGCTCGCCGTCATCCGCCACCGTCGCGGTGCGCGCCCACGCCGCCGGCGCGATCGCCTCCAGGCGCTCGATGAGGCGCTGGTCGGCATCGACGAGCTCGGTCAGGAGGCCGTCGGTGGACTCGCCCGGGGGCTCCGGCCACGAGCGTCGGGCGCGATCGGTGCATGCGGGATGGAGGGTGGGGCCTTCGGTCTGGAGCACCTCGTCGATGGCGCCGGCGATCAGCTGGAGGGTTCGCGTGGCGTTGCGCAGGTGATCCTGGGCGCTGGTGCCATCGGTGCCGTGACGTCGCGCGAGCTCGTCGCGGCGGTCGGCGTCGCCGTCGGTGAGGCGGGCCGGATCGGTTGCGGTGGTGAAGCGCCGGGGGAACGAGCGAAGCGCTGCGATCACGTCCGGCGGCAGGAGCCCGCTGGTGTCGATGCCATCCACGACATCGAGGCTAGAGGTATCGAGGGCCGTTGCGGGTGCTCGCGTTCGCGAGCACCCGCTCGCGCCATCTCCCACACCTGGCCTCCTCGGCGGTACACTCCCGAGCGCTGACCATTGCGGAGGAGCGGCGATGCTCGACGGACGCTGGCGAACCACATTCGAGAAGGGCTTCACGCCCATCGGGACCAGCCTGCGCCGTGCCGGGCTCTCAGCCGACCACATGACGGTGCTCGGCATCGTGGCGGCGGCCGGATCTGCGATCGCGATCGCCAACGGCGCGCTGCGCGGCGGGCTCCTGCTCCTCGCTCTATCCGGTGCTGCCGATGCGCTCGACGGCTCGGTGGCGAAGGCGAGCGGCGGCGGCACCAAGCGCGGCGCCTACTTCGACTCGGTGTCGGACCGCTTCACCGACGGCCTGCTGTTCCTCGGCCTCGCCTGGTACCTGTCTGGCAGCCCAGGTGGCCGCATCGCCTTGCTGCCGATGGCGCTGCTGGGCATGGCCATGCTGGTGAGCTACCAGCGTGCGAAGGCCGACGCGCTCGGCTTCGACGCCCGAGGTGGCTTCATGGAGCGCGCCGAGCGCTTCGTGTTCCTCGGGTTCGGGCTCCTGTTCGACTCGCTGCTGGTTCCGGTGCTGTGGTTCATGCTGCTCGCCAGCTCGATCACCGCGGCGCAGCGGTTCGCGAAGGTCTGGCGGCAGGCCAGCGAGCCCCGCTCCATCGAGCCTCGCTGGCAGCGACGCCAGCCTCGCACCGCCCGCCGCAGCCGCAGCACGACGAGCGCCGCGTGGCGCGAGCGCGCACGGCAGGGCCGCACCGGTCTCTGAGCTCTCCCGAGCGCAGCGAGTGACCCCGCGGGTTGTCCGCGCCTACCAGGCAGGCGCGTGGCTGGCGCAGCACCTCCCACTCCCGGTCGGCGATGCCATCGCTGCCGGGCTCGGCGCTGCTGTGTCGGCGGTTCCTAGCGAGCGGCGGTTCATCGCCGAGCGCAACATGGTGCGCGTCCAGGGCCCCTCGCTGCAGGGCCGAGCCCTCGCCCGGGCCCGCCGGCACCTGTTCCAGTCCTACGCCCGCTACTGGATGGAGTCGCTCCGCCTGCCGGCGCTGAGCGCGCAGGAGGTCGATGACGGGCTCACCTACGACGGCCTCGAGCACATCACCGACGCGCAGGCGCGCGGCGTGGGCGCCATCCTCGCTCTGCCGCACCTCGGCGGGTGGGAGTGGTCGGCGTTCTGGGCGGCGCAGGTCGGCAGGTTCCCCGTCACCGCGGTCGTCGAGGAGCTCGAGCCCCCGGAGCTCTTCGAGTGGTTCGCGCAGTTCCGCCGCTCGCTGGGGATGCAGGTGGTGCCGCTGGGGCCCGATGCCGGCAAGGCGGTGAGCGCCGCGGTGCGTGCCGGACACGCGATCCCGCTGCTGTGCGACCGTGACATCGGCGGCACCGGGATCGAGGTGGAGTTCTTCGGCGAGCGCACCACGCTGCCCGGCGGGCCGGTCACCCTGGCGCTGCGCACCGGTGCGCCGCTGCTCCCCTCAGCGGTCTACTTCGATGGCAAGCGACGCCACGCCCACATCGGCGCCCCGATGGACCTCACGCGCCAGGGCGGCCTGCGGTCCGATGTCGCCCGGCTGACCCAGGTGCTGGCGCACGAGCTGGAGGCGCTCATCGCCGTGGCGCCTGAGCAGTGGCACCTCCTGCAGCCGAACTGGCCATCGGACCACGCAGCCCTCGCCGAGCGCGCCGCTCGCCGCCGCCGCTGATCTCGCCCCCGCAGAGGCTGGTGGCTGGGGCTGGGTCGCTCCCGCCGCCGGGCCCTACGCTGTGGCGGTGCGCATCGGCGTGGTCTGCCCCTACAGCCTGACCCGGCCCGGGGGCGTGCAGGGCCAGGTGCTCGGACTCGCCCGCGAGCTGCGAGCGCTGGGCCACGCGACCAGGGTCCTCGCGCCGTGCGACGGACCGCCGCCCGACGGAGGCGTCACCCCGCTGGGCGCCAGCCTCCCGATGTCCGCCAACGGCTCGGTGGTGCCGCTCGCGCCAGATCCTGCCGCGCAGCTGCGCACCATCCGGGCGCTGCGCGACGAGGCGTTCGACATCGTCCACCTGCACGAGCCGCTCGCTCCCGGCGTCACCATGACAGCGCTGCTGGTGTGCACGTCGCCGGTGGTGGGCACGTTCCACGCTGCGTGGGATCACAGCCCCTACGGGCGGTACCGGAAGATCGCTCGATGGATGGCGGCGAAGATGGACGTGCGCGTCGCGGTGTCCGAGGATGCCAAGCGCACCGCAGCCGACGGCATGGGCGGCGAGTACCGGGTGCTCTACAACGGCGTCGACGAGCAGCGCTTCGCCCACGCCGAGCCGACCCCCACCGAGGGGCCGACGGTGTTCTTCGTCGGTCGCCACGAGGAGCGCAAAGGCCTCGCGGTGCTCCTCGAGGCCTTCGTCGGCCTCCCGGCCACGACGCGGCTGTGGGTGGTGGGGGAGGGCCCCGACACCGCAGCGCTGCGCGGCCGCTTCCCCGACGAGCGGATCTCGTGGCTCGGCCGGCTGAGCGATGCCGAGGTGGCGTCGCGGCTGCGGGGCGCGGACGTGTTCTGCGCGCCGTCGCTGGGTGGGGAGTCGTTCGGCATCGTCCTGCTCGAGGCGATGGCCGCCGAGACGCCGGTGGTGGCCAGCGACCTCGCCGGCTACCGCCGCGTGGCACGCGGCGGCGCGGATGCGGTGCTGGTGCCGCCCGGCGACGTCGCTGCGCTGCAGGTCGCACTGGGCGAGCTCCTCGACGACCGCGCTCGCCGCGAGCAGCTCATCGCCAGCGGTCGCCAGCGGGCGTCCGCCATGTCCCTGCACCACCTCGCCGAGGAGTACATCGACATCTTCGAGGAGGTGCTCGCTCGCCACCGCTCGGCTTGAGCATCGTGCGGGCGGCCAGGGGGCGCCGGGGTGCGTCGGCTACGCTGCCCGCAGGATCCTGTCGGATCCGCGCGCTCTACTGGGAGGAGCCCGATCGTGGTGTTCATCGTCATCGGCGTGGTGATCGTCGTGCTCCTGGCCATCGTGGTCGGGATGTACAACGGGCTCGTCACCTTGCGCAACAAGATCGAGGCCGCGTGGGCGCAGATCGACGTCCAGCTGAAGCGCCGCTACGACCTGATCCCCAACCTGGTGGAGACGGTCAAGGGCTACGCCACCCACGAGCGTGAGACCCTCGAGAAGGTCATCCAGGCTCGCAACATGGCCCAGAGCGCCACGGGTGCAGCCGAGCAGGCCCAGGCAGAGAACATGCTCACCGGCGCGCTCAAGTCGCTGTTCGCGGTCTCGGAGGCCTACCCGGACCTCAAGGCGAACCAGGGCTTCCTCGACCTGCAGGAGGAGCTGACCAGCACCGAGGACCGCATCTCCTACGCCCGCCAGTTCTTCAACGACATCGTCTACAAGTACAACACCAAGATCCAGGTGTTCCCGACGGTGATCATCGCCAACATGTTCAACTTCGACGAGCGCGAGTACTTCGAGGCCGAAGGCGAAGAGCGCGGCAACGTCGAAGTCCAGTTCTGACCACCTGCGATCCCGGTAGACGACGCTGTACGACGAGGTAGCACAGAACAAGCGGCAGTCGATGGCCATCGTGGCCTTCTTCGTGCTCTTCGTCGCGCTCGTGGGCGTGGCGTTCAACGCCGTCGTCGGCTTCGGGCCGGTCGGCATCGCAGTCGCCTTCCTCTTCGCAGGCGGTGCAGCGTTCGCGTCGTACTGGAAATCCGATTCGGTGGCGCTCGCCATGGCCAAGGCCCACCCGGCGGACCCGGCGCAGTACGCGCGGCTGCACAACCTGGTCGAGGGGCTGTGCATCGCCAGCGGGCTGCCGAAGCCGCGGCTGTACGTCGTCGACGACCCGGCGCCGAACGCGTTCGCCACCGGCCGCGACCCGCAGCACGCGGCGGTGGCGGTCACCACCGGGCTGCTCGAGCGCATGAACCGCGTCGAGCTCGAGGGCGTCATCGCCCACGAGCTGAGCCACGTGAAGAACTACGACATCCTCGTCATGACGCTGGCGGTGACGATGGTTGGCATGGTGGCGATGCTGGCGGACATCGGCATGCGGATGATGTGGTTCGGCGGCGGCCGTCGCAACCGCGACAGCAACGGCGGCGGCGCCATCGTGGCCATCGTCGCCATCGTGTTCATGATCGTCGCGCCGATCGCGGCACGGGCGCTGCAGGCTGCCGTCGGCCGCAAGCGCGAGTCGCTCGCGGACGTGTCCGCCGTCGAGATGACCCGCTACCCGCCCGGTCTCATCTCGGCACTCGAGAAGCTCCGCGACGACCAAGCGGTCGTGCGCAGCGCGTCGCGCGCGACGGCGCACCTGTGGATCGAGGAGCCGGTGCAGCGCATCGAAGGCGACTCGCCGAAGCAGAAGCTCGCCGGCCTGTTCAACACCCACCCGCCGCTCGAGGAGCGCATCGCCGCGCTCCGCGAGCTCTGAGCGAACGAGGACGTCGTGCTCACCAAGAGGAACATCGCCATCGCCGTGGCCGCCCTGCTGGTGCTGATCGGCGGCGCGCTCGTGCTGCTCGGGGGCGGTGACGAGACCGAACCGGTCGCGACCACCGCCACGACGAGCACCACGACCTCCACGACGACGACCACCGCGGTGCCCGGGCCCGTGGCACCGCTCACCGGGCTGCCGTCGGACGTGCCGGCGAACCGGCCCGCGCTCATCGTGAAGATCGACAACGGCGAGCCTCTCGCCCGCCCCCAGATGGGGCTCAACCAGGCCGACGTCGTCTACGAGGAGATGGTCGAGGGCGGCGTCACCCGATTCGCCGTCGTGTTCCACTCCGCCGGATCCGATTCCGTCGGACCGATCCGCTCGGGGCGCACCACCGACGTCGCCATCGCCAGCAACCTGCGCCGCCCCCTGTTCGCCTACTCCGGAGCGAACCCGGGCATCCAGCGCACCATTCGCGACAGCCCGCTCGTCGACGTCGGCTACGACGTGGCCACGAGCGCCTACGTGCGACGCGACGACCGGCGCGCCCCCGACAACCTCTACAGCACCACCGATGGCCTGTGGGCGGAGGCCCCGGAGGATGCCGTCGCCCCGCAGGCGCTGTTCGGCTATCGCCTCGCCGGCGCAGCCCTGCCGTCCGCCGCTGCGACGGTGCAGGGCGTCGACCTCGCCTACACCGGCTCCGCGAGCGTGCCGGTGGCGTACCGCTGGGATGCCGACCTCGGCGGATGGGCGCGCACCCAGAAGGGCACCCCGCACGTCGACGAGGCCGACGAGCAGTTCGCGCCCGAGAACGTGATCATCCAGTTCGTCGACTACGTCAACACGGGCTACTTCGACGTCACCGGTGCGCCGGTGCCCGAGGCCGTCCTGTACGGGATCGGCACGGGTCTGGTGCTCGTCGACGGACACGCCATCGAGGCGCAGTGGGGCCGCGACGGGCCCGATGACGTCACGACCTGGCAGGACCTCGACGGGCGTCCCATCGAGCTCACGCCCGGGCGCACCTGGGTGCACCTGGTGCCGCCTGGTCGCGCCACCCTCGTGCCTTGAGCGCCGGGTCGTCGGCACCATCCGCCACCTGCTGCCATCGGACGGGCACCATGGCGAGCCGGGGGGTGTAGGGGCCGCCGACCTGCTCAGGGGGCACCATGGGATTCGCACGAGCGCGCGCTGGCGTGCTCCTCGCACTAGCCGGCATCGCCGTCTCCGCATGCGGCGACGCGGCGGCCCACGAGGTGCGGGTCGAGGCCGCACCGATCTCGACCTCCTCGACGACGACGACGCCGACGCGCGTTGCCACCACCGCGGCGACGACCATCCCTGCGGCTCCGAGGTGGCCGCTCACCGGCGCCGACGCGCCGAGCAGCCGTGACCTGGCGCATCCCGCGGTCGTGGTGAAGATCGACAACTACGCCGATGCTCGCCCGCAGATCGGGCTCAACCAGGCCGATGTGGTCTACGAGATGCGCGTCGAGGGCATCTCGCGCTTCGCAGCGGTGTTCCACAGCACCGCAGCCACGCCCGTCGGTCCGGTGCGCTCGGCGCGCACCAGCGATCCGTCGCTGCTCGGCGGACTCCGCACACCGCTGCTGGCCTGGTCCGGCGGCAACCCGACGGTGCGCGATGTGCTGCGCCGCGCCGGGGGCATCGGCGTCCTGGTGGACATGGGCCACGACGCCCGGCCATCGCTGTACTGGCGCGACACGGCCCGGCGGGCGCCGCACAACCTCTACACCGACACGCAAGCCCTGCTGGATGCAGCACCGCCGCTGATGGGCGCCCCGCTCCCGGTCTTCTCCGTGCGCGGCGATGGTGATGCCCCCAGCACGGCGGGCGTCCCAGCGGCCGGTGCGTGGGTGTCGTTCAGCAAGCCCGGGGTGCCGTCGGCGGAGTACGTCTGGGATGCAGCGCGCCGCGTCTGGCGGCGGTTCCAGATCGACGCGCTCCACGGCCTCGCCGACAGTGCCCACCTCGATGCCAACGGGGTCCAGGTCGCGCCCACCAACCTGGTGGTGCTCGAGGTGCCCTACCGCGCGAGCGCGGCCGATGCCCGCTCACCCGAGGCGGTGACCCTCGGCACCGGGCGCGCCACCGTGCTCGTCGATGGCCGGTCCATCACCGGCACCTGGACGCGCAACGCGCTGGGCGAGCCCTGGGAGCTGCTCGACGAGGCCGAGAAGCCCATCTCGCTGGCACCGGGGCGCACCTGGGTGGCGCTGGTGGCGGCGGGCGACTTCGGACTGCTGGACGCGACCCGAGCCTCGGCGCTGCTCGCCACCCGTCCCTGAGCCGATCGCCGCCGGCGCGTCCATTCGGATTGCTGCGGCAGCAGGGCCCCTCCGTACACTGGTCCCATGACCGACGAGACCACCGCAGGTGACCTGGCTCGTTCGACCGGCTCCCTGCTGGTCAAGCGGGGCCTGGCCGAGATGCTCAAGGGCGGCGTCATCATGGACGTCGTCGATCCCGACCAGGCTCGCATCGCCGAGGACGCCGGAGCCACCGCGGTCATGGCGCTCGAGCGCGTGCCATCCGACATCCGTCGCGACGGCGGCGTCGCCCGCATGAGCGACCCCGAGATGATCGAGGGCATCAAGGCTGCCGTCACCATCCCGGTCATGGCCAAGGCCCGCATCGGTCACTTCGTCGAGGCGCAGCTGCTCCAGGCGCTCGGCGTCGACTACGTCGACGAGAGCGAGGTGCTCACCCCTGCGGACGAGGCGCACCACATCGACAAGTGGGCGTTCGCCGCTCCGTTCGTGTGCGGCGCCACCGACCTCGGCGAGGCGCTGCGACGCATCAGCGAGGGCGCGGCCCTCATCCGCTCCAAGGGCGAGGCCGGCACGGGCAACATCGTCGAAGCCGTGCGCCACCTGCGCTCCATCCTCGGCGATGTGCGCCGTCTCACCCAGGCTGATCCGGCCGAGCAGTTCGAGTGGGCCAAGCGCCTCGGTGCGCCGCTCCCGCTGGTGCAGGAGGTGGCGAGCACCGGGACGCTGCCCGTGCCCCTGTTCTGCGCCGGCGGCATCGCCACGCCGGCGGATGCCGCACTCGTGATGCAGCTCGGTGCGCAGGCGGTGTTCGTGGGCTCAGGCATCTTCAAGAGCGACAACCCCTCGGCGCGCGCCAAGGCGATCGTCGAGGCCACCACCCACTTCGAGGACCCGGACATCCTCGTGAAGGTGAGCCGCGGGCTCGGCTCGGCCATGCCTGGCCTCGAGATCGACACGCTCGACACCCACCTCTCCGAGCGCGGCTGGTGAGCGCCGCTTCGACCGGGGAGCCTCCCGGTGAAGGTCGGCGTCCTCGCGCTGCAGGGAGCGTTCGCCCTTCACGCTGAGGTCCTGCGCTCTCTCGGCGCGCATCCGATCGAGGTGCGCCGAGCGGAGCACCTCGACGTCGATGCGCTCGTGCTGCCGGGCGGCGAGTCGACGACCATCTCGATGCTGCTCGACAGCTCTGGGCTGCGCGACGCCCTCGTCGAACGCCTCGCCGGCGGCATGCCGACGCTCGGGACCTGCGCCGGGCTGATCCTGCTCGCCACCGACGTGCACGACGGCCGCGCCGATCAGCACAGCCTCGGCGTGCTGCGAGCGACCGTGCGGCGCAACGCCTACGGGCGCCAGATCGACTCCTTCGAGGCGCCCGTGGCGCTCGTCGGCGATGAGGTGCCGTTCCCGGGCGTGTTCATCCGGGCGCCGGTGATCGTCGACGTCGGCGAGGGCGTCGAGGTGCTCGCTCGTCACGAGGGCACGCCGGTGCTGGTCGCCGACGGAGGCGTCGTGGGCGCTACGTTCCACCCCGAGCTCGCGGGCGACAGCAGGGTGCACCGGCTGTTCCTCGAGCGCATCGAACGAGAGGGAGCCTGATGTCCGGACACTCGAAGTGGGCGACGATCAAGCACAAGAAGGGCGCAGCCGACAAGGCGCGCGGCAAGCTCTTCGCCAAGCTCATCCGCCAGGTCGAGGTCGCCGCGCGCGAGGGCGGCGGCGACCCGTCGATGAACCCCACGCTGCGGACGATGTTCCAGAAGGCGCGCGACGCGAGCGTGCCGCTCGACACCATCGAGCGCGCCGTCAAGCGCGGCACGGGTGAGCTCGAAGGGGTCCGCTACGAGCCGGCTGCCTACGAGGGCTACGCCCCGGCCGGCGTCGCCGTCTACGTCGAGGTGCTCACCGACAACCGCAACCGGACCGGGGCCGACATCCGCTCCACGTTCTCCAAGCTCGGTGGCTCCCTCGCCGAGCCCGGCGCCGTGGCCTGGCAGTTCGCCCGGAAGGGCATCGTGATCCTCCCCAAGGTGGTCGGTGAGGACGAGCTCATGCTCGTCGTCCTCGAGGCAGGAGCCGAGGATCTCGCCGACGATGGCGACACGTGGCGCATCACCTGCGAACCTCAGGCGCTGCCCGACGTCAAAGCAGCGCTCGACGAGGCGGGTGTCGCCTACGACTCCGCCGACACCACGATGGTCCCCTCGACGACCGTCCCCCTCGAGACCGCAGAGGACGCGAAGAAGGTGCTGCGCCTGATCGACACC
>JBBRAZ010000020.1:0-71026 GCA_038206295.1 Acidimicrobiales bacterium
CCGCGGCCTCCACGTGACCGCCGTGCTCGCCGGCGATCGAGATGCGGCGCTCGGCCCACCGGGGTGCGATGGCGCTGGCGAACGTCCGCAGGGTGAGGATCTCCTCGAAGCGCGGGAGGACCTCGATGTCCATCGTCACCCGGCGGGCAACCCACGTCGCATCGGGCTCATCGGCGAAGCCGGCAGCCGCGTAGTCGTCGTAGGCGACGTCCTGCAGGTAGCGGGCCAGGGCGTCGAAGCGGACCCGTCCCGACGCCGTGGCATCGCCGACGCGGCACCGCCAGGAGGTCTCGAACACCCGCCCCGCACGGGGCTCCGGGACAAGCGCGACCTCGCCGTCAGGGGCGGTGGAGGGCTCGTCGCTCCCGTCAGGCTGCACCTTCGCACGCTACGCCGTCAGATATTCGCTTGACCAAGGGAGCGCTGCGTGGTGGGCTGTGCGCAGCAGAACCGCCAGGTGTGGCCCCAGGTCGCACCAGCGAACACGACGAGGAACCCGATGAGCACGACGACGACGCAGCGATATGGCTCCATGGCCATCGGCGTCGCGTCGCGCGCGCACGTGCCGTCCACCTGGACCGCCATCCACGTGCTCCCGGGCGTGAAGCCGTCCTTCGCCGAGGACGCCATCGCCCACCGACGGGTTCCGGAGGTGCTGCTCACCTAGCTGCAGCAGCACCCATGCCACCGGAAGCCGTCGGGATCATCCCGGCGGCTTTCTTCGTTTTTCACCCCCATCCGACATCCAGACCCACCAGACCCACCAGCACCACCGAGAGAGAGGAACCCAGCCATGTTGGCCATCACCGGAGCCGAGGCCCGCGAGCAGGTCACCGACGACGCCTGGCGCGCCGAGGCGCTCTGTCAGGACCTGTCGGGCACGCTGACCCGGCTGTTCTTCAGCGACGAGCTGCAGGACATCGCCGAGGCCAAGCGCATCTGCGCCCAGTGCCCGGTGCTGGCCGAGTGCCTCGAGGGCGCCCTCGAGCGGCGTGAGCCGTGGGGCGTCTGGGGCGGACAGCTCTTCCGCAACGGGCGGATCCTGGCCACCAAGAGGCGACGGGGTCGACCACCGAAGACCCCGCGTCCCGAGGACCAGCTGCCCGAGGTCCCCATCCCCGTGCACCTGCGCTCGGCCTGCTGAGGCCGAACGTCGAGGCCGGGCCGATCAGCACTCGCTGACCGGCCCGGCCCAGGTGCCCCAGGTCACCGCCACGGCGGGCTGGGGTGACGCATCTGCGGTCCCCCCTCCCCGCGCCGACGAGCCCCGGCCCGCCGGCGGTCGATCTCCATCCCGTCCCCCCATCCCCCACCACCGACCGGCGGGGCCCGGACCCCCCCCCTGGGACCTGGGCCCCGCCGGTCCGCTGTCTGGGGTCGAGCAACGGGGGCTACCGTCGGGGGCGCCATGGCCGTCGACCCCTCCGCCGCTGCCGACGCGGCCGCAACCGGCCAAGCGCCCTCCGACCTCCCGACCGGCGTTCGGCGGCGCGGCAGCGCCGCGCTCCTCGGGCTCGCCGTCGCGCTGGTGCTCGCTGCGATCGCCCTTCTGCTCACCGCCGGCGACGAGGCACCCGGCACCGCTGCCACCGATCGCCCGTTCACCACCTTCGATGGTGAGGAGCGAACCTTCGCCGACTACGAGGGACGGCCGCTGGTGGTCAACTTCTGGGCGTCAACGTGCGCACCGTGCATCAAGGAGATGCCGGCGTTCGAGGAGGTGCACCAGGAGATCGGCGACACGGTCGCGTTCCTGGGCATGGACGTGCAGGAGCGCGTCGAGGAGGGGATGCCGATGGTGGAGACCACCGGCGTCACCTACGACCTCGCCAGCGACTTCGAGGGCTTCATCCTCCAGGAGACCGCCCCGTTCCCGGCGCTGCCGACCACCGCCTTCATCGATGCCGAGGGAACGATCGTCGACACGCACACCGGCGCGCTCACCGCCGATGAGCTGCGCGCCAAGATCGACGAGCTGCTGGCCCCATGAGCAACGGCGCGCTGGCGACGGCCTTCGGCGCGGGGATGCTGGCCACCGTGAACCCGTGCGGGTTCGCCATGCTGCCCGCCTACCTCTCGTCGTTCCTCGGCATGACCGATGGTGAGGTCGACACTCCCACAGCGGTGCTGCGCGCGGTGAAGGTCGGCACGGCGATGACCGCCGGGTTCATGGCCGTGTTCGTGACCGCGGGCATCCTGCTCGACGGCCTGTCGCTGCGCTTCGAGGGCGCACTGCCCTACATCACGATGGTGATCGGTGTGGGGCTCGTCGGGCTCGGCATCGCCATGCTTCGCGGCTTCTCGCTCACCGTCGCGCTGCCGCACCTGGAGCGAGGTGGCGACGACGGCACCGTGCGCTCGATGTTCCTCTTCGGGGTGTCGTACGCGATCGCATCGCTATCGTGCACGATCGCGGTGTTCCTCACCGTGGTGACCAGCAGCTTCACCGCAGACTCGGTCGGCGAGGGCGTGGCGCGCTTTGTGGCCTACGCACTCGGGATGGGCTCGGTGGTGCTCGCGCTCACGGTCAGCCTGGCGCTGGCGCGCCAGGGGCTGCTGCACCAGCTGCGCCGCGCCATGCCGTTCGTGAACCGGGTCGCCGGCGGTCTGCTCGTGATGACCGGCGCGTACCTGGCGTACTACGGCTGGTTCGAGACGAGGGTGCTCGACGACGCGGGCGCATCCGGTGGCGGCTTGTTCGATCGCGTCAACGCGTGGAACGACGGCGTTCGCAGCTGGCTGGACCAGGTCGGCCCGACGCGCCTCGGCGGTGCGCTCCTGCTGTGCGTCGGCGCCGCGGTCCTCGTCGCCATCGCGCTCCGCCGCGATCGCCCCACCCCACCACCGACCTGACCCCTCTGCACCCCCCCACCCCATCCCGTTCTGGGCATGGTGAGTTCCGACTATCGGAATCCACCATGCACAGAATGCAGTTGGGCTGACGGTGCGGTTCCACCCCGGCGCGTAGGTTGGCCGGCGTGCACCGGGATGCTCTGCAACGCGCTGCGCTCGGCGGTGCAGTGGGCGCGTCCGTGCGCTGGTCGATGGGCGAGGCGGTCCAGGACGGCTCGCTGCCGTGGGCGCTGCTGCTCGGGAACGTGCTCGGCTGCGCGCTGCTGGGGGTGCTCGTGGTGCGCGGCGACGTGGTGCGGCGCGAGCTGGTCGGCCTCGGGTTCTGCGGCGGGCTGACCTCGATGTCGGGTGTGGCGCTCGCGGTGGCGATCGATCTCGACACCGGTTCGCCCGCCGATGCGGCCGTGCTGGTGGCGGTCGCACTCGTGTCGGGCGTCGCCGCGTTCGCCGCGGCGGCGTCGCTCGCTCGACGGGGTGCGACGTGATCGCGTCCACGCCGCTGGTGGCAGCAGCGTTCGTGGTGCTGGCGGGGGCGGGCACCGTCGTGCGCGCGGAGGTGGGCCACCGAGCGAACCGCGACGGCCGGCCGCTGGGGACCTTCGCCGTCAACATCACCGGGTCGCTCGCACTCGGGCTGATCGCCGGGTTGGGCGATGCGTGGACCACGGTGCTCGGCGCCGGATTGGTAGGAGCCCTCACCACCTTCTCCACCTTCGTGGGCGAGGTCGCCTCGCTGGTCGAGAGCGGTGAGCGGGCGCGGGCCGCCACCTACGTGGTGGCGACGATGGGTGCGTGCGTCGCCGCCGCGTGGCTCGGACTCACCCTCAGCTGAGCCGCGGGATGCTCAACGGATCTCGGTGGCGCCGCGCAGGTAGGGGTGCAGCACCTCGGGCAGGCGCACCGAGCCGTCGGGCTGGCGGTGCGTCTCGACGACCGCCGCCCACACGCGGGGCACCGCGAGGCCCGATCCGTTGAGTGTGTGCACCGTCGAGGTGCCCTTCCCCTCAGCGGGGCGGTAGCGGATGTTGGCGCGGCGAGCCTGGTAGTCGCTGAACCACGACACCGACGACACCTCGAGCCAGCGGTCGACGCCCGGGGCGTAGACCTCGAGGTCGAAGGTGCGCGCGGCGGAGTTGCCGATGTCGCCGGTGCAGAGATCGAGCACGCGGTAGGCGAGGCCGAGGTCGACGAGCAGCGCCTCGGCTCGGGCGAGGATGTCGGCGTGCACCGCGGGGGCCTGCTCGGGCGTGGCGTACGCGAGGAGCTCGACCTTGTCGAACTCGTGGACCCGCAGCAGGCCGCGGGTGTCACGCCCCGCGGAGCCGGCCTCGCGGCGGAAGCACGGGGTGTGGGCCATGAACCGCATCGGCAGCGTGGCCTCATCGAGGATCTCGTCGCGCGCCAGCGAGGTGAGCGGGACCTCGGCGGTGGGGATGGCCCAGAGGTCGTCGCGCTCGAGGTGGTAGGCGTCGTCGATGAACTTGGGCAGGTGCCCGGTGCTGATCATCGTGTCGGTGAGCACGACCGTCGGCGGGCGGATCTCCTCGTACGCGTCCGCGTTGCGATCCAGCGCGAGCTGGCACAGGCCGCGCTCGAGGGTGGCGCCGAGGCCGCGGTACATGACGAACATCGAGCCCGACATCTTCACCGCACGCTCGACGTCGAGGATGCCGAGCTCGGTGCCGATGTCCCAGTGGGCGACGCGCTGGTGTTCGCCGTAGGCGCCCTCGTCGTAGCCCTCGGCGCGCACCACGACGTTGTCCCCCTCGCCGGCACCGTCGGGGCAGTCGTCCGCGGGGAGGTTGGGCAGGCGCAGGAGGATGGCGCGCACCTGCTCCCCGAGCGCGTCGACCTCCTCGGCCAGCTCGTCGGCGCGGGTGCCGAGCATCCGGCTCTCGGCCTGGAGCGCGGCGGCCTCGTCGGGCCGGCCGTCGCGGTGCAGCGCGCCGACCTGACCCGACAGGGCCTTCACCTGGTTGCGCAGCTCGTCGCGCTCGGTGGCGAGGGTCCGCTGGCGCTCGTCGAGCTCACGCACCGCGTCGAGGGCGTCGGTGGGCTCGCCTCGGCGCCGCAGGCCGGCGGCCACGACCTCGGGCTCGGTGCGGATGCGGCGGATGTCGAGCACAGCAGGATCGTAGAGGGCGCGGCCGACGCCGCCGATCCGAGATGCGCAGCGATGCCGCGTGGTTGACTCGCGCTCATGACCGAGGGGATCGAGTCGCCAGCGATCACGACGTCGGAGCCGCACGGCAAGGATCGGCGGTGAGCCTCGATCCACGAGTGCGCCCGCACCCGCGAAGCGACGGATTCACCTGGATCGACCACGAGGGGCCGTTCCGGCGCATCACCGCTGAGCAGGCGGCGCAGTACGACGAGCAGGGGTTCTTCCTCCTCGAGGGAGCAGTGCCGGCTGACGACCTCGCTGTGCTGACCGCTGCGATCGACCCGCTCGAGGACGAGGTCGAGCGGTTCCTCCAGGGCACCGAGGACGGGAGGATGTTCATCGCCCGCGCGGGGGAGATCACCTTCACCACCCACCTCGTGGCCCGACTCGAGGAGGCGCGCCGCTTCGTGCACTCA
Source organism: Acidimicrobiales bacterium (assembly GCA_038206295.1). Lineage (GTDB taxonomy): Bacteria > Actinomycetota > Acidimicrobiia > Acidimicrobiales > JBBRAZ01 > JBBRAZ01. Next base: position 5,434 of record JBBRAZ010000020.1, read on the forward strand.
CCAGCGATCGTGGAGGTTGCTGGCGACCTGCTCGGTGACGACGTGCGGCTCTACTGGGATCAGGCGGTCTACAAGAAGCCGGGCGCGACCGATCCGTTCCCGTGGCACCAGGACAACGGCTACACGTTCGTCGAGCCGCAGCAGTACCTGACGTGCTGGGTCGCGCTCACCGACGCCACGATCGACAACGGCTGCCCGATGGTGGTGCCCGGACTGCACCGCGGCGGCACGTACGAGCACCACGGCAGCGAGCTGGGGTTCGTGTGCCTCGATGATGCGCCCGACGCGGTGGCCGTCGAGGCGAGGGCAGGCGACATCGTGGTGTTCTCGTCGCTTACGCCGCACGCCACCGGTCCGAACACGACCGACGAGGTCCGCAAGGCGTACATCGTGCAGCTGGCACCGGACGGTGCGGCGATCATCGGCGACGACGGCACGCGCACCCCAGCGTCGGACCCGGCCCGTCAGTTCCCCGTCCTCGTCGGCGGGCACCCGGTCATCTAGCGCCTCGAACCCGTTCTGTGCATGGTGAGTTCCGACTATCAGAACTCACCATGCACAGAACGCAGGGCATTGCGCTCATCCGGCAGGCGGCTGAGGGTCGGTCACCTGACCGACCATGAGGACGGCGCCGGTTGCGTCGTCTTGGATGAGGAAGACGAACGGGCGGTTCACGGTGACCGTCGGCCCGTGCGACAGCGCCATGCCCGTGCCGGTGGCCGCAGCGGCCTCGGTCCCGTCCTCATCCACGCTCACGAACGTCGAGTGCTCGATCGCATCGATGAAGAGCCCTGGTCGGCCGGTGATGCGAGAGAAGTCGGCGGCAGAGGAGAACGCGGAGCGCATGCCGAGCGACTGGAGCGGTTCGACGAGGCTCGTGTGGTACGCCAGCTCGAAGCGAGGAAGCGCCAGGTGGATGCCGCCATCCTGGAGGCTGGACCGGATCTGGTCGAGCTCGGCGGCGTCGAAGGACGACCGGAACGATGCGAGATCGGTCGGAACGATCACCAGCATCGAGAGTGCCTCGCCCGCGTACGGGATCTTGACGACCTGCCAGCCCTCGCCCGATCCGCTCGGGAGATACTCGTTGTAATGCATCGTCGGCACCGAGACCGATCGACCCTCCTCGAGCCAGAAGGGCTGGTCCTCCGTGTTGTCGGCGTTGAACGGGAAGTGCCACTCGGCGTCCAGGTGGAGCGCGTTGACGAGCGCGAGCCTCGTCTGCGCGTCGATCGTCCCTGACGGGAACAGCTCGGGGATCCGATCCTCGGTCTGCTCGGCGACCCAGTCGTTGATCGCGGCACGTGCGTCCTCGGGCTGGCCGAAGTCGGTCTCCGAGAGCGGCGCCTCGTAGAACCGGCTCAGATCAGCGAGGTAGCTGTCGGTCAGGCTCATCCCGCGCTGCGCGAACACGCGGTTGGCAGCGGAGAGGGCGAGGCCGTCGTTGGCCCGTCCCAGGAGCTCGTCGTGGACCGTGCGTAAGGCAGTGTGATGCGCGTCGGGCTCGAGGTCGATGTTCAGGACCTCCTCCATCTCCGCCGCGGTGGTCCCCTCCGCCCCCAGGGCCGAGAGCGCCATGCCCTCGCTGACGCTCCACGGGCTGATGGCGACGTTGCCGCCCGCTCCCGCCAGCTCGCCGAAGAGCTCGAGGCCGAGCTCGCTCATCCCACCGACGACCGTCGCCACCTCGTCTGCGGTCGCGGCGCGCGGCGGCTCCGGTTCGGGCAGCGCTGCGAACGGTCCGTCACCTGCTTCGACAGAGGCCGATCCGCCCCCGCACGCGGTCGCGAGGAGCGCCACACCAGCCACCAGCGCTCGACACCGTCCCATGGGCATCCTCATGCAGGTCCGACGATCCAGACGCTCCGCCAGGTTCCCGCACGCCACCTCAACCACCGTTCAGGGCAAGCGAGACCGTGCTGTTCACCCGGTCAGCTGAGACCGAGGACGGTCTGCAGCGCCGCGTCGACGCCCCACATCTCCTCGGCGCTGAGGTGCCCGGCGAGCTCGCCGAGGCGACTGGCGTCGACGACGCCGACCTGCTCCACCAGCACCTTGGTCACCTCGCCGTCGAAGTCGATCTCCGGCCTGAACGACGCCGAGCGTGCGCTGCGCGACGTCGGTGCGACGAGGACGACGGTGCGCGGCAGCAGCTCGTCGGCCTGGACGACGACGCCGAAGCGATCGCCGTGCTGCTCGTGCCCGACGGCTTTCGGAAGGCTGAAGCGATACACGTCACCTCGGAGCACGTAGGGACTCCATCAGATCGGCCACCGCGAGCATCTCCTCGCGGTCGTGCTCATCGGCGTCGAGCGCGGCGGTCTCGGCGGCCAGCGCGGAGCGCTCCCTGAGCCTCCCCGCAGCGGCGATGAGCGCCGTGCGTACCGCGTCGGAGCGGGAGAGACCCGACGCCTCGAGCACGCGGAGCGCCCGATCTGCCTCGTCATCGAGTCGAACGGAGATCGCCTGGGCCACCGCCGGGGCGTATCACTAAATGTGTTACATGCAGATACGTGATCGCGGCTCAGGTGGGATCGTCGACCGCTGGCCACGTCGCGGCCGCGACAGCTCGGAGCGATGCGCGGTGGGGGTCCTTCACGACCTGGAACGGCAGGGCGCTCCCGTCGTGGAAGTCGATCTGCAGGTGCTTCTTCGTCGCGAGGTCGACGGTGATCCCTGCGATCGACGAGTGCTCGAGGATGCACGGTGTCCCCGGCATCACACCGAACGCGACGAGCCGGATGATCCGCACGTCGTCCGTGGTGACGCAGATCACGAAATCCGAGCCGTCACCGATCTGCTTGAGGACGTCGCCGGCAGATGCCGACCCATCGACATCGGACCGGCTCCGGGCGCGCGCACGTTGGACGCCGCGCACGCTTCCCGACATCGCTCCTGCCGCAGCGGCGAGCGCTCCACCGCGCTTGGCAGGCACGGCGATGAGCACGGAGCGGCCACCGCTCAGCTTCTGGTTCGACTCGATCTTCGCGGCGAGCTTCTGCAGCTTGCCGTCCTGCCCTGCTCTCGCGCTGTTGTCTCCCATGCCTCAAGCCCTCCCGCTCGATGCGCCCACCGTCACCGCACCGGCATGCCCGGCGCGGCGTCGACTCCTGGCGGCGGAGGCTAGTGCTGCCTCTCCACTCCTGCTCGTGAGAGCTGGACCGAGGAATCGGCGTCGGGAAGCACATCCGCGATGGACCCGGCTGTGCCCGATGACCGCCCGGGCCTCGATCGTGCAGGCCGAAGGTTCGCTACGGTGCGCCGATCGAGCTGGCGCTGGCCGATCCGGGGGGATGGCGTGGGCGATCGCGGGGTGGTGCGTGAGGGGCGGTGGTCCTTCGCCGTCGACGAGCGATACGGGCGGCGCTTCCCCGTGTGGCCGCTGTTCGTCATGGCGCTCGTCGGCCTCGTCGACCAGATCGACATCGGGGTGCTGCGCGGCGTGCTGCCGACGCTGCAGGAGGAGTGGGACCTCTCCGACAGCCAGGTCGGCATGCTCCCGTCGATCTTCATCGTCGTCAACGCGGTGGCGACGATCCCAGCCGGGTGGGTGGCAGACCACATGCGCCGCACCAAGCTCATCGGGTGGACGCTGCTGTCGTGGAGCGGGCTGATCCTGCTCTCCGCGGTGGCGTGGGGGTTCCCGAGCATGCTCGTGGCGCGCTCGGTGATGGGCATCGGCCAGGCGGTCGACGATCCCGCCTCGACCTCGCTGCTCGGCGACGCGTACCCCGGTGCGATGCGGGCGAAGATGTTCGCCTGGACGCAGGTCGCGTTCTTCGTCGGCTCCGGCATCGGTCTCGCGTTCGGCGGCTGGATGGCCGTCAACGTCGGGTGGCGGTGGGCGTTCGTGGCCGTCTCGCTGCCCAGCGCCGTGGTGGCCATTTCGTGCTTCCGGCTGCGTGAGCCGCGGCGGGGTGAGGCGGAGCAAGACCCATCGCTCACGTGGGAGCAGATCGCGGAGCTGCCCTCGAGCACCCACGAGCAGTCCCTGAGCGAGACGGTCGGATTCCGAGACTTCCTCGGCCTGGCGCGCACGCAGCTCGTCGCCGAGCTGAAGATGATCTTCGGGATCCGCACGATGCGCTACGTGCTCATCGGCGTGTCCGCCCTGCTGTTCACCGTGGCGGGCATCTCGGTGTGGTTGCCCTTCTACCACGAGCGCTACTCGGGACTCTCGATCGAGGAGGCCACCGCGCTCGTCGGCGGCGTGCTCGGCATGGGCGGGCTCATCGGCACGTTCCTCGGCGGCTGGATGTCGGATCACTTCGCGCCGCGCATCGAGGGCGGGCGCATCGTGGTGGTGGTCTACAGCTCGATCCTGTGCGCGGTCCTCTTCATGGTGTCGTTCGCGGTCGAGCCGGTGCCGGTGCGCATCGGGCTGCAGTTCCTCGGCGTGCTGGCCGCAGCAGGTGCCGCGCCCGGGCTGCGCGCCGCGATGCTGGACGTCACGCCGCCGGAGTCGCGCGGCGTGGGCGCCTCGGCGTTCGCGCTCACCGCCGCGCTGCTCGGTCCCGCGATGGCGCCGTTCGTGGTCGGGCAGCTGTCGGACCTCACCGGCTCGCTGGTCACCGCGTTCTACATCGTGTTCCCGCCGGTGATCGTCGGTCTGCTCCTCCTGCTGCGCGCCCGCCACACCATCAACGAGGACGCAGCAGCGATCATCACGAAGATGATGGAGGAGCAGCAGGCCCTCGACGCCGAGCGCGCCGAGCAGCTCGAGGAGCACCAAGCGCACGACCGCCACGATCTCTGAGCGGACGAGGTGGGTGCTAGCCGGTCCAGCCGTCGGGCACGCTCAACCTCTCGAGGTTCGGTGCGAACTTGAGCCGCTCGATGGCTCGCGTCGCCCCGACGAGGGAGACCGCCAGGTTCTGGCGGGTCGTCGCCGCACCCAGCCGGATGGAACCGACGACGCCCGGGGGTACCGATAGGTAGCCGCGCACGACGCCGTGGCCGAGGCTCCAACGCAGCACTGCGTCTGGGGTGCAGAGGTCGACGAAGTAGCAGACGGCCAGCTGCCCCAGCCACGGGTCTGGCGGTGGTTCACCTGCGAGCCGGTAGATGATCGTCACCAGCGCGCCGCGCGTGAGCGTCGCTGCGGGACGGTAGGTGCCGTCGGCGTACCCGGCGACGAGCCCCTCCGCAGCGAGCCACCGCACCGCTGTCGCAAGCGGGCTGTCTGCAGGCACGTCGGTGAAGCCCGGGTCGGGGAACGGCCCAGCAGGCGAGCCGGCGAGGCGGTGCAGGATGGTGGCGAGCGAGCCCCGGGTGACCGATGACGTGGCCCTGAACGTGCCGTCCGCGTAGCCGTGGCTGGCCCCCGTGTCGCCGAGCCAGTCGATCGCGGTGCAGAAGCGGTGCGTGTCGTCGATGTCGGTGAAGTGCTCCGATGCGCCGCAGCGCTCGAGGGTGAGATCGATGCCGCCGACCGCACCCGCTGGAGCGAGCTCGACTGCGGTCGCGCCCGCAGGTGTGGCGCTGCCCGCGTACCAGGTGCCTGCGGTGGAGGCGGGTTCGGAGACGACCGCCTCCACGAGGTACCGGTCGGCGGGGAGGCCCTCGACGACGTAGGACCCGTCCGCGCTGACCGGCGCCGACTCCTCGACCGACGTGGTCTCGCCGAGCACAGCGACCTGCACGGTGAGGTCCGCGAGGGCCGCACCCGGACCGACGTCGACCGTGCCCGAGATGGCACCGCCGATCCCCAGCTCGACGTCGGCGGTCAGCGTCGCACCCGGGGTGATGGTGAGCAGCGTGCCGTCCTGCCAGCGGTAGGCGTCCCCGAACCACTCGGGCACGTAGCCGCCTGGTGCCGCGACCATCGGGACGTACTGGCGGGGAGGCTCGAGGCCATCGACGCGATACGAGCCGTCGACGTCGGTGACGACGTGGTCGATCCCGATCGTGACCGTTGCCCCGGGGATCGGCACACCGCCGGGACCCGTCACGACCCCCTCGATCGTCCCGGTCACGGCCTCGCCTCCCGACGCGCCCGCCGTCGGCAACGGAGCGAGGAGCAGCGCGGCACTCGCTGCAGCAGCTGCGAGGCGCACCACCGTGCGTTCGACCTTCATGCCGACGATCCTCCCACCCATCGTCAGGTCCGTCGAGCAGCATGGATCAGGCGTCGCCCTCTGCATCGGACCAGATCGCGGGGGCGCCCACTCGCAGCGAGGCGCGACGTGCATCATTCGCGATCTGGAATGGCGCCCACGGCCCTGGTGCTCTGGTGCAGGTGCAGGCACAAGGCGTGAACGATGGTTCCGGTACGGTCGTGCCGATTCACTGCAACCCGACGGTGACCGCGACTTGCGGTGCCTTGTTCGGCATGATCGTGCCGATTGTGATGCATCCACCAGCCCCAGGCTGATACTGTCGCTGAAAGCGGTACGATCATGCCGGTCAATGGAGGCTCAATGAGCACAGGCAGCGGGGCAGCCGCGATCGCAGGCCAGGTGCGCGCCCGGCGCAAGGCGCTGCGCCTCACGCAGGCGGACCTGGCAGATCTGGCTGGCTGTTCGGAGCGCTTCGTCCGCTCCCTCGAGGCCGGGAAGGCGACGGTGCGCGTCGACAAGCTGCTCGACGTCCTCACCCCCCTCGGTCTCGAGCTCACCGCGCAGCTCCGCTCGGCGCCGTGACCACGGTGCCGCTCGACGAGCTGACCGCTGTGCAGACCGCCGACGTCTACAAGGCGGGTCGGCTCGCGGCGCGCCTCCGCCGGGTCGACGCCGGGATCGAGCTCGCGTACCTGGAGGACTATCTGGCCGACGGCGCGCCGGCGGTCGCCACCACGCTGCCGCTCAGCGACGAACCGGTGCGCACGCATGCTGGCGCCGTGCCGCCGTTCTTCGCTGGCCTCCTGCCCGAGGGTCGCCGGCTCTCGAGCCTGCGCCGGGCGGTGAAGACGTCTGCCGACGATGAGCTCTCCCTCCTCCTCGCGGTGGGGCACGACACCATCGGCGACGTGCAGGTCGTTCCGAGCGGCGTCGAGCCGACGCCGGTCGATACCGCCGTGCAGGTTCACCGCGACTGGTCAGAGGTCCGGTTCGTCGACGTCCTGACCGATGCGGGCACCATCGACGCCGTCGGCCTCCCCGGCGTGCAGGACAAGGTATCCGCCCGAATGATCTCCGTACCGGTGGCCCGTGCTGGCGAGCGGTTCATCCTCAAGATCGACCCGCCGGAGTACCCGCACGTCGTCGAGAGCGAGGCGTACTTCGCCTCCCTGGCGGCGCGGGCACGCATCGATGCCGCCCACACCTCCGTCGTGCGAGACGCGGACGGTCGGCCCGGCCTCCTCGTCCGCCGGTTCGATCGGATCGCGCAGAGCGACGGCTCGACGCTGGCGGTGGCGTGCGAGGACGCCTGCCAGGTGCTGGGGCGGTGGCCTGCGGACAAGTACAACGTCACCACCGAGGAGGTCATGAACGGCCTCGCCGACCGCTGCCCCGCTCGTGAGGTCGCCGTACGCTCGCTGTTCCAGCAGCTGTGCTTCGGCTGGCTCACCGGCAACGGCGACATCCACGCGAAGAACCTGTCGATCCTCTCGACACCTGACGGTGAGTGGCGCGTCGCCCCCGCCTACGACCTTCCCTCCACGGTCCCCTACGGCGACTCGAGCCTGGCACTCACGATCGGCGGGCGGCGGCGGGGCATCTCGCGCAACCACCTCCTGGCGTTGGCGGCGTGGATCGGCTTGCCGGAGCGAGCGGCGATCCGCGTGCTCGACGACGTGCTCGACCACACGTCGCCTCTCGAGCAGGAGCTCGAAGGGGCCGCGCTCCCGTTCCAGCGAAACGTCGTGCTCGACCTGATCAAGGAGCTCCGCTTCCGCCGGAAGCACGTCACCGGCTGACCCAGCCTGTGCGACGCGGGATGGCCTCAGAGGTATTGGTCTGGCAGATCAGAGCCGGGGGCTGCCGCATCCGCTGATCGCTCCTGGAGGTGGTTCGCCAGCCTGCGCTCCACCGGGCTGGTGCCCTGGCCTTCGGTACCCAACTTGGTGCCAAGGAAGGCCACACCTCCGTGTGGTGCCGTCCAAGAATGTTCCTGGGGGAGAGGATCAACAACCAGCGTCCCGGGGCTCAGAAGGTGAAGCTCCAGGTGTACCACCCACTATCAATAGGTGTGAAGTTGCCATACGCGTAACGATCGAGTTCTTTGAAGGGGCCGCTGGGCAGGTACGCCAGCCCTTGGAGGTAGGACGACCGGTAGAGGATCACTCCGTCACCGATTCGGTACGCCGCGCTGATCTCGTAGTCGCCGACTCGCTCCGGCGCTTCGAACTCGATCGACTCGGTGGACGAGGACGGAGGTGGCGCCGATGCAACCACTGCATCGAATGGGCCCCGCAACGACCCCCACCGGGCACGGAGTGGAAGCTCAGCGGAAAGGATCATGATGACCGCGATGAGCGTCACTGGAGCGACCGCGAACCACCACATCGAGCCATTGCCGCGAGGTCGATGACTGCTCCTCAAGCACGCAACGAGTGCCAGGAGCCAGACGAGTGCGAGCACCACCAGGCTGGGGAACGCGAACCCACCTGCCCACCCAACTCCGGCTGGTGTGCTTTCCGAGTAGAGGAGGAGGGCAGTCGCCACGGCGAGGATGAGGTGGAATCCGCGCCTCGGAACGGGCGCACCCCCTCCGGCCTTCTCCTCCTGGGGATCGGATACATCGCCCGCGCCACGACTCGAATCATGCAGCGGCAACGGTCCGGCGGCGACCTCCTCTGCTGCCATTGCACACCTTCCACTCTCTGCGCTCCCTCGAACGTACCCTCCCCGGCTGTGCGCCGCTCGGGGAGTAGGCGATCGTTTGGAGCCCACCTTGGTGCCAAGGAACATCACACCCTCGTGGGCGAGCGTCACCTCACCTGAAGGCGGATCGATGACTGGCACGTGGGTTCCGTTCTGCAACTGGCCTGCCGGTAGCGTCGCGGCGATGGATGATGGGGGCGCTGCTGCGATCGAGGTGTGCGACCTCACCGTCCGCTACGGCGACCTCACCGCGGTCGATGGGCTCTCCTTCACCGCTGCCCCTGGCGCGATCACGGCGCTGCTCGGGCCCAACGGCGCCGGAAAGACCACCACCGTCGCCGCCCTCGAGGGCTTCCATCGCCCCGATTCCGGCACCGTGCGCATCCTCGGCCTCGACCCGATCGCGCAGCGAGCCGACCTCCTCCCGCGCATCGGCGCAATGCTCCAGCAGCCCGGCGTCCACACCGGGCTCCGCCCGCTCGAGGCGCTCGAGCTCTACGCCGCCTTCTACGACGACCCCGCCGATCCCCGCGCCCTGCTCGAGGAGGTCGGGCTCGCCGATCGCGTCGGCACCTCGTTTCGGCGCCTGTCGGGCGGCGAGCAGCAGCGCCTCTCGCTCGCGCTCGCCCTTGTCGGCAAGCCCGAGGTCGCGTTCCTCGACGAGCCCACCGCCGGCGTCGACGTCGAGGGCCGGCGCCTCATCCGCCGCCGTATCAGCCAGCTGCGCGACGAGGGCGTCGCCGTGCTGCTCACCACGCATGACCTCGACGACGTCGAGCGGCTCGCCGACCACGTCGTGATCATCGACGCCGGCCGTGTCGTGGCCGCCGGCACCCCCGCCGAGCTGATGAGCGGCACCGACCACGACGAGCTGCGCTTCGGAGCGCCCGCCGGCCTGCCCACCGCCGACCTCACCACCCTGCTCGGCGTGGAGGTCGTCGAGGATCAGCCCGGCGAGTACGTGGCTCGATCCGTCGGCACCCCGGTCATGATCGCGGCGCTCGCCTCGTGGCTTGCCGAGCGCGACCTGGCGCTGGCGGACCTGCGCGCCGGGCGCCAGCGCCTCGAGGACGTCTTCGTCCGCCTCACCGGCGAGCGCACCGTCGCCGCGCCCGACCCCTCCGCCACCCGGGGCCGCCGACGGCGGCGGCGATGAGGGCCCTGCGCGCGCAGCTGCGCGCCGAGCTCCTCCTGGCGAGCCGCCAAGGCGAGCAGCTTCTCGTCAGCCTCGGCATCCCGCTGCTGGTGCTCGTCTTCTTCTCCACCGTCGACGTCCTGCCCACCGGCACCGAGGACCCAGTCGACTTCCTCGCCCCCGGCGTCCTCGCCCTGGCGATCATGTCCACCGCCATGGTCAGCCTCGGCATCGGCACCGGCTTCGAGCGCCAGTACGGCGTGCTGCAGCGACTCGGCGCCACACCGCTCGGCCGCGGACGATGGACCGCAGCGAAGGTGCTCGTCGTGCTGGCGCTCGAGGCGATCCAGGTCGCCCTGCTGGTACCCGTCGCGCTCGCGCTCGGGTGGTCACCCGATGCGGTGGGTGTGGCCGGCGCACTCGTCGGCGTGCTGCTCGGCACCGCGGCGTTCGCGGGCATCGGGCTGCTGCTGGCGGGCAACCTGCCGGGCGTCGCCACCCTCGCGATCGCCAACGGCCTCTACCTGGTGCTGCTCCTGCTCGGCGGCATGATCGTCCCCCTCGAGGAGCTGCCCGCCGCCATCCGCGCCGTCAGCGAGCTGCTGCCCGCCGCCGCGCTCTCGACTGTGCTGCACGCAACCATCGGCGCCGGCGAAGCGGACCCCACCGCGTGGGCGGTGCTCGCGGCCTGGGCGATCGCGGCGCCGGTGCTCGCGGCGCGCACCTTCCGCTGGGACCCCGCCCGCTGACCCTCCACGCGAACCGGCGGGGCTTGGACCCGATCCTTGGGTCGAGACCCCGCCAGTACGCGAGGGGGCGGCGAAGTACGCGAACCGGCGGGGTTTGGGCCCGATCCTTGGGTCGAGACCCCGCCGGTACGCGAGGGGGCGGCGGGCGGGGGGAGCGGGTGCGCGGCTAGGGCTCGGCGGGGGCGGGTGGCGCGGCGTCGAGCTTGGCCTGCACCTCGTCCCACGTCAGCACCTCGCGGTCGGTGACGCCCGGGTCGCCGCCGCCGGTGCTTCCCGCCCACTTCACGAACATCCCGCCGATCACTCCCCACAGGTAGAAGCCGGTGATGATCTTCATGAACAGCCCGGCGAGCTGCTGGTCGGTGGTGACCGACCAACCGAACATGCGGTTGCCATGGTCGTACGCGTCGTACACCGACCCGTCGGCGATGGTGAGCCACGCGGCGGGGACCGTCGGGATGACCGACATGAGGAACAGGTAGACCATCTGCCCCGGCAGCGACATGCGCAGCTCCGGCAGCGGGCCGACGACCGGCGTCCACATCAGGAACGCGGTGCCCACCGCGGCGAGGTGCACCAGGTAGTGGACCTCGCCGTTGGTGACCGAGGTGTTGACCACCCCGGCCCAGTGGCTGAAGGCGATCACGACGTTGAACAGCACCCCGGCGACGAGCGGCCGGGTGAGGCGGCGCACCCATCGGCGGCTGCCGACGCCGTCACCGATGACGAGGCGACCGAGCCACTCGGGCATCGCGAACAGCATCAGCGGGGGCATGACCATGGTGAGCAGGAAGTGCTGCACCATGTGCACGGCGTAGAGGTACTCCTCGGCGACGTCGTGCATCGGCCAGTCCGACGCGACCCACAGCACCACGACCCCGGCGATGAAGAAGCGCCGCTGGCGACCCGTGACGACCGGCTCTCCGGGCGGAACGACCTTGGGGCCGATGACGCGCACCGCGTACACGCCGAGCGCGGCCACGCAGCCGATCAGGAGCCACACCTCGGGGTGCGGCTGCCACCGCCAGAAGTCGGCGGAGGCACGGCCGAGGATCATCGTCAGGCGAAGAACTGGGAGGCCATGAGCGTCATGGCGTACACCGCGACAGCAAGGCCGAGGCCGAAGGTGAAGATCGTGGCGAGGATCTTCGGGTCGTCCTTGAGGTGCATGAAGAACATGACCACCAGGATGAACTTGATCGTCATGAGGATGAGGATGGCCGGCACCGCGAAGTCACCCCACGCATCTTCGTGCGTGTACGTGGTCACCTCCATGGCGGTGAGCAGGCCGAGGACGACGGCGATCTTGACGTAGATCCCGTCGCCGTGCGCGTGCTCGTCGTGGTCGGCGTCGGTGTGCGCCGGGGCGTCAGTGGAGGTGGAGGCCATGTCCGCTCCTAGGGGATCAGGTAGACGACGGCGAAGATGAGGATCCACACGATGTCCACGAAGTGCCAGTAGAGGCCGACGATCTCGACCGCCTCCGCCTTGTCTTGGCCGAGCTGGCCGCGCAGCGACAGCACGAGCAGCACCACCAGCATGACGATGCCGAGCGAGACGTGGACGCCGTGGAACCCGGTGAGCGTGTAGAAGCCCGAGGAGAACTGGCTCGTCGTGTAGCCGAGGCCCTCCCGCACGAAGCTCGTGAACTCGTAGACCTGGCCGGCGATGAACACCGAGCCGAGCATGGCGGTGGCACCCAGCCACAGCCGGTTGCGGGCGACGTCGCCGCGCTGCAGCGCGGTGATGGCCAGCACGATGGTGAGCGAGCTCATCAGCAGCACGAACGAGCTGACCGAGGTGAAGGGGATGTCGAAGATCTCCTCGGGGCCCGGGCCGTCGCCGACGTTGCGGCGCACCAGCATGTAGGTCGAGATCAGGGCGCCGAACAGGAGGCAGTCCGACCCGAGGAACACCCACATCGCGAGCTTCTCGTTGGAGATGCCCGTCGAGGTGACGTGCCCCTCGTGGTCGTCGTGCACGTCGTGATCGGCGAGGGCGGTGGCGTGCTCAGCCAACGGGGGCCTCCTCGTTCGCAGGAGCGGCTGCAGCGTCAGCTGGGCTGTCGCCGTCGTGGTCGCCGTGATCGTCGTGTCCGTGGCCGCCCGGCTCGGTGGACGGCTCGAGGACCCAGCCGAAGATGCAGACCAGGAGCGCCAGGATGCCCAACGCCAGCAAGCCGAGGTTGTAGATCAGGCCGTAGCCGATGATCGGCATCGTTGCGGAGAGCGCGATCGGCCAGTACGACGGCGACGGAAGGTGCACGTTCTGGGCATCGCCCTTCTGGGCGACCTCCTCGGCGGCGGCGAGGCGCGACACGCGGCCGTCGGCATCCACCGAGTACTTACGGTACCAGAAGTCGTCCAGGCGCTCGATGGTGGGGACCTCATCGAAGTTGTGCTCGGGCACGGGTGAGGGGAGCATCCACTCGAGGCTGCGACCATCCCACGGATCCGGTCCGACCGGCGGCTGCTGGTGGCGGCGCTTGGTGCTCCAGTAGATGTTCCACAGGAACAGGAGCATGCCGACGGCGAGGACGTAGGCACCGATGGTGGCGACCATGTTCCACATGTCGAAGCCCAGGCCCTCGTCATAGGTGTAGATGCGCCGGGACATGCCCTGCAGACCCAGCACGTGCATCGGGGCGAAGGTCAGGTTGAAGCCGATCAGCACGAGCCAGAAGTTCCAGCCGCCGATCTTCTCGCTCAGCTTGTAGCCGAACACCTTGGGCCACCAGAAGTAGAGGCCGCCGAAGAAGCCGAGCACGCCGCCACCGAAGATCGTGTAGTGGAAGTGGCCGACGATGTAGTACGTGTCGGTCTGCTGGGTGTCGGCGGGGGCGATGGAGTGGCTGACGCCCGAGAGGCCGCCGATGGTGAACATGGCGACCAGCGAGATGGCGTACTTCATCGCGGTGGTGAACTCGATGCGACCGCCCCACATCGTGCCGAGCCAGTTCAAGATCTTCACACCTGTTGGTACCGCGATGAACATCGTCGCCAAGGAGAACGCGGCGACCGACACCGGCCCGATGCCCGAGACGAACATGTGGTGGGCCCACACGCCCCAGCCCATGAAGCCGATCGCGATGCCCGAGAACACCATGAACGGGTAGCCGAAGATGGGCTTGCGGCTGAACACCGGGATGATCTCCGACACGATGCCGAACGCCGGCAGGACGATGATGTACACCTCGGGGTGACCGAAGATCCAGAAGAGGTGCTGCCACAGCAGCGGGTCGGCGCCGGCGGTGACGTCGAAGAAGTTGGCGCCGAAGAGCCGGTCGCACACCAGCAGGATGAGCGCCACGGTGATGACCGGCAGGGCGAAGACCAGCAGCAGCTGCACGACGAACACCATCCAGGTGAACACCGGCATCTTCATCAGCGTCATGCCCGGCGCGCGCATGTTGAGGACCGTGACGGTGAGGTTGACCGCGGACACCGTGGAGGCGATGCCGGTGATCAGCAGGCCGATGGCGAAGAAGTCGATGCCGTGGCCGGGCGAGTAGTCGACCCCGGCGTTGGGCACGTAGCTGAACCAGCCGCCATCCGCCGCACCGCCGAGGATCCAGCTGGTGTTGAGGAAGAGGCCGCCGAACACGAACAGCCACAGGCTCAGCGCGTTCATGCGGGGAACGAGACGTCGCGCGCGCCGATCTGCAGCGGGATCAGGTAGTTCGCGAAGGCCGCGGCGAGCGGCATGATGAACAGGAACACCATGGTGATGGCGTGCATGGTGAAGAGCTGGTTGTAGAGGTCGGCCGAGAGCAGGTCCTGGCCGGGGCGGGCCAGCTGCGTGCGGATCGCCAGCGCCTCGATGCCGCCCACGAAGAAGAAGAACAGCGCGACGGCGCCGTACATGATGCCGATCTTCTTGTGGTCGACGGTGCTGACCCAGCTCCTCCACCCTGTCGAGGTGGACGGTCGGCTGAAGACGCCGAGCGGCGGCTCCTCGCGCGACGGCCCATCCCCCGTCGGGAGGGCGAGCGGTCGTTCGTCAGTGATGGCCATGGTGAGAGCTCCGGTCCACGGTCGCTACTGGAGGGTCGTCAGGTAGGCGACGACCTGGTCGATCTCGGCCTCGGAGAGCGGCAGCGTCGGCATGCCGCGGCCCTCGTCCGGCGCTGAGGGCTTGACGCCCTGGGGGTTGCGGATCCACGCCTCGAGCTCGGCGCGGTTGATCTCGCCGTTCTCGTCGTAGAGCTCGAAGATGGCGCCGGCGAAGCGATCGCGGCTCATGAAGTGGGTGAGCTCGGGCGCCCAACCGGCCTTCAGGGCGGTGGCACCTGCGTAGTCAGCCACCGTCTCGACGACCGGGCCCTCGGGATCGAGCTGGGTGGCACCGCGCACGAGGTGGCACGACTGGCAGTACGTCCGGTAGACGGCGAGGCCGGCCTCGGCCTCCGGGGTCTCGGGCTCGGCCGCGAGCGCCAGCTGGCTCTGGATCCACGCGTCGTAGTCCTCGGGCGAGCGAGCGTCGACCCACATCTGCATGCGGGCGTGGCTGAGGCCGCAGAACTCGGTGCACTGACCGCGGTAGCGCCCTGCGCGCTCGGTCTCGAGCGCCAGCGTGTGCACGCGGCCCGGCACGGCGTCGCGCTTTCCGTTCAGCTTCGGGATCCAGAAGGAGTGGATGACGTCGCGGGAGTGGATGTCGAGGTCGACCTGGCGACCGGTGGGGATCACCATCTCGTTGGCGGTGGTGAAGTCGACCACGCCGTCGCCGTCGACGTCGTACTCGAACGACCACCACCACTGGTGCCCGTACACGGAGACCTCGATGGCGTTCGGGTCGCGCTCCTCGAGCTCGAACACGGTGGCCACCGTGAAGATGCCGATGCCTGCCAGAACGACCGCCGGCAGCATCGTCCAGCCCAGCTCGAGCTTGACGTTGCCGTGGCTCTGCACCGGCCAGTCGTCGTCGGTGCCCTCATCGTCCTTGCGCCGCCGGTAGCGCACGAGCACGTAGAGCACGGCGCCTTCGACGAGCACGAAGACGATGGCCGCGGTGTAGAACACGGGACGGACCAGCTCGTCGATCGTCTTGGCGTCCTTGCCGATCGGGTCGAAGGTGTCGAGCGGCTTGTTGCTGCCGCTGCCGCAGGCGCCGAGCACCAGGGCGAGCGCGACGACGCCCAGCACGACCCAGAGGCGTGACCGCCGAGGCTGCATCGGTGCTCCTTCCGGGCTCGTGGAGCCCTGCACGGGGTGGGCGTTGCGGGTGCTCACGGCTGCGCCACCAAGGCCGAGGCGCCATCGTCCTGCGCTGCGTGCTCGGACGGCAAGTCCTCGGAGGTCCCGTGCTCGGCTGGGTCGGCGGGCTCGCCTTCGGTGTCGCCCCCGGGAGCGTGCTCCTCGGTCGGGTGGTGGAACTCGCGCTCGCCGGACGCGGCGGCGATGACGCCCCCAGCCAGGAGCCCGATGCCGCCGACGACCAGCAGGCCGGTGAGCAGGGTGCGGTTCACCGATGGGCGGGCGGCCAGGGCAGCGGCGGCGGCGAAGATGGCGGTGGCCAGCACGCCGGCGATGATCACCGAGCTCGTCTTGTCGACCGCCAGCAGGATGCGGGAGCCGGCGAGGACGAACACCGCGATCGCCAGCGCAGCGATGACCGGCAGCTCGACGGGGAAGAACAGCTTCGAGCGCAGCTCGCGGTTGGCGTCAGGGTCGATCGTGACCCGCTCCGACCAGGTGCGGATGGTCCACTCGACCGCTGCGATGACGAGCAGGGCGGCGCCGATAACGGCGAACGCAGCGTCGACGACCACGCCCATGGCGACGAGCGCGGCGGCGAAGGCGCCGAGCACCGGCCAGAACGATGCGCCCTGAGGCGGGATCGGTCGGGGGACCTCGGTGGTGCGAGCCACCTCGGCGACGGACTTGGGATCGGCGTCGCGCCACGACACGAGCAGCACCGCGGTCGCCATCGCCGTGCCTGCGAAGCCGACCAGCACGGCGAAGCCGCTGTGCTCGCCGACGGAGCCCTTGTAGCCGAGCGACAGCGGACCGACGATCCGGTCCATCCACCCGGCATCGCTGGTGCCGACCGCGTAGACGAACGCGGCGACCAGAGCGAAGGTCGCGGCGCCGAACCAGTACTTGAACCCCGTGGTGAACATGTCGTGCCCTACCTCGTGATGTAGACCGCGTACCAGATGACCAGGTACACGGTCACCATCGCGTCCCAGAAGAGGACAGAGGCGGCGAGGCCGTCGCTCTGGCCCTCGGTGAACTGCCCGCCCAGCGCCCGCACCGACATCAGGCCGACGAAGCCCATGGCGGCGAGGAGCATGACGAGGTGTGCGCCGGTGATCGTGTAGACGAGCACGCCCTGGACCTGCGCATCGACCGCGAAGCCCATCTGCGTCCAGTTGTAGACGATCGAGTTGATTGCGGCGGCGCCGAGCACGAGCGTCAGCAGCAGCGCCACGTAGCCGTTGCGGCGGTCGCGGTGCGTGATCGACCACAGGCCCCACTGGGCGGAGACGACCGAGATGCCGAGGGTGACCATGACGATGCTCGGCGAGGGCAGCTTCACGGTGACGTCGGTGAACCACACGCCGGCCTCGGCGATGGTCTCGGCGCGCAGCCGGAGGTAGGTGCCGATCAGCCCGGCGAAGAACATGCCGCAGGCGGCGGCGACGAGCGTGGTGCCGACGAGCGTGACGCGCGGCCGGTCGACCGGCGCCGGCGGCGTGCCGGTGGTGAGCATGGCGGCCTCAGCCATCAGGACGCATCCTCCTCGGGCGCACGGGCATCGAGCATCGGAGCTGCAGAGGTGACCATCGGGACCTCGACGAAGTTCTCCGGTGGTGGCGGTGACGCCGTCGCCCACTCCAGGGTGTGCCCGCCCCACGGATCGTCCTCGGCGTCGTCGCCGTTGCCGAGGGTCGAGGTGAGCATGGCGAGGGCGGCGAGCAGGACGCCGAGGGTGGCGATGCCGTAGCCGCCGAGCACGACCGCCCCCATGGCCTCGGCGGTGTCGCGCAGCGACTCGATGGGGCCGGCGCCCAGGGCGGGGTGGTCGTAGGCCCCGGCGACGACCTCAGCGGCGAGCACGACGACGGCTCCGAGGAACACCAACGTGGACGAGGCCTTGACGGCGCCGTCGGCCACGAAGCGGCCGAAGAGCTTGGGCGACCAGTGGCCCAGCGCTGCGATGACCCCGACGACCGCGGCGAGCAACGCTGCGGTGGCGACGCCGTCGACGGCGGCCGTGCCGGCGAGCTCGGTCTGCGGGATGGCGATGGCGATGCCGACGAGCGCCAGCGCACCGATGAGCGCGACGCCCAGGATGCTGGCGACCATCGGTCCGCTCAGGTTGAGGCGGCCCTTGAAGACGGTGTTGCCCCACGCCCCGATGAGCAGCAGCAGCGGCAGCAGCAGCGTGATGGCCACCCCCTGGTAGAGGACCTCCTCGGTGAGGGGATCCGTAGCGAGCATCGGCCGGGCCCACGCACCGAAGGTGAGCACGCCGAAGGCCGCGATGGCGAGGAGCACGCCGTCGTGGAAGCGCTGCCGAGCGCCGGCGTGGACCGGGATGATGTCGGCGGCGACGCCGAGCACCGGCACCGTGACCATCAGGATCGTCGGGGCCAGCAGCACCCAGCTGACCTGCCCCCACAGCTCCATGTTGAGCCCGAACGCCAGCCGGCCGTTGGAGTGGTCGACGAGGATCAGCACCAGGTCGCCCAGCAGGACGGGGATGGAGGCGAGCCAGATCGACCCGGCGACGAGCATCGACCAGCTCAGCAGCGGCACCCGTCGCAGCGACATCCCCGGGGCGCGGTGGGCGACGACGGTGGTGACGACGCAGACGATGGCGAGCAGGAGGCCGCCGAGCAGCAGGATCGTGGAGGAGGCCCAGAGGTCGACGCCGTCAGGCTCGCCGCCCCAGGGGCCGCCGTTGATGCCGAAGCTGGCGAGCTGCAAGGCGGCGCCGATCAGCCAGGTCCAGAGGCCGGCGGCAGCTGCACGGGGGAAGGCGATCGTCGGCGCACCCACCTGCAGCGGCGTGAGGTAGAGGCCGAGCCCGACGAACATCGGCAGCACGCCGAGGAACAGCAGGCCGAAGCGCTCGAGTGCGAGGAGCTGCAGGACGTCGGTCGGGTTGCTGACGACGTCGGCGACGGCAGGGTCGAGCCGTTCGAACGCCACGACCAGCCCGGCGACGAGGCTCACGATGAGGAACAGGAGGCCGGTGCCGAGGAAGAGCAGGCCGACGAGCTTGTGGTCGCCGGTGCCGAGGACGCTCGGCAGCGCCCCGGTGGTCGGAGCAGCGTGATCGCCGAAGTCGTCCTCGGTCTCCGGTCGCGTGGCGGTAGCTGTCATCGCAGATTCTCAACCTCGATGGACGTGGGCCTGCGGAGCGGTACCCGACCGGCCAGGACCGGTGCATGACACGCGCACGGGGACCCCGCACGGTGGTGCAGGGGCTCCGACGGGACTCTAGTCACGGGTGCTGCACCGCAGGAAAATGGTGGCGTCACCACCCGTGCACCACCAGCTGGTCGACGGCCATGGCCCCGAAGAGCACGGTGATGTAGGTGATCGAGAAGGTGAACAGGCGCATCGCGCGCTTCGGGTCGGGGTCGCGCAGCAGCGCCACGGAGAGCCAGGTGAACGCGGCGCCGAGGGCGACGGCGGTGACCAGGTAGAGGACGCCCATGTCGCCGACCGGGGCGAACAGCACGGTCAGGAGCCAGACGAGGACGGTGTAGGCGAGGATGCGCACCGCGGTCGTGTGCAGGTCGACGACCGATGGGAGCATCGGGACCTCGGCGGCCGAGTAGTCCTCGCGGTACTTGATGGCCAGTGCCCAGAAGTGCGGCGGGGTCCAGTAGAAGATGATTGCGAAGAGCAGCACGGGGGGCCACGCCAGCTCGTCGGTGACCGCCGTCCAACCGATGAGCACCGGCACCGCGCCGGCCGCTCCGCCGATGACGATGTTGCGCGTCGACGTGCGCTTGAGCCACAGCGTGTAGACGAAGACGTAGAAGAGGCACGCGGCGACCGCCAGCACGGCGCTGAGCAGGTTGACGAGCAGCCACAGCTGGACGAACGCCAGCACCTCGATGCCGATGGCGAACACCAGCGCCTCTCGGGGGTTGACCACCCCGGTGACCAGCGGCCTGTTCTTGGTGCGCTCCATGATCGCGTCGATGTCGCGGTCGACGACCATGTTGATCGCGTTGGCGCCGCCGGCGGCCAGCGTGCCGCCGAGCACGGTCCACAAGACGAGCCACCCCGAGGGCATGCCCCGCTCGGCGACGACCATGACGGGCACGGTGGTGACCAGCAGCAGCTCGATGATCCGCGGCTTGGTCAGCGCGACGAACCCTCCGGCGCGCTGCGCCCGGGTCGGCGGTGGGGCCGTCTGGTGCACCGGCCTAGGCTACGCCGCCGCCGTCGAGCGGCCGCAATCGCCGTCGCACGCCGCATGGGGTCGGCGCAGCGCGTCTGGCCGCACGTCGCGACCCGCCTTCATACTGGGCTCGTGGCCTCCTGGCGCGTGTCCGCTGCGACCTACCGGCGCATCACCGCGGCCGCGATCGCGGCGCTCGTCTTCATCATCGTGACCGGCGGCGGGGTGCGGCTCACCGGATCGGGCCTCGGGTGCTCGGACTGGCCGACGTGCGAGGAGGGCCAGCTCGTCGCACCGCTCGAGTACCACGCCATGGTCGAGTTCGTGAACCGCACCATCACCGGGCTCGTGTCGGTCGCTGTCGCGCTCGCGGTGCTCGGCTCGCTGCGGCGGGAGCCGCGCCGGAAGGACCTCACGCTGCTGTCGCTCGGTCTCGTCGTCGGGGTGATCGCGCAGATCCTCATCGGGGCGCTGGTGGTGAAGACGGAACTGGTGCCTGCTGCGGTCTCGGCCCACTTCCTCGTGTCGATCCTGCTGGTGTGGAACGCGGTGGTGCTGCACAAGCGAGCATCGGAGCCCGAGGGCGCGGCGCGGCGCCTGGTTCCGCCGTCGGTGGAGGTGGCGTCGCGCGTGCGCGTGGCGTGCACCGCTGCGGTGCTCACCGTCGGCACGATGGTCACCGGCGCGGGGCCGCACTCCGGCGACCCGGGGAAGGTCGAGCGCCTCGACCTCGATCTCCGCGGGATCGCCCGCGTGCACAGCCTCACCGCGTGGGTGCTCGTCGCCGCAACCGTCGTCACCGCGACGCTGCTGGTGCGCAGCGGCGGCGGCGCAGCGCTGCGGCGACGTGAGCAGGCCGTGCTCGCCGCGGTCCTGGCGCAGGGGGCCATCGGCTACGCCCAGTACGCAGCCGGTGTGCCGCCGCTGCTCGTCGCGCTGCACCTGCTGGGCTCAGCGGTCGTCTTCTGCGCTGTGCTGTGGGCCCACCTCGGGTTGCGCACCCGCGAGCCGCTCCAGGATCCGGCGCCCGGCGAGCACGTCGAGATCAGCGGGTGACATCCGGGCGAGGTCTCGCGAGGATGGAGGCGATGGCGCAACCGATGAGCCCCTCGCCGACCGAGACGAAGGAGCCGTCCCACCAGGACGACGTCGGCCTCGCCCACCCGTGGGTCGTCATCGTGTGGAACGACCCCATCAACCTCATGGAGTACGTGACCCTCGTGCTGCAGAAGCTCTTCGGCTACAGCCTCGAGAAGGCGACCGCGCTGATGTGGGACGTGCACACCAAGGGCCGTGCCGTGGTGGCCAACGGAACGCGCGAGTCCGCCGAGCGCGACGTCCTCCGACTCCACGAGCACGGGTTGTGGGCAACGATGCAGCAGGACGACTGAGGTGACCCCACCTCCCGAGCCCGATGAGGGTGACCGCGCGGACGACGAGGGCGCGGTGCACAAGCTGCCCTTCGGGGAGGGCGAGCGACGGTTGCTCGTCGGGCTGTGCGCGTCGCTGCGCGAGCTGCTGGTCGACGGCAGCGACCCATCGCTTGTGCGGCTGCGGCCCACCGCGTACGTCGACGACCCCGAGCAGGAGCGGGCGTGGCAGCTCCTGGCGCGCAGCGAGCTCGACGACCACCGCCTCGTCGCGCTCGACACCGTCGAGGGCGGCATCGAGCGCCGGCAGGTGACCGACGCCGAGCTGCAGGCGTGGCTCACCACCCTCAACGCGCTGCGCCTCGTGCTCGGCACGCAGCTCGGCGTCAGCGACGATGAGGACGAGGCCGATCTCGACGGTCCCGACGGCGACCGCTGGGCGGTCTACGAGTGGCTCGGCGGCGCGCTCAGCTGGGTCATCCACGAGCACCGCATCTGAGCAGGGGGCGCAGAGGGCGAGGGCGGTAGGGTGCCGATCGCTCACCGGCCCCCATCGTCCAGCGGCCTAGGACGCCTGCCTTTCACGCAGGTAACACGGGTTCGAATCCCGTTGGGGGTGCCAAGCGATCGGTGTGGCCTGCCTTTCACTCCGATACCACGGGTTCGAATCCCGTTGGGGGTGCCAAGCCTTCCCAGCCCGTTCTGTGCATGGTGAGTTCCGATTACCGGAACTCACCATGCACAGAACGAGGCGAGCAGAGCTTCAGGTGGCGGCGAGGGAGTCGATGATGGCGTTGAGCGTGGGGCTGGGGCGCATGATCGCCGTGGCCTTCTCGAGATCGGGCTGGTAGTAGCCGCCGAGGTCGACCGGTGCGCCCTGCACGCTCAGCAGCTCGGCATCGATCGCGTCGGCAGCGTCGACGAGCGCGGCGGCCACCGGTGCGAACCGCTCGGCGAGCGTGGCGTCAGCGTCCTGCGCGGCGAGCTCCTGCGCCCAGCACCGCGCCAGGAACGCGTGGCTGCCGCGGTTGTCGATCTCGCCCACCTTGCGCGACGGGGAGCGGTTCTCCTCCAGCAGCGTTCCGGTGGCGCGGTCGAGCGCATCGGCCAGCACCTGGGCGCGGGCGTCGCCGGTCACCACCGCCAGGTGCTCGAGCGACGCTCCCAGCGCGAGGAACTCACCGAGGGAGTCCCAGCGGAGGTGGTTCTCCTTCACGAGCTGCTGCACGTGCTTGGGGGCCGACCCCCCGGCACCGGTCTCGAAGAGGCCGCCGCCGGCCATGAGCGGCACGATCGACAGCATCTTCGCCGAGGTGCCCAGCTCGAGGATCGGGAACAGGTCGGTGAGGTAGTCGCGCAGCACGTTGCCCGTGACGCTGATCGTGTCCTCGCCGCGGCGCACCCGCTCGAGGGTGCGTGCGATGGCCGCCACCGGCGCGAGCACGTCGATCTCGAGGCCAGCGGTGTCGAGGGAGGCCAGCTCGTCGCGGACCTTGGCGATGATCTGAGCGTCGTGCGCGCGCTCCTCGTCCAGCCAGAAGATCGCTGGCATGCCCGAGGCACGCGACCGCGTGACCGCGAGACGCACCCAGTCGCGGATGGGGGCGTCCTTGGCCTGGCACATGCGCCAGATGTCGCCGGGCTCCACGTCGTGGCTGAACACGACGGTGCCGGCGTCGTCGACGACACGCACCTCGCCCGCCGTCGAGATCTCGAACGTCTTGTCGTGGCTGCCGTACTCCTCGGCCTGCTGCGCCATGAGCCCGACGTTGGGGACGGTGCCCATCGTCGACGGGTCGAACGCGCCGTTGGCGGTGCAGTCGTCGATCACGACCTGGTAGATGCCGGCGTAGCTGCTGTCAGGCAGCACGGCCTTCGTGTCCTGCTGCTCGCCGTCGCGATTCCACATCTGACCGGACGTGCGGATCATCGCCGGCATGGACGCGTCGACGATGACATCGCTGGGCACGTGGAGGTTGGTGATGCCGCGATCGGAGTCGACCATCGCCAGCGCCGGGCCGGCGTCGAGCGCGGCCTGGATGTCTGCCTCGATCGCGCCGCGCTGGTCGTCGGGAAGCGTGGCGACTGCCGCCAGCACCGCTGCCAGACCGTCGTTCGGGTTGGCGCCGATCTCGTCGAGCGCCGCTGCGTGGCGGACGAAGACGTCACGCAGGAAGACCGTGACTGCGGCGCCGAAGATGATCGGGTCCGACACCTTCATCATCGTGGCCTTGAGGTGCAGCGAGAAGAGGATGCCGCTCGCCTGCGCGTCGGCGATCTGCTCCTCGAAGAACGTCTCCAGCGCGCGGCGGCGCATCACCGTGGCGTCGACGACCTCGCCGGCGAGCACCCGCACCGGCGGGCGCAGCGCGGTCACCGCGCCGTCGGCGGCGTGGAGCTCGATGCGCAGCTCACCGGCGGCGGCCATCGTCGACGAGCGCTCGTTGCTGCGAAAGTCATCGGCGGTCATGTGCGCCACGTGGGTGCGGGAGTCCGCCGACCACTTGCCCATCGAGTGCGGGTGGCTGCGGGCGTACGCCTTCACCGATGCCGGCGCCCGGCGGTCGGAGTTGCCCTCGCGCAGCACCGGGTTCACCGCGCTGCCCTTCACCTTGTCGTAGCGGGCGCGGACGTCGCGCTCCTCGTCGGTGGCTGGCTCGTCGGGGTGGTCGGGCACGTCGTAGCCGTGCGCCTGCAGCTCCTCGATCGCCGCCTTGATCTGGGGCAATGAGGCGCTCACGTTCGGGAGCTTGATGATGTTGGCGCCCGGGGTGGTGACCTCGCGACCCAGCTCGCCGAGCACATCTGGCGCCTGCTGCCCGGCAGGCAGGCGGTCGGCGAAGCCCGCCAGGATCCGCGCCGCGACCGAGATGTCGGCGGTCTCCACCTCGACGCCCGCCGCCGCGGTGAACGCGCGCACGATGGGCAGCAGCGAGCGGGTGGCCAGCGCCGGGGCCTCATCGGTCAGCGTCCAGACGATCTTCGGGGTGGAGTCGGGCATCAGGTGCTTCCTCGGGGTGCGCGGCGCTCAGGGACGTGCCGACCTTACGTTTCGCTCCGCCGGCGCGACACCCCGGGCGCTGCGCGCACAGCGAGCACCATGGCCCCAGCGCTCGCAACGCTGACCAGCACCATCAGCACGAGGGCGACCTCGCCGGTGCCCTCGGCGGGCACCCACGACACGAGGAAGGCCGTGGGGTAGAGCACGGAGCCCAGCGCGGCGCCGACGGCGGCGAGCGCCCACGGACGCTCACGCCACAGACCCCACGCCCCGAGCGCGGAGGCGACCACCGCGACGGCGAGGTCCGCGAAGCGGAACCCATCGGTGACCGCAGCGCTCGCCTCGATCACCTCCAGACCGCTGCGCACGTCGTCCAGCGAGGCGGCCAGAGCCCACAGCACGATGCCGAGGACCGCTTGCAGCGCCAGGTACCCGGCGGCGAGGCGTCCCCCGAGCGCACGGGCGGCAGCGTCGACGGGAGGCCGATCAGACGCGGGTGCAGGCGCGGGCGTCGTCGTGCCGGGGCCGCCGTCGAAGATCGAGGCCACCGTCGATGGCCTCAGCGCACGTCTGGGCCGACGGGGACGCCGTCGACGACCTGGTCGAGGTACTCGCTCATGCCGATGCCGACGTGACCGTCGCACTCGAAGCGAGTCATCGCCTCGGTGATGCGCGTGACGAGCTCGTCGCCGTCGGGCGAGGTGCGGCGGTTGCGCAGCGGGATGAGCGACAGCACCTCGCCGGTGACGTCGTAGGTGCGCTCGGCGGTGCGCACGTGGCAGCGCATCGCCGTCTGGTAGCTGTCGTCGTCCCAGTCCGACTCGATGGTGCACTCCTCGATGAGGTGGTACTCGTCGCCGACCAGCACCATGCCGCCGCTGCGACCTCCGACGATCGACAGCATCATGGCGAAGTCGGGCGAGAAGACCATCGGCAGCCAGCGGTACCAGCTGATCGCCTGCCAGTAGCGGGGACCCCATGACTTGTCGCGCAGGCCGAGGCCGTCGATCTCGAGGATCTCGTCGCCGACGCGGATCGTGCCGGTGACCGCGCAGTGCTGCTCGTAGTGCGCCTTGCTGAAGCTCTTCTCGGCGTCGAGCTCGAGGTCCGTGCCGTCCGCGTTGGCTGGCCGGCCGCCGTACATCGGCGAGACGCCGCGGTAGTCGAGGTCGACCTCGCACTCGACCCACGGGTTGGAGCTGAGCGCGGTCCGGGGGTCGGCCATCTGGCCCGGCTCGTCGAGCACGCAGACCTTGCCGCGGTAGGTGACGCGCAGGTGCTCGAACGGCTCGACGACCTCGATGTGCAGGCCGCCGGCACGCATCTGGTCGTTGTTCTCGATCGCCGGGCGCTGGTAGCTGAAGGCGACCCGGCCGCCGGGGAGGTAGACGCACACCGTCATCTCGGCGTAGCCCTCGTTGACCCGGTTGCCGAGGCGGAACCAGCCGCCCACCTCACGGCCGAGGTCGAAGGCGTTGAGGTACATCGACTCGTTGTAGTTCGGGACCGGATCGGGCTCGTGGGTGTACTCGTCCTCGGGCTCGAGGACGGTGATGATCTTCGGGTCCACCTGGCAGCTCCCCTCAGCGGCGGTGCGCCCGCCATCCTGCCCCAGCAGCCGGCGCGGCGCCTCTGCCGCGAGGGAACGCCGCCGCGTGGTTTCGTCCTTTGCCGACGTTGAGGGGATCAGGTAGCGTCTGCCAGTCGCCCGGGCAACCGGGTGGCGCTGGTCACCGGTTCGCCGGTGCCGTGGTCCCGTGGTGCAGTTTGGAGTGCACGCTGGCCTGTCAAGCCAGAGGTCGCGGGTTCAAATCCCGTCGGGACCGCTCCCCCCAGCCCCTGTGGCCGGGGACCGTGCGGGGGCGATGCCCCCGCCGCGGTCGGGTAGCTCAGTTGGCAGAGCGTCCGCCTGAAAAGCGGAAGGTCACCGGATCGACGCCGGTCCCGACCACCAAGCAAACACCCAGGTCAGACCCTATTTCGGGTCTGACCTGGTGTCGTTTTCGGCAGCGCGATCCGGCCGTCGTGCAACATTCGTGCAACATCGACGCCTCGTGCGACTTCGACGGACCGGGCGCCGGGCGGCAGCCGACCCTCACGGCTTGGTCGACGGTGAGTTCGTTCGTGGTCAGGCGTCCGTGGTGATGTCACCGATGGCGAGGTCGACCTCGGTGTCGTCGTAGACGGCGACGATGCGCAGATGCCCCCCGGTGGCCTCGATGAACCGCGAGAGCGTGGTGAGGCGGAGGTTGTCGCGCCGCTCGATCTTGGAGACGTCGCCCTGGGCGATGCCGAGCTCCTCGGCGAGTTGGGTCTGGGTGAGCCCGACGGCCTGCCGCACCTGAGCAAGCGTGGCCTGCTTGCGCTCGACGTGGGCATCGATCTCTTCGGTGAGCTTGCTGTGAGCTGCCTTGGCCCGAGGGGACTCCAGGACCTTCGCCCGAGCGGCCTCGTATCGCTTCGTTCCCTCGGCGGGCTCCTTGCCGACCTGCTCGTCGAGCGAGACCTGGTCGACGGCATCGTTGAGTCGGCTCATCGTGTTCGTCTCACTTGCGCGTGATGGGTGGGGTTGGATCGTTCCCAGTCGGGAGGGAGGATGTTCTCGATCTCGTTGACCTTGGCGGGATACCAGTTGTTGCCGAGAGCCGACTTGTCGCCCATCAGCATCACGGCGGCGACCTCCTCGCGAGTGGCGTCGTCGAGGAACCAGACGTAGGCGATGCGGATGACGGGCGGCCGGTCGGCATAGGGCGTGTAGTCGGTCGGAGGTGTTCTGCGGAGAGCGAAGGTCCGGAGTCGGGAGATGACGATCGGATGGCTCGGGTCGCCCGCTGCTTCGCCCTCGATGTCGTGGCCATGCCGCGCGAGTGCGTCGAGCAATGCCGTGATCTCGCCAGCAACCTCGAGCTGGTCCTCGTCACGGCACAGCGCCTCGAACTGGGTGGCGAAGTTGGGATGGAATTCGACCCGGGGCACACGTGTGATCATGGCGTATGAGCACTATGGCGTCAAGGCCATATCTAGGCCGTCAGTAACGGTGCTGGGGGACCTCCGAGGCTGCGCCGAGGTGGCGCCGTGCGGGTGACACCCACGGTAAACCCCGTCGGGATTCGAACACGGCCGCGCCATCGAGGTCTGTGGCAGACAAACTGCCGGTCATGACCGCGTCACCCCTCCGCGAGCTCCGTGGCTCCGCTCTCCTCGTCGACCGCGTACTGCGAGCCGTCGAAGAGTCGACCCATTCGCTGCGGCAGCGGCTGCTCGCCCGCAAGTTGGGCCATACGATCCCCAGCGAGCACTGGACGGCATCTGCAAGCGATGAGCAAGGTCTCACCGCCGACGATCTCCGCCGCCATGCCGCTGAAGCTCGCCGCCACGCCGGGTGACGTTTCGCCTCGTCGGCGTCGATCTGCTCGCACCGTGGTACGTGACGGAGCCCGACGCTGAGCGCCACGCTGAGTTGGACGAGTGGCTGGACGACCTCCCCGACGAACTGTGGTCTCGATCCCATGAAACGGTACCCGGGCCAAACGAGCTCCTACGGGTGACGCTCGTCCCCGGCACGAGATGGGCGTTCGAATTCCTCATCAGCGACGGAGCGCGTCGCTCGCTTCAATCCAGAATCTCCTGCGCGGGGGTCCAGTTCCGTCCACGAGACTCTCGGCCATGAGCGAGGTCTACATCAGTCCCAGGAGATACCAATGGCACCGGCGACATGACGAGACCATCACGTACTGCCTCGCAGCACCGTTCGACGACGTCTGCCGCTTCCTGGCCCCGACTTACGTGGCTGATGCATGGGGTGGGCTCTCGGACGCGCTCACAGAGCTCGGGCTGGGAGCGGTGCCGTGCGAGTGGGGCGCTGGCCATCCGGGGCTGATGCGAACACCGCAGCGAACCTGGGAGGACACTCCCATCGCCGGGTTCGGGTGGCTGACGAGCAACGCTGAAGCGCTCGGCGCTCTCGGCATCGTGCATCCACCTGGCACGTGGTGGCACGACGCCTGGATCGAGATTGACCTCGCACTTCGCTCGCTGCCGGTGCCGCTGCTCGTCGCCCAGCACAACCACCGGTCCCACGTTGCACGCGGCGAGCACGGAGGTCTCCTCGACACCGCCGACGGGGACATCGGACTCGAGCTCCTGATGGACTGCGCACTCGATGAGTTCTCGGACTGGCGCGGTCGATCTGACGCGGGTCCAGGACCGTGGGGGCAGTGCCTCGGAGCGCTCGAGAGCGGCGACAACGAGGCCTTCGCCAGCGGACTCGCCGATGCCCACCGTGTCTACTCCGACTCCGGATGCGAACTCGTGCGGCGCGGTCTGATCCAGTACCTCTTCAACTTCCTGCCACGAGACATCTGAACCTGCGCCTCGTTCAGGTCACCCATCCCTGGAGGCCTCGGAACCTGCAGCCGCCGTCCCGACGTCTGACCGGCATGTTCCACCCCCGCGCTGCGATGATCGTCGCCATCCTCGCGATGCTCCCCACCGGCTGCGGTGATGGCGACGAGGGCGTCTCCAGCGGAACCACCCCGCAGGAGTCCACCTCCTCGTCGCTCGTTACCGAGACGCCGCTCTCGCTCGACCCGGCAACGCTGACCGAATCGTGGGGCTGCGGCTACGCGTTCAACCAGAGCGACGAGGACCAGACGGTCGCCATCGCAGTCAGCTATCAGGGCGATGGCGGCACCTTCGACGATCCCCTCGCCGACGCGTCCCTCCCCCTGGAGGAGATCGCGCTCCCCGATCCGGCGTGGTCGGTGCAGTACCGCACGGGCTCGAACCTCTACGCCAACCACTGCGACGACGTGATCGAAGCGAGTGAGCCGACGCCCGAGGTGGTCGACGCATGGGATGCGACGGCCGGCATGCTGATCATCAACGACCACGACACCGCCGGGACGAGCAGCACGATTGCAGTGCTCACCGATGCCACGTTCACCGGCCCAGACGGCGACGAGATCAGCATCCCCGAGATCGCCCTCGAGAACACCGGCTGGGGAATGTTCGCCGGCTGATGCTCGTCGGCCGTCCCACCTGGCAGCACCCGAGACGTTTCGTCCACCGAAGTCCCGGGCTGCGATCACGCGCCACGCGATAGCGTCCCGGGCGGGCCGGATGCCCACCTGGGGAGGGAAGTGTGACGCTGTTCCTAGCGATCGGTGCGCTCGGGCTCGGCCTGCTGCTCGTATCGATCCTGATCGGCGACGTCCTCGACGGTGCGTTCGACGCGATCGACATCGACGTCGGTGGCGGCGGCATCTTCACCGGTCCGACGATCGGCGCCTTCCTCGCCACGTTCGGCTTCGGCGCCGCGCTCATCGCCTACAGCACCGACGCGTCTGACGTCGTCGCCTCATTCGGCGGGCTCGGCACCGGTGTGGTGGGTGCCGCGATCGTGGGTGGCGTGACGCGATCGCTCATGAACATGCCGACCGACGAGGTCCCTCGCAGCATCGACCTGATGGGTCAGCGCGGCACCGTCGTGACGAGGATCCCAGAGGATGGCCTCGGCGAGGTCACGCTGCGCCAAGCAGGTCAGATGATCAAGGTCAACGCCCGCGCCACCGAGGCCCTGCCCGCCGGCACGGCGGTGATCGTCGCCGAGGTGACCTCGACGACATCCGTGCTCGTGCGGCGCGCGACCGACAGCTGAGAATCCGAGCGAGTGGAGGGAAGCGGAATCGTGGACACCATCAACGAGAACATCGCCGTGTTCGCGGTGGTCGGCTTCGTCGTCGTCATCATGCTCGCCATCTTCCTGGTGGTGCGGCGCTACCGCGTGGCTGGCCCCGACGAGGCGTTCATCATCACCGGCAGCAAGGGCAAGCAGGTCGTCGACCCGACGACGGGCCGGTCGTCGACCGACCAGTCGGGCCAGCGCATCGTGCTCGGCGCCGGCGTCTTCGTGATGCCGTTCGTCCAGAAGCTGCACGTGATGAACCTGAGCGCACGTCGCATCCCCGTCGCCATCGGCGGAGCGGTCAGCAGCCAGGGCATCAAGTGCGCGCTCGAGGGCGTGGCGATCGTGAAGGTCGGCGGGTCCGAGGACGCGATCCGTGCCGCCGCGCAGCGGTTCCTCGGCCAGCAGGGCGCCATCGACCTGTTCACCCAAGAGGTGCTCGCCGGCTCGCTGCGCTCGATCGTCGGTCGGCTGACGATCGAGGAGATCATCAAGGACCGCGCCGCGTTCGCATCCGCGGTCGCCGAAGAGGCCGAGGCGTCGCTCACCAACCAGGGCTTGTCGCTCGACACCTTCCAGCTCCAGGACATCCAGGCCGAGGGCAGCTACCTGGCGGACCTTGGTCGCCCCGAGTCCGCCCGCGTCGCGCAGGACGCAGCGATCGCGGAGGCGCGCGCGATGCAGGCCTCCGAGCAGGAGCGCCTCCTCGCCGAGGAGAACATCGCAGTCGCGAACCGGCAGCTGTCGTTGCGCCAGGCCGAGATCCAGGCCGAGATCGATGCCGCAAACGCGCAGGCCGCAGCGGCGGGTCCGCTCTCGCAGGCGGCGCAGGACCAGAACGTGCTGACCGAGCAGGAGAAGGTGGCCGAGCGCCAGGCGGCGTTGAAGGAGCGCGTGCTGGACACCGAGGTGCGCAAGCCCGCCGACGCCGCCCGGTACAAGGTGGAGCAGGAGGCCGAGGCGGAGCGCAACGCTGCCATCAGCCGCGCTGGTGCGCAGAAGTCCGCCACGATCGCTGCCGCCGAGGCGCGGGCCGAGCAAGACCGGTTGACCGGTGAGGGCGAGCGCGCCAGGCGCGCCGCGCTCGCAGCCGCCGCCGAGATCGAGGGTCGATCCGAGGGTGCCGCGGCCAAGGCGAAGCGAGAGGCGATCGCCGAGGCCGTCGAGCGAGAGGGCCACGCCGAGGCAGAGGCGATCCGTGCGAAGGGCGAGGCCGAGGCCGAGGCGATGGCGAAGAAGGCAGACTCGTTCGAGCGCTACGGCGAGGCTGCCGTCCTCGACCTCGTCGCGAGGATGCTGCCCGACCTCGTGCGCTCGGCATCCGAGCCGATCGGGAAGATCGCGAACCTGACCGTGATCTCGACCGACGGCGCCTCGCAGCTCACGAAGACCGTCACCAGCAACATCGCCCAGGGTCTGCAGATCGCTGGCGATCTCACCGGCATCGACCTGCGCACCGTGTTCGGCAAGGCGGCTGATCGCGCCACCGAGGCGTCGACTCGAGCTGCGAAGCAGGACGCGGCGTCCGGCGAGGACGCGACACCCAGCGGCGGCTCCCTCTTCATGCGTGGCGGAGCGCAGCCCGCTGGCGAGCAGCCACCCGACGGCCCACGCGGCGAAGACGGCAAGTAGCGTCCGAACGGTGGAGCCGGCCGACGACCATCGGCAGCCGCGCTGGATCATCCTGGTAGCGGTCCTCGCGTCAGCTGCGCTCCTCCTCACCATCATCGTGCTCACCGCAGGTGAGGACGGCGACGAGATCGTGACCGCCGAACGAGGCCCCACGACGTCGGCGACAGCCGAATCGACGTCCACGAGCACGACCGCCACCACGGTCGCAGCCACGACCTTGGCGACGACGACCACCGCAGCGCCGACGACCACGGCCGCCTCGGCACCGATCACGCCGGCACCCGTCGCTCCTCCGCCGCCACCACCAGCCCCCCTACCGACGATCGCTCTCCCACCACCTCCGCCGCCGCCACCTCCGCCAGCCGGCGGAGGTGCGCTGCAGATCGGCACGGTGATCTCGTTCGCCACCAGCCATCGCAGCGCATCGACCCAGCCCCCATCCACGAATCAGGGTGCGCCGCAGTGCCCCGCACCGCAGACCGAGCACCACGACGCCGGCGACGACACCAACCGGGACATCGACCTCTGGTCCCTCGTGGGCTACTGCGACGGGACGTTTCGCTTCGCCGCAGGCACCGTCGACGCGGCGCCGCTCTCCTCGTTCTGGGTCGAGATCGACAGCGTGCCCGGCGGGTGCGGAAGCATCGACCGCGTCGTCGTCGGACACGTGGAGACCGCTGCCGGGTACCGCCACGTCGGTGATGTCGTCGCCACACCGACCTGCGATCAGAGCTCCTGGACCTGGCTCGACTCGGCAGGCTCACCCGTGTTCAACGAGTACTGGCTGCAGCTCGACTTCCGCGGGTCCACCATCGGCGCCGCGACCTTCACGTGGACCGCACATGTCCGGTCCCAGGGAGACGGAGCGGCGACCACCGACCGAGTACCGAACGCCGGAGCCGCTCGCTTCCCGCAGTGACCAGCGAGTCAGCTCGGCATCGTGGTGCCGAGCCCCATGGCCCCCAGCACTCCGTCGACCTCATCAGGTGGACAGCCCGTGCTCGCGACCGCTGTGCGATAGAGCTCAGCGGTGGATGCCCGGCACGCAGCTGCTCCTCGCCCGTCGAGCACCAGCGCGCTCCCCGAACCCGTCCACGGCGCCGGATCCGCCTCGGCGAGGTCCACGACCTCCCACGGCTGACTCCCGGTCTTCACGATGACCTCGAGCTCACGAGCGAGCAGCGCCCGCACGTCGGCGGCGACGTCCATCGCCGGATCTCCCACGGTGAGGATGAAGTCGATGTCGTCGACGACGACCGCGAGCACCCGCGCTGCGAGGTGCGGCGCGTTCGTCTCGACGCCGATGCGCGCGTGCGGCAGACGGCGGCGGATCGTGCGGACCATCCGCGCAAGCTGCTCGAGTCGACCGATCGACCCCGCGAGGTCGACCAGGTAGCCATCGAGCGCGACCTGCCCGGTGAACGTCCTCGGCAGAACCGAGAGCTCGGCGCGCAGCAGCGTGCCGATGGCCTCCCACATGACGCCCGCTGGCTCGAACGAGTACCGCGGATCGCAACGAAGCGCTCCGGCGGCGAGGCGGCCGAGACCCCGGTCGCGGATGAGCGCAAGCGGACCCTCGTTGGTGAGAGCCCGGAACGCGCTCGGCCCATCAGGCACGACGACGAGGGGGTCCGCCCCTTCGAGCGCAGCGACGTCATCCACGCTGCACACGACGCGCACCTCGGGCCGCGCGCCGAGCGCGTCGACACCGACTCGGCGGATGTCGATCAGCACCTCTGCCGCACCCGGTGGCGTCGTCACGACTCGAGCGCGGGAAGGGGCGACTGGCGTGCCAACGGCAACGTCAACGAGCGGCATCGGCGGCGTCGCAGCAGATCGCGCCGAGTCGACCACCGCCTCGATCCGCTCGGCGAGGTCGAGGCCGTTGCCGTCCGTGCGGCCAGCCAGCAAGAGCCGATGCTCGAGCCAGTAGCCGGCCGCACCGTCGAGCGGCGCAGGATCGAAGCCGGTGGATCCCACCAATGCTCCCTGCACCCACGGTGTGGTGCCGTCGCTCGGGATGAAGGCGGCAGATGCCATGGTCACGACGAGCTGGCCGAAGGTCGTGGCGATCCGCACCGAGTTGTCGGGGACCACGAACTCGGGGCGGTGCCACCCGCACACGAGCGTTCCCATGATGGAACCTGCCGCGAGCTCGACCCAGGCGGCGTCCTCCACCTGTCTGCCTGCAACGCGGGCTGATGCCGCACGCCGAACCTCGAGGGGCCCGAGGAGCAGGTCGACGAGCGAGAGGACGTGGGAGGGGATCTGGGACAGCACGCCACCGTGCTGCGCCGGATCGAGCTCCCAGGTGAGGGTGCCCTCCACCGAGCCTGAGCGAGCGACCCACGCCGAGGCGGCGAACCCCGTGGGCTCGCCGAAGGCGCCGTCCACGAGTCGTTCACTCGCCGCTCGTACGTGGGGGAGCTGGACGAGCTGGTAGCCGACCGAGGCGGCACCCACCGCTGCGGCGGCACGGGAGACCAGCTCGGCGCGAGAGTCGGGATCGGGTGCAGCGGGCTTCTCGATCAGCACATCGAGCCCGGCGTCGAGCAGCTCCGCCGCCGCCGCGAGGTGCGTCGCCGGCGGGCTCGACACGATCGCTGCGCCTCCGAGGTGCCCGGCCGCACGTGCCTTCGCCATGGATCGGTGGTGCGGAACCCAGGTGCCGGACGCGGCCGCCGTGCGCAGCCCGGCGAGCGGATCGGGATCGACGAGGGCGCTGAGCACCGCGTCGGGGTGCTGCCCGCCGATCATGGCGTGCAGCGAGCCGATGCGTCCGGCGCCGACCACCATCAAGCGGCGCGCCTCCTCCCCCTCCGGAGACTCTGGGCGTGCCCGAGGTGCGGGGTCGAAGGGGGCGAGCTCGATGCCGAGCGCTGTGAGCGCACTTGCGTTGTCCATGGTGCGAGAGCCGATGACACCATCCACGACGTCGGCGACCGGCGCCGCCAACGGCACCGCCCGTCCCACGCGCGCCGCGAACCGCACCGGCGACATCGGGATCGTGACGATCTTCGGCCGCACGCCGAACCGAGCCTCTGCGGTCGCAGCGACCACGTCGCCGAGCGAGCACGGAGTGGGGTGGCCGAGCTCGACGAGTGCGGGCGCGTCGGCGAACGCACGGACGTCGGCGAGGCGCAGCAAGACGTCCACGAGCTCCTCCATGCGAACGAGCTGCACGGTCGTGCCGGCCATGACCGGGAACGTGCGGAGCCGAGCCGCGGCGCGCGCCGATCGGTCGAGCAGCCCGTTCCCCGAGCCACCGTCGTCGACGAGGCCGGGACGCACGATCACGGTACCGGCCCGATCGGCGAGGACCTGCTCGGCCTGCCACTTCGTACGCCCATAACGGTTCAGCGCACCCTCGTGCGCCGACTGGGTCGAGACGTGCACGAACCGCGGCACACCTGCGATGCCGAGGGCATCGGCGAGCACCCGGGTGCCGTGGACGTTGATCGCCCGCGACACCGCCTCGCTGGAGCCGCGGGCCGCGACTGCGAGATTGATGACGGCGTCGAGCCCCGCCAGATCCTCGATCGCGGGTGGCGCCGGCAGCACGAGGGTGCGGCGCTCCGCGAGAGGGACGTGCGGCGCCCCGACCCAGGCCCGCCGGGTGAAGGTGCGCACCTCGAATCCCCGACGCAGCGCCTCGTCGGTGAGCGCCCTGCCGATGTAGCCGTTCGCTCCTGTGATGCCGATGGCGGGCGCGTCAGCAGATCGGGGCTCTTCAGGCATCGGCGCATCCTAGTGATGCGAACTCAGGTGGCCTTGCGCCCTCGGCGCCGTCGGTCGGCCGTCCTGATCAGCCGTGCAGCCGGCGCTCCTCCTGCTCGAGCAGGACGTCGGAGGGCTTGCTGATCCAGTACACCGCCGCGGCGTGCGCAGCGAGGCCGATGCCCCAGCCGAAAGCGACGAAGAGGAACCACGGCACGTCGCTGCCGCTGATCATCCACACCACCACGAGGAAGAGGTTCACCGCGGCGTACACGGCGGCGTGGACGTAGAAGCTGCGCTGCCGCAGCGTCTGGCGCGCCCGTCGCTCGCGGAAGGCGGCTTGTGCGAAGTCATCCATGGCGTTCGTGCTCCTCGGTGTGCTGTTCGGTTCGTTCGATCAGGTCGTGCAGCTCGGCATCGGCGCGCCCCAGGATGACCAAGGCGGCAGCGCTCGACTCGCCGTCGAGGCTCGTGCTGCGTCCCGCGAGCTCGGCGGCGAAGCGATCCACGAGGCTGCCGAGCGTCGCCGAGGGCGTCCGCCCCGCCGCCCGCTGCGCAACCGCGGCGAGCACCTTCGGCCGCTGGCCGAGCGCATCCCTTCCCGCGGCGGTGATCGTGTAGGCCCGCGCCTCGTCGCGCTCCTCGCCGACGATGAGGCCGGCGTCCTCGAGCGCCATCAGCGCCGGGTACACGGCGCCGGGGCTCGGGCGCCACGCACCGCCGACGCGGTCGCTCAGCGCGCCGAGCACCGCGTAGCCGTGGGCTGGACCCTGCGCCTCGACGATCTCGAGCACCGCCGCCTTGAGCTCGCCGCGCTGGAAGAGCCGGCTCACAGGAGCTCCCGGCGCACGGTCACCGGATCGTCGAATCCTCGGACTGCCACCGCCTCGCCCATCGAGGCGCCGGCAGGCACGGTCAGCAGCGCCTCGCCGGGCTGCGCCATCGCGCAGAGGCGAGCGACGAGGTTCACGTCTCGGCCGTAGAGGTCGCCCCGGTGGTGGATCGGCGCGCCGTGGTGCGCCGCCGCACGCAGCTGCCATCCGCCGCCGTCGAGCTCGCGGAGGTCCTCGGCGAGACCGCGCAGCGGGAGGAGCGGGTCGGCCTCGCTGTCGATGGTCCCCAGCACGCCGTCGCCGAGCAGCTTGATGACGCGGCCGCCCGATCGACCGAGGCGCACGGCCGCCACCTCCGCGAGGTGCTGCGAGGTGCGCTGCGCGGTCGCATCGCCCTCGCGCTCGGTGAACGCGACGAAGCCCACGAGATCGGCCATCAGCAGCGTCGTGGGACTCGGGCTGCCGGCGCCCACGTGGTCCGCGGCGTCCTCGCCCTGCGCGGTGAGCGAGAACCGGTAGCCGTCGCCCCGTTCGATCTGGACGAGACCGCCGTCCTCGAGGTGCAGCAGGAGGGTGAGCAGCGAGCCGGCGGTGGTCGTGACGCCGGCACGTGCGAGGCGCTCGAGGAGATCAGATCCCCCGATGGGATCGCCGAGCAGGGCGAGCAGCACCTCGTCGCGCTGGCGATGCCCTTGCCCGATCGGAGACATAGCGTAATATTACGCTATGTGGCGCGGAATCACACCGTGCCATCTGGCACCTGGTCCGACGGGCGGGCCCGATCAGGCGAAGCCGAGCAGCGCGAGGAGCTCGGCGTGGTGCCCGACGACCTCGTGCCCCTCTGGGTGGTCGTCGCCGCCGGCGGGCGCATCGTCGTGGACCCCCGAGTAGCGCACGGCTCGCATGCCCATCGCCCGCGCGCCGGCGACATCGGTGCGCCGGAGGTCGCCGATGTGCGCTGCACGAGCCGGGTCGATGCCACCGAGGCCCAGGAGCGCGTGCTCGAAGATCGCAGCGTGCGGCTTGTAGACGCCGACCTCGTCGCTGAACGACCAGTGGTCGAAGTGGTCGAGCACCTCGTGCGCGGCGAGGAAGCGGCGCAACGACGTCGATGGCGTCATGCCGACGTCGCACACGATTCCGATGCGGACGTCGCTCGCGGCGAGCACCTCGAGCACCTCGCGCACCCCGGGTGCGAGCTCGGGGAGCACCTCGTCGCCGGTCCACACGAACGCGCCGAGGAGCGCGGCGCGCAGCTGCGGCGGCGGATCGAGACCGAGGTCGTCCATCGCCCAAGCTGCTGCCTCGATTGCGGTGAACTGCTCGTTGGCGTGCCAGCGCTCGTCGAACACCGCCAGGAGGCGTTCGAAGCAGGCGTCGATCGCGCCGGCGTCGATGTCGACCTGCGCCTCGGCGAGCGCTGCGAGCCAGAGGTCGATCCGCCGCCCGCGGAAGTCCTCGGGCCGCGCGACGAGCAGGGTGTTCCAGAGGTCGAAGGTGACGGCGTCGAGCGGTCGCGTCACGCCCGTGGCGCGCGTGGCGGGCGCACCACGCCATCGACGATCGCCGCGGCGGCCGTCGCCTCCGCCACCCGGTACGCGACGCGCTTGTCGAACACCGAGGGGATGATGAAGTCGGCTGCCAGCTCGTCCTCGCCGACGCACTCGGCGATCGCGCTCGCGGCCGCGAGCTTCATGTTCTCGGTGATGGTGTGGGCGCCCGCATCGAGCGCTCCTCGGAAGATGCCGGGGAAGCACAGCACGTTGTTGATCTGGTTCGGGTAGTCGCTGCGCCCCGTCGCCATGACCGCCGCGAGGCCCTCGGCGTGCTCGGGGCGGATCTCGGGCTCGGGGTTCGCCATGGCGAACACGATCGGGTCCTTGCCCATGATGCGCAGGTCATCGGCGGTGAGCAGACGCGGCCCGCTCACGCCGATGAAGACATCGGATCCGGGCATGACCTGGTTCAGCGACCCGGTGGTCTTGTTCGGGTTGGTGTTCTCGGCGAACCACTGCTTGGCCGGGTTCAGATCCTCGCGGCCCTCCCAGATGGCGCCCTTGCGATCGACGCC
Organism: Acidimicrobiales bacterium; assembly: GCA_038206295.1. Taxonomy (GTDB): domain Bacteria; phylum Actinomycetota; class Acidimicrobiia; order Acidimicrobiales; family JBBRAZ01; genus JBBRAZ01. The sequence goes on from JBBRAZ010000020.1 coordinate 43,759, forward strand.
GATCACGTCGGGGACGCCGGCCTCGAGCAGCATCTTCGAGATGGCCACGCCCGCGGCGCCGACCCCGGCGATGACGACGTGGAGGTCGCCCATCTTCTTGTCGACGATCTTCAAGGCGTTCTCGAGCGCTGCCATCACGACCACCGCTGTGCCGTGCTGGTCGTCGTGGAACACCGGGATGTCGAGCAGCTCCTTGAGGCGCTCCTCGATCTCGAAGCACTGCGGCGCGGCGATGTCCTCGAGGTTGATGCCGCCGAACACCGGGGCGAGGCGCTGGACCGTCTCGACGACCTCGTCGGCGTCGTGCACGTCCAGGCAGATCGGGAAGGCGTCGACGCCGGCGAACTCCTTGAACAGGAGCGCCTTGCCCTCCATCACCGGCAGCGCGCCCTCGGGCCCGATGTCGCCCAGGCCGAGCACCGCGGTGCCGTCGGTGACGATGGCGACGGTGTTCTTCTTGATCGTGTAGTCGTGCGCCAGCTCGCGGTCCTCGGCGATGGCGGTGCAGATGCGAGCCACGCCGGGGGTGTAGGCCATGGAGAGATCGTCTCGGTCGCCCACCGCGCACAGCGGGAGGACCTCGATCTTGCCGCCCTCGTGCATGGCGAACGTGCGGTCCTCCCAGTCGAGGACGTCGATGCCGTCGAGGCCGCGGATGGCATCGAGCACGACGTGCTGGTGGTCCTCGGACTGGCAGTTGACGACCAGGTCCTCATCCAGGGAGCGCTGCTTGGCCTCGAATCCCTCCAGGCCGGCGATGTTCCCGCCGACCTCGCCGATGGCGACCGCGAGCCGCCCCAACGTGCCCGGCTCGTTGGCCATGCGAACGCGAATCTTGAGCGAGTAGGCGGCGGTGGGGTTGTCGGCCATCGCCGGCAGGCTAGCGAAGCGCACCGCGTTCGCCCCAAGCGACCCCTACGCTCGCGACGTGACCGGACCCGCCGCCGACGCCGTCGCCGCCAGCAACCTCTTCGCTCTGCTCGGCGACGAGTTCGAGCAGGTGCACCACCTCCACGACCCGACCACAGGTCTGCGCGCCATCGTCGCGGTGCACTCCACGGTGCTCGGCCCGGCGCTGGGTGGCACCCGCTTCCGTCCGTACGCCACCGAGGCAGACGCCCTGCTCGACGTCCTGCGCCTCGCCCGGGGCATGACCTACAAGCAGGCCGCGTGCGGCATCGCCTTCGGCGGCGGCAAGGCCGTGATCATCGGCGATCCGCACACCGACCGCACCGACGCGCTCATCGCGTCCTACGCGCGGATGCTCGATCGCCTCGGCGGCGACTACCTCACCGCGGAGGACGTCGGCACCACCCAAGCCGACATGGACCTCATCGGCTCCATCACCCCGCACGTCACGGGCACCAGCGTCGAGCGCGGCGGCTCGGGCGATCCGTCGCCGGCCACGGCGTGGGGCGTGCTGCACGCCATGTTCGCCGCGGCCGAGCACCGATGGGGCGAGCGCTCGCTGGCCGGTCGCCACGTGGTGGTCAGCGGCGTCGGCAAGGTCGGCTCCGCGCTTGTCGGCCACCTGCTCGAGGCAGGAGCCACGGTGTCGATCGCCGACCCGTGGCAGCCAGCGGTCGACGCCGTCGTGGCGACGCACCCGGAGGTGGCGGTGCTCGACCCCGACGTCGCGGTGCGCACCTCCTGCGACGTGCTCGCGCCGTGCGGCTTCGGGGCGGTGCTCTCGGCATCGACCATCCCCGACCTGCGATGCGAGGTGGTGTGCGGCGCGGCCAACAACCAGCTCGCCACCGATGCCGACGGCGAGCTGCTCGCCGAGCGCGGGCTGCTGTACATCCCCGACTACGTCGCCAACGCCGGGGGCGTCATCAACCTGTCCGAGGAGGTCGGCGGCTACGACCCCGACCGGGCGATGGCGCACGTGACCAGCATCGAGGCGACCACGCGCCAGGTCCTCGCCTTGGCCGACGAGCGATCGATCACCACCGCCACCGCCGCCGATGCGCTCGCCGAGGAGCGCATCGCCGCGGCACGAGCGGCTCAGACGTTCTCGTAGGGGAAGCCGAGGTCCGGCGCGGTGACCAGCGCGTGGAAGGCGATGCCCTCCTCGGCCGCCATCGCAGCACACGACCCGCCGCGGTCCACGACCGCCAGGATCAGGATCGGATCACCGCCCAGCTCTCGCACGACGCGCGCCGCCTCGATGGGCGAGGTGCCCCGGGTGACGGCGTCCTCGGTGATGACGACCTGGTCGCCCGGCAGGAGCGGGCCCGCGAGACGCCCCGCGACACCGTGGTCCTTGGCCTCCTTGCGGATGGTGAAGGAACGCAGCGATCTGCCCCGGGTGGCGGCGACTGCGGCGAGGCCGTAGGCGACAGGGTCCGCTCCGACGGTGAGCCCACCGATGGCGGTCGCTCCCTCAGGGATCGCCGGCAGCGCCAGATCCGCCACCAGCAGCAGTCCCTCGGGCCGGCACACCGTCTGCTTGGCGTCCATGAACCAGTCGGTCTGCTTGCCGGACTTCAGGACGAAGTCACCTCGCTGCACGGAGTGGGCCAGGAGGTGCTCGATCAGCTGCGCCTTGGACATCGCCGCCGACCCTACGCCACGTGCGTACGGCGATACGCATAGGAGCTTCGGGAGGGTGAAGAGGGTCACGCTGGTGCCAGGTGCCGTGTCCGGCACCCCGCGCGATACTCGGCGCATGACCCGCGTGATCGCCGTCGCGAACCAGAAGGGCGGCGTCGCGAAGACCACCACCGTCCACGCCCTGGGCAGCGCCATGGGCGCCCGCGGCGAGCGGGTCCTCCTCATCGACCTCGACCCTCAGGCCTGCCTCACCTTCTCCAGCGGCGTCGACCCCGATGCGCTCGACGGATCCATCCACGACGTGCTCCTCGAGCGGGTTCCCGCTCGCGACGTCCTCGTCAAGCAGGACCGCGTGCACCTGCTGCCGGCCAGCATCGACCTCGCCGGCAGCGAGATGCACCTGCTGGCACGCACCGGCCGCGAGTACGTCCTGCGCAAGATGCTCGCGCCGCTGCTCGATGAGTACGACGTCGTGCTCATCGACTGCCCGCCGTCGCTCGGCATCCTCACCATCAACGGCCTCACCGCGGCGAGCGAGGTGCTCATCCCGCTGCAGTGCGAGATGCTCAGCCGCCGCGGCGTGGCGCAGCTGCTCGACACCATCGAGGACGTGCGTGCGTACACGAACCCGAGCTTGGCGGTGCGCGGCGTGATCGCAACGATGCACGACGCCCGCACCCGGCTCGCATCCGAGACGATCGACGCGGTGCGCAGCGAGCACGGCCTCGAGGTGCTCGAGCCGCCGGTGCCCAAGTCCGTCCGCGCCGCGGAGGCACCGATGCACGGCCGATCGGTCGTCGACCACGCGCCCACCTCCCGACCCGCTCTCGCCTACGTGGCGCTCGCCGGCGTCCTCCTCGAGCGATGACCAACCGCGGCCTCGACCCCCAGGGCAAGGCGGCGCTCTTCTCGAGCGGCGTGCACGCCGCGCCCGACACCATCGGCACCGGCAACGCCAAGGAGGGCAAGGACGCCCTCTACTCCACCGGTCCACGGCAGGCCGGCACGGTGGTGGTGCACTGCTCGGCGTGCGAGGCCAGGGTTCGCACCACGCTGGTCGACCTCGGCGTGCGGCTGCTCAGCATCTCGGTGTGGCTTCCCGGCCGTCGCCACAGCCACTGGATGCGGTGCCCCGCGTGCCGCGAGCACACCTGGTGCTCCATCAGCTGGACCGACTGACGCCATCGCCCGGGTGCAGTCACCCGCCGGCGCGGCACCGGCAGGAGCTCAGCCGCGGCCCTCGATGCGGACCTCGCCGCTGCCGGCGGTGACCTCGCCGATCTGCACCGCTCGATGGCCCGCGGTGCGCAGCACGTCGAGCGCCTTGAAGGCGTCGTCGGGCGGCACGGCGACGATCATGCCGATGCCGAGGTTGAACACCTTGCGCATCTCGGTGTCGCTGACCGACCCGAGGCGCTGCATCTCGGTGAAGATCCGCGGCGGCTCCCAGCTCGTCGTGTCGACGACCGCGTCCACCTTCGACGACAGCACCCGCACCAGGTTGCCGGGGATGCCCCCGCCGGTGATGTGAGCGACGGCGCGCACATCCACGTGGCGCAGCAGCTCGCCGATGGCGGGAGCGAAGATCGTCGACGGTCGCAGGAGCTCATCCGCGACGGTGTCGGTCGCCCCGTCCCACGGGTGATCATCCAGCGAGAGCCCGGCGACGTCGAAGACGATGCGGCGCGCCAGCGAGTAGCCGTTGGAGCGCAGGCCGGCCTCGGGCAGGCCGAGCAGCACGTCGCCGGGCTGCACGCGATCGCCCCCGAGCAGCCGCTCGCGCTCGACCACGCCGACCGCGAAGCCGACGAGGTCGAACTCGCCCGGGTCCATCGCACCGGGGTGTTCCGCCATCTCGCCGCCGATGAGCGCGCAGCCGGCCTGGCGGCAGCCCTCGGCGACGCCCTCCACGAGCTGCTCGATGTGGTCCGGGTCGAGGCGACCGACCGCTATGTAGTCGAGGAAGAACAGCGGCTCGGCGCCCTGGCAGACCAGGTCGTCGACGCACATCGCCACGAGGTCGACCCCGATGGTGGTGAAGCGGCCCGCCGCCTGCGCGACGAGCGCCTTGGTCCCCACGCCGTCGGTGGACGACACCAGCACCGGGTCCCGCCAGTCCTTGGCCGGGAAGGCGAACAGCCCGCCGAACCCGCCGATGTCACCGATGACCTCGGGGCGGAAGGTGGAGCGGACCTTGGCCTTGATGCGCTCGACGGCCTCCTCGCCAGCCGCGATGTCGACGCCCGCGGACTCGTACGTCTCGCCCACGATCAGCCCTGGCGCTTCGCGTCGTCGACCGGCAGCGTGCCGGCGTCGGCGCCGAACAGCGACCGAGCGGAGGATGCCGGCTCCTCGGAGCGCGCGACCACGGGCTCCTCGAGCACGTGCTTCGGGGTGAGGCTCACCGGGATCTCCGTGGGGTAGGTGCCGGTCAGGCAGGCGTCGCAGAAGCCGGCGTTGACGGCGCCGGTGGCCTCGAGCAGGTTCTCGAGCGACAAATACGAGAGCGAGTCGACGTTGAGGTAGTCGCGGATCTCCTCGACGGTGAGGTTCGCCGCCAGCAGCTCGCCGCGCTCGCCGGTGTCCATGCCGTAGAAGCACGGCCAGCGGTACGGCGGCGACGACACCCGCAGGTGCACCTCGGTGGCGCCCGCGGCTCGCAGCATCTGCACCATGGCGCGCGTCGTGGTGCCGCGCACGATCGAGTCGTCCACCACCACGAGGCGCTGCCCGTCGATGTTCTCCTTCAACGGGTTGAGCTTCATGCGCACCGCCATCGCCCGCAGCTCCTGGCTGGGAGCGATGAACGTGCGCCCGATGTAGCGGTTCTTCACCAGGCCGTGGCCGTACGGGATGCCCGAGCTGCGGGCGAAGCCCTCGGCAGCGGGGATGCCGGACTCCGGTACGCCCATGACCATGTCAGCCTCGACCGGCGCCTGCGCCGCGAGGCGCTCGCCCATCCGCACGCGAGCCGCATGGACGTTCTGCCCGTAGAGCTTGCTGTCGGGTCGGGCGAAGTAGACGAACTCGAACAGGCACAGTCGGGGCTCGACGTACGCGTCAGGGAAGGGGCGCACCGAGCGCCAGCCCGTGGCGTCGATGATGATCATCTCGCCCGGGTCGACCTCGCGCACGAAGTGCGCGCCGACGACGTCGAGCGCCGGGGTCTCCGACGCCAGCACCCAGCCGTTGTCGAGGCGGCCGAGGCACATCGGGCGGAAGCCGTTCGGGTCGCGCACCCCGATCAGGTGCCCCTCGTCCATGAGCACCATGGAGAAGGCGCCCTCGAGCTTGGGCAGCACCCGCACCAGCGAGCGCTCCAGCGCGCGGCCGTCGCTGCGGGCGTCGGCCTGGCGGGCGAGGTCGTCGGCGAGCAGCTCGGCGACGACGTCGCTGTCGGACGTGACGGTGCCCGGCAGCATGCCCGCCTCCTCGGCGAGCGCCTCGGTGTTCACGAGGTTGCCGTTGTGGCCGAGAGCGAAGCCGTGCTCACCGACGTCGCGGTAGACGGGCTGCGCGTTACGCCAGGTGCTGGACCCCGTCGTCGAGTAGCGGGTGTGGCCGATGGCGAGGTGACCGTCGAGCGCGACCAGCGTCCGATCGTCGAAGACGGTGGCCACGAGGCCCATGTCCTTGACCACGGTGATCGACTCCCCGTCGCTCACCGCCAGACCAGCGGACTCCTGCCCACGGTGCTGCAGGGCGTAGAGGCCGAGGTAGCCCAGGTGGGAGACCGGCTGTCCGGGGGCGTAGACGCCGAAGACGCCGCAGGCCTCCTTCGGCGTGTCGTCATCGCCGCTGGCCGCTGGCGTCACCAGGCCATCATAGGCACGCCCCGGGCCGCTTCGTGCCGCTCCCGCCCGAGGGTTGCCAGCACCAGGTTGCCGCCCCGACGAGCTCAGAGCCGCTCCGGATGGCGTTGGGTACGCTCCGATCCACCATGACCGATGCAGCCCCTCGCGAAGCGGCCGTCGGCGACGCTGCGACCCGCAGCAGCTGGGCGCACCTCCGGCACCGCGTCGGGGTGTGGGCTGACGCGCTGCGCTACAACCTCCCCTACTGGTGGGTGATGGCGTGGAACCTCGTGCTGTGGGTGACCGCTCCCGGGCCGCCGTTCCTCCGCCGCCCTCACCCGCCAGCGATCGAGGCGCTCGAGCGCTCGTGGACCGAGGTCCGAGCCGAGCTCGACGCGCTGCTCGCCGAGCCGCAGCACCTCGCCCGCTTCCAGGACGTGGACCCTGGCCAGCGACGCCTCGCCGATGACGACCGGTGGCACCTGTTCGTCCTCCGCTTCTACGGCGTCGACGTCCCCGAGGCACGGGCCCGCTGCCCGCGAACCTGCGCGCTGGTGGACGAGATCGAGGGCGTGGAGACGACGATGTTCTCGATCATGGCACCCGGCAAGGTGACGCCGTGGCACGCGGGCGGGGTCAAGGGCGTGCTGCGCTACCACCTGCCTCTGATCGTCACGGACCCCGACGCGTGCGGCATCGAGCTGAAGCCGGGCGGCGTCCACCGCTGGCACGAGGGCGAGGGCGTCCTCTTCGACGACACCTACCCCCACCAGGCGTGGAACCGCAGCGACAGCGATCGGGTCGTGCTGTGGCTCGACGTCGTGCGGCCGCTGCGCTGGGCGTGGCTGCGCAGAGCGAACCGGCGCGTCCTCGACCGGCTGGCCGCGAGCGAGCGCATCCGCGGCGGCGCCCGGCGCGCCGGCCAGGCGGCGGCCTGAGCAGTCCGCCCAAGTGGTGCGGCGCTTGGTTCAGCTCTGGGTGGTGCCCGCGCCAAGCGCCTCGGGGAGGCGATCGCGCCATGCCCCGACGAGGTCGTCGAGCGCCAGGTCGACCAGGTCCTTCACGACGAAGCGATCACCACCGGCGACGCCCAGGCGCGTGACGGGGAGGTCAGCGGCTTCGCAGATGGTGAGCACGGTGCGCACCTGCTCCGGGTCGACGCACAGCAGCGCTCGAGAGGGCGACTCGCTGAACAGGTCGACGTGGCTCGCGATCCGTGCCGCCTGCACCCCGAGGCCCGAGCGGCAGGCGAGCTCGGCGAGCGCCACGCCCACACCGCCCTCGCTCACGTCGTGCACGCCCCACAGCAGGTCGCCGTCGACGAGCGCGCGCAGCACGGAGGCGACCCTGCTGGTGAGGTCGTAGTCCAGCGTCGGCAGCGTGCCGCCGCGGTGCCCGCGGTCCCATGCCCAGCGCGAGCCGGCCAGGTGCGGACCGGTCTCACCCACCAGCAGGAGGCGACCGCCGTCGCGTAGCTGCGTGCCGGGCGGACGACGACGGAGGTGATCGATGATGCCAAGCATGCCGACGACCGGCGTCGGGTCGATGTCGGAGCCGTTGGACTCGTTGTAGAGGCTGACGTTCCCGCCGACGACGGGGACCTCCAGGATGCGGCACGCCTCGCTCATGCCGTCGACCGCCTCGCTGAGCTGCCACATCACCTCGGGGTGCTCCGGGTTGCCGAAGTTCAGGCAGTTGACGACCGCCAGAGGTCGAGCCCCGGCGGTGGCCAGGTTCAGGTAGGCCTCGGCCACGACCATCGCCGTGCCCGCCCGCGGGTCGACCGCGCACCACCGGTGGTTGCCGTCGGTGGTCAGCGCGAGCCCGCGACCGGTGTCGACGCCGGTGGTCGGGTGCTTGAGGCGCAGCACCGCCGCGTCGCCGCCAGGCGCTTCGACCGTGTTGAGGAACAGCTGGTGGTCGTACTGCGACCACACCCACGAGAGGTCGGCGACCATCGAGCACAGGTCGGCGCCGACGTCGGTCGGCGTCGGCAGCGCAGCGGCCGGGTCATCGGCTCGACGCTCGGCGAGGTCGGCCGGCTCAGCGCGGGGCCGGTCGTAGACCGGCGAGTCCTCGTGCAGCGACGACGCTGGCACGTCGGCGACCACCTCGCCGTCGAAGCCGTGGCGGATCCGCAACCGGCCGTCGTGCTCCCCGGCACCGACCTTGGCGGTGACGTGGCCGATCGGCGTGGCATCGACCTCCCAGCGGGCGCAGATGGCGAGCACGTCCTCCACCCGGTCCGGCTCGACGATCGCCAGCATGCGCTCCTGGGACTCGCTGGTGAGCACCTCGAAGGGCTCCATGCCGCCCTCACGGCGGTGCACCGCATCGACGTCGACGTCCATGCCCATGTCGGCGTTCGCCGCGGTCTCCGACGTGGCGCAGGTGAGACCTGCGCCACCGAGATCCTGGATGCCCACGACCAGGCCCGCCTCGTACAGCGCGAGGCACGCCTCGATGAGCCGCTTCTCCTCGAACGGGTCGCCCACCTGCACCGAGGGGCGCTTGTCGCCGTCGCCTTCATCGGAGAAGCCCGCTGAGGCGAGGACGCTGACTCCGCCGATGCCGTCGCGCCCCGTCGACGACCCGAGCAGCACCGCCACGTTGCCCTCGCCCGACGCACGAGCGAGCACGAGGTGCTCCACGGGCATGATCCCGAGGCAGAGCACGTTCACCAGCGGGTTCCCTCGGTAGGTCTCGTCGAAGACGACCTCTCCGCCGATGGTCGGGACGCCGACGGAGTTCCCGTAGCCGGAGATGCCGCTCACGACGCCTTCGGCGATCCATCGGCTGCGCGGGTCGTCGAGCGGGCCGAAGCGGAGCGGGTCCATGACCGCGATGGGCCGCGCGCCCATGGTGAAGATGTCCCGCAGGATGCCGCCGACCCCGGTGGCAGCACCCTGGTACGGCTCGATCGCGGACGGGTGGTTGTGGCTCTCGATGCGGATCGCCGCCGCGATGCCGTCGCCGACGTCGACCACACCGGCGTTCTCTCCGGGACCGACGAGCACCCAGGGGGCCTCGGTCGGGAGGCGCTTCAGGTGGATCCGCGACGACTTGTAGGAGCAGTGCTCCGACCACATCACCGAGTACATCGACAGCTCGAGTGGGTTGGGATCTCGCCCCAGGATCCCGATGATCGAGTCGAGCTCGTCGTCGGTGAGGCCCAGCGCCCGGTGCAGCGGCTCGGTCATGGCCCGCAACCTACCCGAGGCGCGAGTGCGCTCCCGCCGGCCCCGGAGGGTGGTGATGCAAACGCCGTTCCAAGGGGCGGCGATGAATTAATACGGCTCAGACCGTGGCCGTCAATAGCGGCGGCTTGCATCATGCCAATGTCGTGTGATCACATTGCGCTATGAGCCCAGTCAAGAACACGAAGTCATCCACCTCCTCGAAGAAGCGTGGTCCCAAGTCGATGTCCGCTGAGCACAAGGCAGCGCTGGCGGCTGGACGCACCGAAGGCCGCGCCGTGCGCAACTACCTCGAGGCGATCGCCTCCAACAAGCCCAAGCGTGGACGCAAGCGCACGCCGGCATCGATCGAGGCCCGCCTGGCGAAGATCGACGCCGAGCTGGCCGAGGCCGACGCGCTGCGTCAGCTCACCCTCACCCAGGAGCGGATCGACCTCACCGCCCAGCTCGCCAGCCTGGGTGAGACCGTCGACCTGAGCGCCCTCGAGAAGGCGTTCATCGCTGCTGCCAAGGGTTACGGCGAGCGCAAGAGCATCTCGTACGCCGCCTGGCGGAAGGTGGGCGTTCCCGCCGACGTGCTGGCCAAGGCCGGCATCGCCCGCACCCGCGGCTGATCCACGGATCGGAGGCGCCAGCGACGGCGCTGGTGCACGCGCTACGGCCGACCGGGTCCCGCCTGGTCGGCCGTGTCGCGTCCTGAGCCGGCTCAGACGAGCGCAGCGCCCGCCGCAGCGAGGAGCGATCGCAACATGGGGATGCCATCGGTAGAGCCGAGCAGCTCGTGGCTGGCACGTTCGGGGTGCGGCATCAACCCCACCACGTTGCGACCCGCACTGCAGATGCCGGCGATGTCATCGATCGACCCGTTGGGGTTCTCGACGTAGCGCACCACCACCCGATCATCGCCTCGCAGCTCGGCGAGGGTCTCGGGATCGCACGTGTAGCTGCCCTCGAAGTGGTTCACCGGAATGCGCAGCAGGTCGCCGACCTCGCACTGCGTCGTGAGCGGCGATCGGATGCTCTCGACGCGCAGCGTCACCATGGCGCACAGGAACTTGAGCCCGCGGTTCTTCTGCAGCGCGCCGGGCAGCAGACCTGCCTCGGTGAGCACCTGGAAGCCGTTGCAGATCCCCACGACCGCGCCGCCCGCCGCCGCGTGCTGCGCGACCGCACCCATCACCGGGGAGAAGCGGGCGATGGCGCCGGGGCGGAGGTAGTCGCCGTGGGCGAAGCCGCCCGGCACGACCACCGCGTCGACGCCTCCGAGCTCGGCATCGCCGTGCCAGAGGATCTCTGCGTCGCCGCCCAGCGATCTGACCGCCTCGATCGCGTCGGCCTCGCAGTTGGACCCCGGGAACTGGATGACGCCGATGCGAGCGCTCACGCCGGGACCACCTCCACGACCGTGGCGGTGGCATCCTCGATGACGGGGTTGGTGAGGAATCGAGCGCAGAGGTCGTCGACCTCGGCCTGCGCGGTGGCGACGTCGACGGACTCGATGGTGAACCGGATGGACTTGCCGACTCGCACGCCCGACACCCCATCGAAGCCCAGCGTGGGAAGCGAGCGCTCGATCGTGGTGCCCTGCGGATCGGCGACGCCGGCCTTGAGCTGGACTTCGACGACGACGGAGAAGGTCATGGGCTCATGCTGGCACACGTCGTGCGACTCAGGTGCCAGCCCCCGGCCAGTCCGCGAACCGGCGACCGGTGATGCGCTCGTACGCCTCGACGTACCGGTCGTGGGTGGCTGCCACCACGTCTGCGGGCAGCGGCGGCGGCGGCGGCGCCTTGTCCCAGTCGAGCTCCTCGAGGTAGTCGCGCACCGGCTGCTTGTCGAACGAGGGCGGCGACGTGCCCGGCGACCAGCTGTCGGCCGGCCAGAAGCGCGACGAGTCCGGTGTGAGGACCTCGTCGCACACGATCAGCTCGCCGTCGACCAGCCCGAGCTCGAACTTGGTGTCGGCGATGATCACGCCCCGTGCGGCAGCGTGCTGCTCGCCGCGTCGGTACAGCTCGAGGGACACGTCGCGCGCCCGGCCGGCGAGCTCCTCGCCGATGAGATCGCACGCCTCCTCGAACGAGATGTTGAGGTCGTGCTCGCCGTCGGGCGCCTTCGTCGATGGCGTGAAGACCGCCTCGGGCAGCTTGGCGGACTCCTCGAGGCCCTCGGGCAGCGGGGCGCCGTGCATGGTGCCGCTGGTTCGGTACTCCTTCCACGCTGAACCGGTGAGGTAGCCGCGCACGATGCACTCGATGGGGAGCATCTCGGCTCGCCGGCAGAGCATCACCCGACCGGCGAGCGACGGATCCTGCGCGCCTGCGGGCAGGTCGCCCAGGTCGGTGGACAGGAGGTGGCTGCCTGCGACATCTGCGAGCTCGCTGAACCAGAACGCGGAGGTGGCGGTGAGCACGCGCCCCTTGTCGGGGATCGGCTCGGCCATCACGACGTCGAACGCGGAGATGCGGTCAGAGGTGACGAGCAGCAGCCGGTCCTCGCCGGCGTCGTAGATGTCGCGCACCTTGCCGGAGTAGATGTGGGGCAGATCGACGGTCACCGTCGCTCCTCCTCGATGTTGGTCGGGATCGTGGTCACAGGATCGGAGCGGGACGATACGCCGCCGCCTCGGGATGCGTCGCCACGAGCGTGGCGACGGTCTCGCAGAACGAGGCGACCTGTGTCGGCGCCGCACCGACGAACGCCAGCGGCTCGGCGACGACGTCCTCGAGCTGCGAGCGGTCGAGGCCGAGGCGCGGGTCTGCCGCGAGGCGATCGAGCAGGTCGTTGCCCTCAGCGCCCTCCTCGCGCAGCGCGAGCGCGACGGCGACCGCATGCTCCTTGATCGCCTCGTGCGCCTGCTCGCGGCCCACCCCGCCGCGCACCGCTGCCATGAGGACCTTGGTCGTGGCGAGGAACGGCAGGTAGCGGGCCAGCTCGCGCTCGATCACCGCGGGGTAGGCGCCGAAGCCGTCGAGCACGGTGAGGAGCGTCTCGAAGACGCCGTCGACGGCGAAGCACGCTCCGGGAAGGGCCACCCGTCGCACCACCGAGCAGCTCACGTCGCCCTCGTTCCACTGCGTTCCCGCGAGCTCGCCGACCATCGTCAGGTGGCCACGCAGCACGACGCTGAGCGCACCGATGCGCTCGCACGAGCGGGCGTTCATCTTGTGAGGCATCGCTGAGGAGCCGACCTGACCTGGGAGGAACCCCTCGGTCGCCAGCTCGAGGCCGGCCATGAGGCGCAGCGTCGTGGCGAGGCTCGCGGGACCCGCAGCGACCTGGACGAGGGCCGAGACGACATCCAGATCGAGCGACCGCGGGTACACCTGGCCGACGTTGGTGAGCACCTCGCGGAACCCCAGGTGGTCCGCTACGCGCCGCTCGAGCTCCGCGAGGCGGCTCGGGTCGCCGTCGAGCAGGTCGAGCTGGTCCTGCTGCGTGCCGACCGGACCTTTGATCCCGCGCAGCGGGTAGCGCTCGATGAGCTCCTCGATGCGTCGCAGCGCCAGGAGCAGCTCCTCGCCGGCGTTCGCGAACCGCTTGCCGAGCGTCGTGGCCTGGGCTGGCACGTTGTGGGTCCGCGCCGTCAGCACCGTGCGCTCGTGCTCAGCTGCCAGTCGAGCGAGCTGTGCCAGCACCGCAACGATTCGATCGCGCACCACGTGCAGCGAGTCGAGGAGCTGCAGCTGCTCGACGTTCTCGGTGAGGTCGCGCGAGGTCATCCCCTTGTGGATGTGCTCGTGGCCGGCGAGCGCGCACAGCTCGTCGATCCGCGCCTTCACGTCGTGGCGCGTCACCCGCTCGCGCTCGGCGATGGAGGCCAGGTCGACCTGGTCGATCACCGCCTCGTACGCCTCGATCACGCCGTCGGGCACCGCCACGCCGAGGTCCCGCTGAGCGCGGAGCACCGCGAGCCACAGACGGCGCTCGGCGACGACCTTCGCCTCGGGGGCCCAGATGGCCACCATCGCGGGCCCGGCGTACCGCTGCGCCAGCACATCGGGGATCAGCTCGGGCACGGCGACGGCACCTCCTGGAGGAGCGGCGGGAGGACGCCGCTGAGACGTAGTTCACATGACCGGGTAAAGTGCGACCGACCGGCTGCCGAAGCAGGTTGAGAGCGCATGCACCGCTCTGGCGGGGTGCGGTGCAGCTGGCGATTGGGGTGACGGGGCATGGACGGTAGGTGCGAGCGACACCAGTTCGAGGCGGCGATCAACCGCTGCGACCACTGCGGTGGCGAGTTCTGCTCGGAGTGCCTGCTGTTCCCCTTCGGGGAGAAGAAGCCCCCGTTCTGCATCCCGTGCACCATCTCGCAGTCTGGGCTGCGCTCCGGCGGGGCGAAGGTGAAGAAGACGAAGCTCAGCCGCAAGGAGCGCAAGGAGCTCGCTGCGTCCGGTCCCGTCGATGCGCCTGCACCGATCGTGAGCGCATCGGCGCAGGCGATGATGTCGGCGAGCAAGAGGACCGTTCGGGTTGCCGAGGACCCCGTCGAGGCGAAGCCCGGCAAGCGGGGAAGGCTGGGTCGCCGCAAGGGCGCAGCCGAGGAGGAGCCGAGCGCTCCGACGCCGGTTGCCGCATCCACCCCGATCGCACCAGCAGCGCCCCCGTCAGAGGCACCGCCAGCGGCCGACGAGGACCGGTCGGTGCCTGAGGGCGCAGGCATGACGGCGCCGGGAGCCGAGACGATCGACTGGTCGAAGCCGTTCGAGGTCAGCAGCTGACCAGAGCAGGCGCTCGCGCCGCTCGGCACCAGCTCAACCACCGGCCATCTCGGCCCTGTGCTCGCCCAGCTTCGTCGCGAGGGCCTGGTCGCCGATCGCCAGCATCTGCACCACCAGCAGCGCTGCGTTCATGGCGCCATCGATGGCGACGGTGGCCACTGGGATGCCCTTGGGCATCTGCACCGTGGCGTACAGCGCGTCGATCCCTCCGATCGCCCCACCCGACAACGGCACGCCGACGACCGGCAGCGTCGTCTGCGCGGCGACCGCACCTGCGAGGTGCGCTGCCATCCCGGCACCGCAGATGAACGCCGCGTAGCCGCTCTCCCGCGCCGTGGACGCCAGCTCGGCCACCTTCGCCGGGGTGCGGTGCGCGGAGAGCACGCGCACGTCGGCCTCGATGCCGAACTGCTCGAGCGTGTCCGCCGCCGGCTGCATCTTGGCCGCGTCGTTGGCCGAGCCCATGAGGATCGCCACCTTCATGCTGTCTGCTCCTGTGTTGGTCGAGCGGCGATGTCTCGCCGCACCTGCATGCCATCCCAGCTGATCAACGCCACGCCCTCGTAGGCGCGTGACCGCGCGGCGGCCACGTCGTCGCCCATCCCCGTCACGGCGAGCACGCGGCCCCCAGCGGTGCGCAGGGCGCCGTCGTCGCCTCGCGCCACCCCGGCGCAGTACACCGTCACCCCGTCGAGCGCGTTCGCGTCGTCGAGCCCATCGATCACATCACCGCTGCGGGGCGTGGCCGGATAGCCGGCGGCGGCGCACACGACGGTGACCGCCGCCTGGTCGGTGAACGTGGGAGTGGAGCGCAGGTCCCCGTCGGCGGCCTCGCCCAGCAGCTCGACGAGGTCGCCGGCATAGCGTGGCAGCACCACCTGGGTCTCCGGATCGCCGAAGCGCACGTTGTACTCGAGCACCTTCGGACCATCGGGGGTGAGCATGAGCCCCGCGTACAGCACGCCGCGGTAGTCGATGCCGCGGCGGGTGAGGCCGGCCAGCGTCGGCAGCACCGCTCGTTCCATCACGTCATCGACGACGGCGTCGGTCGCGGCCGGCACCGGGGAGTAGGCCCCCATGCCGCCGGTGTTCGGCCCTTCGTCACCCTCGCCGATGCGCTTGAAGTCCTGCGCCGGGGCGAGGGCCACCGCTCGCGTGCCATCGCACACCGCCAGCAGCGAGAGCTCGGGGCCGGTGAGGCCCTCCTCGATGACGACCGTGCGGCCTGCGTCGCCGAACGCCGCGCCGCTGAGGTAGTCGCGCACCGCATCGCGGGCCTCGGTGAGCGACTCGGTGACGATCACGCCCTTGCCGGCAGCGAGTCCGTCGGTCTTCACGACGTAGAAGCCAGCCATGGTGTCGAGGTACGCCAGCGCCGACGCCTCATCGGTGAACGCTCCGTAGCGAGCGGTCACCACGCCGGACTCCTCGAGCACGTGCTTCATCCACGCCTTGGAGCCCTCGAGGCGGGCGCCCTCGGCGCCGGGTCCGAACACGCGCTTGCTCTGATCCCGAAGGCGGTCGGCGAGGCCTTCCACCAGCGGCGCCTCGGGGCCGATCACGAACAGGTCGGCGTCGAGATCCTCCGGCGGTGTCGCGACCGATCCGGCGATGCCGGGGTTGCCGGGCGTGACGACGACATCGGCCGTGCGACCCAGCACGTCGGCGAGCGCGTGCTCCCGGCCGCCGCTGCCGACCACGACCACCCTCATCGACGTGCCCTCCATGGTCGCCGTTCGACCCCGCCAGCCTACTTGCCGATGCAGGTGGCTCGACCCGGCGATGGCTGGGTCAGCCTCCGAAGTGGAGGAACTGCTCGCGGCCGGGGCCGACCCCGACCAGGCTGATCGGCACGCCGACCTGCTTCTCGAGGAACGCGATGTAGTCGCTGGCCTCGGTGGGGAGCTCGTGGCGCTCGGTGACCCCGGTGAGGTCGGTGTTCCAGCCCGGTAGCTCCTCGTAGATCGGCTTCACCTTGTGCAGGACGGACTGGTGGTACGGCAGGCGGGTGACCCGCTCGCCGTCCACCTCGTACGCCACGCACACCTTGAGGGTGTCGAACGTGTCGAACACGTCGAGCTTGGTGATGGCCAGCTCCGACAGCGAGTTGAGCCTCGCCGCGTGGCGCATCATCACCGCGTCGAACCAGCCCGGCCGTCGGCGCCGCCCGGTGTTGGTGCCGAACTCACCGCCGATGTCCACGATCGAGTCGCCGATCTCATCGGTCAGCTCGGTCGGGAACGGTCCGGTGCCGACGCGCGTCACGTACGCCTTGGCGATGCCGATGACGCGGTCGATGTCGCGCGGGCCGATGCCGGCGCCGACGCACGCCCCTCCCGCCACCGGGTTGGACGACGTCACGTACGGATAGGTGCCGTGATCGAGGTCGAGGAAGGTCGCCTGCGCGCCCTCGAGCAGCACCTGCTGGCCGGCGTCGAGCGCCTCGTGCAGCAGGGTCACGCTGTCGGCGATCATCGGCTCGATCCGGGGGCGGCACTCGTCGAGGTACTGCGCCGCGATCTCGTCCTCGTCCAGCGGTAGCTGGTTGTAGACCTTGGCCAGGATCGCGTTCTTCTCGCGCAGGACCACCGACAGCTTCTCGCGGAAGATCTTGGGGTCGAGGAGATCCTGCACGCGCAGGCCGACGCGCGACGCCTTGTCGGCGTACGCGGGGCCGATGCCGCGGCGGGTGGTCCCCAGCTTGTTGGCTCCGAGGCGCCGCTCGGTGACCTTGTCGAGGAGCTGGTGGTACGGGAGGATCAGGTGGGCATTGCCGCTGACCTTGAGCCGCGAGGTGTCGACGCCCTTGCGGCCCAGCACGTCGAGCTCGGCGAGGAGCACCTGCGGGTCGACCACCACGCCGTTGCCGATGATCGGGGTGATGTGGTCGTAGAGGATGCCGCTGGGCACGAGCTGCAGCGCGAACGACTCGCCGTCGACGACGATCGTGTGCCCCGCGTTGTGCCCTCCCTGGTAGCGGACGACCAGGTTCATCTCCTTGGCGACGAGGTCGGTGAACTTGCCCTTGCCCTCGTCGCCCCACTGCGTTCCCACCACCACGGTTGCCGGCACGGCGGTTCCTCTCCTTGCGTGCACAGGACCAGACGAGCCTAGTGGGCACGCCCTTCGCGCCACCTACCCCTTGTCGCAGCTGAGGCGGGCCGGCACGATCGCTCCATCGCTGAGCGTGCGGCTCGTTGGGAGCTCGAGCGTGTAGCAGCACTGCTACGGTTGTCGCATGACGAGCATCCCGAGCCGCGATCTGCGCAACGACACGAAGCGGGTGCTCGATCGGGTGCGCGACGGCGAGGACGTGGTCATCACCGTGAACGGCCGCCCGGTCGCCCGCATCACGCCGCTGGAGGAGCGCCCCACGTGGATGGCGCGCCACGCGTTCGTGGCTCGGTTGCCGCAGGCGGACGCGGGGCTGACCGAGGACCTCCGCTCGCTCGCCCCCGACACCACCGACGACCTGGGCGCACCGTGAGCCGGGGCCTCGTCGACACCTCCGTGCTCATCGCGCACGAGTCCGGACGCCCGCTCGCCGCAGAACGCCTCCCCGACGAGCTCGCTGTCTCGATCATCACCATCGCCGAGCTGCGCGCCGGCGTGCTGGCTGCGACCACGCTCGAAGCGCGCGACCTGCGGTTGCGCACCCTGCGCTTCGCGGAGCGCATGGAGCCGCTGCCCATCGACGACGCGGTGGCGACCGCGTGGGCGCGCCTGCGCATCGACCTGAGGGACGCCGGCCGCTCGATGCCCGTGAACGACTCGTGGATCGCCGCCACCGCCATCGCCCACGACGTCCCCGTCGTCACCCAGGACGCCGATCACGTCGAGGTGGGTGCCCTGCGCGTCATCGCGGTGTGACGTTGCTCGAGCAGCGGCGTCGGCAAGCCGAGCGGTGTGACCGTGATCGCCGCCAACGGGCCCCAGGACACGTCGGGCCGGCTGTCGCTGCTCTCAGCGGTCACGCCTGGTGGCGGACGGGGTCACTCCGGACGTCCCGTCGACTTGCCTGAGGTGAACGCGTACAGCGCGGTGGCGTCGCCCGAAAGGCCGAAGGCACCGAACTCCTGCTGCTCAGACCACGAAGCCCCATCGATGCTTGAGCTGATGGACCCGAAGAACGTTGCTGTCCCGAAGAGGTCGACGTAAGCCGAGGAGGCGTGCAGCCACTCGCCGCTGTCCATCCACGCGATCGGCTGGGCGGCGATGCCGGCCCCGAAGTTCGAGTGGCCGATGTCTGCGGGGATCGGCGTCCAGGTGAACCCGTCTGAGCTCGTCACCAGGTTCGCGACCGGCGACGTGGAACGAGCGTGCATCGTCGCGATCCACGAGCCGTCGCCATGAGCGACGTCGATGAGCGATGTCGTGACGCCGCTGGAGCGAGGTGTCCAGGTGACGCCGTCGGTGCTGGTCACGATGGCGCCGCTGGCGGCGACTGCGACCCAGGTGCCGTCGCCGTGGGCGACCTCGGACAGGTTCGCCGTGGTGCCGCTGGTGCGGGTGGTCCACGCGGTGCCGTCGGTGCTGGTGCGGATGCTGCCGCCATCGCCGACCGCCACCCACAGCCCCGCGCCGTCGTGCGCGACGCCGCGATGCACGATGCCCACTCCATCGGGTGACGGGGTCCAGGTGACGCCGTCGGGGCTCGCGACGATCGTATTGGTGCCGACGGCTACCCATCGCCCGTTGCCGTCGTGCGCAACACCTGCCAGCGACGGACCGCCGGGAAGCTGCTGCGTCGCCCAAGTGGCCGCGTCCTGGCTGGTCGCGATGGACCCGTGCTTCCCCACCGCCACCCATCGGGTTCCGCCGTCGAATGCCACATCGTGCAGCGTGAACAAGCCAGGCACGGACTCGAGAACCCAGGGGTCACCAGGCTCTCTCGTGAGTATGCGAGCCCCTTCGTGGAACGTACCGACGGCGACGGCGATGTCGCGCTGATCAGCAGGGGTCAGCGCCGCATCGACGGTCGTGATCGCTGCCGCCGCGACCGTGACCACACCCGCCGGCGCGAACGTCGCAGCATCCACATGGTACTCGCTGAGGAACGCCCCGCTCGGATCGATGAACCGGACCTTGTAGTCACCAGGGGACTGACCAAGGATCGAGTACGTGCCATCGGACTTCGTCGTGGCCTTCCCCACCATCACGTTGCCCGTCGTGAGCAACCGAACCGCCACCCCCTCGATCGGCACCCCCGAACCATCGATGGTCACCCGACCAGCAACCATGCCCTTCACCCGCGGCCGCAGCTGCGCATCGACGACCGTCGACGCCGCCACGCTCACCACCGAACCCGAGCTGAACTTCGGCGCATCGACGTGGTACTCGCTCACATGCGAGCTGTCGAGATCCACGAACCGCAGCTTGTACGAGCCCGCCGGGACGTTGCCGAACGAGTAGCTCCCATCGACCGCTGTGATCCGCGCCGCAACCGGGACGTTCTTCGTGGACGGAAGGAGCCGAACCGAGATCCCCCCCAACGGGACGCCCGAACCCTCCTCCGACACCGTGCCCGACACCGACAGCGGCGCAGCCTCACCCGCACCTGACGGCGACGCACCCCCCACCAGCACCGTCACCGCGGCGAGCACCGCCACCACCAGACCGACGACCACCGACCGCACCCCAGCAGCACACCGCACCACAGCACCCTCCCCCACTGCAGGTGACCCTGCACCACGCAGCGTAACGGCCCCTCGAGCTGCGTGCGGAGCGTCCGGACCAGAGCAACACCGGCGCCCGATACCGCCCCGGCGACTGGTCGGGAACCGTCAGCGCACGACGAATGCGTCCTCGGTCGCGTCGAGGATGACCGTGCTGCCCTCGGCGATCGTGCCATCGAGCAGCGCCATCGCCAAGCGATCGCCGACCTCGCGCTGGATGATGCGCTTGAGGGGCCGCGCCCCGTAGGCCGGGTCGAAGCCCTCCGCTGCCAGGCGGTCGAGCGCAGCGTCGGTGATGGTGAGCTCGATGCGGCGGTCGGCCAGGCGACGGCGCAGGGAGGCGAGCTGGATCTCCACGATGCTGCGCAGATCGACCTCGGTCAGCGACCGGAAGCGCACGATGTCGTCGATGCGGTTGATGAACTCGGGCCGGAAGAACTCGGCCGGATCGCCGGGCAGGTTCGACGTCATGATGAGCACGACGTTCGTGAAGTCGACCGTGCGGCCCTGGCCATCGGTGAGGCGGCCGTCGTCGAGGAGCTGCAGCAGGACGTTGAAGACGTCGGGGTGCGCCTTCTCGATCTCGTCGAGCAGCACGACCGCGTACGGGCGGCGACGCACCGCCTCGGTGAGCTGGCCACCCTCGTCGTAGCCCACGTAGCCCGGGGGGGCGCCGATGAGCCTGCTGACGGAGTGCTTCTCCATGTACTCCGACATGTCGATGCGCACCATGGCCCGCTCGTCGTCGAAGAGGAAGTCGGCGAGGGTGCGAGCCAGCTCGGTCTTGCCGACGCCGGTGGGCCCGAGGAAGAGGAACGAGCCGATGGGACGGTTGGGGTCCGATAGACCTGCGCGGCTGCGTCGGATGGCGTTCGCCACCAGCTTCACGGCGTCGTCCTGGCCGACCACCCGCTGGTGCAGCACGTCCTCGAGGCGCACGAGCTTCTGGACCTCGCCCTCCATGAGCCGGCTGACGGGCACGCCCGTCCACTTGCTCACGACCTCGGCGATGTCCTCCTCGTCGACCTCCTCCTTCAGCATCGTGAGCTGAGCCTGCAGCTCCTGCAGGTGCACGGAGGCCGCCTCGACCTGCCGCTCGAGCTCGGGCAGCTGGCCGTAGCGGATCTCCGCCGCCTTCTCGAGGTCGTGCTCGCGCTCGAGCTCGCCGCGCTTGTGCTCGAGCTGCTCCTTGAGGTTCCGGATGACCTCGATGGCCTCCTTCTCCGCCTGCCAGTGCGCCTTCATTCCCTGGAGCTGCTCTTCGAGGTCGGCGAGCTCCTTGTCCAGCGCGGCGAGACGCTCGACCGAGGGGGCGTCGGTCTCCTTCGCGAGCGCGACGCGCTCGATCTCGAGCTGTCGCTTGCGACGCTCGACGACGTCGATCTCCGTCGGCATGGAGTCGATCTCGATGCGCAGGCGCGAACCCGCTTCATCCATCAGGTCGATGGCCTTGTCGGGCAGGAAGCGGCCGGTGAGGTAGCGATCGGACAGGACCGCGGCGGCCACGAGCGCCGCATCCTGGATGCGCACGCCGTGGTGCACCTCGTAGCGCTCCTTGAGCCCGCGCAGGATGCCGATGGAGTCCTCGACCGAGGGCTCGCCCACGAACACCTGCTGGAAGCGACGCTCGAGAGCCGGGTCCTTCTCGATGTGCTTGCGGAACTCATCGAGCGTGGTGGCGCCGACCATCCGCAGCTCGCCGCGCGCCAGCATCGGCTTGAGCATGTTGCCGGCGTCCATCGCGCCCTCGGCTGCACCGGCACCGACCACGGTGTGCATCTCGTCGACGAAGGTGATGACCTCGCCGTCGGAGTCGGTGATCTCCTTGAGGACGGCCTTCAGGCGCTCCTCGAACTCGCCGCGGTACTTCGCCCCGGCGACCATCGAGGCGAGATCGAGCGCGATGAGGCGCTTGTTTCGCAACCCCTCGGGTACGTCGCCCTCGATGATGCGCTGCGCGAGGCCCTCGGCGATGGCCGTCTTGCCCACGCCGGGCTCGCCGATGAGCACGGGGTTGTTCTTGGTGCGGCGGCTCAGCACCTGGATGACGCGGCGGATCTCGTCGTCGCGACCGATGACCGGATCGAGCTTGCCAGCACGAGCCGCCTCGGTGAGGTCGCGGCCGTACTTCTCGAGCGCCTGGTACTGCTCCTCGGGGTTCTGGCTGGTGACGCGGTGGCTGCCACGCACGTCGCGCAGGGCCGTCAGCAGATCCTCCTTCGAAGCGCCCAGCCGGTCCGCTGCTGCGAGCAGGAGGTGCTCGGTGGAGAGGTACTCGTCGTGCAGGTCGGCGCGCACCGCGTCGGCCTCGTCGATCAGCGTGGTCAGGTCCTTGCCGACGCGGGACTCACCGCCGTAGGCGTGGGGCAGGGCGGCGACGACCTCGTCGAGCCGGTTGCGCACCGACGCCGGGGCCAGACCGACCTTGGTGAGGATGGGCAGGACCACGGTGCCCTCCTGACCGAGGAGCGCGAGCAGCAGGTGCTCGGGAACCACCTCGGGGTTGCTCGCATCACGAGCAGCAGCCAGCGCGACGTTGACCGCCTCCTGGAGCTTGAGGGTCCACCGGTTCGGATCGAGCGCCATGTCCTGCCTCCGCGTACGTGTCACTCAGGGAAGTTGATGGTCAGTGTATCAAGTGTCTCGGCCGCATCCGCCCCAGGACGCTGAGCACATCCGACCATAGAGGGCTGGATGCGCCGTCCGTTGGGTACGGTGACCAGCAGTCGGGGAGGCGGCACGTGAACATCGCCGCATCCCCGTCGGCGCACGCAAGCCCCGGGGTCATGCCATGCCAGCACCGCAGCCAAGCCTGGACCACGCCAGCGTTCGCGGCTTGATCGACGCCCACCTGCACGCGCCGGTCGGCCTCGACGCGCAGGGTCTCGAGCTGGAGTGGCTCACGAGCGATCCCGGCGACCGCTCCCGACGACCGGTGCTGAGCGAGCTCGAAGAGCTCGTGCGCGCCGCCGGCGAGCTCCCCGCCGGCGGTCGCATCACCGTGGAGCCAGGTGGTCAGGTGGAGCTCGCCACCGTGCCGCACCACACCATCGACGCGCTCTGCGAGGCCGCAGCCGACGACCTGCACCGCCTCGACGGCGCCGCGCGCTCGCACGGCCTCGAGCTCGTCGCGCTCGGCGCAGATCCGACGCGGCCGCCCGAGCGGGTATCGACTGCGCCGCGGTACGCCGCGATGGAGCAGCACCTCGACCGACGAGGCGCCGCCGGTCGCACCATGATGTGCAACACCGCGTCGATCCAGCTCAACGTCGGGCGCGGACCCGACGACGACGAAGCCCGGCGGTGGCAGCTCGCGAACCGCTTGGTCCCGTGCCTCATCGCCGCGTTCGCCAACTCGCCCTTCGACACCTCGGGGCCCTCCGGATGGGTCTCGACTCGCATGCGCGCCTGGTCCCAGATGGACGCCACCCGCGCCGGCCCCGTGCCCACCGACGGAGACGTGGTCGAGGACTGGCTGCGCTACGCGCTGGCAGCGGACGTCGTGCTGGTGCGTCGCTCGCCCGGCGATGTGGTGGCAGTGCGGGGCTCGCTGCCCTTCGGGAGGTGGCTGGCCGAGGGCCACGAGACCGGCTTCCCGACCGATGACGACCTGCACTACCACCTGACCACCTTGTTCCCGCCGGTGCGCCCGCGCGGCTGGCTCGAGCTGCGGATGTTCGACGCGCTGCCGACACCCTTCTGGCACGTCGCCGTCGCGGTGACCACGGCGCTGCTCGACGATGCCGTCGGGCCTGAGGTCGTTGCCGCACTGGACGGCACCGATGGCCTGTGGGTCGAAGCCGCGCAGCTCGGGCTCGGCCACCCGTCGCTCCGGCGCTCGACCGGCCGCTGCTTCGAGATCGCGAGGGAGGCGCTCGCCGAGCAGGGGGCCGACGGCGGCATCCAAGCGGTGGTGGCCACCTACGACGAGCGGTGGGTGCAGCGCGGTCGCTGCCCCGCTGACGACCTGCTCGATCGGTGGCAGGCCACAGGAGATCCGTATCCGCTGGCGACGAGTCCCGTGCCGTTCCACGATCTCGAGGCGAGCGTGTCGTGAGCGCCGCGGTCGATCACGACACCATCCGCGCCGAGCTCGCCCGTGCGCGGGCGCGGACTCTCGCGCTCCTCGACCTGCCCCCCGCCGATCAGGTTGCCCAGCACTCACCGCTCATGTCGCCGCCGGTGTGGGACCTGGCACACATCGGGAGCTACGAAGAGCTGTGGCTCCTGCGCGCCCTCGACGGCCGTCGGCCGATCGACCCCTCCCTCGATGACCTCTACGACGCCTTCCGCCACCCCCGCTCCGATCGCCCGGCGCTCCCGCTCCTGGGCCCGGACGAGGCGCGCACCTACCTCGAGCAGGTGCGCGCCGCCGCCTTGGAGCTGCTCGACCGCCTCGACCTCACCGGCGGCCCGGTCGAGCACGAGGAGCCCCCGAGCGCCGAGGCGCTTCGCCGGGAGGGCTACGCCTACGGGCTGGTGCTGCAGCACGAGCACCAGCACGACGAGACGCTGCTCGCCACGCGGCAGCTGATGGGCGAGCGTGCAGCGCCACCACCGGGGAGCCGAGCGTGGCCTTCGACTGCGCCGACGAGCCCCCCGCCGTCGCCGGAGGTGCGGTTCGCCGGCGGCGCGACGACCATCGGCTCCGAGGACCCGTGGACGTACGACAACGAACGCCCGGTGCACGCCGTCGAGCTCGACGCGTTCTGGATCGACGCGGCTCCCACCACCAACGCCGACTGGCAGGCGTTCATGGCCGACGACGGCTACGACACGGCTGGATTGTGGAGCGAGGTCGGCTGGTCGTGGCGGCAGACCGAGGAGCTCGAGCACCCGGCCTTCTGGCGCCACGCCGACGGGGGCTGGGAGCGGTTGCGATTCGGCAGCTGGGCGCCGGTCGAGCCGACCGAGCCGGTCGTCCACATCTGCTTCCACGAGGCCGAGGCGTTCGCCCGTTGGGCCGGCAAGCGGCTGCCGACCGAGCACGAGTGGGAGCACACCGCCACCGTGGGACCAGGTGGAGCGAAGCGACGCTTCCCGTGGGGCGACGACGATCCGACGACCGAGCACGCCAACCTCGGGCAGCGCCACGACGGTCCTGCGCCGGTGGGTGCGCTCCCGATGGGCGCCAGCCCCGCTGGGGTGCACCAGCTCATCGGCGACGTGTGGGAGTGGACGAGCAGCGACTTCCTCCCCTGGCCCGGGTACCGGAGCTTCCCGTACCCCGAGTACTCGCAGGTCTTCTTCGGTGGCGACTACAAGGTGCTGCGCGGGGGATCGTGGGCGACGGATCCGGTCGCGATCCGCGGCACGTTCCGCAACTGGGACCACCCGATCCGCCGGCAGATCTTCGCCGGCGTGCGACTGGCACGGGACGACGCCTGATGTGCCGCCTCGTCGGCTACCTCGGCCCGCCCACCGACCTCGCCACGCTCTTCCTCGAGCCGCCGCACTCTCTGCACGAGCAGTCGTGGGCGCCGCGCGACCAGGCGCACGGCACGATCAACGCCGATGGCTGGGGCGTCGGCTGGTACGACGGCGAGCGCTCGGAGCCCGCCCGCTACCGCTGCGTGCTGCCGATGTGGAGCGACCCGCACCTGCGCACGCTCCTGCCAGCGGTGCGCACCCGGCTGGCGATCGCTGCGGTGCGAAGCGCCACGGCGCCGTCTCCCAGCCAGCTCACCAACACCCCGCCCTACGCCTCAGGACGACTGCTCCTGGCCCACAACGGCGCGGTAGAGGGTTGGTCCGAGGGTGTCGGCGAATCGCTACGTCGATCGCTCCCGATCGAGCGAGCTGCCGCGCTGGAGGGCAGCAGCGACAGCGAGCTCCTGCTGGCGCTGGTGCAGACCGCTGTCGATGGGGGGGCGACGGTCCCCGAGGCGCTCGGCGCCGCAATCGGAACCGTCCTCGATGCTGCTCCAGCTCGCCTCAACCTGGTGTGCAGCGACGGCACGGCGCTGTGGGCGACGCGCGTCGGCGATGCCTTGTCGATCATCGAACGAGGCGATGGCCCGGACCGCTCGGTGGTCGTGGCGAGCGAGCCGCTCGACGACGACGACCGGTGGACCTCGGTGCCCGAGGACCGCCTCGTCGAGGTGACCGCCGCATCTGTCGAGGTCCGAGCCATCCCCGATCGGCACGTGCCGCGATGAGCGACGCAGGCGACCGCATCTCGGTCGACGTCCACCTGGCGCCCGACGCGCTCCACGATGCGCTGCGCGACGACGTGCGGCGCGGGCTCACCACATCGCCGAAGCAGCTCCCGCCGAAGTGGTTCTACGACGACCGCGGCTCGGCGCTGTTCGACGAGATCACGCGACTCGACGCCTACTACCCGACGCGCCGCGAGCGCGAGATCCTCGAGCGCGAGGCGGCAGCGATCGCCGCGGCGTCGGGTGCCGACACGATCGTCGAGCTCGGCTCGGGCACCTCGGAGAAGACCCGCCTGCTGCTGGACGCCTTCGAGGCCACCGGGCAGCTCGTGCGCTTCGTCCCCTTCGACGTCAACGAGCTGTTCCTGCGCAGTGCATGCGAGCAGATCGCCGCAGCGCACCCGACCCTGTCCGTGCACGGTGTGGTGGGCGACTTCGAGCACCACCTCCCCCTGCTGCCCCGCGGTGGTCGACGGATGGTGGCGTTCCTCGGATCGACGATCGGCAACCTTGACCCGACGCAGCGGACCGCCTTCTTCGCCGACCTCGCCGCCGGCCTCGACCCGGGCGACAGCCTGCTGCTGGGCACCGACCTGGTGAAGGACGTCGATCGCCTCGAGCTGGCGTACGACGACCCCGCCGGGGTGACCGCGGCGTTCAATCGCAACGTGCTGGAGGTCGTGAACCGGGAGCTCGACGCGACGTTCGCCGTCGAGTCGTTCGAGCACGTCGCCCGCTTCGACCGCGAGCTGGAGCGGATCGAGATGTGGCTGCGGTCGCCGGTCGCGCAGCAGATCAAGATCGGAGCGCTGGGGATGATCGTCGAGCTCGCCGCAGGCGAGGCGGTGCGCACCGAGATCTCGTGCAAGTTCAGGCGGGAGGGCGTCACCGCTGAGCTCGCCGCCGCTGGCCTCGAGCTGCGCCACTGGTGGACCGACGAAGCGGGAGACTTCGCGCTCAGCCTCTCGATCGTCCACTGACCCCCTTCCACCGGCCGCCATCTGGGTGTGCTGGTGAGACTGGGGAGGCTGTTTCGTTAGTGCTCGCGATTTGAGCGGGATTGGTTCATCATCAGGGGATGGAGCCTCGATTCCGTGTGGTGGACCTCGATCAGCAGTTCTTGTTGCCGCCCGATGTGCGTGAGTGGCTGCCGGAGGGGCATCC
>JBBRAZ010000021.1:0-63736 GCA_038206295.1 Acidimicrobiales bacterium
GGTTCAGTCCTTGTCGGCGGCGTAGGTGATGACGCGGGCCATGACCTCGTCGCTGACCTTGTCGGGCGCGCCGGCGTCGAACGGCGGCTGCGGGTCGTACTCGATCATCAGCTGCATCGCCTGCGCAGCCTGCGTGTCGACGAGCAGCTCGGCGAGGCGCAGCGCCATGTCGATGCCCGACGACACGCCCGCGGCGGTGATGACCCGTCGATCGAGGTGCTCGACGACGCGGCGGCTGGTCGGCACCGCCCCGAGAGCTCGCAGCTCGTCGTAGGCCGCCCAGTGCGTGGTGGCCTCGAGCCCGTCGAGGAGGCCCGCCGCGGCGAGCACGAGCGCTCCGGTGCAGACCGAGGTGACCATCGCGCCTGACGCGTGCGCGCCACGGACCCAGTCGAGCACCCGGTCGTCGTGGATGAGCACCCGCGTGCCGATGCCGCCGGGGAGCACGACGACGTCAGGTGCCGGCACGTCCTCGTAGCGGGCGTCGACGATGAGCCCGAGCATGGCGTTGTCGCTGCGCACCTCGCCGAGCTCGGCGCCGACGAAGGTGACCGTCACGCCGGGGAGCCGCTGCAGCACCTCGTACGGGCCGATGGCGTCGAGCGCGGTGATGCGGGGGAACAGCGCGATGGCGATCTGCATGTCGCCAGCCTCGCGCCGCTGGCCAACCCCTGTCGTCGGAGTTCGTGGTGCCGGGTCAGCTCTCGGTGGCGACGAAGTCGATGAGCTGCTCGACCGCGCCGACGAGACCGGGCTCGAGGTCGGCGAACGAGCGGACTGAGCCGAGGATCTGCTTCCACAGCACGGCGGGCTCGCGCACGCCGAGCTCGGCGCAGATGCCGTCCTTCCAGCTCTGCCCCTTCGGGACCACGGGCCACGCCTCGATGCCGACGACCTGCGGGCGAACGGCCTGCCACACGTCCACGAACGGGTGGCCGGTGACGAGCACGTCGGGATGGTCGATGTCGGCTGCGGCGCGGGCCTCCTTCGAGCCCGACACGAGGTGGTCGAGCAGCACGCCGAGGCGCCGGCCGGGTCGCGGACCGAAGCCTCTGACGAGCTCGGCGAGGTCGTCCATGCCGTGCATCGGTTCGACGACGATCCCCTCGGCGCGCAGGTCGTCGCCCCACACCGCCTCGATCAGCTCGGCGTCGTGCACGCCCTCGACCCAGATGCGGCTCGCTCGCGCGATGCGCGCCGGGGTGGCGACGGCGAGCGACCCCGACGCGGTGCGCTGCGCGGCCGCGGTGGCCGCAGCGGTCGGGGGCACGAGCGTGGCGCGTGCGCCGGCGACGATGAACGCTCCGTCGGTGAGGCGCACGAGGTGGTCGCGCCCCTCGTCGTCGCGCAGCACGACGCCGGCGCCATCGAGGCGAACGATCGCGCCCTTCGCGCTGCTGGTGCGGTGGCTCACCCACAGGCCCGGCACCGCCTGCACCGTCTTGATGACCGGCTGGCGGGGCGCGCCGCCGTCGAGGTCGATCGGTTCGGTGAGGTTGCCGTCGCCGCTCATCGTCGTGAGGGTACGGCGCGCCCCGCTGGTGGTCGTGGACCGCGGCGCCCCGTCGGCGGGGCGCCGGGCGGCCGCTACCGTCGCCGCCATGATCCTGGTCGACGCCGAGCGCGTGACGGTGAGCCGCCCCGGCCGCCCCCTGTTCACCGACGTGTCGATCACGCTGCAGACCGGCGACCGGCTCGGGGTGGTGGGTCTCAACGGCGGCGGCAAGTCGACGCTGCTGCGCGTGCTGGCCGGTGCGACCGAGCCGGAGTCCGGCACGGTGCGCCGCGGGCGTGACGCGCGGATCGTCATGCTCGACCAGGATCGAGCGCTGCCGGCGGGCACCGTGTCATCGGTGGTCGGCGACGGGTGGGAGGCGCTGGCGGTGCTCGATCGCCTCGGCATGAGCAGCAAGCTCGACGCCGACACGTCCTCGCTCTCCGGCGGCGAGACCAAGCGCGTCGCGCTGGCGCGGGCGCTGGCGGCGGAGTGCGACCTGCTGCTCCTCGACGAGCCGACGAACCACCTCGACCTGCAGGGCATCGCCTGGCTCGAGGACCACCTGGCGGCGTTTCGTGGCGGCATCGTGCTCGTCACCCACGACCGCCACCTCCTGGACCGCGTGACGACGCGCACCCTCGAGCTCGACCGTGGCACCGCGTACGTGCACGAAGGTGGCTACGCGTCGTGGCTCGAGGCGCGCGCCGAGCGCGAGGCGCGTGCTGCGAAGAACGAGCAGACCCGCAAGAACCTGGCGCGCGACGAGCTGGCGTGGCTGCGCCGCGGCGCCCCGGCGCGGACGCGCAAGCCCAAGGCGCGCATCGCGACCGCGACCGAGGTCGTGGAGGGCAAGGCCCCGGACCCGGCGCGCATCGGCACGCCGGAGCTGCACTTCGGTACACCGCGCCTCGGCGACAAGGTGCTCGAGCTGCACGACGTCGCCGTCGGCCACGTGCCGGGTGAGCCGCTGGTCGAGCACCTCGAGCTGCTGCTCGACCCGCGCGAGCGCCTCGGCATCGTCGGGCCCAACGGCGTGGGGAAGTCGACGCTGCTCGACGCGCTGGCGGGTCGGCGATCGCCGGTGTCGGGGACGATCGAGGTCGGCACGACGGTGCGCCTCGGCTACCACGACCAGGTTGGCGCCGCGCTCGACCCGAAGCAGCGCGTGCGCGAGTCGGTGGGCGAGGTGATCGCCGGCGCTGACTGGCGAGTCGCCGCGCTCCTCGAGCGGTTCTGGTTCGACACCGACGCGCAGTGGGCGCCGATCGAGCTGCTCTCGGGCGGGGAGCGGCGCAGGTTGCAGCTGCTGCTCGTGCTGGCTCGGCAGCCGAACGTGCTGCTGCTCGACGAGCCGACCAACGACCTCGACGTCGACACGTTGCGGGTGCTGGAGGACTTCCTCGACGACTGGCCCGGGGCGCTCGTGGTGGTCAGCCACGACCGTGCGTTCCTCGAGCGCACCGTCACCGACGCGCTGGTGCTCGACGGCCACGGCTCGGCGCGTCGCTGGCCGGGCGGGTACGGCGCCTGGGCCGACGAGCAGCACCTCCTGCCGGGCAGCCGCGCCGCCAAGGCGGGTGCGTCCGGGGGCGGCGGGGGAGCGGGGCGTGGCGGCGCGCGGGGCGTGGCGGCAGGGTCTGGCGGAGGCGCCGGCGAGGCCGGCGTCCGCTCGCCGAGCACGCTGCGGCACCTGCTCAAGGGTGCCGAGAAGGACCTGACCAAGGCCGAGAGGCGGTTGGCAGCGCTGACCGCCGAGCTCGAGGCCGCCAGCACCGACCACGAGGCCATCACCCGGCTCGGCCGAGACATCGCCGCCGTCCAAGCCGAGATCGCCGACATAGAGGAGCGCTGGCTCGCCCTCTCCACCGAGCGCGACGCCTAGCGCCGCAGGACCCGTGCCCGGGACGTGTGGCAGCGAGCCGGCCGGCGGTACGCTGTTTCCACGGGATACACCGTCGAAACCCCCGGAGCCTCCATGTCCTTGGACACGACCGACGTCACCACCGAGCCGCTGATCACGGTCACCGACGCCGCGCGCGAGCGCATCCTCGAGATCCGCTCCCAGGACGAGGAGCCCGATGACCTGGGCCTGCGCATCACCATCACCGGAGCTCAGGGCGTCGACTACACCTACGACCTGGCCCTCGAGCCGGTCAGCGAGGCCGAGGATGGCGAGCACGTCCACACCGACCTCCACGGCCTCACGATCATGATCCCGCCTGAGAGCGTCGACCGCCTCCGCGGCTCGGTCCTCGACCTCCCCGCGGCGGGTGCTGGCGCTGGTGGCCTCGTGATCCGCAACCCCAACCGTCCCGACCCCATGGACGGCAAGAGCATCAAGCTCACAGGTAGCACAGCGGAGAAGGTCCAGCAGCTCCTCGATCAGCGCATCAATCCCGCGCTGGCCGGCCACGGCGGCTGGGCGACGCTCGTGCGCGTCGAGGTCCCCAAGGTGTACCTGACGATGGGCGGCGGCTGCCAGGGATGCTCCATGAGCGCAGCAACCCTCGTCGAGGGCATCCAGCGCTCCATCCTCGAGGCCATCGACGAGGTCGACGAGGTCATCGACGCCACCGACCACGACGCCGGCGCCAACCCCTTCTACGGCTGACGCCGTTCTCGGCGCGCTACGTGGACTGGGAGTCTCACCAGGACGCCGAGAAGGTTCCTCGGCGGGGGCGGTCAGCGGCGATCGGCGGCAGCGGCGATGAGGTTGCGGGCGGTCGCAGCTACTCCTGCGCCGTCGAGGCCGAGTGACGCGAGGATCGCGTTCGGCTTGCCGTGCGGGATGTACGCCACCGGCACGCCGAGCACCGCGGTCGCCGGACCCACGCCGTGGTTGCGCTCTCGCATGGCATCGCCGATCGCCGAGCCGACGCCGCCCTCTCGCAGACCATCCTCGACCGTCACCACCACCGGGTGCGTCGCCGCGTCGTCGAGCAGCTCGGGATCCAGCGGGCGCACGCAGCGCGGGTCCCACACCGTGGCCTCGATGCCCTCTGCCGCCAGCAGCTCGGCGGCCTCCATCGCAGCGCCGAGCATCTTGCCCACCCCGACGATGCACACATCCGCGCCGGTGCGCGCCTTGCGCGCCGCGAGGCCGTGGCCCACCTCGTCATCGGGCACCGACGGCGCCGCGGTCTTCGCCCAGCGGATCGCGACGGGCCCGCCGTCGATCTCGAGCGCGTCGTGCAGCATCTGCTGCAGCTCCTGGTACGACGACGGCGCCAGCACCGTCATCCCCGGCACCTTGGTGAGCAGCACCATGTCCAGCACGCCGTGGTGCGACGGCCCGTCGTCGCCGGTGATCCCGGCGCGATCCAGGCAGAAGACCACCGGCTGCTCGTGCAGGCCGACGTCCAGGTTCACCTGGTCGAACGCCCGCGTCAGGAACGTCGAGTAGACCGCCACCACCGGCCGCAGCCCGCCGCGCGCCATGCCCGCCGCGGCGGTCACCGCGTGCTGCTCGGCGATGCCGACGTCGAAGCACCGACCCGGGAAGCGCTCGCTGAACGGCAGCAGCCCCGTCGAGTCCGGCATCGCCGCGGTGATCGCCACCAGGTTCGGCCGCGCCTCCGCCTCCTTGATGAGCGCCTCGGTGAACGCCGCGGTGTACGAGCCCGGCTTCGACTCGCTCGTGTCGTGCAGGCGCTTGATCGGGTCGTTCTCCGCCGGCGCGTAGCCGCGCCCCTTCTGCGTCAGCACGTGCACCAGCTGCGGGCCGCCGAGCTCCGCCGCGTTGCGCAGCGCCCACTCGATCCCCTCGATGTCGTGCCCATCGAACGGCCCGGTGTAGCGCACGCCGAGGTGCTCGAAGAACGTGGTGGGCTCCCACATCTCGCGCACCGCGGCCTTCGCCGCCTGCGCGGCGCGATCCAACCGATCGCCGACGACCGGCACGGTGCCGAGCCGGCGCTCGAGGCGCTCCTGCTGGCGGAGGTACCGCGGCGACAGCCGCAGCCGCGCCAGGCTCTCGCTCAGCTTCGACACCGTCGGCGCGTACGACCGCCCGTTGTCGTTGAGGATGATGATGCAGTCGCGCCCCGAGTGGCCGAGGTTGTTGAGCCCCTCGAACGCCATGCCGCCGGTCATCGATCCGTCGCCGATCACCGCCACGATGCGTCGGTGCTCGCCGTGGTCGGACTCCTGCGCGGTGGCCAGCCCGTGCGCCCAGCTCAGCACCGTCGAGGCGTGGCTGTTCTCGATCCAGTCGTGCTCGCTCTCCGCGTGCGACGGGTACCCCGACAGCCCGCCGGCCTGTCGCAGGTCGCTCAGGAACCGATCGCGCCGACCGGTCACGATCTTGTGCACGTACGTCTGGTGCCCGGTGTCCCACAGCAGGATGTCGCGCGGCGAGTCGAACACCCGGTGCAGCGCCAGCGTGAGCTCCACCACGCCGAGGTTCGAGCCGAGGTGCCCGCCGTGGGTGTTCACGCTGTCGACCACCATCTGGCGGATCTCCACCGCCAGCTCGTCGAGCTGCTCGTAGCTCAGCGGCCGGAGGTCAGCAGGTCCGTTGATGGTGTCCAGCAGCATCGGGGGTGCGCGCTCCGGGGGTGGTCGGGGGGATCGGGACGGAGCCCGGTGGCCACGGTACCCCCTGGGTCACCGGCTCACCACGCACCGGTGGGCGGCCACCGTCGGGACCGGACCGACCGTGCAGGTTCAGGCTGACATCACCTCGGAGCGGGCTACCCGCTGCTCCAGCGCACGATGGGTCAAGGTGGCCAGCACCACGGCGATGGCCAGCACCAGCGCCCCGCCGGCGGCGTCGAGCCAGTAGTGGTTGGCCGTCACGACGATGGCGAACAGCGTCAGCCACGGGTAGGCGGCGATGAGCACCCGGGACCAGCGGCGCTCGAGGCGCGGGTACAGCGCGAGGAACGACCACGACGACCACGCGAAGTGCAGGCTCGGCATGGCCGCGTACTGGTTCGAGATCTTCTGCATGGTGCCGGAGTCGAACGACCACAGCCCGCCGACCTCCTTGAGCGTGTCCACGAACCCGTACGCCTCGCCGCTGCCGTACGGGCACACGCACAGCAGCCGCGGCGGCATCAGCGGGAACAGCGCGAACCCGATCAGCGCCAGGCCCGTCGTCCACATGAGCGCCGTGCGCCACCGCGGGTAGTCGGCGGGGAAGCGCCGGTAGAGCCAGATGAGCGCACCGCCGGTGACGAGGAAGTGGAACGTGCCGTAGAAGACGTTCCAGAAGTGCAG
Source organism: Acidimicrobiales bacterium (assembly GCA_038206295.1). GTDB lineage: Bacteria > Actinomycetota > Acidimicrobiia > Acidimicrobiales > JBBRAZ01 > JBBRAZ01. Next base: position 6,719 of record JBBRAZ010000021.1, read on the forward strand.
GAACCACTCGGCGTCGAGGAACCAGCTCTGGATCGTCGGCTCCACGAACAGGTGCATCGAGCGCTCGATGTCCATGATGAGCTTGGCGTGCTCGTACGCCACCTCGCTGTCCACCGATGCCGAGCCGAACCGGTTCCGGATCGTCGAGTACACGAGGTAGAAGACGACGATGTAGGCGATCTCCTTCCACCACCGCAGGCTCGCCGGCCGCGCTTCAGCTGCCTGCGGTGCGTCGCTGGTCGGTTCGGTGGTGATCTCGCCGCTCATCGCGCCGCCCATCTTGCCGCCTACGGCGCCGCGGCTTCCGGCACCGCGGTGCTCGGCACGCCTCCGCCGATCGCGAACGCCGGTGCCCCGAGCAGGCTCACGACGAGGTTCAGCAGGTACAGCAGGATGCCGAGACCGATGGCCTGCTCCTCGGGCACGTCGAGCGCGCTGTGGCTGAGGAACAAGATGAGCGCGCCTTCGCGCACCCCGAAGCCGGAGATGGAGATCGGAAGGACCTGGAGGATCATCACCGCCGGCAGGAACGCCATCATCGCGGTGATGCCCGCCTGGTCGATGCCCATCGCCCGCGCCCCCATGAAGGCCGCGACCACGAGGGTCATCTGGTAGGCGAGCCCAACGCCGAGCACCGAGCCGGCCGCCGCGGGGTGGCGGCGCAGCCGACCGATCGCCAGGTGCACGGCCCCTGCGAAGCGCTGCCAGCCGTCGCGGTCCGCGAAGCGCCCGCCGATGCGCTCGTGGTCGACCGCGGCGAGGATCAGCACCAGGCCCACGAGCGTCGTCATGGCGATCGCCGCCGCCACCGCCGATGCTCGACCGAGCTCGCGCAGCCCGCCGTTGAGCGCCAGGCCGGCGAGGGTGATCGCCGGCAGCACGATCCAGCCGGTCATGCGCTCGATCACCACCGAGGCGAACGAGCCCGGGGTGTCGCCGTTGTCGCGCGCGACCCGCGCCACCCGCAGCACGTCACCGCCGATGGTGGAAGGGAGCACGTTGGCCACGAACTGGCCGGCCAGGTAGTGCGACATCAGCCGGCGGAAGCGCGCGTCGAGCCCCATCGCCCGCAGGACCGTGCGCCACCGCAGCGTGGCGAGCCCGATGCCGACCAGCGTCAGCGTCGCGGCTCCCGAGAGCCAGGCGACCGCGGCGGCGTCCATGGTGGGGACGAGCTCGCTGGCGTCGAAGTCCGGGATCTGGGTGATGAGGATCGCCAGCATCCCGACGCTGAGCACGATGCGCGCCAGCAGGATGAGCCGGCCCCGCCGACGCCCCCTGTCCTCCTCGTCGGGAGCGACGAGCTCCGCATCGGCCACCGGGCGATTCTACGGGTCGACCACCCCGCACCGGGGAGCCCAGGTACGCTCGCCGCACCTGAGCGGCCTGCGGGGCCGCTCTCGACCATGGAGGCGTCCGTGCGCACCACAACCCCGAAGGCCGCTGCTGCTGCCGCTGCGCTCGCCCTGCTGCTCGCTGCGTGCGGCGGCACCGTGGAGGAGCTCAGCACCGACACGACCGACGGCGCCGACGAACCAGCCTCCACGTCCACCACCACCGGCGACGCCGAGCGCACGACCACCACCGCGGGGTCCGACCGGCCCGAGCCCACCGGCGACGGCGCAGCGCGCCTCGCCGCGGCGGTCGAGCAGGCCGACCAGGTGACCAGCGGCCGATTCGAGATGACGATGGCGATGACCGACGTGCCCGACATCGGCGACCTCACCTTCGGCCTCGAGGGAGCGTTCAACGACGAGGGCCAGTCGGCCATCACGATGGACATGGGCTCGATGCTGGACGCCATCATGGAGGCCGCGCCCGAGGACGAGGACAACCCGCTCGCCGGAGCCATGCTGGGGATGTTCGACGAGCCCATCGAGGTCGTCGTCGACGGCGACACGACCTACGTGAAGATGGGCTTCCTCACCTCCCTGATGGGCGTCGACACCGAGTGGATCTCCTCGCCGACCCAGGATGGCGCGGGCATGACCGGCTTCGGTGCGGGCGGCGTGACCGATCCCGCCGAGTTCCTCGAGGTGCTGCGCGGCCTGGATGCAGAGGTCGAGGAGCTGGGCACCGAGGAGGTCAACGGCGTCGAGGCCATCGGCTTCCGCGCAGAGGTCGACCTCGAGGCGGCCGCCGAGCTGGGCGAGGCCGACGTCGAGTCGCTGTTCGGAGCCGATGGAGCGCCGGACCTCGCCGGCGTCACCATGCCGATGGAGATCTGGCTGAGCGAGGACGGGTTCCCGGTGAGCATCTCGATGGACCTCGACGGCGACCTCATGACCTCGTTCGACCCGACCGGCGAGATGCAGGGCGGCTCGATGTCCATCACCATCGACTTCTTCGACATCGGCGAGCCGGTCGAGATCGAGATCCCGGATGCGGCCGACGTCACCACCGAGGAGGAGATGGAGGAGCTGAACCCGTTCGGCGGCAGCCTCGGCGGTGGCCTCGGAGGTGGCCTGGGCGGCGGGCTGGACAGCGAGCGCAGGTGACGCTCGAGCGCACCGTCACGATCGGCGAGGTCGAGCTGGCGCTCGTCGAGGCCGGCGTCGGCGGTCGACCGCTGCTGCTGGTCCACGGCTACACCGGTTCGAAGGAGGACTTCGGCGACTGGGTCGCCGCGCTCGCCGGGGATGGCTGGCACGTGGTGGTGCCCGACCTGCGAGGTCACGGCGCCAGCGCCAAGCCCCACGGCGACGAGCACTACTCCCTGGCGCTGCTCGCGGACGATCTGCGGGGCCTCGTCGACCACCTGGGCTGGGAGCGCTTCTCGCTGCTCGGCCACTCGATGGGCGGCATGCTCGCCCAGCTCCTCGCCACCGCGCAGCCCGAGCGCCTCGATGCGCTGATCCTGATGGACACCCACCACGGCCCCCTCGAGACCATCGATCCCGAGGTGGTCGTGCTGGGAGCTGCCCTGGCGCGCGCCGAGGGCATGGATGCCATCGCCGATGCGCTCGCGGCGCTCGACAGCCCGCTCGCGACGCCGGCATCGGTCGCGTTCGAGGCCGCGCACCCCGAGCGGGTGGCGTTCACCGAGGCACGCCTGCGGGGGTGCTCGCCGCACATGTACGCCACGCTGCTCGAGGAGATCACCTCGGGCCTCGACCGCCTCGAGCACCTCGCCGCCGTGGCGACGCCCACGTTGGTGATCGTCGGGGACCAGGACGAGCCGTTCGTCGGCCCATCGCACGCCATGGTGGCCACGATCCCAGGCGCGACGCTCGTGGTGATCCCCGGTGCAGGGCACAGCCCGCAGCTCGAGGCGCCTGAGGCGTGGTGGGACGCGGTGTCCGGCTTCCTGCTGGAGACCGCCGACTAGCGCGTCTTGTCGAGGAAGCGATCTGCGTCGACGCGCACCCGGGTGACGCGGCCGGCGGCGACGAGGCCCCGGTCGTCGTGCGCGCTGACGGTGAACAGCACCCGACGGCCCTTGATGGCCTCGACGGTCGCCTCGGCTCGGACCTCGCCGCCCACCGCGGTGGGCTGCACGTGGTCGAGCTGGACCTGCATGCCCACGGTCGTCTCGCCGGCGTCGAGGTGGTCGGCGATGGCCGCCACGCTGGCCTCTTCGCACAGCGCCAGCACGCGGGGCGTCGCCAGCACGGCGACGCTGCCGGACCGCAGCGCGATCGCGGTGTCCGCGTCGGTGACGGTGAGGCGGATCACCGCGCTCAAGCCGGTCGTCAAGGGCACGTGGGTACCATACGGGCCTCGCGGAGCGACCGGCCACTTCGGGTCGCGCTCCCGTCCAGACCGAGGAGCACCTCCAGCGTGATCGACGACGACGTCTGCAACCGGGTCCTCACCGCAGCGCTGCGCACCGGCGGCGAGTGGGCCGAGATCTTCGCCGAGGACCGACGCTCCACCGGCGCCGTGCTCGACGACGGTCGTGTCGAGGAGCTCAGCAGCGGGCGCGACCGCGGCGCGGGGGTCCGGGTCGTGGTCGGCGAGACCACCGGGTTCGCCCACACCGCGGATCTCAGCGAGGCCGGGCTGCTCGCCGCGGCTGACGCTGCCGCTGCCGCGGCGCGCGGTGGCGGCGCCGGGGTGCGAGCGGTGGAGGTCGCCCGTCGTGGCGCACCGGTGGCCGAGGTGGTCGGCACCTACCCCGAGGACGTGCCCAAGGGCACCAAGGTCGAGCTCCTGCGCCAGGCCGATGCCGCAGCGCGCTCGGCTGGCGGAGCGATCACGCAGGTCATGGCGCGCTACGGCGACAGCCGGCGTCGCATCCTGGTGGCCAACAGCGACGGGCTGCTCGCCACCGACGACCAGGTCCGCACGATGTTCGCCGTGTCCGCGGTGGCCGACGGCGACACCGGCATGCAGACCGGCTACGAGTCCGCGGGGCGCACGGCGGGCTTCGAGCTGTTCGACGAGCACCGGGTCGAGGACATCGCGCAGCACGCCGCGCAGCGAGCGCTCACGAAGCTCTCCGCCCGACCGGCACCCAGCGGCGAGCTGCCCGTGGTCATCGGCAAGGGCGGTGGCGGCGTGCTGTTCCACGAGGCGTGCGGTCACGGCCTCGAAGCCGACCTCGTGGCCAAGGCGGCGTCGGTGTTCCGCGATCGTCGCGGCCAGCAGGTGGCGAGCGACGTCGTGACCCTGATCGACGACGGCACCGTGTCGGGGGAGTGGGGCTGGTTCGGCATCGACGACGAGGGAGCGCCGGCGCAGCGCAACGTGCTCATCGAGGACGGGGTCCTCGTCGACTACATGTGGGACTACCTCCGGGCCCGCAAGGAGGGGCGCTCCTCGACGGGCAACGGCCGGCGGCAGACCTACCGCCACCTGCCGATGGTGCGCATGACCAACACCTACCTCACCAACGGCACCACCGCGCCCGACGACATCGTCGCCGCCACCGACCACGGCGTGTTCGTGGCCCACCTCGGCGGCGGCCAGGTCAACACCGCCACGGGTGACTTCGTCTTCGGCATGAGCGAGGCGTACCTCATCGAGGACGGTCGCATCACCGATCCGCTCCGCGAGGGCAACCTCATCGGCAACGGTCCCGAGGTGCTGCTGGGCATCGACCTCCTCGGCGACGACTTCGCCATGGGCGGTCCGGGCACCTGCGGCAAGGATGGCCAGGGCGTGCCGGTGGGCGATGGCGTGCCGACGCTGCGGGTGGCGAAGCTCACCGTCGGCGGCACCGCGGCGTGAGCGACCTGGCGGACCTCGCCGGCCGGCTCGTCGCCCAGGCCGGCTCCGACGAGCACCTCGAGGCCTACGTGGCCCGCTCGCGCGAGACCCACGTGCGGGCGTACGAGGGGGAGGTCGAGTCGCTCACCGCAGCTGATGCGGCTGGCGCCGGCATCCGCGTGGTGCGCGACGGCCGGCAGGGCTTCGCGTGGGCCGCGTCGCTCGACGCCGATGTGCTGGCGGAGGCGCTGGCCGAGGCGCGCGACAACGCCACGTTCGCCGAGCCCGACGAGTGGCAGGGGCTGGCCGAGCCCGACGGCCACCCGGTCGCGTCGCTGGATCTGCACCACCCGGGCGTGCGCTCGCTGCCGACCGACGCCAAGGTCGACCTGGCGCTCGCGGTGGAGCGGGCGGTGCGTGCAGCGGACCCCCGCATCGTCGGCATCGAGTCCGCCGAGTACGTGGACGACGACGTGGAGGTCGCGATCGCGTCGACCGCCGGTGTGGCCGCGACCGCCTCGGAGTCCGCGTGCTACCTGGCGGTGTACGCGCTCGCCGAGGACGGCGACGACCTGCAGACCGGCTTCGGCTTCTCCGTCGGCCGCGATCCCTCCTCGCTCGACCCGCAGGCCGCAGGAGCCGACGCGGCAGCCCGCGCCACCCGCCTGCTGGGCGCAACGAAGCCGTCCACCGCGCGCACCACCGTCGTGCTCGACCCGTGGGTCACCGCGCAGCTCCTCGAGGTGATCGCGGCGACCCTCGACGGCGAGTCGGTGCTCAAGGGCCGCTCGCTGTTCGCTGAGCGCCTGGGCGAGGGCGTCGCCAGCCCGCTGCTCACGCTGCTGGACGACCCGACCGAGTCCGATGCCTTCGGCGCCACGACCATCGACGCCGAGGGCCTCGCCACCCGCCGCAACGTGCTGATCGGCGACGGGGTGCTGCGCGGCTTCGTCGACAACGCCTACACCGGTCGCCGCCGTGGCGTGCCGTCCACCGGCAGCGCGGTGCGCGCCGGGTTCCGCAGCACGCCGGGCGTCGGCACGATGGCGGTGCGCCTGGTGCCTGGCGCACGCAGCCAGGCCGAGCTGGTCGCCGAGGTGGCGAGCGGCGTGCTGATCTCGGAGGTCTCGGGCCTGCACTCGGGGGTCAACCCCGTGTCGGGCGACTTCTCCACCGGCGCCGAGGGGCTGCGCATCCGCGGCGGCGAGGTGGCGGAGCCGATCCGCGAGTTCACGATCGCCAGCACGCTGCAGCGGCTGCTGCTCGACGTGCAGGCCGTGGGGGCCGACGTCGAGTGGCTTCCCATGGGTGCTGCGGGCGTGAGCCTGGTGATCGACGACGTGACGGTGAGCGGCGCGTGAGCGACCTCCAGGACATCGCCGAGCGCATCGCCGCGCAGGCCACGGCCGGCGAGGAGCTCGAGGTGTTCGTCGCCCGCGGCAGCTCCACCTCGGTGAAGGTGTACCGCGGCGAGGTCGAGTCGCTGACCACCGCGCACAGCCAGGGCCTCGGCATCCGCGTGGTGCGCGACGGCCGGCAGGGGTTCGCGCACTGCGGCACCCTCGACGACGACGTCGTCGCCGAGACGCTGCGCGACGCTCGCGACAACGCCACGTTCGCCGAGCCCGACGACGCCAACGGCATCGTCACCCCCGACGGCGTCGCACCTCCCGAGCTGCCCGACGCCTGGGACCGCGAGCTCCTCGCCATGGACCCGCAGGCCAAGATCGACGTCGCCGCCGAGCTCGAGCGGCGGGTGCTCGGCGCCGACCCGCGCGTCACCGGTGTGCGGGCCGCATCGTGGAGCGACGGTGCGGGGGAGGCGGCGATCGCCACCAGCACCGGCATCACCGGAGCGTCGCGCGCCACGCGGTGCTCCATCGGCGTGAGCGCGCTGGCCGAGGACGCATCCGGCACCCAGATCGGCGGCTGGAGCGACGCAGCGCGCACCCCGGGCGACCTGGACGTCGAGGAGGTGGCGCGCGAGGCGGTCAGCCGCGCCACGCGCCTGCTGGGCGCCACCAAGCCGTCGTCGGGGCGGGTCACCATCGTGCTCGAGCCCCACCTGGCGGCGACCGTGTTCTCGATCGTGGCCGGCATGCTGTGCGGCGACGTGCTGGTGAAGGGCCGCACGCCGTTCGCGGATCGCATCGGCGAAGCCATCGCCGCGGCTTCGGTCACCCTCGTCGACGATCCCACCGACCCCCGCTCGCTGGCGGCGGATCGCATCGACGGCGAAGGCCTCGCCTGCCGGCGCAACCCGCTGATCGTCGACGGTGTGCTCGACCGCTTCCTGCACGATGGCTACACCGGGCGGCGCACCGGCGTCGGCTCGACGGGATCCGCGCTGCGCGGCACCAGCTCCACGCCCGGTCCGGGCAGCCAGGCGCTGGCGCTCGTGGCGGGCACGACCGATCCCGCAGCGCTGCTCGCCGGCATCGACGACGGCATCTTCATCGGCTCGCTCGTCGGCCTGCACTCGGGGGTCAACGCGGTGTCGGGCGACTTCTCCACCGGCGCGGATGGCCTGCGCATCCGCGGCGGCGAGCTGGCGGAGCCGATCCGCGAGTTCACCATCGCGAGCACGCTGCAGCGGCTGATGCAGGATGTCGTCGTGATCGCCAGCGACCTGCGATGGCTGCCCAGCGGCGATGCGTTCCCGACCATCGCCATCGGCGACGTCTCGGTCAGCGGGGCCTGATCGTCGGTGTCCACGCTCCACGCCATCGCGCTCGGCATCGTGCAGGGCCTCACCGAGTTCCTGCCGGTCTCCTCCAGCGGCCACCTCATCCTCGTGCCCTGGCTGTTCGGCTGGGACGACTTCGCCGGCAACGACAGCCTGGCCAAGGCGTTCGACGTGTCGCTGCACATCGGCACCCTCGCCGGCGCGCTGGTCTACTTCCGCTCCGATGTCCGGCGGTACGCGGTCGCCGGCGTGGGTGCTGCGCGCACGCGGCGCCTGGACGGCGATGGGCGCATCGCGTGGCTGCTGGTGCTCTCCGCGATCCCCGCCGCGATCACCGGGGCGCTGCTCGATGACGTCATCGAGCAGCTCGACGACGAGATCTGGCTCATCGCGGTGATGCTCATCGTGTTCGGCGGCGTGCTGCTGTGGGCCGACCGCACCAGCCCCGGCGATCGCGACACCAGCACCTGGAGCGTGCGCGACGCAGCCGCGATGGGCATCGGCCAGGCGTTGGCGCTGCAGCCAGGCGTCAGCCGCTCCGGGGTCACGATCACCGTCGCTCGTCGCATGGGGCTCAGCCGCGAGGCGGCGACGCGGCTCTCGTTCCTCATGAGCCTGCCGATCATCGCCGGCGCCGGCGTGTACAAGGGGATGTCGGTCATGGCCGACGGCGGGATCCCAGCAGAGCTGCGCAGCGCGTTCGCCTGGGGGATGGCGTCGTCGGCCGTCACCGGCTGGGTGGCGGTGTGGGGCACGCTGCGCTTCGTGCGCACCCGCACGTTCCAGCCTTTCGCCGTGTACCGCTGGGTGGTCGGCGCCGGCGTGCTGATGCTGCTGGCCACCGGCGTGCGCTGAGCCCGCTCAGCTGGTCGCAGCCCCCGCGGTCGTCGGCGGCGTGGTCGTCGGTGGCGCGGGGTCCCACGGCCCGAGCAGCGTGAGGTTGGTCATCGTGCGCTCGAACGGCACCGATCCCGGTGGCGCCAGGCGCACCACGTAGCCGGGGCGCTCGACGGTGGTGGGCACCGCCTCGATCGTCGACACGCGGAACCGCCCGGCGGCGACCTCGTCGATGCCGAGGCGCACGATCACGCCGTCCTGGGTGGCAGCAGCGCGCCCCGACGCCGCGGACTGGTTCGACAGGAAGTTGCCGAGGCCGTAGATGACGACCTCGTCGCCGATCCTGGTGATGGGCTGCACGACGTGGGCGTGGTGGCCGACGATGAGGTCGATGTCGGGGGAGGGGAGCAGGGTCTCGGCCAGCGAGCGCTGCTCCGCGGTCGGCTCGTGCACGTACTCGACGCCCCAGTGCAGGCTCAGCACGACGAGCTCCGCTCCCTCGGCGCGCGCCGTGCCGGCGGCGGCGAGGATGGCATCGACGTCGATCTCGTTGGCGCGCCACGGCTCGCCCGGTGGCGTCGAGAACCCGTTGAAGCCGTAGCTGTAGGAGAGGTGCGCGAGGCGCACGCCGGCCACGTCGTAGACGCGGGTGGTCGCCGCCTCCTCCGCGCTTCGCGCCGTGCCGGTGTGGCCGACTCCGGCTCGATCCAGGTGATCGAGCGTGCTCGTCACCCCGTCGCCGCCGGCGTCGAGGGAGTGGTTGGAGGCCACCGAGCAGCCATCCCACCCGGCACCGGCGATGGCGTCGGCCAGCTGGTGGGGCGAGCGGAACATGGGGTAGCTGGTGAGCAGCGCGTTGTCCGGCGACAAGGTGACCTCGAGGTGGCACAGGGCGAGGTCGGCGTCGGTGAGCGTGGGGGCGACCTCTGCCAGCAGCGGTGCGAAGTCGTAGTCGGTGCCGCCGAGCGCGGCCGCGCTGCGCACCGGCTCGTGGATGAGGATGTCGCCGCTCACCGCCAGGTCGAGGTGGCGCAGCGGGGGAGCGGTGGTCGTCGGGGCCACCGTGGTGGTGGTGGACGTGGTGGTGGAGGTGGGCGAGGTCGTCGCCGCCGTGGCGCCCACCTCCGGGGCGCTGGAGGGAGGTGCAGGCTCACCGCCGGCGCTGGAGCACGCGCCGACGAGCGCGACGGCGGCGACGAGCGCGGCGGTGCGGCGGCGGTGATGGCTGCGATCCACGTCGCGAGCCTACGGGCGCGGGGCCACCACGACCACGAGGGTGCCCTCGGCGATCGCGGCGCCGATCTCGCCGGCGGCACCCGAGGCGACCGCGATCGTCAGCCCGCCGTCGTCGCTGGAGAGCACTCGGGCCGCATCGTCGAGTGAGCGGGTGCCCGCGGCGGTGCGACCGACGAGGTCGATGCGGTCGCCGCGCTGCGCAGCTGGAAGCGCCGCGTCGGCGGGGATTCTCACGGCCCGCTCGCTGCGCGCCAGCTGCTCGGAGAGCGTGCGGGGAGCATCGTCGTCAGCTGCTGCGCGCACCGGCGCGCACGGAGCATCGTCGCTGAGGTCGGGGCGCAGGGCCACGGCGAGGAGCGCCAGCGCCACGACGAGACGATGGCGACGCCGGCGCGGCAGCGCACGGCGGAGGAGGGGACGGGGCACACGCACTCCCGGGGTCGACTGACCTGCCGGGGGAAGTGGCTGACGGATCCTAGGCGGTGAGACCGGTCGGGCTCACCTGCAGGGTCTACCCGTCGTCGCCCTTCTTGTCCTTCTCCTCCCGCTCGTCGTCCTGGTCCACCTCGGGCCTGCCGACGGGTTCTGGTATATCGACGGTGATCGGCGGACCGGCAGAGACCGGCGGACCGGCAGAGACCGGCGGACCGACGGAGGTCGGCGGCCCGACGGAGACCGGCGGTGTGGGTGCGGTGGTGGCGGGTTCACCGGGAGTGCCGGCGATGCCCGGCGCCTCGCAGGGGCCGGTCGCCATCTCGGTCGAGCGGTTCTCGTCGCCCACGCCCACGCCGCGCTCGTCATCGGGGCAGTCGGGGCGCCCGGTGGTCGGACCGTCGCCGTCGGCGACCGCCTGGCCTGGCGGTTCGCCATCCGCCAGGCCAGGCGCCGCTCCCTCGGCGCGAGCTTCGGCCATGACCACCGCGACCGCGACTGCGGCGTCGGCGTCGACGGCGACCTCGGCCACCACCGCGGGGTGCTCCTCGGTGCTGCCGGACAGCGTGCCGCCGAGCGCTGCGGCGGCACCGCCGAGCAAGCTCGCGCCGACCACGCCGAGGGCGAGCACCTTGCCGACGCGCCTCGCGCCGGGTGCACCGACAGCCGCCGCCGCCGGTGGCGGCTCGGCGGTGGCGATGGCGTTGACGGCCGCAGCAACGTGCGCGTCGGCTGCGGCCTGATCGATCGGTGCCGCAGCGTGGGAGCGCAGCTGGCCGAGGGCGAGGACCGTCAACCCCCACACGGGGTCGGTGTCGGGCACACCGCCGTCGAGCACGGCGTCGACGACCGCGTCGTCCGCCGCCTCGTCGTGCTGGTCGTGCTCGCTCATCTCGTCCTCCACCGGGGGCTATCGCTGCGCGACCTCATCGGGGTACGTCCGTCGCTGGGTCATCGCTCTCGAGCAGGCGCCGCACGGCGTTGAGGCCCCGGCGCTGCAGTTGCTTGGTGGAGCCGACGGAGCGCCCGAGGATCCCGGCGATCTCCTCGATCGTCAGTCCCGACACCAGGCGCAGGAGCAGGACGTCGCGCTGGTCCTCGGTGAGCTGCGCCACGAGCGCGAGGACCTGCTCGGTTCCCACCACGGCCAGCGCATCGTCGTCGGGAGCGTCGGGGGCCGGTCGCTCGAGGGGCGTGTCGACGAGCACGAGAGGTCGACGCTCGCGCACCCGGTGCTCGTCGACGAGGCGGTGGTGGGCGATGGTGAACACCCACGATCGGAAGCCGGCGCCCGACCCCTCGAACGAGCCGATGCGCTGAGCGACCTGCAGGAAGACCTCGCCGACCAGATCCTCGGGGTCGCGGGCGCCGCGCAGGCGCAGGTAGCCGAGCACCGCCGGGGCCAGGTCGTCGTAGATGGCTCGCCAGGCGCGCGCGTCGCCGCGCTGGGCAGCGGCGATGCGCTCGGGCGGGTGCTCGATCCTGGGGGAGGCCATGGTGCGTGCGCCCACGTCGGCGAGGGCGTGCTCACGCTACGGCACGCCGTCGTGCCGATCGTCGGCCCCGGTCAGCTGGAGCTGGTCGACGAGGAGGACGAGGAGCTCGACGAGGTGTCGCCGCTCGACGGCGTGGCCGTCGCCGCGGTCGATGGTGCGCTGTCGGACTTCTTCGCAGCGTCGCCGCTGCCGGCGGGGCGGCTGTCGTTCTTGTAGAAGCCGCCGCCCTTGAACACGATCCCGACGGGGGAGAACACCTTGCTGAGCGTGCCCCCGCAGGATGGGCACTCGGTCAGCGGGTCGTCGCTGAACGACTGCACGACCTCCAGGCGCTCGCCGCAGCTCTTGCACGCGTACTCGTAGGTGGGCATGGGACCCCTGGCTCGCTTCCGATCGCTGGCACTCAGTGCCTGTGACTGCTAATCGTACCCGTCGACCGCCGCAGAGCGCACCCCGGGGTAACCGTCGGAACGTCGGGGCGGTCCCTCGGGTGATGCCCGCGCTCCTGATCCTCCTCGGCTACCTCGCTGGATGCATCCCGAGCGCAGGGCTCGTGGGGCGCCGAGCGGGCTTCGACCCGAGCAGCGCAGGGTCGGGCAATCCTGGGGCCACAAACGCGCTGCGCCTCGGCGGTCGCCGCGCGGGAGCCACCGTGCTGCTCCTCGACGTCGTCAAGGGCGCTGCACCTGCGGCGCTCGGCCTGGGCGTCGGCGGGACGGAGCTGGCGGTGCTCGTCGGCGCAGCTGCCGTCGCCGGTCACGTCCTGCGACTGCCCGGCGGACCGGCAGGCGGCAAGGGCGTCGCCACCGCCGCGGGGATGGCGGTCGTGGCGGTGCCCGCAGCGTCCGCGGCCGCGCTCGGCGCCTTCCTCGTCGCGGTGCTGGCGCTGCGGACGGTGTCGCTCGGCTCGATCGCCGCCGCAGCCGCCCTTCCGGTCGCGGCCGCCCTCACCGGGGGGTCGCCGACCACGGTCGCGGTGCTCGGGGTCGTTGCCGTGCTCGTCGTGGTGCGCCATCGTGGCAACCTGGCGCGGGTGCGCCAGGGCACCGAGCCCCAGGTGGGGGTGCGGGCCACGCACTAGGAGGCGTCGATGCAGCGCGAGGTACGCAAGGCGGTCATCCCCGCGGCGGGGCTCGGGACGAGGTTCCTGCCCGCCACGAAGGCGCAGCCGAAGGAGATGCTCCCGATCGTCGACAAGCCGGCGATCCAGTACGTCGTCGAGGAGGCGGTGCGCGCCGGCATCGACGACATCCTCATCATCACCGGGCGCGGCAAGCGCACGCTCGAGGACCACTTCGACCGCAACTTCGAGCTCGAGTACTTCCTCGCCGCCAAGGGCAAGGACGCCGAGGCGGGCGACGTCGTCGCCCTCGCCCAGCTCGCCGACATCCACTACGTCCGCCAGGGCGAGCCGCTCGGCCTCGGCCACGCGGTGTCCGTCGCCCGCAAGCACGTCGGTGACAGCCCGTTCGTCGTCATGCTCGGCGACGACATCTTCGTCGACGACTCGACGGTGCTCCCCGACATGATCGACACCTACCGCGAGTTCGGTCGGTCGGTCGTGGCGCTGAAGGACGTGCCGCGCGAGCAGATCAGCAGCTACGGGTGCGTCAAGCCAGAGGTCATCAACGACCAGCTCGTGCGCATGCTCGACATCATCGAGAAGCCGTCGCCGGACGTCGCGCCGTCCACCCTGGCGGTGATGGGCCGCTACGTGTTCACGCCGGAGATCTTCGACCTCATCGACGACGTCGAGCCTGGCGTCGGCGGCGAGATCCAGCTCACCGACGCCATCGCCCGCCTCATCGAGGACCAGACCGTGTACGGCTACGTCTTCGACGAGGGGCGCTACGACATCGGCAACAAGATCGACTTCCTGCGCGCCACCGTGGAGATGGCGCTGCTCCGTGACGACCTGGGCCCCGAGTTCCGCAGCATCCTGCGAGAGATCGTGCAGCGCGAGGGCCTGGGGTGATCCACCTCGAGGACGCGGTCGCCCTCGTCCTCGAGGGGTGCGCACCGCTGGCGCCGCGGCTCGTGCCGCTCGCCGACGCCGGCGGCTGCGCGCTGGCCGAGCTGGTGCGCGCTGGCGCCGCGGTGCCGCCCTTCGACAACAGCGCCATGGACGGCTACGCCGTGCGCGCGCACGACACCGCTGGCGCGTCCGGCGAGGCGCCGGTGCGCCTTCTGGTGGTCGGGGAGGTGGCCGCGGGCGCAGCGGCCACCGTCGAGGTGCCCGAGGGCGGCGCGGTGCGGATCATGACCGGCGCGCCGATGCCGCCGGGGGCGGACGCCATCGTGATGGTCGAGCGCACCGAGCGCATCGGGGACGACGCGGTCGCCATCGGCGCCGAGGCGCTCGTCGGCGACCACGTGCGGCGCGCCGGCGACGACGTGGCGGTGGGTGACGAGGTGCTCGGTGCCGGCACGGTGCTCGGTCCCGCGCAGCTCGGTGCCCTGGCCTCGGTGGGGGTGGCCGAGGTGCTGGTGCACCCGCGCCCGCGCGTGGGTGTCCTGTCCACCGGCGACGAGCTGGTCGTGGGAGGTGGTGCGCTCGGTCCGGGGCAGATCCACGAGAGCAACCGCGTCACGCTGCTCGCCGCGGTGGCGCAGCTCGGATTCGACCCGATCGATCTCGGCACGGTGCGCGACGACGAGGACGAGATCGCGGCGGTGCTGCGCTCGGGGGCGGCGCGCTGCGACGCGCTGCTCACCAGCGGCGGGGTGTCGATGGGCGACTACGACCTGCTCGCGGATGTGCTGGCCACGCTCGGCACGGTGCGCTGGGTGCAGATCGCCATCCGCCCCGCGAAGCCGTTCGCGTTCGGGTGCCTCGCCGACGGCGACCGGTCGGTGCCGGTGTTCGGCCTCCCGGGCAACCCCGTCTCGTCGCTGGTGTCCCTCGAGCTGCTCGCCGCCCCCGGGCTGCGGTCGATCGCTGGGCACCGCAGCGACGCGCTGCACCGCGTCCCGGTGCGCGCAGTCGCCGGCGAAGACCTGCATCGCCACCCAGATGGGAAGGTCCACTACCTGCGGGTGGTGATCGACGCCGGCGCGGATGGCGCCTGGATCGTGCGGCGCTCCGGTGGGCAGGGCTCGCACCAGCTCGCAGCGATGGCGGCAGCGGACGGCCTCGTCGTGCTGCCCGACGGCGACGGCGTCGGCGCCGGCAGCCCCGTGGAGGTGCTCGTGCTGCGCTGGCCGACCGGTCCCGGTGCCGCGCGGGGCGCGGTGCCGCCGACGACGCCGTAGCCTTCGACCATGGCGGCGCCGCTGGTGGACTCGTTCGGCAGGGTGCACCGCGACCTGCGCATCTCGGTCACCGACCGCTGCTCGTTCCGCTGCACGTACTGCATGCCCGAGGAGGGCATGGACTGGCTGCCGCGCCACGAGCTGCTCACCTTCGAGGAGATCGAGCGCATCGCTCGCCTCATGGTGGAGCGATTCGGCGTCGATGCGCTGCGCCTCACCGGCGGCGAGCCCACCGTGCGCTCGCACCTGCCGGTGCTCGTCGAGCGCCTGGCGCGCCTCGGCACCGACCTGGCGCTCACCACCAACGGCGCCTCGCTGCGCCTCGTCGCCCAGGACCTCGCCGACGCCGGCCTGCGGCGCGTCAACGTCTCGCTGGACTCGCTGCGCCCCGAGCGCTTCGCCGAGCTCACGCGGCGCGACGCGCTCGCTGCCACCCTCGACGGCATCGACGCCGCGGTCGAGGTCGGCTTCGTCCCGGTCAAGGTCAACGCGGTGCTCGTGCGCGGCGTCAACGACGACGAGATCGAGGACCTGGCGCGCTACGGGCGCGACCGCGGCGTCGAGCTGCGCTACATCGAGTTCATGCCGCTGGACGCCGAGGAGGGCTGGGGCCCCGAGCGCGTCGTGCCGCGCGATGAGGTGCTCGCCCGCCTCGCTGCGATCGGAGCGTTCGAGGCGGTCGGTGCGATCGACGGCCCTGCGCCCGCCGAGCGGTACCGGTGGCTCGATGGTCGCGGCACGTTCGGGGTCATCCCGACGGTGTCGCACGCGTTCTGCGGCGACTGCGATCGGCTGCGCCTCACCGCAGAGGGCGCGCTGCGCTCGTGCCTGTTCGCCACCGATGAGACCGATCTGCGCGGCCCGCTGCGCGCTGGTGCCACCGACGACGAGCTCGCCGCGCTGGTCAACTCGACGGTGGCGGCGAAGTGGGCCGGGCACCGCATCGGCCAGGTGCACTTCATCCGGCCGCGCCGGTCGATGAGCCAGATCGGCGGCTGAGCCCCGTCGCTCGCCCCGGGAACGGCGCGGGGGAGCGCAGTACACTCCCGGCGCATGACGGCCCCCGGCTTCACCCACCTGGACCCGCTCGGACGTGCTCGCATGGTGGACGTGACGCCCAAGGAGCCGACGCAGCGCCGGGCGATCGCCAAGGCGAAGGTGTTCATGGCTCCCGAGACCGCATCGATGGTCGCTCGCGGCGGCATCACCAAGGGCGACGTGCTGGCCGTGGCGCGCGTGGCGGGCATCCAGGCCGCCAAGCGGACCGCCGATCTCATCCCGCTGTGCCACCCGCTGCTGGTCGGTGCGGTGCTCGTGAACTTCAAGGTCGAGGACGACCACATCGAGGTCGAGTCGCAGGTCGACACCGTCGATCGAACCGGCGTCGAGATGGAGGCGCTCACCGCCTGCTCCATCGCAGCGCTCACCATCTACGACATGTGCAAGTCCATCGACAAGGACATGCAGATCGGCGAGGTAGCACTCTGGGAGAAGACCGGTGGGCGCTCCGGCACCTACCGGCGCAGCGCGGAGCCGCTGGCGCCTCCCGTCGATCCGTAGTAGAACCGTAACAACCGTAACAATGGATAGACGGCGAGGGTGCACCTGCTGATGCATCTCCGTGGGTCTCAGCACCTCTCGGTGCTCGCTGAGCATCCACCACGGAGAGCGATCAGGTGACTACCGTCACGGACGAGAAGGCAGGGACCGGAGCGTGACTTTCGTGGTTCTACTGATCTTGGGCGTGATCTGGGCGGTCTACGGGTTCACCTGGTGGCGAGCCCGCGACGAGGTTCGGCCCGGCCGTTCCGTCGTCAGCTTCAACCAGCACCTCCACGCTCTCGGTCGCACCATGGGCGCTGCCCCGATCGAACGTTCTGCACCGCTCCGCTCGGTCGGTGCACCGCTGCCGGTCAGCAGCGCTGCGGCTCGTCGCCGTCGTCGCGATGTGCTCTTCGGGCTGGTCGCCGCCGCCGGCGCCACCCTGCTGCTCGCGCTCGCAGCGGGTGGCACGTTCGTCGCACTGCACCTGCTCGTCGACCTCGCCCTCACCGGCTACGTCGCCCTGCTCGTTCGTGCCCGGCGCATCGCCGAGGAGCGTCGTGCGAAGGTCGTCCTCCTCCCGATGCACGTCGAGGACCACGAGCAGTACGCGCTGTCACGCTCCGGCAGCTAGCGCCTCGATCGCAGCGAGCGCTGCACCGGTCGTCACCTCGGCGTGGGCACGACGACCTGGCGTTGTGGGACGTTGGTCCCACAATTCATGATCGGCGCTCGATTAGGGGATAAAACCGCTCAATGAGCGGTCGCGGCGCGTCGACGCACTTCGACATGAGCACCGCCCCCGCCACCTCCCGCCGCCGTCGGTCGCTGCGCACCGCAGCGGTAGCGCTCGTCATGGTCGGTGTCCTCGCCGGCTGCACCCCCGAGCACGTCGAGAGCTTCACGCTCGTCAACAAGGAGCGCTCGGCGGCGCGCTTGCCCGCCCTGCAGGCCAACCTCGAGATCGGGTGGAAGGCCCAGCTGTGGAGCGAGCACATGGCCAAGACGCAGCGCCTGGAGCACAGCACGCTCAGCGACGGCGTCGTGTCGAACTGGCGCCGCCTGGGTGAGAACGTCGGGGTCGGACCGAGCATCGCCTCGGTGCACAAGGCGTTCATGGCCTCGCCGGGGCACAAGGCCAACATCGTCGACCGGGGGTTCCAGTACTTCGGCGTCGGCGTCGCGCACGACCGCTCCGGCCAGGTGTGGACCTCGCAGGTGTACATGCAGCTGTAGCGGACGCAGCAGATCGGGGTCGCCCCGTCCCTCTCCGGCGGACCCGGTGCGCAACGGGACCTGGCTTCGGCCGGGTCCCGCTGCGCGTCCGAAGCCGGTTCCCGCTCTCGGGTGCCAGCGGGCTATCCTGCGGCTTCCCCATGGGGGTGTAGCTCAGTTGGCTAGAGCGCCTCGTTCGCAACGAGGAGGCCGGCGGTTCGAGTCCGCTCACCTCCACCAGGTGCACGTCTGATGAGCCCCGGTCCGCGATGAGCGGACCGGGGCTCGCTCGTTCTCAGCCGCTGCACCAGAGGACGTCGATGGGCGCGGCGATCAGGCGGTCACCCATCGGGAGCACCTCCGAACCGGTGTAGAGCAGCACGCCGAGGTGGAAGTCCTCACCTGTCTTGGCGCGCAGGTGTCGGAGATGGCGGAGATCGTCCCCCGACACCGAGCCCGACGCCTTCACCTCGATGCCCACCAGTCGACCGTCGTGGTGCTCGATCACGGCGTCGACCTCGTCGCCGTCCCTGGTGCGGTAGTGGTGCAGGCGTGCGAACGCATCGGCCCACCCGAGCTGCCGCATGATCTCGCTGATCACGAACGACTCGAGGAGGGGGCCGCATCGTGCGGGATCACGCTGCAGCCGCTCGGCCGTGAGCCCCGAGAGGTGGGCGCACATGCCGGAGTCGACGAACACCACCTTCCGCTGCTTGGTCGCACGAGTCGTCGCGGAGCTCGTCCAGGCCGGGAGCCTATTCACCAGGAACACCTCCTCGAGGAGCGCGATGTAGCGCTCGACGGTGTTCTTGGTGATGGCGAGGTCGCGCGCGAGGCCCTCGATCGACAGGGGGCTCGCTGCTCGGTCGGCGATGATCGAGAGCAACCGGATCCGATCGTCACGTCGTCGCCTTGATGGGCAAGATCAGCTCTGGAGCGCGCTGGATCTCGTCGATCACCATGAGCCCGTCGTGCGCGACGACTGACGATCTGCCAGCACCAGACTGACGATTTGCCAACACGGAGACTGACGATCTGCCAACACTGGAGCTGGCGAATCGCCAGCGTCTGGACTGTCGCTCCGCCACCGCTGGACTGGTGCGATGCGCGCCCGCCGCTGGGTGTGGGGCGATCGACTTCGTCATCGAGGGGCGCGTGCGGCGCGGCGCGTACGATCCCACTCGTGCCCGATGTCGACCGCAGCGACGCGCGCCCGGGTGCAGTGGGCAGCGTGCTGCGGCGGTACGCCCCGCTGCTGGTCGTGGTGCTGGTCGCCTTCGTGGTGCGGCTCGTGGTCATCGGCGTGGTGCACCCCGAGTGCGGGGCCGGCGAGGGCCTGCGCGACGGCACGTGCTTCGTGCTCACCGGCGACACCGAGTACGTCGTGCTCCAGGCCCGGGCGCTCGGCGACGGCCAGGGGTTCGTCGATGCCGGCGCCATCCAGTTCGGCGTCGACGGCGGCGACCGGCCCGGCGCCACGCACCCCCCGATGTACACGATCGTCATGGCCACCTGGCAGCAGGTTGGCATCGACGGTGTCACCGCGTGGCGCGTGGCGATGGCGCTGGTCGGATCGATCGGCGCCGGGCTGCTGGGCCTCGCCGCGTGGCGCCTTGCCGCCGGGCGGGACCGGACCACCGGCGAGCGCAGCCGGCTCGCCGGCACGCTCGCGGGGGCGATCGCGGCGGTCGACCCGCTGCTGTGGACTCGCGACACCGACCTGCTCGTCGAGGCGCTGCTGATCCCGCTGCTCGGCCTCGTGGTCGTCGCCGCGCTGCGCCTGTGGCGCGCGCCGACGCCGCAGAACGCAGCGCTCCTCGGCGCGCTGGTCGGGGTGGCGTGGTTGACCCGCAGCGAGCAGATCCTCCTGCTGGTGTGGACGGTGCCGTTGTTCCTGCGCGGTCTCGATCCGCTGCCGATGCGGGCGCGCGTCGGGCGGCTGGCGATCAGCGGCTTGGTGGCAGCGGCGGTGGTGGCGCCGTGGTCGCTCCACAACCAGGCGCGGTTCGAGCGGCCGGTGCCGCTGTCGACCAACGGCGGGCTCGCGCTGCTGTTCGGCACGTGCGACGACACGTACGTCGGCGAGTCGTTCGCCTACTACGACTGGTGGTGCGTCGAGTCGGTGGTGGTCGACCCCGCGCACGACGCCAGCGTGCACGACCGCCAGCGCCTCGACGCCGCGCTCGCCTACATCGCCGAGCACCCCGAGCGCACCGCGCTGGTGGCCGCCGGGCGCTTCGGGCGCACGTGGCGCCTGTTCGCCCCGATCGACACCACCGAGCGCGAGGCGATCAGCGAGGGCGTCGGCTGGATCGGGGCGTGGGCGAACCTCGCCGCGCTGGTCGTGCTGGGGCCGCTGGCGGTCATCGGGGGTGTCGCGCTGCGCCGGGAGCGGCTGCCGATCAGCCCGCTGGTGGGGCCGATCCTCACCAGCTCGCTGATCGCCACGGTGCTCATCCCGCTGCCGCGCTTCAGGGTGCCGGCGGACGCAGCCATCGTCGTGCTCGCCACCTTCGGCATCCTCGCGCTGCGCGCCCGCGCGCGGTCGCGGGCGAGCCCCGAACCCGCGGCGAACCCCGCCGTCCATGCGTAGGGGAGAGAGCGCCTCGCGCACGCACCTACGCCTGGGGATGGGGCCGTAGGCTCCGGGGGTGGGACTGCTATCGGTGGAGGATCCGCGCGACGCTGCGATGGCCTGGGCGTTCGTCGCCGTCCAGGGAGCGCTGCTCGTGGCGCTCGCCCTCCTCCCGGCCGACGACGTGTGGGTGCTGCCGGGGTGGGCGGCGGACGTCGCCCGCATGGTCCAGCTGCTCGGCGTGGCGTTGCTGGTCGTCGGTCTCCTCGGCCTCGGCACCTCGCTGACGCCGCTGCCCACGCCGGCGCCGGGCAGCACGTTGCGCACCGGCGGGCCGTTCCGCCTGGTGCGGCACCCGATCTACACCGGCATCGACCTGCTCGCCCTCGGCCTCGCGCTGCGCAGCGGCAACCCGTGGTCGCTGGTGTGCGCGCTGGCGCTGGTGGGCTGGTTCATGGCCAAGGCTCGCTGGGAGGAGGCGCGGCTGCGTCGCCGCTACCCCGACTACGGCGCCTACGCAGCGCGGGTCGGGCGCTTCATGCCCCTCGTCGGTCGTGACCGCATCAGGTCGGGTTGAGCCCGATGGGGCACGACACGCCGGTGCCGCCGAGCCCGCAGTAGCCGCCTGGGTTCCTCGCCAGGTACTGCTGGTGGTACGTCTCGGCGAAGTAGAAGGGCCCGGCCGGCTCGATCTCGGTGGTGATCTCGCCGTGGCCCGCGGCACGCAGCCGCTCCTGGTAGGCGGAGCGCACCGCCTCGGCGGTGGCGCGCTGCTCGTCGTCGTAGGTGTAGATGCCCGAGCGGTACTGCGTGCCGACGTCGTTGCCCTGGCGCATCCCCTGCGTCGGGTCGTGGCTCTCGAAGAACAGGCCGACGAGCTGCTCGTAGGTGATCAGCGTCGGGTCGTAGGCGACGAGCACCACCTCGTTGTGGCCGGTGCGTCCCGAGCACACCTCGTCGTAGGTGGCGTTGGGGGTGAGGCCCGCCGCGTAGCCCACTGCGGTGACCCACACGCCCGGGGTCTGCCAGAACACGCGCTCCGCACCCCAGAAGCAGCCGAGACCGAACTGCGCCAGGCGCACCCCGTCGGGGTGGGGGCCCTCGATCGGCCGGCCGCTCACCACGTGGGGCTCGCGGATCGGCATCTCGTCTGCTCGACCGGGCAGCGCCGTCGCCGGCGTCGGCATGTCGAGCTTGTCCTTGCGCAGGAACACGGCGCACCCCCTGGGTCGATCCGTCGGTGCCCAGAGCCTATTGCTGCGATGCCGGACCGAGACGGTCGGGCGCGCGGCTACCAGCCGCGGAAGGTGGGGTCGCGGCGCTCGACGAACGACGCCACGCCCTCCTGCGCGTCCGCGGTCGTCATGTTCAGCTCCTGGGCGACGGCCTCGTTCGCGAACGCGGTGGCGCGGTCGGACTCCAGCGAGCGGTTGACCAGCCACTTGCTGAGCGCCAGCGAGCGGGTGGGTGCCGCCGCGAGCCGCTGCGCCCACGCCTCCGCGGTGGCCTCGAGCTCGTCGGCAGGCACGGCGCGGCTGACGAGGCCGAGTCGCTCGGCGTCGGCAGCGGAGATGTCATCGCCGAAGAAGAGCAGCTCCTTGGCCCTCGTCACCCCGACGAGGCGCGGCAGCAGGTAGGCGCCGCCGCCGTCGGGCACGAGGCCGCGGCGCACGAACACCTCGACCAGCTTGGCGTCGTGCGACATGAGCACCAGGTCGCTGGCCAGCGCCAGGTGCGCCCCGATGCCCGCTGCGGTGCCCTGCACGACGGCCAGCACCGGCTTCTCGCAGTCGAGCACCGCGGCGATGAGCCGCTGCGCGCCGCGTGCGATGAGGCGCGCCACCTCGCCCTGGGCGCGCTCGGGGGCGTCGTCGGGGCGCGCGGGCTGCTCGTGGCGGGCGCGGAGGTCGGCGCCGGTGCAGAACGCCGTGCCGGTCGCGCTCAGCACCACGACGCGCACGTGCAGGTCCGCGCTGGCCGCCTCGAGCAGGTCGATGACGCGGTTGCGCTGGTCCGGGGTGATGGCGTTGCGGGCGTCGGGGCGGTTGAGGGTGATCCGGCAGATCCCGTTCGCCACCGAGTGCTGGACCTGGTCCTCCAGCGCCTGCTCGTCGCTCACGTCGCCTCCCCGGCTCGTCGGCGTCTCCCACCGGCGTCGGCCGAGCATACCGATCCCTGACGGGGCGTCAGGGATCGGCGATCGCGGGGAGCGAACCGAACGTGGTCGCCATGGGTCGCAGGAGCACCTCGTCGCCGTCGACCTCGATCAGGAAGACCTCGAGCTCGTCGTCCTCGCCGTCGAGGAGCAGGCTGGGCGGGAGCAGCCCCCACACGTGGCCGTCGCCCAGGAACTCGGTGCGCGGCTCGGCGATCACCGCGATGCGGCCGTTGAGCGCGAACGCGACCGGCAGCTCCTGCTCCGCGCTCACCATGCCATCGACGTACAACGGCAGATCGTCGGGATCCGGATCGTCGTCGAGCTCGCCCCGCGCCGGTGCCCGCAGCTCGAAGGTGACCGCAGCTCGCTCGCCGATGGTCGAGTCGCGCACCGACGTGCCGATCAGCTCGGGGTGGGGGCCCGTGCGGAACAGGCGCAGCGCCGGGTCGTCGGCGAGGGGCACCCGCGGTGTGGCCAGCAGGCGTTCGAACCACGGCCGGCCGTCGAACCGGACGTAGTCGTCGTCCTCGTCGTCGATGGCGTCGTCGCTGAGCTCCCAGTCCAGCAGCGCGACCTCGTCGTTGGTGGAGCCTCCGTCGCGCAGGGAGATCCCGTCGAAGGGCTCGGGGGCGTCGAAGCCGAGGATGGCTGCCATGGTCGGCAGGATGTCGATGGTGCGCGCCGGGTCGTCGACCACCTCGCCGCCGCCGTCGCTGCCCGGCGCCTTGATGAGCAGCGGCGTCCACACCACCTCGTGGAGGTTGCCCCCGCTGGCGCCGCGCTCGGGCTGGCCGACCTCGAAGCTCACGCCGTGGTCTGCGGTGACGACGA
Source organism: Acidimicrobiales bacterium (assembly GCA_038206295.1). Taxonomy (GTDB): domain Bacteria; phylum Actinomycetota; class Acidimicrobiia; order Acidimicrobiales; family JBBRAZ01; genus JBBRAZ01. The sequence goes on from JBBRAZ010000021.1 coordinate 30,130, forward strand.
TCAGGGCGTCGTCGTAGGTGCCCTGGTCCTGCAGGCGCGTCACGAGGTCCAGCAGGACGCGATCGGCGGCCTGGAGCTGCAGCAGGTGGCGTTGTCGGCCGCGCTCGGCGCTGCCGGCGTCGTCCCACAGGAAGAAGCTCAGGCCCATCGGTGGGCTGGGCGCCGCGTACTGGCGGCCGTCGGGCAGCAGGTGCCACGGCTGGTGCGGCAGCAGCACGTGCAGGAAGTGCAGGCGGGGACGCTCGGAGGGCTCGATGCCGTCGATGAACGCCTCCATCGACGGGAGCGCGTCGAGGTCCTCGGGCATGTCCTGCACGTTGAAGTCCAGCGTCGAGGCCGGTGCGGTCGGCGAGATGATGCTGCGCCACACGGTGTGCGCCTCCTCGAGCAGCGTGCGCACGGTGGTGGCGGTGGGCGCCTTGGTGCTCGACGTGCACGACGGCGACTGGCACAGGAACGTGACCGGCGACTCCTGCACGCTCAGGTCGTAGGTGCCGTCGAGCAGCGAGAAGAGGTTCTGCGGGTGCTCCTCGGCGACCGGCGGCCGCCGCGGGAGCTCGGGTGCCATGCCGGTGAGGATGGCGGGCACCGCGGCCTCGGTGTACGGCGCCATGGTCGTGTGGTTGCGGTACCAGGTGGCGTCGCCGGCGAGTGCGGCGAAGCCCGGGAGCAGGGAGCCGTCGATGGCGCCCTCGCCGTCGAGCAGCGAGGCCGTCGGCAGCTCGTCGAAGAGCAGGAACACGATCGGCGCCGGACGCTCGACCTCGACGCCCAGCGCGTCCACGTCGCCGGCGGTCACCACCGCGTGCACCGGCGAGGCGAACACGAACAGCCCGAGCGACAGGACCGGCGCCACCGCCAGCGTGCGCGCGGTGCGTGCCACGACGTCCCAGCGGCCGCGCACCAGCATCCACGCCACCGTCGCGGTCGCCGCCGGCACCCCGACGCGCAGCATGCCGGGGCCGAGCAGCTCCTTGGCGAGCCCCGCGCCTGCGACCCCGACCAACCCGGCGCCGAGGGCGACCACCACCCACCGCCGCACGCGCGGCAGCGGGAGCGCCACCATCGTGAGCGCCCACAGTCCCAGCGCCGGCCCGACGGTGATGGCGACAGCGAACAGGACGATCTCTCCGCCGTCGGCTCGTTGCAGGACGAACTGCTCGGGCGCCTGGGCGTAGACCGACAGGACAGGCTGCGCAGCCGCCAGCCACGTGAGCGCCAGCAGCTCGGCGAGCACGCCCACCTCGTTGCGCAGGCGACCCCACCAGCGCACGGGACCACGGGTGCCACGTACGGGGGCGGGATCGGCGGGGGAGTCGTCCATGGCAGGGGTGCTCGGCGGCGTCGGGCGCAGCGCGGTCGCGGCCCGGCGAGCCTAAACCGCCGCCGCCGGGTGTCGAGCGCGGCTGTTGGCGCGCCGGAGCCATCGATAGCCTGCTGGGCCGTGGGGAGTGGGGGAGTGCCAGGTCCGTCAGCAGCGCGGGCGCGCATCGCGTACCAGCCCGCGCTCGACGGCATCCGCGGCATCGGCCTGTGCTTCGTGCTCGCCAGCCACGCCGGGTTCGACTGGGCCAAGGGCGGGTTCTTCTGGGTCTCGACGTTCTTCACCCTGTCGGGCTACCTGATCGCCACGCTGCTGCTGCGTGAGCACGACAGCCACGGCACGATCAGCCTGCGCACGTTCTGGGCGCGGCGCTTCCGCCGGCTCATGCCCGCCGCGCTGCTCGCGTTGCTCGGCATCGCGGTCTTCGGCGCCACGGTCGCCGACGGCGCGCAGCTCGAGCGCCTGCGCGGGGACGCGCTCGCCGCGCTCCTCTACGTCGCCAACTGGCGCTTCATCGTCACCGACACCTCGTACGCGGACCTGTTCGTCGAGCCGTCACCGGTGCAGCACTTCTGGACGCTGTCGATCGAGGAGCAGTTCTACCTCCTGCTGCCCGTCGGCCTGCTCGCCGGGGTGCGCGCCGCCGGTGGCCGGTTGCGCGTGGTGGCAGCAGGCCTGGTGGCGCTCATGGTGGCGTCGGTGCTGTGGAGCAGGCACCTGCTCGCCGCGGACGTGCCCATCGACCGCATGTACTTCGGCACCGACACCCGAGCGCCCGAGCTGCTCGGCGGGGTGCTGCTCGCGGTGGTGCTGCACCGGTGGACGCCGATGCCGGGATCAGGTGCGGCCCGCGCGGTGCGCGCCGGCGGCGCGGCCGCGCTCGGCGTGATGCTCGTGCTCACGTTCAGCGTGTTCCGCACCGACCGGTGGCTCTACGACGGCTGGCTCGGCGTCTACGCCCTGGTGTCGATGGCAGCGGTCGCCGGGGCGATCCAGGACGGCAGCGTGGTGCGGCGGGCCCTCAGCGTGCGCCCGCTGCCGTGGATCGGGCGCCTCTCCTACGGCGCGTACCTCTTCCACTGGCCGCTGTTCCTGTGGCTCGACGAGGACCGCACGGGCCTCGAGCCGTGGCCGCTGTTCGCGGTGCGCAGCGTGCTGGCGCTCGGGCTGGCGTGGCTGTCGCTGCGATTCGTCGAGCAGCCGATCCGCGAGGGGCGGCGCCTCGTCGGGCCTCCGCTGCGCGTCGTGGTGCCGACGTCGGTCGCGGTCGTGGTCGCGTCGTTGCTGCTGGTGACCGTCGACCCGCCACCGCCCGCCGTCGACCTCACCGGCGGCGAGCAGGCGATGCCCGTGATGCCTGCGATGCAGCGCGCAGACGCGACGATGCCTGCGCTGCGGTCGACCACGACGCTCGCTGCCGGCGCGCCCTCGACGACGCCGCCACCGACGACTGTGCTCCCGACAGCTGCCCCGACGACGTCAGCAGCCCCCGCGGGACCGGTGCGGGTGCTGGTCGTCGGCGACTCGCAGGCGTGGGTGCTCGGCAACGCGCTGGGGCGCTGGGCCGACGGGCGCGACGACGTCGTGGTGTGGAACCAGGCGACGCGGGGCTGCGGGATCGTGCGCGGCGGCGAGGCGCGCCGCATGGGCGAGATCACCCAGGGCGTGTGCGACGACTGGGCCGTGCGCTGGGACGCGACCATCACCGACTTCACCCCCGACGTCGTGGTGGTGCTGTCGGGCTCGTGGGACTTCATCGACCGCAAGCTGCCGACCTGGCCGGCGTTCCTGTCCTTCGGCGACCCGACGTTCGACTCGCACCTCGTCGCGGAGTACGAGGCGGCAGCAGCGCTGCTCGGGCGCGACGGCGCCCGAGTGCTGTGGCTGACGACGCCGTGCTACCAGCTCGAGGGCTTCGGCGACGATCCGCGCCACCTGAACGACGACCTGCTCCCGCTCGTGGCCGCCGACACGCCGCAGGTCGAGATCGTCGACCTCTTCGCCCAGGTGTGCCCCGATGGGCGCTTCACCCAGCAGGTCGTCGGGCTCGACGGTGCACGCCCCGACGGCCTGCACCTGTCCGACGCCGCCGCGGACCGGGTGGCGGGGTGGCTGGGTCCGCAGGCCCTCGACGCTCAGGCGTCCTCGACGACCACCGACCGGCGCGGGTAGCCCGTCGCACCGTTGGGCGCCGGTGGGGCGATGGCTGCGGTCTGGGTCTCGCCTTCGCCGTCGGTGGCGCGAGCGTCGATGACGTGCTCGCCGGGAACCGCCTCCCACTCGGCCATCCACTGGATCCACGTGAAGTCGGTGCCGACGCTCGACAGCGTCGCCTCGACCCAGTCGCCCTCGTCCACGCGCACCTCGACCTTGCTGATGCCGCGGATCGGCGCCCACGCCACGCCGGCGATCGGGGCGGGGCCGGCGACCAGCGTGCGGCCGCGGCGTGGCACGTCGATGCGGCACTGGGTCTTGACGGGACCCTCCTTCGACCAGCCCTTGTCCATCCAGTAGCCGTCGAAGTCCTCCCACGTGGTGAGCGTGATGGTCTCGATCCACTTGGTGGCCGACACGTAGCCGTAGAGCCCGCTGACCACGACGCGCGCCGGGAAGCCGTGGATGATGGGCAGCGGCTCGCCGTTCATGCCGACGACCAGCAGCGCGGGGCGCCCGTCGCGCAGCAGCTCGGTGGGGAAGCCGCACGTCCAGCCGTCGACGGATCGCTGCGCGACCTGCGTGGCGCCGGGCTGGATGCCGGCGCGGTCCAGCACGTCGAGCAGCGGCACGCCGGTCCACACCGCGTTGCCGATGAGGTCGTCGCCCACCTCGTTGGAGACGCAGGCGATCGTGAGCTCCTCGTCGACGAGGTCCATGGCCAGGATCTCGTCGAACGTCAGCTCGTACGGGCGCTCGACCATGCCCTCGATCGTCAGCTTCCAGTTCGCCGGGTTCACCTGCGGCTTCAGCAGCGCGGTGTCGATCAGGTAGAAGTCCTCGTTCGGGGTGATGCGCGGCGTGAGTCCCGTGATGGCGTCGAACGACGTGTCGGCGGGGGTGGTGATGCGCCCGGAGCCAGCGGGGAGGCGAACCTGGGCACGGGCCTGCTCAGCCGCGCCGCGCCCGCGCAGCGCCTTGCCCGCGCCTGCCGCGGTGGCAGCGAGTGCGGCTGCGCCGCCGGCGTAGGCGAAGAAGGCGCGACGGCTGGCGTGCGGGTTGGTGGGCGACTCGACGACGATCGACGTGGCTGAGGGCGTCGCAGTCGCCGCGACGGTGGCCGGCGGCGCGGGCGGCGCCATCGTCGACTGCAGGAGGCGCGTGCGCATCATGAGCAGCGCGAAGATGCCGCTGTACGCGCCGAGCATCGGCGCAGCGACCGCGATGGCGGTCGGCACCAGCGGGTCGTCGAGCGCGGCGAGCGCGCCGGCGACGGCGAACACCCCGAAGCCGAACGGTGCCGCTGCCGGCTGGCGTTGCGCGACCACGCCCACGAGTGCGCCGAGCAGCAGGCAGATGACGACGATGCCGGCGAGCAGGGCGGGCTTGTCGCCGGTGCCGAACGTGTCGATCGCCCAGCGCTCCAGGCTTCCCGGCGCCCAGCTGATGAAGGCGCGACCGACCGACGCGATCGACCCCGGCGTGTTGGCCTCGACGCCGCTGACGAGCTCGGTCACCCCGAGCGCCAGCGCTGCCGACGTCACGCCGGCGAGTGCTGCCAGACTTCGGGAGCCGCTAGCGGACGAGGAGGACGCCATGCGCCAGTCTGGCCTCGACGCCGCTCGATTGCACCGCATGCCGGCGGTCGTCGTGCTCGCAGCGCTGCTGCCACTGCTGGCGGCGGCCGCGTGCAGCGACGAGGAAGACGGAGCCGACGACCTCGCTGCGTGGTGCGACGCAGCGGCCGAGCTGGACGCGCTCCAGGGCGTCGACGACGAGCTCCATCCTGGCGCGCAGCGGATCGAGGAGCTCGAGGAGCAGGTGCTGGAAGACTCGCCGGAGGCGATGGCTCTCGCGGTGCGCACGCTCTTCGATCCGCTGGAGAATGATCGGGGCATCGATTGGCGCCGCTTCGATGCGCACCGATCGGCGTTCGATCGCTTCATGACCGACGAGTGCCATCGTGCGACGCACGAGGAGACAGAAGCGTTCTGCGCCGCGATGCGAGAGCTCCACCGCCGCGCGTCGGCCGAGGGAGATGTCGCGCTCGAGGAGGCCACCGCTCGAGCCCTCGATCTCGCGCCATCGGACATCGCCGCCGATGCGCGGCTCGTGCTCGACAGCGAACCTCCTCCGGGCGGAGGCGACGATGGCTCGAGCGTCGAGTCGGTCATCGACTACGTCGAGATGCACTGCCGATTCACCCCGCGATGGATGTCGGCACCATGAGCTCGAGCCCACTTCATCAGGGCATGCGGGGGTGAGCACCAGTTCGCAGCCACCCTGCGGTTGACGCCCAAGAGGCTGCTCGTCGTCGAGCGACCATCGAGGCCTCTCGTAGCTCCCGCCCCGCTTCGGCTACAGCTAGCCCGTTCGTCTTCGGCGGGGTGCCCCGGTGAGCTTCCGGATGTTCACCATGAGGTGCCTGATGCTGCTGATCTCCCTGTGCACGAGGTGCAGGCGGGCACCGTCGTCGCACTGGGCATTCTGCAGCCCCTGACGGGTCGAGCTTCGGTTGGCTGGACGGGCGTCCTACGCTCCATCGGAGCAGCGACGTCCTGAGGGGGACTGCACGTGCCGGACATGGGGGAGCTGACGGTCGTCGAGGTGGCGGCGGGGGTGTGGGCGGCGCTGCAGGGCAGCGGCGGCAACGTCGGGCTGCGGATCGGTGAGAGCAACGCGGGGTTCGTGGCGGATGGCGGCGGGCTGGTGATCGACACGTTCTGGGACCTGCCGCGCACGCGGCGCCTGCTCGCGGCGTGGGACGAGGTGCTGCCCGGCACGCCGGCGCGCGGCATCAACTCGCACCACAACGGTGTGTACTTCGGTTAAGGGGTCACAGGTGCTTGGCCGGCTTGCCCTAGTGCCGTGTCAGGGAACACCTGCCCTTGCCACGATCGGCCCCTACCGATCCACGTGGGATACCCGAGATTTGGTCCGATCTCCGTCGCCCATCGGTCCGCTATTGCGGTCGCAGATGCCTCGCCGTGAGCGAGACCTCCTGCTTGACTGACCATGTGGCGCGCAGGAAGGACCATTGGTCGCTCGATCGACGGCAGGTCATCGAAACCCGCTCTGCAGGAATCAGGACCCACAAGGGCTCTGTATCGCGCCGTTCGCGTGCTGCCCGCGGGTCCGTTGGCCCAGGGTGGGTCCAGCTGGCGCATCGTGAGACGGGCATCGAGCTGCGCGAGGAGATCCCCTTCGGTCGCTATACCCGTGACGAACTCCGGCAGCTTCAGGACGACGCGGCCGAGCGCCTCTACCTCAAACTCGAAGTCCAAGTCGCTCGGGCCCTTCGTATCCCAGGCCGTTCCAACTGATGACAGCTAAGCGCCGCCCGACCCATCGTGCTGGTACACGGCGCTACGTGGTGGACAGGTGGGCGGAGCGGACGTCGTACGATCCGCCGCAGCGGCGACATCCTGAGGGGGAGTGCACGTGCCTGACGTAGGGGAGCTGACGGTCGTCGAGGTTGCAGCGGGGGTGTGGGCGGCGTTGCAGGGCAGTCGCGGCGACGTGGGGTTGCGGATCGGCGAGAGCAATTCGGGGTTCGTGGCTGATGGCGGCGGGTTGGTGATCGACACGTTCTGGGACCTTCCACGGACGCGCCGCCTCCTGGCCGCGTGGCATGACGTACTTCCGGGAACGCCCGCTAGGTGTGTCAACAGTCACGCAAATGGCGACCACTGCTGGGGCAACCAGCTGCTGGCCGAGCAGGGGACCGAGCTCATCGGCCACCGGCGGTGCGCCGCGGCGATGGAGCACGAGGCCGAGGGCAGCCCGAAGCTCATGCACATGCTCGCCACGACCGAGGGCCTGCCACCGACCATGGCCGCCTTCGGCCGCGAGCTCGGTGCGCTGTACGACTTCGCGGACGTGGTGGTCACCCCGCCCACGACGCTGGTCGACGACGACGTCGATCTCGAGATCGACCTGGGCGGTCGCCGCGCGGTGGTGATCTCCGTCGGACCAGCGCACACCGCGGGTGACGTCATCGTGCACCTCCCCGACGACGGCGTGGTGTTCACCGGTGACGTCCTGTTCAACCGCTGCACGCCCATCGGGTGGGAGGGCACCACCGACGGCTGGCTCGCCGCGCTCGACCGCATCGCGACGCTGGCCCCCGAGGTGGTGGTCCCCGGCCACGGCCCGCTCGCCACCGTCGACGACGTGCGGGCGGTGCGCGACTACTTCGCCTACGTGCGCGACGAGGCGACCGAGCACCTGACTGCGGGCGCCACCGTCGTGGAGGCGGCAGCCAAGATCGACCTGGGTGCCTACGCGCAGTGGGCTGAGCCCGAGCGGCTCATCTTCCAGGTGGCGCGGGTCGGGCGGGAGCTCGCGGGCGAGCCGTGGGATGCGCCGATCGACGCCATCGAGCGGTTCTCGATGATGGCCGAGCTCACCCGAACGTGGGCCGCCACCCGCGACTGACCCCACCTCCTGTGCGTAGGTGAGTGAGCGAAACCCTCACTCAGGTACGCATGGATGGCTTGAGCGCGGTGCACCGAACATCTGTGCGCACCTGAGTGAGCGAAAGCGTCACTCACCTACGCACAGTGGCTTGGAGGGTGCGGCGGTCGATCTTGTCCATGGGGGTGCGTGGCAGCGCGTCGCGCGTCTCGAGTCGCTCGGGGAGCTTCCACGCCGCCAGCCGGTCTGCAGCGAACGCCCGCAGCTCTTCGAGCGTCGGCGCGTTGGCGCCCGCCTTGGGCACGACGACGGCCACGCCGAGCTCGCCCATCACCTCGTCGGGCACCGCCACGACGGCGACCTCGGCAACGTCGGGGTGTGTGCCGAGCACCGCCTCCACCTCCATCGGGTAGACGTTGTAGCCGCCGCGCACGTACATCTCCTTGGCCCGACCCGCCAGGCGCAGCAGGCCGCGCTCGTCGATGCGGCCCAGGTCACCGGTGCGCAGCCAGCCGTCGACGATCGTCGCCGCGGTGGCCTCGGGATCGCCCCACCACCCCGCCAGCATCGAGGGCGAGCGCACCAGCACCTCGCCGACCTCGCCGTCGGGCAGCGGCGCGCCGTCGTCGGGATCCGCGATGCGCACCTCGACGCCCGGGCGTGGCCGCCCCACCGTGTGCAGCGCCTCCTCGTCATCCGCGTCGGGCGCAGTGGCGGTGCCGATGCCGCCGGACTCCGTCGAGGAGTAGCGGATGGAGTAGCCGGCGCCGAAGCGCTCGCGGGCCTCGGCCACCAGCGCCGGCGACGACGGACCGCCGCCCATCACGATGAGCTGCACGTGCGACCAGTCGTAGGTGTCGAACGTGGGGTCGCGCAGCAGCAGCGCGAGCTGCGGGGCGACGCCGCCGACCACGGCGATGCGCTGCTCGGCGAGCAGGCGCAGCACGTCGGGGGCGCGCCACCGATCCAGCAGGTGCGTGGCGCCGCCGCTCATCAGGTACCACGGCAGCTTGGTCATGAAGCCGACGTGCGCCAGCTGCGTGGCAGCGAGCATGGCGCCGCCGCCGTCCCAGCGATCCTCGCCCCAGTCCATCGCCGCGATGGCGCGCAGCTGGCGGTCGCGGAACTCCGCGCCCTTGGGCACCCCGGTGGTGCCGGAGGTGAACACGATGCACTCGGCGCGCTCCGGGTCTGCCGGCAGCGGCGCCACCGTCGCGGCGTCCCCCTGCAGCGCGGCGAGCACCGAGGACGCGTCGGCGGCGACCTCGACCCTCACGATCGGCACGCCGGCGGGGGCGGCGTCGGCCAGCTCGGCGGTGGCGAGCACCAGCGCCGGCGCGGCGCGCTCGACGATGGCGGTGCGCTCGGGTGCGGTGAGCCGCGGGTTCACACCTGCGGTGATCGCGCCGAGCATCGAGGCCGCGACGTACGCCACGACGTAGTCGACCGTCGATGGCAGCAGCAGCGCCACGACGTCGCCCTCGCCGATGCCGTAGCGGTCGCGCAGCGCTGCGGCGACCGAGCGCGCCTGCTCGTCGAGCGCTCGGAACGACAGCGACCAGCCAGCAGGGGTGACGAACGCCGCTCGGTCGCCGAAGCGCGCGGCGGCGCCGGCGACGACCTCAGCGAGCACGGCGGCGCCCGCTCAGCGCAGACGCCACTCGATGCGCTCCCCCGAGGCGAAGACCTGCTGGCCGGCTTCGAGGTCCTCGGCGTTCATCGCCAGCTGCAGCATCGAGTTGCCGAGGTCCAGCGCCTGGCGCCGCCCCATCTCGAGGGTGGCCCAGATGGTGCGCACGGTGGCCTGCACCGCGCGCGGCGGTTGGCTGGCGATGGCGGCTGCCACCCAGTGCGCAGCCGCGCGCAGCTCATCGCCCGGCACCACCTCGGACACGAGGCCGATCTGGTGGGCGCGCTGCGCCGACAGGCGCTCGTGGTTGCCGAGGAGGCTGAGGCGCATGATCTCGCCGAAGGGCATGCGCTGCGCCATCAGCGTCGGCTCGAACACCGCCGGCATGCCGTAGGTGACGTGCGGGTCGAAGAACGTGGCGTGCTCGGCGGCGATGATGAGCTCGACCTCGCCGAGCAGGTAGAACGCGCCGCCGCACGCCATGCCGTTCACCGCGGCGATGACGGGCTTCCACAGCTCGTTCGCCTTGGGGCCGAGGTCCTTGCCGGGGTCGTCGTAGGTGAAGGGGTCGTAGTCGAACTCCGCCTCGCCCTCGGGCACCGCGGCGCGATCGATGCCGGTGCAGAACGCCTTCTGGCCGCTGCCGGTCAGCACGATCGCCCGCACGGCGTCGTTGGTGCGCAGCGAGCGCCACAGGCCCGAGAGCTCGTGGCGCATCACGTCGTCGAACGCGTTGTGGACCTCGGGGCGCTCGAGGGTCACCCAGGCGACGCCGTCGTCGGTCTCCTCGTAGCCCAGGGTCTCGAAGTCGCCCACGACGCAGCCTCCACAGGGATCTGACGGGGCATCAGACTACCCCGGCGCGATCAGGTGCCGGGTGGGAGAGCGACGCTGCTGGCCGGATCGGCGAGGATCTCCAGCGCCTGGCGGTGCAAGACGCGCTTGATGGTGCCCAGCGCCGGGCCGGCCTTGCCCGCCAGCGGCCGCGCCATCTCGACGGCATCGGCGAGCAGCCGGTCCTCGGGAGCGAGGGCGTGCACGATGCCGGCCGCCAGCGCCTCGGTGCCGGTGTAGCGGTGCGCGGTGACGATGGCATCGTGCGCGGTCAGCCTCGGCAGGCGGTGAGTGATCATCGTGTCCATCCCCACCGTGAGCGGGATGCCGAGGTCGACCTCCGGCAGGCACCACCAGCCGCGGTCCTCGCGCATGAGGCGGCGGTCGAAGCCCACCGAGAGCATGGCGCCGGCAGCGAACGTGTGGCCGTTGAGGGCGGCCACGGTGATGCACGGCATCGTGAGCATGCGAGCGAACAGGCGATGCACATCGGGTAGGAACGTCGGGTCCTGGGTGGCCATGAGCCACTCGAGGTCGAGGCCGTTGGACCAGATCTTGCCGTCGCCGACCGCGACCAGTGCGACCGGGCCCGCGGAGGCCTCGACCTCATCGAGGGCTGCGAACCAGCTGTCGAGGCTGTCGCGGTTGAAGCGGTTCTCGCCATCACCGAGGTGCAGGATCGCCACCTCGCCATCACGTTCGAGCTGCACGTGCCCCCCTCAGGACGGCGGCTGCGCCGCTGGTGCTGCGGGCGTCGCTCAGCCCGGGGCGACGGTCGTCGTCGGTGCCAGCGTGCCGGGTGTCGCCGTGGTCGTCGGCCCCTCGGTGGCGCCGCTCGTGTCGATGGTGCTGAAGGTGGTCGGCGTCTCGTCGACGGCCTCCACCTCGGTGGTGGTCGTCGCGCCGGGCTCGACGACCACGATCGTGTACTCCTCGCGCGGGTTGAGCGAGGTGTGCTCGCCGTCGCCGAGCTGCAGGCACACGCGGTAGAGCCCAGGGTCGAGCTCGAGGGTTGCGGTCGCCTCGGCGTCGGCGAAGTCGATCGACGTGTCGTCCTCGTCGAAGGGCTCGCCCACCGGGGTGCACACCGAATCCGCGCGGCTGGCGTCCTGCTGCGGATCGAGCTCGGTCCACGAGAGGTGGAAGTGGCCCGTGCCGTGCCGGAGCTCGCCAGCGGGCACCACCTCGAGACCGGTGGCGGCCATGGTCAAGCTGAGCGGGCTCGGGACCTCGAGCTTGTAGGTGATGTCGACCGGGCCGACCTCGCCCTCCTCGTTCGGCGCGTCGACCTGCAGCTTGACCGTGCCGGCCACCGGCAGCTCGTCGCCGGACACGGCGATCGGCTCCGGCTCGGGCTTGGCGCAGGCGCCCAGCAGCAGCGCCACGACGGCGCCAGCAGCAGCAGCGCGAACGGTCCTGGTCACGGCAACCTCCCGGGTCGACGGCGGCGCGACGTGCCGCCCTCTCGGACAGGCGGAGGCTAGCGAGGCGGCGGCGGGGCGGTCGAACCAGGTCGGGGGCGCTACCGTTGCGACGACGGGCGGCGGACGCCCGCGGGATGCTCCCCGGGAGGAACCATGGATCTGCGCAAGGGAACGGCAGCGCTCGTCGCCGCTGTGCTGCTGCTCGGCGCGTGCTCGAGCGACGACGGCGGCGAGGCCGCCGACAAGGACTCCACGACCACCGAGGCCGTCGAGACGACCGAGACGACAGAAGCGACCGACGACACCGCAGACGACGGTGGCGACGACATGACCGATGACGCCGCGGACGACAGCGGTGACGACGGATCTGACGACTCCGACGACGGCAGCGGCGATGACGAGGACGCCTCTGGCGATCTCGGCGACCTGGGCCAAATGGGCGAGTGCTTCGATGCCTCGATGACGTGGCTCGGCGTCGCCGCCGCGCCGTTCCTGGCGATGGACCCCGACCTCACCGAGGAGGAGCTCGCCGAGGCGCAGGCCCAGTTCGAAGAGCTCGGCTCAACGCTGCCGGACGAGATCGCCGATGACATCGAGGTGATGGCTGATGCCTTCGCTGAATTCGCCGAGACGTTCGATCCCGACGGTGGCATGGACTTCGAGGCGATGGCGGAGATGGGCGAGGTGTTCGACTCGCCGGAGTACACCGAAGCCAGCGAGAACATCGACGCCTGGTTCGCGGAGAACTGCGAGGGCTGACCGGCGAGGGTCGCTGACCGACCTCGACAGCGCTCGGTGGGCAGGGCTCCGGCCCTGCCCACCGCCGCGTCCGGGCCCCGCCGCAGGTGGGATCTGACGCGTCGTCAGGAGTAGGGTTGCCCGTGTGGACCTGAGCTTCTCGGCCGAGGACGAGGCCTTCCGCGCCGAGGTCGCCGGGTGGCTCGCCGACAACCTCCGCGGCGACTTCGCCGTGGTGCGGGGGCGTGGCGGGCCCGGCGACGAGGACGCCCTGTTCGACGAGCGGCTCGCCTGGGAGCAGCACCTCGGCGCCAGCGGCTGGAGCTGCGTTGGGTGGCCCACCGAGCACGGCGGCCGCGGCCTCGGGCTCACCCAGGAGGTCATCTTCCACGAGGAGTACGCCCGCGCCGGGGGCCCGGGTCGCGTCGGGCACATCGGCGAGACGCTGCTCGGCCCGACGGTCGTCGCCTTCGGCACGCCCGAGCAGCAGCAGCGGTTCCTACCGCCGATCGTCGCCGCGACCGAGCTGTGGTGCCAGGGCTACAGCGAGCCCGACGCCGGCTCGGACCTCGCCAACGTCAAGACCACAGCGGTGCTCGACGGCGACGAGTGGGTGCTCGACGGCCAGAAGGTGTGGACCAGCCACGCCCACTGGGCGCAGTGGTGCTTCGTCATCGCCCGCACCAACCGCGCGCAGCCCCGCCACCGCGGGCTCTCGTACCTGCTGGTGCCGATGGACCAGCCCGGCGTCGAGGTGCGGCCCATCCGCCAGATCTCGGGCAGCTCGGAGTTCAACGAGGTGTTCTTCTCCGGGGCGCGCACCGCGGCCGACAACGTCGTGGGCGAGGTCGACGGCGGGTGGAAGGTGGCGATGGGGACGCTGGCGTTCGAGCGCGGCGCCTCCACGCTCGGCCAGCAGCTCAGCTTCCAGAACGAGCTCGACGCGGTGGTCGCCAGCGCCCGGCGCACCGGGCGCATCGACGACCCGTCCATCCACCGCCGCATCGTGGAGGCGTGGAGCGGCCTGCGGATCATGCGGTGGATGACGCTGCGGGTGCTCAGCGGGGCGGCGGGCACCGCGCCGCCGCCCGCGGCGATGGTCACCAAGCTCTACTGGGCGACGTGGCACCGAGCGCTCGGCGAGCTGGCGATGGACGTGCTCGGGGCGGAGGCCGACCTCGCCGAGCAGACCGGCGGCTACGAGCTGACCGCGCTGCAGCGCCTGTTCCTGTTCACCCGCTCTGACACGATCTACGCCGGGTCGAACCAGATCCAGCGCAACATCATCGGCGAGCGGGCCCTCGGCCTGCCGCCCGAGCCCAAGGTGGTCTGATGGCGAACGATCGCACCGCAGCCGTCTACCCACCAGCGCGCGACCTGCTCGTCGGGCGCACCGCGGTGGTGACCGCCGCGGCTGGCACCGGCATCGGGTACGCGGTGGCCAAGCGCTGCATCGAGGAGGGCGCCGCGGTGCTCATCTCCGACGTGCACGAGCGGCGACTCGGCGAGGCGGCTGACCGCCTGGCGGAGGAGACCGGCACCCGTCCGGTGACCTCGCGGTGCGACGTCACCGTCGAGGACGACGTGCAGGCGCTGTTCGCCGCGGCCACCGAGCAGCTCGGCGGCGTGGACGTGCTCATGAACAACGCCGGGCTCGGTGGCACGGCGCGCCTCGTGGACATGACCGACGAGCAGTGGTCCGTCGTGATGGACGTGACGCTCAACGGCACGTTCCGCTGCACCCGCGCTGGGCTGCGCCACATGGCCGAGCGCGGCGGCGGGGTGATCGTCAACAACGCCTCGGTGCTGGGGTGGCGCGCGCAGGACGGCCAGGCCCACTACGCCGCGGCCAAGGCCGGGGTGATGGCGCTGACTCGCTGCGCTGCGGTGGAGGCGGCCGAGCTGGGCGTGCGGGTCAACGCGGTGGCACCCAGCCTGGCGATGCACCCGTTCCTGGCCAAGGTCACCACCGACGAGCTGCTCGACGAGCTCACGTCGCGAGAGGCCTTCGGGCGCGCCGCTGAGCCGTGGGAGGTGGCCAACGTGATGGTGTTCCTCGCCAGCGACCTGTCGAGCTACCTCACCGGCGAGGTGGTGTCGGTCTCCAGCCAGCACCCCTGACCCCCCATGCACGGCCACCCAAGTTGCGGTCCTGGGTGTCCATATTGGACACCTTCCGGGGGTCAGATCGAGACTCGAGGGGGTCGTGCGGGGTCGATGGTGGGGAAGCAGGCGGTGAGGTCGTCGAGCCATCGCTGGAGGTTCGGGCGCAGGGCCACGTCGGTGACGCCGAGGCGCACCACCACCAGGTCCTGCGCGGGCGCGACCCAGATGCGCTGCCCCTCGTAGCCCGAGCCGAAGAACGCGCCAGGCGTCGAGCCGCTCGTCCACCAGTGCTCGCCGTGGCGATCCGGCGCGGTGTCGACGTCGACCGAGCGTGGCGTGCGGGCGCGGTCCATCCATCCCGGCGGTAGCAGCTCGCGCCCGTTCCACGTGCCGCCGCGCAGCGCGAACAACCCGAATCGCGCCATGTCCGCGGCGGTGGCGAAGCAGTACGACGACGCCACCCACGTGCCTGCCGGGTCCGCCTTCGGCACAGCGCTGGTCATGCCGATCGGGTCGAGGAGCTGCTCGCGCAGCCACTCGAACACGAGGGCCGCGCGAGCCGCACCGGTGGGCTCATCTGCTGCGCCGCGTGGGCCGCCGGCCGCGGACACGATGCGGTCGCCGAGCAGCCGAGCCAGCAGGTTGCTGGTGCCGCTGGAGTAGACGAACGACTCGTCGCTGCCCGGCTCGGCGACGAGGGGCTTGGACGCGACGAACGCGGCGAGGTCGTCCTTGCCCGCTCCCCACAGCATGTCGATGACGTCGCTGCGCACGCCCGGCAGGTACACCTCCTGCCACGCGAGGCCGCAGCGCATCGCCAGCAGGTCGCCGACGGTGATCGCGTGGCGCGGGTCGCCCGGTGGCCACTCCGGCGCATCGACCGGCTCTGCTGGCTCGAGCAGCCCGTCGCGCACAGCGATGCCGACCGCCGCGTGCAGGATGCTCTTGGCCAGCGACCACGACGGGTGGGTGTGGGCGGGGCCGTAGCCCTCGGCGTGGCGCTCGAGCACGAGGCGGCCGCGGTGCACCACGACCACCGCGCGGGTCTCGCCGAGGTCGTCGGGGTCGGGCGCCGCCATCGCCCGGTCGACCAGCGACTCCAGCGTGGCGCCGTCGACCTCGGGACCTGGCGCGTCGGTGGGCCACTCGAGGGTGGGCCACGGCACGCCGGCGTGCTGCGGGGGCAGGTCGACGAGGTCCGACTCGATCACCCGACCAGCCTGCCAGGTGCGTTCAGCTGGCGGCGTCGTGCCAGCGGGTGAGCCAGGCGGCGGCGGCCTGGCGGGTGACGGTGCCGGCGGGCCGGAAGGTGCCGTCGGCGTAGCCGGTGGTGATGCCGACATCGGTGGCCCAGCCGATGGCGTCGCGGAAGGGGTGACCGACCGGGACGTCGGAGTAGGCGGGGTCGGGGGCCCCGGTGGGTTCGCCGGCGAGGCGCCAGAGCATGGTCACGAGGCTCTGTCGGGTGACGGTGGCGGTGGGGTGGAAGCCGCCGTCGGAGTAGCCGGCGGTGAGCTCGGCCCAGCGGGCCCAGTCGATGGCGGTGACGAAGCGGTGGTCGAGGTCGACGTCGCTGAACGGTGCCGCGAGCTCGGGCTCGTCGTCGCTGAAGGGCGCGGTGAGGTCGGGGTCGCTGAACGGTCCTTGGGGGCTGCCGCGCAGGCGCCACACCATGGCGGCGATCGCTTGGCGGGTGACAGGTGCGCCGGGGTGGAAGCCGCCGTCGGCGTAGCCGCCGGTGACGGCGTGGTGCGCGGCCCAGGCGATGGGCGTGGTGAAGGGGCTGGTCGGTTCGACGTCGGGGAAGTTGGCGAGCAGATGCGCCGGGCTGGCCTCGATCTGGGCGATGACGTCGCCGGGCGTGGGATCCGCGATGGGGCTGTCGAGGGCGATGAACGCGGCGGCGGGGGTGGCGGGTGCTGCGACGTCGATGGCGAGCTCGAAGGTGCGGGTGTCGCCGGAGGCGAGGTCGCCGAGGCGGAGCTGGGCCCCCTCGACGCCGGGCGCGGCGGCGGTCAGCGGGTTGGGGTCGACCGCGGAGGTGTGGATGGCGTAGATGCGGCCGAGGTCGGGGACCGGAAGGGTGACATCGGGCGCGGTGCACGGCCCGTCGTTGGTGACCACCACGTGCATCGACGTTCGCTGACCGTCGACGACCACGTCGCTCACCTCCAAGCGCACATCCGCGGTGGCGACGCCAGGGAACATCACGACCCGCTTGATCGGCCAGAGCGCAGGAAAGAACTCATCTGGCTCGGGCTCGCCCAGGAGGTCCCCATCGAGGATGCCCCACCGTCTGTCCGTGGTCCGGATCAAGAGGAGGCTTGCCAGGAACGCCGTCACCGACCCGGACGATCTCTCCGTGAACCTGAAGTTGTCGAGCGAGGCGATGAGGCGATCGTCGTCGGACCAGGCGACGTCGTCGAGCGACCCATCGGTGAGGACCGTGCCGGCGGGCGAGGTCCACGCCGGTGGCCCGACGAGGGCGGCGACTGCGCTGTCGGTCGCCGAGTCCACGCTGTGGCCCGTTCCCTCCGCGTTCCACGACACGGTGGCGGCGTCGCTCCAACGGAGCTGGGTGATCGGGTCGGCGGCGTCACCGACGGGATGCGGATCGGTGCCGTCAGCGTCTGCCACCCACACCTGCCGCTCGGATCCGGGTGCAGTAGCGGTCCATGCGAGGTGCGCCCCGTCGGGTGACCACGCCAGCGCCGCCTCACCGGTCGTCGGCAGCGCGATGGAGGTCGCCACGACCTCGGGCCAGGTCCGCAGCTCGAGCATGCCGCCGCCGACCCACGAGATGCGTCCGTCGGGGGCGAACGGCGCGACGACCTCGGAGATGGGCTCGTACGGCGTCGCTGCCGAGTTGGCGTCAGGGATGACCGCGAGCTGCGTCCCGTCACGATCGAACACGATGACGACCAGCTCCGCACTCGAAGCGAGGGACCGCGTCACGACCGAGAGGTAGGAGCCGGTGGCATCCCAGCGCGGCGGGCTGTGGAGTGCAGATGCCATCTGGTAGAGCGAGCGCATCTCCGTGCCCACCTCCGCGACGCGCAGGTGCGTGCCGGTCGTCCACGCGGCCGCAGCGCACGGCGGGGCGCTGGCCAGGGCTGCGGGACCGGTCGGCACGACGACGGCGGTCGCCGCCGCGCTCGCCGAAGCCAGCGCGATGGCGACCTGACGGATCCTCACGGCACCGAGGCTAACCACCCGATTGACGCCGCGCTGGGGCCGCTTACCTCACCAGCACCACGCTGGAGCCGTGGCCGAAGAGGCCTTGGTTGGCGGTGACGCCCACGCGGGCACCCTCCACCTGGCGGCCGGTCGCCTGGCCGCGCAGCTGCCACGTCACCTCGCACACCTGGGCGATGGCCTGCGCCGGCACCGCCTCGCCGAAGCACGCCAGGCCGCCGCTGGGATTCACGGGCACCCGCCCGCCGAGCGCGGTGGCACCCGATCGCAGGAGCTGCTCGGCCTCGCCCTCGGCGCACAGCCCGATGTTCTCGTACCAGTCCAGCTCGAGGGCGGTGGAGAGGTCGTACACCTCCGCCAGCGAGACGTCCTCGGGCCCGATGCCGGCGTCCTCGTACGCGGCGTGCGCGATCGAGTCGCGAAACGAGCGCGACGACGGCGCCACGACCGCGGCCGAGTCGGTGGCGAAGTTCGGCATCTCGATGACGGTGTTCGGGTACGTCGGCGTGACCGTCGAGACGCCCGCCACGCGCACCGGATCCGCCAGGCCGTGGCGCTTGGCGTAGTCGAGGCTGGTGAGCACCAGCGCCGCGGCGCCGTCGGAGGTGGCGCAGATCTCGAGAAGTCGGAGCGGGTCGCTCACCATCGGCGACGACAGCACGTCCTCGACGCTCACCTCCTTGCGGAAGCGGGCGTACGGGTTGGCGAGGCCGTGCTGCGCGTTCTTCACCTTGATCTGCGCGAAGTCCTCGTCGGTGGCGCCGAACAGGTCCATGCGGCGACGGGCGTAGAAGGCGAAGTAGGTCGGGTTGGTGGCGCCGAGCAGGCGGAAGCGCAGCCAGTCCGGGTCGTCGCCTCGCTCGCCCTTGTTGGGCGCGAGGAAGCCCTTGGGCGTGGTGTCGGCGCCGACGACGAGTGCCACCTCGCACATGCCCGCCAGGATGCGGGCCCGCGCCGTGTCGATGGCGGTGGCGCCCGACGCGCACGCGGCGTAGCACGAGGCGACGCGCGACCCGGTCCACCCGAGGGCCTGGGCGAACGTCGCGCCGGCCACGTAGCCGGGGTAGCCGTTGCGCACGGTCACGCCGCCGGCGACGAACTCCACGTCGGTCCAGGGGATCCCGGCGTCGTCGAGCGCTCGGTTGGCGGCCACCACGCCGTACTCGACGAAGTTGCGGCCCCACTTGCCCCACTCGTGCATGCCGACGCCGGCCACGGCGATGTCGCGGTCGCCCATCTCAGCTCTCCTCGGTCGGTGCAGCGGCGGTCGGCTTCCAGCGCCACACGAGGTGGTCGCCCTCGTCGTCGCGATACAGCGTCTCGATGACCAGCTCGACGGGGGCGCCGACGGTCAGGTCCTCGACGCCGAAGCCCGTCGCCAGCTGGCCGAGGATGACGAGCTGCTCGGCGGCCAGCTCGGCGGCGACCACGCCGTAGGGCACGAACGGATCGGGCGAGATGTAGGGCTCGGGCGGCTGGTAGTGGTTGAACGAGTACGACCAGACGGTCGCGGTGCGGCTGAGCTCGACCTCGGCCAGCTCGGTGCTTCGGCAGGCCGGATTCGCGCACCACAGGGTGGCGCGAGGGAAGGCGTAGGTGCCGCAGCCCTCGCAGCGGCTGCCGATGAGCGCCGCGCCCTCGCCGGTGGTGAACCAGCCCTCGATGGCGGGTTGCTGGGTGGTGGCCACGGGTGTCCTCTCCACGTCGAACGTGGGTGGAGGGTAGTGCGGGGCGTCTACTTCTGACGACCCGTCAGGTCGGAGGGACGAGGTCGGCGCTGCCGCCGGAGGCGGGGGCAGGCGGACGCGGCGGCACGACCCGATCGTCGATGACCGGTGCGCGCTCGCCGTCGCGCACCTCGTCGCGTGCCAGGCCGGCGGGACGGTGGTGCAGCGGCGGCTGCCAGCCCCCGGCGGCGACCGACGCGATCAGCGCGTTGAGCTCGTCGACGCGTCGGGTGCGACGGGCGTCGTCGAGGTGCAGTCGGCGTCCACCGACGTCGAGGTGGCCCCAACCGGGTCGGTTGCGCAGCGCCACGGCGTGCAGCGGCTCGCTCGCCAGCAGCTCATCCGCGGTGCCGTCGGTGTCGAACCACCCGCGGTGCACGCCGACGAGCGCGAGCTGTGTCGGGGTCACCACGAGCGCGCCGGCGGGGCGTGGTGCACCCGGCGGGAGGTGGCCCTCCTGGTACTGCCGCCACAGCACCGCGGTGGCGACGGCCAGGGTCCAGAACACGATGGGCCCGGCACCCGACACCGGGACGAGCGCGGCGCCGATGAGCGCCGCGATGATGGCGAGGACCGGCGGCCACTTGCGTGGCGGGAGGCCGCGACCGACCACCACCGTGGCGACTGGCTCCTGCAGCAGCTGCTCGGCGCTGGCGCGGATCCGCTCGGCTCGGGCATCGAGGTGGATGACGGGGACCGCGGCCGGCAGCCCGGTCGCGCGTTCGCCACCGCCGCCTCGGCGCGCGGCGGTCGGCGGCACCCGGAGCGGATCGTGCACACCCAGCGGTTCCCCCACGTCCAGAGTCTCGCGTGCCCACACCCACCGCGTATCGGCGGGGTTTGGGCCCGCGACTTGGGTCGAGACCCCGCCGGTTGGCGCAGTGGGGGCGCGCACCGCGAACCGGCGGGGTTTGGGCCCGCGACTTGGGTCGAGACCCCGCCGGTTGGCGCAGCGGGGTCGGGCGGACCAGGGCTGGTGGGTCAGCGCTGGGCGGCGTCGAGGAACGGGGGGCGCTCGCCGCCGCCGTGCACCGCCAGCTCGGCGCCGGTGATGTGGCCAGCCAGGGGCGATGCGAGGAACAGGCACGCGTCCGCCAGGTCGCGCGGCGTGGCCATCCTGCCCATCGGCACGGTGGCCGCCACGCGGGCCTGGGCGGCGGCGTCGCCGTAGTGCAGCTCGGCCTGCTCGGTGGCGATGAGCCCGCCGAGCACGAGGTTCACCCGCACGCGCGGCGCCCACTCCTGCGCGAGCGACTGCGTCAGGTTGGCGAGCCCGGCCTTGGCGGCGCCGTAGGCGGCGGTGCCGGGCGATGGGCGCTGGCCGCTGAGGCTGCCGATGTTGATGATCGACCCGCCGCCGTCCTGGGTCTGCATCGTGGCGTTGGCGCGCTGGGCGACGTGCAGCGGCGCCAGCAGGTTGAGGCGGATGATCGACTCGTGGAAGCGCGGCGACGCGGTGGCGGCCTCGGCGTTGGGCGACCCGCCGGCGTTGTTGACCACGACGTCGAGGTGGCCGTGGCGCTCGGCGATGCCGCTGATGAGCGCGTCGACCTGTTCGGGGTCTCGCACGTCGCACGCCACGAACTCCGCGGTGCCGGCTCCCGCAGCCACCGGCCCATCGGGCTCGGTGCGCCCGCAGATGACGACGGTGGCGCCGGCCTCGCCGAAGCGATCGGTGATGCCGCGGCCCACGCCACGGGCACCGCCGGTCACGAGCACCACGCGACCGCTCAGGTCGAGGGCGGCGACGGCGTCGGCGGGTGCGGCCATGAGGTCCTCCTGGTCGTGCTCGGTGGTGTGCTCTGTGGTGTGCGGTGCGGGGATCGGAGCCGCCCGGCGGCGTGCGCTACCGTGCGGGGCGAAACCTGACGATGCATCAGAAACTAGTCGCCCCACGGGTGCGACGCCGCCGGGAGCACACCGCCATGGGCATCACGCACACCACCGTTGACCACGTCGCCGAGGTGGTCATGGACAACCCGCCGGTGAACGCGCTCACCGTCGCCGGGTGGTTCGAGCTCGCCGATGTCGTCACCCGGCTCGGCCGAGACCCCGAGGTGCACGTGCTCGTGCTGCGCGCCGAGGGCCGCGGCTTCAACGCCGGCGTCGACATCAAGGAGATGGAGGCGACCGAGGGCTACAGCGCGCTCATCGGTGCCAACAAGGGGTGCTTCGCCGCGTTCGCCGCGGTGTACGACTGCGAGGTCCCGGTGATCGCCGCGGTCAACGGCTTCTGCCTCGGCGGTGGCATCGGCCTGGTCGGCAACGCGGACATCATCATCGCCGCGGACGACGCCACGTTCGGGCTGCCCGAGGTGGACCGCGGCGCGCTGGGCGCGGCCACCCACCTGGCGCGCCTCGTGCCGCAGCACACGATGCGCGCCATGGTCTACACGTCGGCCACCGCCACCGCCGCTGAGCTCCACGAGTTCGGGTCCGTGCTCGAGGTCGTGCCGCCCGCCGAGCTGCGCGACCGGGCGCTGGCGGTCGCCGCTCAGATCGCGGCGAAGAGCACCACGGTCATCCGCGCCGCCAAGCAGTCGCTCAACGGGATCGACCTGTGGGACGTGAAGCGCAGCTACCGCTACGAGCAGGGCTTCACCTTCGAGCTGAACCTGTCGGGCGTCAGCGACGAGGCGCGCGCCGCGTTCGTCGAGAAGCGCGACGCCGACTTCGACCAGTAGCAGGAGAGGATCAGATGCCGGACAAGCGGATGACCGAGGCCGAGGTGGTGGCCGAGCTGCACTCGGGCATGACCATCGGCATCGGCGGCTGGGGATCGCGGCGCAAGCCCATGTCGCTGGTGCGCGCCATCCTGCGCAGCGACCTGGACGACCTCACCATCGTCGCCTACGGCGGGCCCGATGTCGGCCTGCTGTGCCGCGCCGGCAAGGTGCGCAAGGTCATCTCCGGGTTCGTCTCGCTGGACACCATCCCGCTCGAGCCGCACTACCGCGCCGCTCGCCAGTCCGGGTCGATCGAGGCCGAGGAGTGGGACGAGGGCATGCTCATGCTGGGGCTCATGGCCGCCACGTGGCGCGTGCCGTTCCTGCCGACGCGCGCCGGGCTCGGCTCCGACGTGCTGACGCTGATGGCCGATCGCTTCCGCACCGTCACCTCGCCGTACGACGACGGCGAGGCGCTCGTCGCGGTGCCGGCGCTGGAGCTCGACGCCGCCTTGCTGCACATGAACCGTGGCGACGCGGCGGGCAACGCGCAGTTCCTCGGCCCCGACCTCTACATGGACGACTGGTTCGCCCAGGCCGCTGAGAAGACCTACGTGTCGGTCGAGAAGGTCGTGCCCACCGCCGAGCTGCTGACGGAGGGGACGCACCACACGCTGCGCATCAGTCGGCTCATGGTCGATGGCGTCGTCGATGCACCCGGGGGAGCGCACTTCACCGAGTGCCCGCCGGACTACGGCCGCGACGAGGCGTTCCAGCGCGAGTACGCGGCCACGGCCAAGGGCGACGAGGAGTGGGACGCGTTCCGCGCCACGTACCTGGATGTCGCAGACGAAGCCGCCTACCAGCGGGCGGTCGCCGCCCGGGGAGGGGAGTCCTGATGGCCACCCGAGCCGATGTCTGCGCCGTCGCCATCGCCGAGACCTTCCGCGGCGACGGCGAGCGCCTCGTCAACCCCATCGGCAACCTGCCGCTCATCGGCGGGCGCCTGGCACGGGCCACCTTCGAGCCCGATGCGGTGATCACCGACGGCTTCGCCGGGTTCGCCGCCGACGTGTTCGCCCTCGGCGACGAGGGCACGGTGGCCATCGAGTCGTGGAACCCGTACGCGCAGATGTTCACGTGCCTGTGGAACGGCAAGCGCCACGTGATGATGGGCGCCACGCAGGTCGACCGCTACGGCAACCAGAACATCGCCTGCATCGGCGACTGGCACCAGCCGCGCGCACAGCTGCTCGGCTTCCGCGGCGCGCCGGGCAACACCATCAACCACACGACGTCGTACTGGGTGCCGAACCACAGCCCGAAGGTGCTGGTCGAGCACGTCGACGTGGTGTGCGGCGTCGGCTGGGACCGCGCGGCCGCGCTCGGCGAGCAGTCGTCGCGCTTCCACGAGATCCGGCGTGTGGTGACGAACCTCGCCGTGCTCGACTTCGAGACCGACGACCACCGCATGCGGCTTCGCTCGGTGCATCCGGGCGTCACCGTCGACGACGTCGTGGCGGCCACCGGGTTCGACCTCGTCGTGCCCGACGACGTGCCCACGTCGCGCGAGCCGACCACCGAGGAGCTGGTGATCATCGAGCGCATCGACCCGGCGGGGCTGCGCGCCAAGGAGGTGCCCGAGCCGTGAGCTCGGCCGCCGGGCACGCCGCCCTGCGCACCGCGCTGTGCGACCTGGTCGGCGTCGAGCACCCGATCGTGCAGACCGGCATGGGCTGGGTGTCCGGTGCACGACTGACCGCCGCCACCGCCAACGCGGGGGCGCTCGGCATCCTGGCCTCGGCGACGATGACCTACGCCGAGCTGGCCCACGCCATCGACGAGGTGCACGAGCGTGCGCCCGGCAAGGCGTTCGGCGTGAACTTCCGTGCCGACCAGCCCGACCTCGACGAGCGCGTCGAGCTCATCGCCCGCGAGGGGGTGCGGGTGGCGTCGTTCGCGTCGCCGCCCTCGGTGCAGGTGGTCGAGCGACTGCACGAGCACGGCCTGATCGTCATCCCGACCATCGGCGCGCCGCGCCACGCCGAGAAGATGGCCGGCATCGGCTGCGACGCCGTGATCGCGCAGGGGATGGAGGGCGGCGGCCACACCGGCGACGTCCCCACCGCGCTGCTCGTGCCGGCGTGCGCTGACGCCGTGGACATCCCGGTCATCGGCGCCGGCGGGTTCCACGACGGCCGCAGCCTCGTGGCCGCTCTCGCCTGGGGCGCGGCGGGCATCGCCATGGGCACGCGGTTCCTGCTCTCAGCGGAGAGCACGGTGCCCGACAACGTGAAGGCGCGCTACCTCGCCGCTGGCCTGCGCGACACGGTGCGCACGACCGCGGTCGATGGCCACCCGCAGCGCGTCATCCGCACCGAGGTCATCGACGAGCTCGAGGAGGCGTCGCTGCTGACGCGGCTGCCGCGCGCGGCGATGAACGCGGTGCGGTTCCGCTCGCTCACCGGCACGTCGGTGCGCGACCTGCTGCGCGAGGGCCTGGCCATGCGCAAGAGCCAGGAGCTGACGTGGGCGCAGCTGGCGATGGCCGCCAACGCGCCGATGCTCACCAAGGCGGCGATGGTCGATGGTCACCCCGAGGTCGGCATCCTGCCCACCGGCCAGGTCGTCGGCGAGATCGATTCGCTACCGACGGTCGCCGAGATCATCGAGCAGGTCATCGCCGGCGCTGCTGACACCCTCGATCGCCTCTGCACGTAGCTGGACGCCCGTACGGCGCGAGGCTGTGCGACGTGCACCGCTCTCCGGATCGTGGAGGAGGATCGATCATGTCGCGAGTAGTGCGCTCCTGCGCTGTCGCTGCAGCCACGAGCGCAGTGGCCGTCGTCCTTGCCACGCCGTCAGCAGGTGCGTCCAGCTGCCTGTCGGGGATGTGGACGCCGCAGCAGGACCTCGACGCTCCGATCATCTTCGAGGGCACGACGGTCGAGGAGCTGCCACCCGAGGACGAGGGGATCGGGGTGGCGTCGAGGTACATCTTCGAGGTCGATGAGGTGTGGAAGGGCGACGTCCCCAGGCGCGTGACGGTGAACTTCCCCGATGGGCGTGCGTGGACCGTGCCGCAGTCCGGGCTGGTCGTCGCCGGGGGGAGGCTCGATGACGAGCTCAACGGCTCCGGCGCCTGCGGTGAGCGAATCGATGCGAATCTCCGTTCGGCGATGGTGGCCGCGAACCTGGAGCCGAGGCCGCCGGCGGACGAAGGCATGCCGCGCTTCGTGGTCGCGGCCGGGGTGCTCGCGGTCGTCGGCGCGCTCGTACTCGCAGTCGTCGTTCGGCGACGGGCGCGGGTTGGGTCCACCGACTAGCCCGGCCGCTCGTCAGCGCGTCGGCGCTTCTCCGTCGATCGGTGGCAGGCCGGCGAAGTCGAGCGATGCCAGCGGGTCGTCGTCGAGCGGCTGGTCGCCCTCCTGCTCGATGGTGACCTCGGTGCGCTCGGGCTCGAGCACCTGACCGAGCCCCAGCATCGCCGCCGCGAGCATGCTGCCGCCCGTGCCGCGCACCGTCCTGGCGGGGGCCTGGTCGCTGTCCTCCTGGTGCATGGAACGAGGCTACGTGCCACCGCGAGATCGCGGATGGCGCCATGCCCCAGACGACGACGGGGGCCGGGGGCGGTGGCGAGGAGCTCGTCGCGATCTCGGCGGAGCGCGGTGGGGGAGGGCCGGTTGTGGTCACGGTCGGTGGTTGTGTACCCACAACCTTTTGTGGTTGACG
The DNA here is from genome assembly GCA_038206295.1 of Acidimicrobiales bacterium. Classification (GTDB taxonomy): domain Bacteria; phylum Actinomycetota; class Acidimicrobiia; order Acidimicrobiales; family JBBRAZ01; genus JBBRAZ01. The sequence continues at coordinate 56,076 of JBBRAZ010000021.1, forward strand.
GGGTGGTGGTGGGCGGCTAGGGTCGAACACGTGTACGAGTCGAGTGTGTCGAGCGAACCGAGCGTGGTGACCGATCCGGGTGTGCCGGGTGGGTGCACGCTGGCTGACGCGCGTGTGTTGCGGCCGTCGATCGCGGGGTTGCTCGACGACGTGGAGGCGGTGCGGCTGCAGGGTGCGTCGCTGCTCGATGGTGCGTTGGTGCGCGCCCAGGTGGTGGGGTTGACCGCGGTGGCGTCTGCGGTGGAGGCGGCGCGGCTCGAGGCGATCGGGTCGTTGGCGTCCTCGGGGGCGTTCGGGGCCGATGGCTCCGCGACCGCGCCGGGGTGGCTGGCACGCAACACCCCAACGGATCGCAAGGCAGCGGCGGGTGATCTGCGGTGCGCGCAGCGTCTCGCTGCGGTGCCCGAGGTCGCCGCTACGTTGCGCGAGGGTCGCATCGGGGCGCGCGCCGCGCGGATGCTGGCGGACGCTGCGGCGGCGGATCCGGTGGCGTTCGCGGAGCTGCAGGACGCGTTCATCGAGATCGCGGCGCGCGGTGCCCTGCAGGATCTGCGCAACGTGGTGCGCGAGTGGACGGCGCTGGTGCGACCCCCGGGCGTGCCTGGTGGCGACGACGACTACGAGGCGCTGGTCGCTGGCCGGGCCCTGCACCTGTCCACCTCCCTCGATGGCGTCGTCTACCTCGACGGCCGGTTCGATCCGACCTCCGGGGCGCAGATCGTCGCCGCGGTCGACGCGCGCGCGGCGTGGCTGCGTCGCCGCGACATCGACGCCCAGAAGGCTGCAGCCGACGCAGCCAAGGAACAAGGCGTCGAGTACGTGCCTGAGGCGTTGCGCCCCCCGGCGCAGTACCGCGCCGATGCCCTGCTGGATCTGGTCCACGCCGGCGCCGACGCACTGGCCCGCGGCGAGGGAACCGGCGAGGACGACACCCGCACCCCGGCGTGCTCCACGCGCGTCTCGCTGCGCCTCGACGCCACCGACGTGCTGTGCCTGCCGGGCACCGAGCACGACCCGGGCGATCTGATCCCCGTCACGTTGAACGACGTCCCGCTGCTGCTCCCACGCTCCGAGATCGACACGTTGACCTGTGACTGCCACCTGCGGCGCGTCATCATCACCGCAGACGGCGAGATCCTCGACGTCGGACGCGAGAAGCGCACCGCCACCCAAGCGCAGCGCACCGCGCTCACCGAACGCGACGGACAGTGCATCTTCCCCGGCTGCGACCGGCCACCACGCTGGTGCGACGCCCACCACATCCACGAATGGGACCACCACGGCCCCACCGACCTCTACAACCTCGCGCTGCTCTGCCGCCGCCACCACCGCCTCATGCACCGCAAGACCGGCTGGACCATCCGCACCGACCCCCACGGCATCCCCATCGTCCAGTACCGAGGCGTCGACCAGCCCCGCAACCCCCGCCCCCTGCGACTCCGCGACCTCGTCACCACCGCAGGCCGACCACCACCAGGCGGATAGCCCGGGCCCACGCCTGCCCGCACCGCAGGCTCCCCCACACGGCAAGGCACCACACCCAGCGAACCGACCGCAGGCCCTCCACCACCAGGACGGGCCACACAGCCGCGCTTCCGGTCATACCCTGGTCGGACCAGCCGCTAGGGTGGCGGCGTGGCCGTCGAGAAGTTCAGCATCTCCTTCGATCCCGAGCTCCTGGCGATGGTGCGCGACGCGGCAGACGACGATGAGACCCTCTCGGCGTGGATGGCTGAGGCAGCACGGCAGCGCATTCGAGGGCTTGCAATGGATCAGTTCCTCGATGAGGTCATGCACGACACCGGGATGACGGAGGAGGAGCTCCTCGCTGCTGCGGCCGAGGCCCGCGCCGGCGCGATCCAGGTCCAGCCGAAGCCTGCGACGGGACCGTCACGCGGTGCGCCGACCGCTCGACGGCGAGGCGCTGAGCGCACGTCGCCGCAGAAGCCACAGGCGAAGGCGCAGCCGAAGTCCAAGCGGAAGGCGGGTTGAGGTGGCGTTGATCCTCGATGCCGGCGCGCTGATCGCGCTCGAGCGCATGGACGTCAAGGCGACCGGCATGGTGCTCTCGGCTCGCCGGGCCGCTGTGCCGATCAGGACGAGCTCGGCCGTGGTCGCGCAGATCTGGCGCGACGGCGCGAAGCAGGCGAGGGTGGCGCGCGCCCTGCGGGGCGTCGACGAGGTCGCGCTCGATCGCGACGCCGCCCGTCGCATCGGGCAGCTGCTCGGCGAGGCGCGTCGCGACGATGTGGTGGACGGTGCGATCCTCCTCGTCGCTACGGATGGCGACGAGCTCCTCACCTCCGACCCGACCGACCTCGCGCACCTCGCAGCCGTCGCCGGCCTCCGGATCGACATCGTCCCCGTGTGATCCGCAGCGGCGTCGCCGCACCGGTGCTCGTCGACGGGGTGACCCTGCGATACTCGTCGCCTGGTTGGCAGGGGATCTGACGGAGCGTCAGAATCCGGCGATGATGAGGTGGTGCTGCGGATGGACCTGACGTGGAGCGAGGCCGAGGACGCCTTTCGGGCCGAGGCCCGGGCGTGGCTCACCGCCAACGTCCCGAAGCATCCGCTGCCCTCGGGCGACACCCGCGACGGCTTCGCGGCGCACCTGGAGTGGGAGCGGCGCCTGTTCGACGCTCGCTGGGCGGTGGTCGGCTGGCCCGAGGCCTACGGCGGGCGCGACGCCTCGCTGTGGGAGTGGCTCATCTTCGAGGAGGAGTACTACCGCGCAGGCGCCCCGCAGCGCGTCACGCAGAACGGCATCTTCCTCCTCGCTCCCACCCTGTTCGAGTTCGGCACCCAGCAGCAGCGCGACGAGCTGCTGCCCAAGATGGCCTCCGGCGAGCAGACGTGGTGCCAGGGCTGGTCGGAGCCCGACGCCGGCAGCGATCTCGCCGGCATCGCCAGCCGCGCCGTGCGTGACGAGGCCGCCGGGGGTTGGCGCCTCACCGGGCAGAAGACGTGGACCACCCGCGGCGCGTTCTGCACCCACCTCTTCGGGTTGTTCCGCACCGACCCCGCCGCCGAGCGCCACCACGGCCTCACCTACTTCCTCGTCCCCCTCGATGCCGACGGCATCACGGTGCGCGGCGTCGAGCGCCTCGATGGCGACGAGGGCTTCGCCGAGGTGTTCTTCGAGGACGTGCTCGTGCCCGACGCCATGGTGCTGGGCGACGTCGACGGCGGCTGGGGCGTGGCGATGGCCACCACCGGCTCGGAGCGCGGCCTCACCCTGCGCAGCCCGGGGCGCTTCTCCGCCTCCGCCGACCGGCTCCTCGACCTCTACCGGCGCATGGGCCACCGAGCGGATCCCGCGCTGCGCAACGACGTGGTGCAGGCGTGGATGGACGCCGAGGCCTACCAGCTCTTCACCTTGCAGGACGTCACCGCGATGGTCGACGGCGAGGCGCTCGGCGCACGCTCGAGCATCACCAAGCTCTGGTGGTCCGAGCTCGACGTGCGGCTGCACGAGGCGGCGCTCGCGCTCCTCGGGCCCCGTGGCGAGCTCATCGACGGCTCACCGGGCTCGATCGACGGCGGCACGTGGATGAAGGGCTACGAGTTCGCACTCGCCGGGCCCATCTACGCCGGCACCAACGAGATCCAGCGCAACGTCATCGCCGAGCGGCTGCTCGGCCTGCCGAGGGGAGAGCGGCGATGAGGTTCGCGTTCACGAACGAGCAGCGAGAGCTGGCCGCCGCGGTCGGCGACCTCCTCGACGACATCTGCAGCCCCGCCGACGTGCGGGCGTGCTGGACGAACGCCACGGGCCACGAGCCGGCGCGCTGGGGCCGGTTGGCCGACATGGGCGTGGTCGGCATGGCCGCGCCCGAGTCGCTCGGCGGCCTCGGCATGGACGAGCTGGACCTCGTGCTGGTGCTCGAGGCCACGGGGCGCGCTGCGCTGCCCGAGCCGATCGTCGAGCACGTTGCGGTCGTGGTGCCGCTGCTCGCCGGTGCGGCCACCGCCGAGCTGCGCGACGAGTGGCTCCCGAAGCTCATCAGCGGCGAGGCGATCGCCTCGGTGCAGTACCAGGGCAAGCCGCACGTCGTCGGCGGCGGCTACTGCGACCTCGTGATCCTGGCGCACGGCGACGCGCTGCACGCCGTGCCGACCGCGGACCTGTCGATGACCCCGCAGCGATCGGTGGACGGGGCGCGACGGCTCGTCGAGGTGGACTGGCACCGCACGAACGACACCGTGCTGGTGTCGGGCTCGGCGGGCTTCTCGGCCATCAACCACTCGTTCGACCGCGGAGCGCTCGGCACCGCGGCGCAGCTGCTCGGCCTCGCGGATCGCATGCTGGCGATGACCGTCGCCTACGCCAAGGAGCGCGAGCAGTTCGGTGCGCCGATCGGGTCGTTCCAGGCCGTGAAGCACCACCTCGCCGACGCGCTCGTCGCCCTCGAGCTGGCGCGACCGGTCGTGTACCGCGCCGCGCACTCGATGGCGCACGACCTGCAGCAGCGCTCGCGCGACGTGTCGATGGCGAAGGTGTTCGCGGGCGACGCCGCGCACGTCGTGGGGCGCGCCGCGCTCCAGTGCCACGGCGCCATCGCCTACACCACCGAGTACGACCTCCACCTCTACCTGAAGCGGGCGTGGGCGCTCGCCTCGGCGTGGGGCGACACCGCCTGGCACCGAGAGCGCGTCGCGCTCGCGGTGGCCGGTCCGCGCGACGCCGGCGCGGGGCGCGCCGAGCAGACCGATCGCCCCCTCGGCGAGACGCTCGGCTGAGCGACCGCCGATCACCTGACCACCGAACTGGAGCCGACATGCCCGAGGCCTTCATCGTCGACGCGGTGCGCACACCCGTCGGTCGCCGCAACGGCGGCCTGGCGCACCTGCACCCCGCGGATCTCGGCGCGCACCCGCTGCGCGAGCTCGTGGCGCGCACCGGCATCGATCCGGGCGCGGTCGAGGACGTCATCTACGGCTGCGTCGACACCATCGGCGGCCAAGCCGGCGACATCGCTCGCACCTGCTGGCTGGCTGCGGGCCTGCCCGACCACGTGCCGGGCACGACGGTGGATCGCCAGTGCGGGTCCTCCCAGCAGGCGGTGCACTTCGCTGCGCAGGCGGTGATGAGCGGCACCACCGACCTCGTGGTCGCCGGCGGGGTGCAGCAGATGAGCGCCATCCCGATCTCCAGCGCCATGCTCGTCGGCGATCAGTTCGGCTACCCCGATCCGTTCTCGGGCTCCACGGGCTGGCAGGCGCGCTACGGCGACCAGGAGGTCAGCCAGTTCCGCTCCGCGCAGATGATCGCCGAGCGCTGGAACCTCAGCCGCGAGGCCATGGAGGCGTACGCGCTCGAGAGCCACCGTCGCGCCGTGGCCGCCATCGACGAGGGACGCTTCGAAGCGGAGATCGCGCCGCTCGAGGGCCTCGCGGTCGACGAGTGCCCGCGCCGCGAGCCCGACGTCGCCAAGATGCAGAGCCTCCCGCCGCTCACCGAGGGCGGGTCCTGCACCGCGGCGATGGCCAGCCAGATCTGCGACGCATCCGCAGCGCTGCTCGTCGCCTCCGCGAAGGCGCTCGCGGATCACGGCCTCACGCCGCGGGCACGGATCCACCACCTCTCGGTGCGCGGCGACGACCCGGTGTGGATGCTCACCGCGCCCATCCCCGCCACCGAGCACGCCTTGGCCAGGGCCGGCATGACGATCGGCGACATCGACGTGGTCGAGATCAACGAGGCCTTCGCGTCGGTCGTGATGGCGTGGCTGGCAGAGACCGGCGCGGATCCGGCGAAGGTCAACCCCAACGGCGGCGCCATCGCGCTCGGCCACCCGCTCGGCGCCACCGGCGCCCGCCTCATGACCACGCTGCTCGGCGAGCTCGAGCGCACCGGCGGCCGCTACGGCCTGCAGACCATGTGCGAAGGCGGCGGCCAAGCCAACGTCACCATCATCGAACGCCTCTGATCCCACCGCACCCCCGCCGTTGCGGGTAGCCGCAGCGTGGACACCTCAGGCCCCCGCAACCCAGAACGCGGGGTGGTGCGTCGTGGGTTGCCGGACGCGGCGGAGGGGCGAGCGGTCCGCCGTCCGCTCGCCCCTCCTGCTCGGGTTCCGCCACCCGACTCGTCCGGCCCGCAGCCGGATCGTGCTCAGCCCAGCGCAGCGATCTCCGCTGCCAGGGGATCGGCGATCATCGGCATGTGGTCCATGGCCTCGCCCAGCGCCGTGAATGCGGCATCGGGATCGTCGCTCGCCTGGGCATCGATGACGCCCGAGAGCGTGGCGACGTGGTCGCGCACCAGGCCCTCGACCGCCTCGGTCGGCAGCTCGGTGAGCACCGAGGTGATGAACGTGGCGAACGTCCCGGCGTACTCGTCGAGGTTGGCCTGGGCCTCGTCGGCTGCGGCCTGGTCGTCGCCCGCCAGCGCCGTGGTGTAGTCGACGAAGTAGCCGATGTGCTCGTTCCACAGCTCGTAGGCGTCGTCGGGATCGCTGGAGTAGACGCCGGCGAGCGTCTCGGCGATGGTGCGGCTGTTGGTGTCGAGCAGCGCGACGGACGCCTCGAAGTCCTCGGTGCGGCCGTCGAGCGCGGCGCCGGTGGCCAGCGATGCGTACGCGGTGTGCTGGCGCAGCAGGCTGCCGAGCGCGACCCGGAGGTCCGTCTCGGCGTCGTCGACCTGGCCCGACATGCCGTTGCCGGCCTGCTCGGCGATCGCGCCGGCGAGCGGATCGGCGATCATCGCCATGTGGCCCACGGCCTCGCCGAGCGCGGTCGTGGCGGCGGCGGCGTCGCCGCTGGCCTGCGCATCGATGACCGCCGACAAGGTGCCGACGTGCTCGACCACGAGGCCCTCGACCGCCTCGATGGGGAGCCCGGGCACGGCCTCGTTGATGAAGGTGGCCAGCGTGGTGGCGTACTCGTCGAGGTTGGCCTGGGCCTCGCCGGCTGCGGCCTGGTCGTCGCCCGCCAGCGCTGTGGCGTAGTCGACGAAGTAGCCGATGTGCTCGTTCCACAGCTCGTACGCGGCGTCGGGATCGCTGCCGTAGACCGAGGCGAGCGCGTCGGCGATGGAGCGGCTGTTCGTGTCGAGCAGCGCTGCGGCGGCCTCGAAGTCCTCGGTGCGCCCGTCGAGCGCGGCACCCGTGGCCATCGAGGCGTAGATCGTGTGGCTCTCGAGCAGGGCGTTGAGCCCGACGCGCAGGTCGCCCTTGGCGTTGGTCGCTACCGGCGCGGTGGTGGTGCTCGGCGGCGCCTCGGTCGTGCTGTTCGGCGCAGCGGTCGTGGACGGTGCACCGGAGGTTGCGGTTGTCTCGGCGTCGTCGCTTCCGCAGGCAGCAGTCGCTGCGAGCATGAGCGCCGCGACGGCGGCGGCGTGGATCTTGCGTGGAGCCATGGTGGTTCCCCCTCGGGGAGTAGCGGGTCGGCATCACCGTCGGGAGCGATGCTCCCGGTCGGTCGGGTGTTCTACGGCGCGGGTCGCCGCGCCGGACGTCGCGATCGACGTGCCATCGGACACCCCCCGGGCTTCTGGGTGCGCTGCGGGTACTGGGAGAGGCTGTTTCGTTAGTGCTCGCGATTTGAGCGGGATTGGTTCATCATCAGGGGATGGAGCCTCGATTCCGTGTGGTGGACCTCGATCAGCAGTTCTTGTTGCCGCCCGATGTGCGTGAGTGGCTGCCGGAGGGGCATCC
>JBBRAZ010000022.1:0-59670 GCA_038206295.1 Acidimicrobiales bacterium
CAAGCGATGCCACCGCCTCAAGACCTACGAAGGCCACACCCTCTACGGCGAAGCAGGCAACCGCGTCGCCACCGACGCCGCCGGCACCATCCTCGCCGCCGACCGCCCCGACCACCCACCACTCGACCAGCTCAAAGAAGAACACGCCGCCACCGCCGCCGCCCTCCGAGAGCAGATCCGCCTCTGGCGCGCCACCACCCCAGACTTCACACCCCGAGGCGACCGACCACCCGGCCTTGGACCTGCACCCGACGACCAACCACCCGCTGACGAGCCGGTACTCCCGAGCTCTGGCGACGACGAACCCAGACGCAGGGATCCGGGGGCCGCCGCCGACGACGGAGGTGATCCCACCGTGCACGCAGCACCTCTCCCAGGCTTCGACACGCACGATGCGGCGTGAGTCGGCCTCAGTCGGCCTCAGTCGGCCTCGAGCGCCTCGACCAGCTCGGCCTTCAGCTGGCGCTTGAGGATCTTGCCGCTGGCGTTGCGCGGCAGGGGCTCGTCCACGATCAGCACGTGGCTCGGCACCTTGAACGACGCCAGCTGCGTGGCCACGTGCGCGCGCAGCTCCTCCGCGTCGAGCACCATCCCGGCCCGCGGCAGCACGGCGACGGCCACCTCCTCGCCCAGGCGATCGTGCGGGACACCGAACACGGCGGCCTCGTGCACCGCCGGATGCTGGTAGATCACCGCCTCGACCTCGGCGCAGTAGATGTTCTCGCCGCCGCGCAGGACCATGTCCTTGAGGCGGTCCTCGACGTAGATGAACCCCTCCTCGTCCAGCCGGCCCAGGTCGCCGGAGCGCAGCCAGCCGTCCACGATGGCCTCAGCGGTCGCGTCGGGCTTGTTCCAGTAGCCGCGGATGAGCGTCGGCCCACTGAACCAGATCTCGCCCACCTCGCCGGTCGGCACGTCGACGCCGTGCTCGTCGCGCACCGCGATCTCCATGATCGGCACGCACCGGCCGCTGCTGCGCGGCCGCGCCACGTAGTCGTCGCCGACGTTGCCAGGACCGTACGAGTTGGTCTCCGTCATCCCGTAGCCGATCGTCGGCCGTCCCTTGCTGAAGCTCGACTCCACGCGCGCCACCAGCTCGGGTGGCGCGGGCGCGCCACCACCGCCGACGGTGAGCAGCGACGACGTGTCGTGCTGCGAGAACGCGTCGCTCGCGACCATGTCCCACGACTGGGTGGGCACCCCCACGAACGTCGTCACCCGCTCGCGCTCGATCAGCTCCAGCGCCCTCTCGGGGCTCCACTTGTACTGCATCACCAGCTTGTGGCCGCCCGCGAGGCAGCTCAGCATCACGGGAACCAACCCGGTGACGTGGAACAGCGGCACCACGAGGATGAAGCTCGTCCGCCACGGATGCCGCTCGGTCTTCGGCCCCGCCACCAGCGCGTTGATGCGAGCACGGCATCCGAAGGCGACGAGCGCGCTGAGCACCGCCCGGTGCGTGGAGACGGCCCCCTTCGGGTCGCCGGTGGTGCCCGAGGTGTACAGGATCATGGCGTCGTCGTCGGGGTCGATGGCGCAATCCGGCAGCGCGGCGCCGAGGATCACCACGTCCTCCCAGCGGTCGAAGCCGGCGGGGGTCTCGTGCCCCGCGCGCACCACGATGCCTGCCACACCGAGCGCGTCGAGGTGCGGCTGCGCCCGCTCGGCTCGCTCCACATCTGCAACGAGCACCGCAGCGCCGGAGTCCGCGAGTCCGTAGCGCAGCTCGGCTCCCGTCCACCACGCGTTGCAGCAGACCGCGATGGCACCGATCGAGGTGGTGGCGGCGAACGCGATCACCCACTCGGGGTAGTTGCGCATGGCGATCGCCACACGGTCACCCGGCGTGATGCCGTAGCGCTCCACGAGCGCGACGCCGAGCGCGTCGATCTCGGCGGTCACCTCGGCGAACGTCCGGCGCTCGTCCTCGTACACGAGGAACAGGTCGTCGCCGCGGGCGCGAGCGCCGTCCACGACGGTGCGCAGCGACGGGGGAGTGGCGGCGAACACCTTGGTGGGGGTGCCGCGCACGTCAGCGGTGGTGATCTCGAACGGTCCGCCAGGGCCGCAAGTGGCGGCCACGGCGTCGTCCCAGCTCATCGGCCCGTCGGCCATCGCACCCCCCGGTGATGGCGCCGGGCCCGAGCCGACGCGGTCGACATCCTCGCGCGGCCGACGAGCACCTATCGTCGTCGCCGACCGTGGGGGTACCGATGGCGCAGAGCAGCAGCAGGCCGCGCATCGCCATCCTCGGCGCGGGCGCCGGTGGCATCTGCATGGGCCTCCAGCTGCGGCGCGCCGGCATCGAGTCGTTCACGATCTTTGAGAAGGACGACGGCGTCGGCGGCACGTGGCGCGAGAACGCCTACCCCGGCGCCGCGTGCGACGTCCCCTCGCACCTCTACTCGTTCTCGTTCGCCCTCAACGCGGACTGGACCCGCGCCTTCGCGTCGCAGCCCGAGATCCTCGCCTACCTCGAGCGCTGCACGGATGAGGGCGGGCTGCGGCCGCACCTGCGCCTCGGCGTCGAGGTGGTCGCCTGCACCTGGGACGACGACGCCGAGCTGTGGCACGTAGCGCTCGCGGACGGCACCGTCGAGGAGTTCGAGGTGGTGGTCGCCGCCTGCGGGCAGCTCAACCGGCCGCTGCTCCCAGCGCTGCCAGGCCTCGACTCGTTCGCCGGCCCGATGCTCCACTCGGCGCGCTGGCGCTCGGACGTGGAGCTGGCCGGGAAGCGCGTCGGGGTGGTCGGCACCGGCGCCAGCGCCATCCAGCTGGTGCCCGAGGTGGCGAAGGTCGCCGGCCACCTCGACCTGTTCCAGCGCTCGACGCCGTGGATGATCCCTCGCCCCGACCACGCCTACTCCGCCGAGCGTCGGGCGCGCTTCGGTCGGTCGGCGTGGCGGGTGCGCCTGCACCGCTGGGCCATCTACGCCCGCACCGAGTCGACCTTCGCCGCGTTCCGCTCCGAGGGCTTGGTGCACCGCATCGCGGAGCGCGCCAGCCGGGCGTTCCTGCAGGCCTCGGTGAAGGACCCGGCGCTGCGCGCCACCCTCACGCCGGACTACCCGCTCGGCTGCAAGCGCCTGCTGATCTCCAACGACTGGTACCCGGCGCTGCAGCGCCCCAACGTCGAGGTCGTCACCAGCGCCATCGCCGAGGTGAGCCCGACGGGCATCACCACTGCGGACGGTGTCCACCACGAGCTCGACGCGCTGCTCCTGTGCACCGGGTTCGCCTCGACCGGCTTCCTGGCGCCGATGGCGATCACCGGGCGGCGCGGGCGACCGCTCGCCGAGGCGTGGTCGGAGGGGGCCGAGGCGTACCTCGGCGTCGCGATGCCGGACTTCCCGAACCTGTTCGTGCTGTACGGGCCCAACACCAACCTGGCCCACAACTCGATCCTGTTCATGCTCGAGTGCCAGGTGCGCCTCGTGCTCGGGCTCGTGCTCGCCATGCGCGACCGCGCCCTGGCGCTGGTGGAGGTCCGCCCCGGCGCCATGGCCGACTACGGGCGCGAGATGCAGGAGCGCCTCGCCTCGATGGTGTGGTCGGCGGGGTGCAGCAACTGGTACGTGACCGAGAGCGGCAAGGTCACCAACAACTGGCCCGGCCACACCTACGAGTACTGGTGGCGCACCCGGCGCCCCGACTGGGCGGCCTGGGCAGCCGTGCCGCGGCGGTCAGCCGCGTCCGCCGCCGCCACGGCCGCCGCCGCGACCGCCAGCGCTTCGTCCACCGCCGCCACCTGAGCTGCCACCGGGACCACCGCCGCTGCGGCGACCACCGCCGCCACCGCCGCCCGACCCGCGGCGTGCCCCACCGGAGCCCGCCGCCGCCTTCGGTCCGCGGCCACCGCCGCCGCCGTGGCGAGGGGGACGGGCGCGGCTCGAGGGGTTCTCGTCGCTGGAGGTGCGGATCGGGACGATCGGCTTGCCGGTCAGCTCGCCGAGCAGGGAGGGGTCGGACCGCTCCACGTCGTTGCTGAGTCCTGCGGCGCGGGCCATCTTGCGGACGTCCTTGAGGGTCTCGGGCAGCACCATGGTGACCACGAGGCCGTCGTGGCCGGCGCGCCCGGTGCGCCCGGAGCGGTGCGTGTAGTCCTTCTCGTCTGCCGGCGGATCGAAGTGCACGACGAGGCGCACCTCATCCACGTGGATGCCGCGGGCAGCCACGTCGGTGGCCACGAGCGCCTGCACCTTCCCGGCGGTGAACGCGGCGAGCGCCCGCTCGCGCTGGGGCTGGCTGCGGTTGCCGTGGATGGCGATGGCGGCGACGCCGTAGCCGCCGAGCTGCTTGGTGAGGCGATCGGCGCCGTGCTTGGTGCGGCAGAACACGATGGCGGGCCAGTGGCGGGTGACGAGGCGGGCGGTGAGCTCGACGCGGTCCTCGCGCCGCACCGACCACAGGTGGTGGTCGACGATGCCCTGCTCGGTCTCCTCGACGGTGACCTCGTGGCGCTTGGGGTCGTGCTGGTAGCGCTTGACGAGCGCGTCGACCTCGCCGTCGAGCGTGGCGGAGAACAGGAGCGTCTGGCGGTCCTCGGAGGTCTTGTCCATGATCCGCTTCACCGCGGGCATGAAGCCCATGTCGGCCATGCGGTCGGCTTCGTCGAGCACCACGATCTGCACGTCGCTCAGGTCGCAGTCGCCGCGCTCGATGAGGTCCTCGAGGCGGCCGGGGCAGGCCACGAGGATCGACACGCCGCGGCGCAGCTCGCTCACCTGCGAGCCGTAGCCGGTGCCGCCGTAGGCGGACATCACGAAGCGGCCGCGGCTGCGAGCCAGCGGCACGAGCTCGCGCGCGACCTGATCGGCCAGCTCGCGGGTCGGGACCAGCACCAGGGCGCGGGGGCGACGGGACTGCGGCTTGCCGGTCTTGAGCACCAGCGGGATACCGAACGCCAGCGTCTTGCCCGAGCCCGTCGGCGCCCGGCCGCACAGGTCGTGGCCGGCGAGGGCATCCGCGATGGTGGCGGCCTGGATGGGGAAGGGCTCGTCGATGCCGCGTGAGGCGAGCAGGGTGACGAGGTCGTCGGGAACGCCGAGATCGGCGAAGGAGGTGGACATGGGGAGCTCCGTTCAGAGACGCGAAGGGCCGTCTCGAGGATGCTCGGACCGCCCCACCGGCATCGAGGCCGGCGGATCCACGGCACAGCGCCGTGTGATGACCTGCTCAGGGTACCAGCCGAGCGCCCGGATCAGCGCACCGGCACCGGGTGCCGATGCGCGATGTGCTCCGGGCGAGGCGCGGTGCCACCGAACGGGAGCTCTGGCGCGTTGTCGACCGCGTTGTAGACGAAGAAGAGGTTGCAGCGGGCGAACGGCGTGATGTTGCCGTTGGAGCCGTGCATGCAGTTGCTGTCGAAGAACGTCACCGATCCCGCTCGGCCGGTGACCGTCTCGATGCCGTGGTCGTGCACGAGCTGCGTCAGCGCGTCGTCGCTCGGCGTGCCGATCTCCTGGCGTCGCAGCGATGCCTCGTGGTGCGCGTCCGGCGTGGCGCCAGCGCAGCCGACGAAGGAGCGGTGCGATCCCGGGATGATCATGAGGCTGCCGTTGTCGATGCGGTTCTCGCTCAGCGACACCACCGCGCTGACGGTGCGCATCTCGGGGATCCCGTCCTCGTGGTGCCAGGTCTCGAAGTCCGAGTGCCAGGAGAACTCGCGTCCGCGCAGCGGCGGCTTGCGGTTCACCCTCGTCTGGTGCAGGTAGACCTCGCCGCCGACGATCTGACGAGCGACATCAGCGAGCCGCGGGTCGGCGGTCAGCTCGGCGAGCACGGGGTCGAGGCGGTGCACCTCGAACACCGAGCGGACGTCGTCGCCGTCGGGCTCGCGGATGACCCGGGGGTCGTCGCGCAGCGCAGGGTCGGTGGCGAGCGCCTCGACCCGTGCCACGAGGCGGTACACCTCGTCGTCGCCGAGCAGGTCCTCGAAGCTGAGGAAGCCGTCGCGCTCGTAGCGCTCGAGCGCCGCGGCGTCGAGCGGTCCGTCGTCCACGGCACCCCAGACCACCGGCTCGCGCCGCGCCACGACGGGCGGCTCGACCTCGGTGCGCGAGATGTAGGCGGTTCGATGCGTGGTGAGGCTCATGCCGGCACGCTCCCGGCAGGGGGCGGGTAGGCGCCGTCAGCGTCGTGGACCTCGGCGCCGGTGCAGGCTGGGTCGAAGACGCAGACCATGCGCAGGTCGGTGTGCGCCTCGACGCGGTGCTGCTCGTGGCCGTCGAGCACGTACATGGTGCCGGGGGCGATCGGCCACGTCTCGCCTGAGGTGCGGTCGGTGAGCAGGCCGGTGCCCTCGATGCAGTACACCGCCTCGACGTGGTGCTTGTACCACATGTCGGTCACGGTGCCGGCGTGCAGGACGGTGTCGTGGAGGGAGAAGCCGACGCCATCATCTGCGAGGAGCAGACGGCGGCTGCGCCAGGTCTCGGCGCCGACGTCGCGCGGTCCACCGGCGATGGCGTCGAGGGTTCGGACGATCACAGTGCCTCCGGGGTTCGTGGTTCGGGGTCGGGTAGCAGTGGCTGGCGACGAGGCGGGCGAGCGATCACCGGGTGCCGGTCAGCGCCGTGCCGAGCACCGCCTCTGCGGCCTGCTCGACGATGTCGAGGCCCTCGTCGAGCTCGGCCTCGTCGATGGTGATGGGAGGCATGAGCTTGGCCACCTCGCTGCTCGGGCCCGAGGTCTCCATGAGCAGGCCCCGCTCGTAGGCGGCGCGGCACATCGCCCCGGCCTGGTCCGGGTCGTCGAAGACGAGGCCCTGGATGAGGCCGCGCCCGCGCACCTGCACGCCGGCGTCGGTGTGCAGGCCGGCGATGGTGGAGAGGCGCCTGCTCATGGTCTGCGCCTTGGCAGCGATGGAGAGCTCCAGGGTGCCGTCCTCCCACAGGTCGAGCGCCGCGGCTCCGGTGACGAACGCCGGGTTGTGGCCGCGGAAGGTGCCGTTGTGCTCGCCCGGATCCCACACGTCCAGCTCGCGGCGCAGCAACGTGAGCGCCATCGGCAGCCCGTACCCGCTGATCGACTTGGACATGCACACGATGTCGGGCGTGATGCCGGCGCGCTCGAAGCTGAGGAAGGGGCCGGTGCGCCCGCAGCCCATCTGGACGTCGTCGACGATCAGCAGCACGCCGTGCTCGGCGCAGATCGCGGCGAGGCCGGCGAGCCAGAGGTCGCTGGCGGTCTGGAGGCCGCCCTCGCCCTGCGTGGTCTCCACGATGACCGCCGCGGGGTGGTCCACGCCGCTGCCGTCGTCGCCGATCATCCGGTCGAGGAAGTCGAGGGAGTCGGCGTCGCCCATGTAGCCGCAGTAGGGCATGGCCGAGGTGTGCCCGAGGGGGACGCCGGCGCCGCCGCGCTTCATCGAGTTGCCGGTGACCGCCAGCGAGCCGAGCGTCATGCCGTGGAAGGCGTTGGTGAAGCTCAGCACGTGCTCGCGGCCGGTCACCTTGCGGGCGAGCTTGAGGGCAGCCTCCACCGCATTGGTGCCGGTCGGTCCGGGGAACTGGACCTTGTAGTCCAATCCACGGGGGGTGAGGACGACCTCGTCGAAGCGCTCGAGGAAGCGGCGCTTGGCGACCGTCGACATGTCGAGGCTGTGGACCACGCCATCTCGCTCGATGTACTCGAGCAGCGCGGCCTTGAGGTGCGGGTGGTTGTGGCCGTAGTTGAGGGCGCCGGCGCCGGCGAAGAAGTCGAGGTAGGCGGTGCCGTCCTCTCCGT
The DNA here is from genome assembly GCA_038206295.1 of Acidimicrobiales bacterium. Taxonomy (GTDB): domain Bacteria; phylum Actinomycetota; class Acidimicrobiia; order Acidimicrobiales; family JBBRAZ01; genus JBBRAZ01. Next base: position 7,729 of record JBBRAZ010000022.1, read on the forward strand.
GGAGGCGGGACCCCTTGGCCTGATCGAACACGGTCGGCCAGCTCCGGCAGTAGGACCGCACCTCGGATTCGAGATCGGTGAACACGTCCATGGGGTTCCTCCTGGGGCGGCGGGCGTCACCGCACCCGAGGGACCTGCATGCGGCACAGGCCGCAGCGGGCGCAACGCACCGCCACCCCTGGAGCGGCCGCTAGGCCACGTCGACAGGACAACCGTGGTGCCGCACCCACCGGGTGTTCGGCGATCGCGCTACGCCGGGCGCACGCCCGCTCGGGCAGCGCACCACAGCAGCGCCTTGTGTTGTGGTGACCTCGACCCTACCGGGTCGGTTCCTCACATGCAACGAACACTACAACCGCTAAGCGTGACGTCGAGCTCAGCCAGGTGGTACGAGCGGGCCGATGCGCAGCAGGTCCTCGGGCTCGTGCCCGTCGGGGAACAGGTCGCCGCTGAGCAGTGGCCCGCGCTCGAGCGGTGCGGACCAGCGGCGGGCGGTGGCGGCGAAGAGGTTGGCCGATGGCTCGTTGTCCGGGGTCACCGTCGCCTCGAGCCACCGAGCGCCCTGCGCGTGCGCCGCGTCGAGCACGTGATGGAGCAGCTGCCCCGCGATGCCTCGGCCCTGGTGCTCGTCGCGCACCGCGACCTGCCACACGAACAGCACCGAAGCGTCGACCGGTCGTCGATAGCCGGTCACGTAGCCGACGACGTCGTCGTCGATGCGCGCCACGGCGCTCGTTGCCGCGAAGTCGCGGCACCACAGGACGTACGCGTACGGAGAGTTGAGGTCGAGCGTGGCGCTGGCGGCCGCCACCGACCACATCGCGGCACCATCGGCGGTCGATGGGGACTCGATGCGCACGGTGCCCCCTTCGCCGATCACATGCCCAGCGGCGGGACGATGGCCTCGATGAGGGCGGGGCCGGGCTCGGCGAGCGCGGCCTGCAGCTGCGCGACGAGCTCCTCGCTGGTGGTCGCTCGGGTCGCGGGGACGCCCATGCCGTTGGAGATGGACACGAAGTCCGGGGTGGGGCCGTGGAGGTCGAGCATCTCCTTGGCGCGGGGCCCGGCGGCCTCGGCGCCGACGCGGTTGAGCTCCATGTTGAGCACCGCGTAGGAGGAGTTGTTGAGCAGCACGGTGGTGACGTTCGATCCCTCGCGGGCCATCGTCCACAGCGACTGGATGGTGTACATCGCCGAGCCGTCGGACTCGAGGCAGAGCACGGGGCGATCCGGGCACGCAGTCGCCGCGCCGAGCGCGACCGGCAGGCCGTCGCCGATGGCACCGCCGGTGAGGCAGAGCCAGTCGTGGCGCGGGGAGCCGGCGGTGAACCCCGGCGCCCAGAGGCCCGAGGTGTTGCCCTCGTCGCTGACGATCGCTCCCTCGGGCAGCAGCGCACCCAGCGCCTGGCAGACCGCCTCAGCGGTGAGGGCGCCGGTGGGCAGCTCCGGGCGCGTCGCCTCCTGGCGGGGGGCGTCGGTGCCGGCGCCGACGGCTTCTGCGAGCGCCTCGAGCGCGGCGAGGGCGTCACCTGAGGGCCCGGCGAGGGCGTGGACGGTGCAGCCGTCGGGGACGAGGTAGGACGCCTTGCCTGGGTAGGCGAAGAAGGACACCGGCGCCTTGGCGTCGAGGAGGATGAGGTGGCGCAGGCCATCGAGCTGCATCTGGGCGAACTCTGCCAGGTAGGCGATGCGCTCGATGGGGGGGACGCCAGCGCCGCGCTCGAGGCGGGCGGGGAAGGTCTCGCAGAGCACCTTGGCGCCCGTCGTGCCGGCGACCGCGCTGGCGAGCACGAGGGTGGCTTCGCGCCCGGCGCTGCCACCGAGCAGCAGCGCGCAGGGCTCGCCGGAGCGCAGCGCGTCGACCGCAGCGCGCAGGGTGGCGTCATCGGGAGCGGTGCCGGGCGTTCGGGCGGCGGGGGAGGCGAGGAGGCCGCCGTCGCCCCACGAGACGTCGGCGGGGAGGATGAGGGTGGCGACCTGCCCCGGGGGGCCCATGGCCGCTGCGACAGCCTCGGCCGCGTCACGGCCGACGTCCTCGGTGCGCTGCGACCAGCGGATCCACGACGACACGTTGCGAGCGACGGTCTCGATGTCGCTCTCGAGCTGCGCGTCGTACTGCTTGTGGTAGGTGGCGTGGTCGCCGACGATGTTGACCACCGGCACCTGGCCCTTGCGGGCGTTGTGCAGGTTGGCGAGGCCGTTGCCGAGACCGGGGCCGAGGTGCAGCAGCGTGGCGGCGGGGCGGTCCGCCATGCGGGCGTAGCCATCGGCGGCGCCGGTCGCCACACCCTCGAAGAGCGCGAGGACCGAGTGCATCTCCGGCACGTCGTCGAGGGCGGCGACGAAGTGCATCTCGGAGGTGCCCGGGTTCATGAAGCAGGTGTCGACCCCGCTGTTCACCAGCGTCTGGATCAGTGACTGCGCGCCGTTCATCGGATGCCCCCTCGAGGTGGTGTCGCGGTCGTCCCCGCAATCGCCAAGGTAGATGGAACTGCCGCCACGGTGCACCAGCACGCGTTCTGTGCATGCACAGTTCCGACTATCGGAACTGTTCCGACTATCGGAACCCACCATGCACAGAACGGGGGTGTGGTGGTGGTGGGTGCGCGCTCAGTCGAAGATGGCGCCCGGGTTGAGGACGCCGGCGGGGTCGAACGCGGCCTTGATGCGCCGCAGCAGCGCGATCTTCGCCGGATCCTCGAGCTCGGTGAAGTACCGCTTCTTCTCGGTGCCGATACCGTGCTCGCCGGAGATGGCACCACCGAGGCTCATGCCGTACTCGAAGATCCCGTGGATCACCTTGTAGCGGGCTTCGTCATCACCTTGGAAGACCGACAGGTGCACGTTGCCGTCGCCGACGTGCCCGCAGCCGACCACGAACGACGCCGTCTCGGCCGCCAGCTCGCCGACGCGCGCCAGGTACTCGGGGATCTGCGCCCGCGGCACGACCATGTCGATGATGTCGTTGGCCCCCGCGGACTTCGCCACCCAGAACGCCTTCTCGCGCGCCTCGATCAGCTGTGCACCAGCGTTGGGCGGCAGCACGTACACGTCCATGGCGCCCAGCTCGCCGAGCAGCAGCGCCAGCTCCTCGGTGCTCTCGTCGAGGCGCGCCTCGGTGCGCTCCTCGAGCACCACCACCAGGTAGGCGAGCGCCGCATCCTTGATCTCCTGCGGCACGCCCAGGTCGAGGCCGAGGTTGCTGGTCAGCCCCGCCATCGTCACGAGGTCGATGTACTCGAGCACCATCGGCCCCACGCCGCTGTCGACGATGCGCGGCACGGCGTCGGTCACGTGCTCGAGGGTGGTGAACGGTGCCAGCACGGTCGTGCGGTGGTCGAGGCGCGGGTACAGCTTGAGGATCGCCTTGGTGACGACCGCCAGCGTGCCCTCCGAGCCGATGATGAGCTGCGTGAGGTCGTAGCCCGTCGTGGCCTTCACGAACTTCCCGCCGGTGGTGATGACCTCGCCGGTGGCCAGCACCGCCTCGAGGCCGAGCACCTGGTGGCGTGTCACGCCGTACTTCACCGCTCGCATGCCGCCGGCGTTGGTGGCGACGTTGCCGCCCAGGCTGGCGGAGTACTCGCCGGGGAACACCGGGTAGATCAGGCCGTGCGGCGCGAGCGCAGCATCGAGCTGCTCGAGGGTCACGCCCGGCTGGACGACCGCCACGTGGTTGGCGGTGTCGATCTCGAGCACCTCGCTCATGTGGTCGAAGCTGAGCAGGATGCCGCCCTCGCGCGGGATGCAGCCGCCCGACAGCCCGGTGCCCGCGCCCCGCGCCGTCACCGGCACGCCGGCCTCACCCGCGGCGAGCAGCACCGCGGCGACGTCCTGCGCGCTCGTCGGGCGCACGACGACATCGGGGGTCCGCCAGGTCGCGTTGAGGGCCTCGTCGTGCGAGAGGTCCTCGCTGATCGCGTCGCCCACCAGCACGTCGGCGTCCCCGACGATCTCTCGCAGCGCCTCCAGCAGCTCAGCCATGTGTCTCCCCCTCGGTGGTGTGCGGTCAGTGAACCTGCGAGCGCGCTGGCGGTCAAGCGGGACGGGCCGCTCGCTGGCGGAGTCGAGCGGAGACGCCGAAGCGGCACGATCCGAGCAGCGCCTCGCACCTCGACCGCCGTGTCGCTGGCCACAGCGGACCAGTTCGATCGAGCGCGGCAATAGGGTGTCGCCGTGGCGACTGGACCGGCGGGGTACTGGGCGAGCGCGTGGCCCGGCGAGGACGGCGGACCGGCGCGACGCCAGGCGCCCCACCAGGGCGTCGGCCTCGGGATGCTGCCGGGCGAGCAGCTCGCGGCCACGATGCGCGTCAACGTCGCCACCGCCATGGTCGTGCACCGCGATCGGGGCGAGCTCTACCTGCTCGGCCACACGCTCGGCACCGACACGGTCGCCTGGGTCGAACGGATCGACCCGATCACCCTCGAGACCCTCGAGCGATCCGAGGATCTGCCCGCCGGACCCTTCTGGCCCGGCGGGATGGCGGTGCACGCCAATGGCGACCTGTACGTCGTGCAGGGGCGCTGGGCGCACCGCCTCGACCCGTCGTGCGCCACCGTGCGCTCCGTCGAGCTGCCGCAGCCCCGGCCCTACAACTCGTTCCTCATCCGCCCCGACGGCGCGCTCGTCACCAAGGACTTCGCCAAGGACGGCGACGATCCCAGCCGGCTGATCGCCCTCGATCCCGACGACCTGTCGATCCTCGGCGTCGAGCAGGTCGTCCCCGAGCGATCCATCGCTCGGCTCTCGGCGCTGGGCGATGACCTCTACGTCGTGGGCACCGAGCACCTGTGGCGCTACCGCATCGGCGTCGACGGCGCCCCGGTGCGCGATGAGTCGTTCGCGCCCCGGTACGTCACCGGTGCCGACCAGACCTACGCCTGGGACGCGGTGCTCGACGACGGCGCCGCCTGGCTGCTCGACCAGGGTGAGGGCACCGAGCGCTTCGCCATGACGTTTCGCGGCCAGGGATCCGGCGTCGGGCCGCTGCACCTGCTGCGCGTCGGGCTCGACGGCGACCACCCCGTCACGGGCACCGAGGTGTGCGCCGACCCGGGCGGCATCGTCGCCAACCCGCCGGTGGTCGACCCCGAGCGTCGCATCGCCGTGGGGTACGACTCCGGCAACGGCGTGTTGCGGGCCTGGCGCATCGGCGACGGGGGCGCGCTCACCGAGCTGTGGGAGCGCGAGCAGGACCACGCCGCGCACTGCATCCGCTACCCCGACACCGGCGAGCTCGTCACCCACGACCACGACCTCGAGGCGCAGACCGATCACGTGGTGGTCCTCGCCATCGAATCGGGTGAGGAGCTGGGGCGGGTCGCCACCGGCTCGCCGATGCAGTCGGTGCTCTTCCCCGCTCCAGGTTTCGGACGCGACCTGTACTCGGTGTCCTTCGCCGGCGTCGCCCGCATCTCGGTGACCTGAGCGCAACCGGCTTGGCGCCCGATGGGACGGGGCGGCACGATGCCGCGGTGCCCGAGCCCGCCCCGCTTCCTTCCGGGGAGCCCGCCCCGGAACGCACCTCGGGCCACGTCGCCCGACGGCGGGCCGCAGCCGTCGCGGGACTGCGCGGCGTGGCGCCGGTGCTCCTCGGCGTCATCCCCTTCGGCGTCGTGTTCGGCGCGACGGCGGTCGACAGCGGCATGGGCATCGTGGAGGTGCTGGGCTTCTCGATCGTCGTGTTCGCCGGCGCCTCGCAGCTCGCCGCGGTCGAGCTCCTGGGCGACGGCGGGGCGGTGCTCGTCACCTCGGCGACCATCTGGGTCATCAACCTCCGCCACCTCATGTACGGGGCGTCGCTCGGCACGCACCTCGCCGGCACGTCGCGCCCCGGTCGCTGGCTCGGCGCCTACCTGCTGACCGATCAGGCGTACGTCGTGACGGTCTCGCGGTGCACCGACGCCGAGCCGCTCGTCCATGATGACCGCGTGCCGTACCTCATCGGCGCCGGCCTGGGCTTGTGGGCGACGTGGCAGGCGGCGAGCGTCGCGGGGGCGCTGCTGGGCGCCGGCATCCCCGACGAGGTGCCCCTCGACTTCGCCGTGCCACTGGTGTTCCTCACGCTGCTGGTGCCCGCGCTGCGCGACCGGCCGTCGGTGCTCGCCGCGGTCGTCGGGGGCGCGGCGACCGTCGCGGTGGCCGAGGCGGGACTTCCCGATGCAGCGCTGCTCCTCGGGGCACTCGTCGGCATCGCCGCGGGCACGATCGCCGACGCCGCCGGGCCGTCGGCGAACGACCTCGCGTCGCCGGGGGAGCTGACGTGAGCACCGCGCAGGTCTGGGCGGTCATCGTGCTCGGGGGCCTCGGCACGTTCGCGTGTCGCGCCGTGCTGCTGCTGGGCGCCGAGCGCTTCGGCGACCCGGGCGTGGCTACCGCACGCGTGCTGCGCATGATCCCGCCGGCCGCACTCGGCGCGCTGGTGGCACCCGGCGTGCTGCGCCACGGCGGCGAGCTCGACGTGCTGTCGTGGCGGCTCGTCGCTGCGGCAGCGGCGGTGCTCGTCGGCTGGAGGACATCGAACGTCACCGCCGCGGTGGTCGTCGGCCTCGGCCTGCTCACCGCGCTGCAGCAGCTCACCTGACGACGTGATCTCGGCGTGCTGGTGAGACTCCCAGTCCACGCAGCGCGCCGAGATGCGTCATGGGTGTTCTCGGCGGTGTGGTGAGACTCCCAGTCCACGCAGGACGCCGAGATGGTGGGTGGGGTGGGTGAGCGCCGGTCAGCTGCTGCCGGCGGCGCGGATCCGCCCGAGGGTCTCGATGCAGGTGGGGCACACCGGGAACTTCTGCGGGTCGCGCGTCGGCACCCACTTCTTGCCGCACAGGGCGATGACGGGCTCGCCCATGACGTAGCCCTTCATCTCGTCGTCCTTCTTGATGATGTGGCTGAACCGCTCGTGGTCGCCGTCGCCGGTGGTGGGCACGGTCTGGTGCTCGAGCACCTCGACGGTGCCGATCTGCGGTGCTTCCGGCGTGCTCATCGCCTCCATCGTCGCACGGACGCGGCCGGGTTCGTCAAGGTCCCGGCTCACCAGGAGCCGCCGCCGCCCCCGCCACCGCCGCCGCCAGATGAGCCGCCGCTGAACCCGGAGCCACCGGAACCGCCGGGCGTCGAGCTCAGCGTGGCGGATGCGCTGGTCGAGAACCCGTCGAGCGACCGGGTGAGCTCGTGGTACACGAGTGGCTGCGTGCCGACGTAGAAGGACGTGTCGGGCAGCGCGCCACCGAGGGACTCGAACGTCTTCGCCCAGCGCTCGGTGCAGCCGAACACGATGGCGTAGGGGAGGTACTGGGTGAACAGGCCCTTGTCCTCGGCCCATACCGCGCGGTGCGCCTCGGACTCCACGATGAGCTCGCGGAACCCGCCGACACGCCGAGCGAGGCCGGTGCCCGCCGGCGTGCGGCGCGGCATGCGTCGCGCGGAGACGAGCAGCGCGAGCGCGGCGACCACCAGCGGCACGCCGAGCAGCGCGAGGTGGGTGAAGATCGCGAGGCCCACGAGCAGCCCGATGGCGAGGACCAGCGCAGCGGTGCCCGCCAACGTCCACCGCTGGCGGACCTTGCTCGGCGACTTCGGGAACCACCCGCGGCCGACCGCGTCCGCTTCCACGGCGCGCTGCACCTCCTGCAGGCTGGTGGCGAACGTGTTGCGCAGGTCGTCGAGATCGACGCTCGGCCCGGTGGCGAACAGCTTCGTGAGCAACGTGCGCTCGTAGCCGAGCAGACCGGCATCGTCCTTCGGGAGGCGCACCAGGCGGTGCTTGGTCTTCTTCGGGTTCCGCTTCGCCTCGCCGATCTGCTCGATCCGCAGGTGCTCGCGCACCGCGAGGTCCACGATCGTGGCGGTGACGTCGATGCCGTCGGCCTTCTCGTCGAGCAGGATGCCGAGCTGCGCGGGGCGGATCCCCTCGGGCGGCACGAACTCGACGGGGCTCGAGGTGTCCGCTCCCCACGCCACGGGGACCTCAGCGGCGGCGGTGCCGCGGTCGGGTCCGGCGCCGAAGGCGACGTCGGTGGCGGTGCCCACCACCTGTCGATCACGGGCCACGCGCCGCCACAGCGTCGCCAGTCCGAGCAGGCACGCGAGCGCCAGGGTCGCGGCGCCGCCGACGGTGGTCGGGGTCACCGCGAAGGCCCGGCCGAAGGTCCATCGCTCATCGAGGATGGGAGCGACGTCGTCGAACGTGCCGTCGGGGAACGCGACGGCGATGGTCATGCCCTGGTTGGGCTGCAGCGCGCCGTGGGAGAACACCGCCGCGCCGTCGCGCGCCGCGGCTCCGGCGCACGGGTCGTCGACCCGGAGCGACCCCGCGAAGCACCGGACGTCGGTCACGTCATCGGGACCGTGGACCCGCACCGTGGTCGCCGCGATCGGGAAGTCCCACTCGTGGCCGGTGATGTTCCAGTACAGCTCCTCGCCGGCATCGGTGTCGTTGATGACGTTCTCGAGGCGGTACCGCACCACGTAGGTGTGGGTGCCGGTGATCTCGACGTCCGCGTCGCCGATCCGCAGCACGGTGCGAGCCGAGGGGCCGAAGATGTCGCCGAACGACGCCCCGGGCGCCGAGAGGTCGGCGGCGGGGTGCTCGATGGCGACGTCGTCGGGCGCGGTGTCGCTCGACACCGACAGCAGCGTGAAGGGGTAGACGCGGTCGTACCGCTCGTCGTAGCGCTGCGCGGTGATGAGCTTGCGCAGGATCCCGTGGTGCGGAGCCGAGCCCGTCTCGTAGGTGATCGTCTCGGTCACCGTCATGGCGCCGGCTCGATCGAGCGCCACCTCGATGTCGAAGGCCTCCAGCTGCTCGATGCCGTCGGGGACCTGGGCCGACGCGGTGGGCGCGACGACCGCCGAGCCCCCTGCGGCCACAAGCAGCACCGCGGCGGCCAGGACCACCAGAGGCATCGAGCGTGAGGGCGAGCGTGTCGCACGGTGCATCACGCCATCGTGCCACCGTCGGCCCGGGACTTGCGTCACGCTGCGCCGCGGTCAACGCTCGGGGCCATGACCGACTTCGAGCACGTCGAGATGCTGCCGCTGGGTCCCGACGAGACGCCCTACCGGCTCCTCACCACCGACGGCATCACCCCGATCGAGATCGACGGCCGGCAGGGCGTGCGGGTCGATCACGCGGCGATCACCGAGCTGACCCGCGTGGCCATGCACGACATCGCCCACTTCCTGCGTCCAGGCCACCTCGATCAGCTGGCGCGCATCCTCCAGGACCCCGAGGCCTCGGGCAACGACCGGTTCGTGGCGATGGACCTCCTCCAGAACGCCAACGTGGCCGCCGGCGGGGTGCTGCCGATGTGCCAGGACACCGGCACCGCCATCGTGAAGGCCAAACGCGGCGAGCTGGTGGTCACCGGCGGCGGCGACGAGGCCGCCATCGCCCGCGGCATCTACGAGACCTACGCCCACGACAACCTGCGGTACTCGCAGATGGCGCCGACGTCGATGTGGGACGAGGTGAACACGGGCACGAACCTGCCGGCGGAGATCAAGATCGCGGCGGTCGACGGTGCCGCCTACAAGTTCCTGTTCATGGCCAAGGGCGGCGGCTCGGCCAACAAGAGCTACCTGTTCCAGGAGACCAAGGCGCTGCTCAACCCGAGCAGCTTCATGACCTTCCTCGACGAGAAGCTGCGGCTGCTGGGCACCTCGGCGTGCCCGCCGTACCACCTCGCCATCGTGGTCGGCGGCACCTCGGCGGAGGTGGCGCTGGAGACCGCCAAGCTCGCCTCGGCGCGCTTCCTCGACTCGCTGCCCACCAGCGGCTCGGCGCTCGGTCACGGCTTCCGCGACGTGGAGCTGGAGGCCGAGGTGCTGGCCCTCACGCAGCGCTTCGGCATCGGCGCGCAGTTCGGTGGCAAGTACTTCTGCCACGACGTGCGCGTCATCCGCCTGCCGCGCCACGGCGCCTCGCTGCCGGTCGGCATCGCGGTGTCGTGCTCGGCGGATCGCCAGGCGCTGGGGAAGATCACCGCCGAAGGGGTGTTCCTCGAGCAGCTCGAGACCGACCCGGCGCGGCACCTCCCGACGGTCACCGACGACCACCTCGGCGGCGACGTCGTGCAGATCGACCTGGATCGCCCGATGGACGAGGTGCGCGCCGAGCTCTCGCGCTACCCGGTCAAGACCCGCCTCAGCCTGACGGGCACCGTCGTCGTGGCCCGCGACATCGCGCACGCCAAGATCAAGGAGCGCCTCGATGCCGGCGAGGCCATGCCGCAGTACCTGCGCGACCACCCCGTGTACTACGCCGGGCCGGCCAAGACGCCCGACGGGATGGCGTCTGGCAGCTTCGGGCCGACCACCGCTGGGCGCATGGACAGCTACGTGGCGCAGTTCCAGGCTGCCGGCGGCTCGATGGTGATGCTTGCCAAGGGCAACCGCAGCCAGCAGGTGACCGACGCGTGCAAGGCGCACGGCGGGTTCTACCTGGGCTCGGTCGGCGGACCCGCGGCGCGCCTGGCGCAGGACTGCATCCGCCACGTCGAGGTGCTCGAGTACCCCGAGCTGGGCATGGAAGCCGTCTGGAAGATCGAGGTCGAGGACTTCCCCGCGTTCATCGTCGTGGACGACAAGGGGAACGACTTCTTCGCTGAGGTCAGCCGCCCCGTCTCGATGCGCACCAAGCCCTGACCCGACGCACCGCCCACGCATCGCGTACCGGCGGGGTTTCGACCCAAGTCGCGGGCCCAGACCCCGCCGGTTCGCGAGGGGTTGGCGCAGGTCAGGTGGGCAGGGTGGCGATGGCGGCGCGGAAGGCCGTCGAGCGGTCCTCCCACGTGCCGAAGCGCGGGGGCGTGGGAGCCGAGGGGGCGAACAGGACCGTGCCGCCATCGGGGAGGTGCGCGACCGCCTGGCGCACGGCATCGTCGATGTCGATGGCGTCGAGCACCGTGGTGGCGCACCGCGTCGCAGCGGCTGCCACCGCGGCTGCGATGGTGGCGCCGGTGTCGGGCAGCGTGATCAGCACCAGGGGTGCGCGGCGCGCTGCGGCTGCAGCCAGCAGCGGGTCGATCGGCACCTCGCGGTCGTCGCCGCCGACGATCATCGCCACCGGCCCCTCGTCGTGGCCGTCGAGCGCGGCCGCCGCCGCAGTCGGGTTCGACGCGAGCGCATCGTCGACGAACCGCACGTCGCCGACGACCGCCACCGTCTCGTGGCGCGAGCGCAGCGGCCGCAGCGTCGAGATCACCGCGATGACGAGGTCGTCGGGGAGCGCTCGGCCGAGTGCTGCCTCCGCCGCGGCGACGGCCAGAGCCAGGTTGGCCACGGTCGGCCCGGTGAACGACGCGCCCGCAGCCGCGTCGCGCACGGAAGCGAAGCGAGGGCCTCGCACATCGAGCACCACCGGTCCGAGGTGGTCGGTGGCGGCCACTGCGCCGAGCTCGTGGGCGGGAACTAGCAGCGTGGCGACGTCGCCGGGAGCGCCGAACAGGGAGAGCTTGTCGCGGGCGTAGCGCTCCTGGCCGCCGTGCCACGAGAGGTGATCTGCGCTCAGGCAGGTCAGGATCCCCACATCGGGGGGATGGCTGATGTCGACGGCCTGGTAGCTCGACACCTCGAGCACGACGATCGCTCCGGGGCGAGGCACGAGCGACCAGACCGGCACGCCGATGTTGCCGGCGACGACGGCATCGACACCCGCGGCGCGCACCAGGTCGCCGATGGCGGTGGTGGTCGAGCTCTTGCCCTTGGTCCCGGTGACCGCGACGACGGTGCAGCCGTCGCCGTACGCGCCGAGCCAGAGGTCCATCGGCGTGGTGACCCGCGCCCCGGCTGCTTCCGCCGCCAGCAGCGACGGTCGGTAGCGCGGGTAGCCGGGCGACCGGACGACCACCTCGGTGCCCTCGGGCAGCGCATCGGTGTCGACGAGCGTCACCTCGAGCGTGGCGAGGCGGTGGCGGACGTCGTCGCTCACCGCGGCTGGCTCGTCGACCGCGGCGACCAGCGATGCCGGGCCGGCGCCGTGCACCGCGTCGAGGGCGGCGAGGGTGTCGATGCCGAGGCCGAGCACCACCACGTGGCGTCCGGTCAGCTCATCGAGCGTCACGAGGGCTCCGGCGCGAGGCGGGCGAAGGTGCGCGCCCGGTAGGTGCCGGGGATGCGGTCTGGCCCGGCCGGTGTGAGCAGCTCGGCCATCGACGCATCGTTCGCGGCGACCAGTGCGGTCGCCTCCGACGCGGTGGCGGCAACGACGGGAAGTGCAGCCCAGTCCGAGCGCTCCGCGATGGTGGCGAGCGCGACCGCGGACTCCAGCACCTCGCCCACGCACTCGAACGGCTTGCCGTCGCGGCTCCACAGCGCGGCGACCTCATCGGTGCGCGCCGGGTCCGCGAGCGGGTTCCCGCCGAAGGTCGCCGTCGCGTCGGCCACCGACAGGAACGGGGCGAAGCACAGGAACGTGAACAGGCACTTGGGGCACTCGAGGCACCAGGTCTGGGTGCGCGACTGCTCGGTCTCGCGCCACAGCGTGAACGCTCGGTTGCACGACAGGAACGCGCCCATCTGCGCTGCGTCGCTCACCAGCGCCCGGGCGATGGCCAGCTCGCTGAACGGCCGCAGCAGCGAGAACCACCGCACCGCGCCTCCGGTGGCGACCGCGGCGGCGTCACCGAGCACCTGCTCGAACGACCACGACTTGGCGTGCTGGTGGTTGATGGGCACGCCGTCCTCGACGCGGGTCGGCTCCGACGCCGAGCGCTCGATGCCCATGACGACATCGCCGTAGCCGTGCAGCACCGCCACCGCGAGCGAGATGGCCGATGTGATGGCGGTGACCGGCACGTGGCCGTTCAGCGCGCCCTGGTCGTTGAGCGTGCGCAGCGTCGGGTCGATGGTGCGCCGCGCGGCGAGCAGCGGTCGGCCAGCCGCATCGGCGACGCGCTGGGAGGCGCCGGGTGCGTTCACCGCGAACAGGTCGGCCTCGCTCAGGATCGAGGTGCACAGCGCCGAGTCCTTGCCACCGCCCACGGGGATCAGCGACCGCGCCGGCGCCCGGTCGGCGGGCAGCGCTGGCGTGGCGCCGTCGGGGGCGTCGATCGCGACTGCGACGGGCACCCCGAGCCCGGCGCGGTGCGCGAACTCGCGCATGCCCTGGTCGTAGCAGTGCTCGGCGACCGCGCGCTCCCAGCCGGTGAGCGGGCCCGTCTCGACGCGCACCACCGGGGGAGCGGCGGCCTTGAAGTAGCTGGTGCCCGCCGCGAGGTGCAGCAGCCGCAGCACGCCGTCGAGCGCGGCATGGTCGACAGCGGAGGGATCCGCCGGCGCCGGCAGCTCGATGGTCTCGGTGAAGGCGACGGCATCGTCGAGCGCGTACCCGAGGCGCACCGTCCAGGTGGCGTCGTCGAGGTCGCAGCTGGTGAGGCGCAGCGCCTCGATCCCGCGCAGCGCGTCGGGGAGCGCAGCGCGTGGATCGACGTCGGGCACGAAGCGACGCTACCAACGAGCGCGGAAGGTCCACGCGCCCGCAGCCGGCGGCGCCGCAGTCGTAGGGTTGATCCGTGCGACACGACGGTTGGGGCAGGGGAGTGCGGCGGCGCCGTCGTGGTCACCTGGTTCCGTCGATCGCCGTGCTGGTGGTGCTCGGGGTGCTCATGTCGGCCTGCAGCGACGACGGTGCGGCTCCGCCCACGACGACAGCGGCGCCCGGTCCCGATCTGAGCGGCCAGCTGCTCATCGTCGGGCGGCCGATCGAGCCGATCTCCGACGGCGAGCAGCAGCTGGACCTGGCGCTCGTGCCGATGAGCGATCCGGACAGCGTCGGGGTCGACCTCGGTGTGGGCACCTCTGCCCACCCGATCTCGGTGGAGGACGACCTCCCGTGGAACGAGGGGAGCTCTGTCATCGGCCCGGCCGAGCTCAGCGATCCGCTCGTCCTCGAGATCTCCCACGGTGACGTGGAGGCCTCGACGTGCGTGCAGGTGTCCCTGACTGCGCAGCCAGCGCGGGCCGAGCCGATCGAGTGCCCGCACGGCGACCCGAGGCGCGTCGCCGGCCGCTGGAGCGAGGGCGAGGCCCGAGGGGAGCTGGTCGACCTGGAGACCGGCGAGCGCTCCGTGCCCGATGACCCGTCCGCGTTGCAGAGCATCGCGGACGTCCATCCCAGTTCGGGATCGATCGCTCTCCGAGTGCGTCACGACGATGGGCACCAGTTGCTCGACCTTGTCACGCGGGACGGCCGCCGGATGGTGCTCGACCCGCCACCGTTCTGGTCGCTCAGCACGGTGGTGTTCGAGCCGACGGGGAGCGCCCTGCTCGTCACCACGACCCACCCCGGTGGCGGCTTCGTCCGCATGGTCCGCATCCCCGTGGACGGCGGACCTGAGGAGGTGCTCCTCGAGCGGGCGAGTGCGTCCTGGGCGATGAGTGGCCGCCCCGAGGACAACCTCGTCGTGTTCCAGCAGAGCGAGACCGACGGCAAGCTCCACGTCCTGCGCGCGGATGGCGCGAGCGGACCGCTGCGCGAGGTGGCGGTGCTGCCGCACGGTGGCATCGTGACCGATGTCGGCCGTCGACCGGGCACCGACGACTTGTGGTTGATCGCGGCCGATCCCGTCGCAACCGGCTCTGGCGGCCTCTACGGCTTGTCGGCGGCCGGCGACCTGCGCCTCGTGGCGACCGGGATGGTGACGCAGCACGGGGTCGTCGTCAGTGACGACGGCGAGCTGGTGGTCGGTGTCCAGAGCGTCGCCAGCGGACCAGGGTCGGGTGACGAGCGCGACCTCAGCCTCGTAGCGAGTCGAGGGGGCGAGCTGCAGGAGCTCGTCAGCGCCCCGCTGCTGTGGATCCTGGACCTCGCCCCGGATGGATCAGCGGTGGTGTACGCGTCAGCGGATGGCTACCTCGGCACCGGCAAGGCGGTCGAGTCCGGATTGTGGCGCCTCGATCTGACGACGCCGGACGCCTCGCCGCAGCAGCTCGACGACCGCTACGTCCTGGGGCTCGTCGGCGGGCGCGGCTTCCAGGAGTGGGTCAACCCCCACGACTTCTTCATGGGGGCGTAGCGCGTTCCCATGCGCTCAACGGGCTTCGGCCACCAGCGCTCGCAGCGCGTCGAGCGTGAGCTGGCCGAGGTGCTCGACCACGAGGTGCGCGTCGCGCAGGTCCTGGTGGCCGGGGTGCCCCACGGGCTTGTTGGCGTCGGTGGTGCCCACCACGCACATGCCTGCGGCGAGGCCCGACGCGACGCCGACCATCGAGTCCTCGACCACCACCGTGCGCGCCGGGGCGGCGCCGATGGCGGCGGCTGCGCCCGCGTAGCCCGACGGGTCGGGCTTGCCACGGGGGTAGTCCTCGGCGCCGTGCGCCAGCACCAGCAGGTGGTCGATGCCGAGCGAGCCGACGGTCTCGAGCACCTCGTGGCGCAGCGATCCCGACACCACCGCTACGGGCACGTCGGCCTCAGCCAGCGCGTGCACCAGCTCGACCGCCCCGCGCAGCACCGGCGCCTGCTCGCCGGCGTCGGACGCCGCCTGCCCAGCTCGCTCGACCATCTCTCGCACGTCCCACCCGAGCCGCTCGTGGACCTCCAGGTCGGCGTGCACGTCGATCCACGACCGACCCAGACCGAGGCGCATCACCTCGGCCTCGCTCAGGGGGAGGCCGCCGGAGGCGAGCGCGCGGCCGAGCGCCCGAGCCATCATCGACTCTCGGTCCACCAGCGTGCCGTCCATGTCGAAGAGGACCGCGTCGGGCAGCGTCACGCCGTCACCGCCTCGCGCACGCGCAGCGTGTCGCCGTCGGGCGTGCGCTCCAGCTCGAGGCGCTGCAGCTCGTCGGGGCGCTCGGGGCGCCAGCGCCACGCCACCAGCGTCACCCGCGGGTTCATCGGGTCCAGCGTCCCGTCCCACTCGACGGCGGTCACCAGCTGGTGGAAGACGCCGCTGCCGGTGTTCCAGTAGCGCCGCCACGTCGCTGCGCCGTCCACCGTGCGCGGGTCGACGAGGGGGGCGTGCGTGTGGCCGAGCACCAGGATCGGGCCGCGAGCCTGGCCGTCGTCGTCGGTACCGAAGCCGGCGCGGCAGGCATCGTGCAGCCGCTCCTCGTCCACGGAGTACAGCGCGGCGTTGGCGCCGAAGGTGGCGTTGATCGCCATCAGCCGGTCGTTCCACCGCCCGCCGACGACGGCGTCGGTCTGCTCTGGCGTGGCGATGCCGGGGCGCAGCGTGAGCAGCGGCAGGTCGTAGAGCATCGACGCCAGCGAGGTGGAGAGCTTGCCCAGCCCATCGCTCCACGGCCCGTTCCACGAGTCGGTGTGGTGGCCGTGGGTGACGATGCCGACGGGGCCCTCGGGGCCATCGAGGACGAGGAAGTCCGCCACGGTGAGCCCGGGGAAGATCGCCGCGAGGGCCTCGACAGGTGCTGGGTGGTTGTAGACGTCGTCGTGGTTGCCGGCGAGGCGGCGGTACCGACCCGCGGCGTGGAACCGCTCCTGGATCCGGTCGTAGATCGGCTCGTGCTGGGCGACGATGCGGCGCAGGTGGGTGCGGTAGACGGCATCGAGGGGTGCGCGACCGACGACGGCGGCCAGCGCGCCCGTCACCATCCGCCACAGGTCGTAGGCCACGCCGTACGCCGAGCCGCCGACGAGCCAGAAGTCCTCGACGTCGCCAGCCTCGACGAGCCCGAAGCCGTCGTCCGCGTAGACGTCGAGCATGGCGGCGTACAGGCCGGCGGTGTGCTGCTGCGTCGGCAGGTCCATGGTGCTGTCGGGGCCGCGGTGCAGGTCCGAGGTGATCACCCAGCGGGAGCCGGCATCGGCGCGCTCGACGCGGCCCGCCAGCGTCGGTGCGGGACGGCCGGCGAGCACGTCGTCGAGCAGTGCGGGGTACGCGGCGATGGCATCGTCGGTGCGCGCCGTGTTGCGCGCCGCGACGGCGAAGAGGATCGGGCCGCCGACGGGGCCGAGCACGGCGGTGAGCGCGAGCTTCAGCACCGCCCACAGGTGCGCGAGCGCACCGGGTCGAGCGCCGCTCCGGTCGAGGGCATCCGCGCCGCGCAGCGAGCGGTGGTGGCCGACGAGCAGGAGTCGACGGACCTGGTCGCGCAGCACGCTGCCAGCGCGGTCGTGCGGCGCGCGCTCGGCGGGGGTCGGCACGGCCGGCACGCTAGCGCCGCACCTCGTATCGCCACGGGGGGTCGCACATCACCAGGCGGTGGCGGGGACCCCGGCAGTGCGGGTCGCCCGGGTCGTCGTAGGCGACGTCGCCGTCGTAGAGCGCGAGCAGCGTGCCGTCGCCGCCATCGACGATCCGCGTCGCGTACCTCGGCATCGCTCCCGCGGCGGCAGCGGCTGCAGATGCCTCGAGCACCGCGGCGACCGATCGGGCGTCGGCGATGCGGTGCAGCGAGATCCACGTCGGCGGCGACAGCGGGAAGTCCGTCGCGTGGTGCAGCGCCAGCGCCTCGCACGTGGGGACCCACCGGTGGTCGTGGATCTCGCCGTCGTCGATCACGACGGTGCCTGCGGGCGCCTCGGCGACGAAGAACCAGGTGAGGAACCGCTTCGGGCTGACCGGCGGCGGGGTCCAGTGCGAGAACGGCACGAGCGCATCGGTGTGGAGGTGCAGGCCGACCTCCTCACCGGTCTCGCGCACCGCGGCCGCCCGCGCCGAGCCCAGCTCGTCGGTGGCTCGATCGGCCTCGTCCACGCGGCCGCCGGGGAAGACCCAGTGGCCGCCGGCGAACGCCAGGTCGCGGTTGCGGCGGATGAGCAGCACCTCAGGCCCGGCGGCGGCGTCGCGCAGGAGGATCACGGTCGCTGCGGGGATGCCGGCCGCCACGCCTGCAGCCTCGCCCGCGTCTTCACGCGCCGTCTCGGTCACCGGCCGAGCCTACGGCACCACCCGCAGCGGTCACCTCCCCCGAACTTGCGAGGGTTGTCCTCGCCAGGGACGGACAACCCTCGCAAGGTCGGGGAGCGCGGGGTGCGCGAGGATCGCGGAATGGCGAAGGGCTCGAGCAGGGGAAGGTGGCACGTTCGATGTGCCGTCGCCGTGGTCGCCGCCATGGTCTGCCTCCTCGTTCCAGGCGGCGCCGAGGCGGCCGATCCGGCACCGTCTCCCGCGCCGGCCGTCGCTGCGGGTGGCGGCCACGTCATGGCTGGGCTCGAGGGCGTCGACCTGACCCGGCCGCGCATCACGCTGCGCTCCGATGAGCTTCTGACGGTGCGCGATCGCCTGGACCGCGAGCCGTACCGCTCGCTGCTCGAGGGCATCCAGACCACGATCACCTCGGCGCCCGCCGCCGACCCGGCGCAGCGCGACGACTGCGTGCAGGGCGTCAACGAGGGGCGCGAGCGCGACAAGGCCAACGCGGCGCGGGCCGCAGCGCTGGTGTACCGGCTCGACCGCCACGTGGTGGCCGGCGCCCTCGTGACCCCGACGCCGGTCGAGCGCCTGGCCTACGGCGACGCCGCCGCGGCGTGGCTCGGCGCCGGCTGCCTGCAGAGCCGCATCGGAACGGACCCCGACCGCGACATCGCCACCAGCCACGAGCTGCTCGCCCTCGCAGTGGCCTACGACCTGCTCGCCGGCTCCGGCTACCCGTTCGAGCCCGGCGAGGCGCAGCAGATCGAGGACGACCTCGCCACCCTCGCCACCGACTACTACCGCGACTACACGCAGACCATCGCCGGCCTGTTCCTGGTCAACAACCACGGCTCGAAGGGCGCGGCCAGCCTGGGCGTCACCGCCATCGTGCTCGCCGAGCGGCCCATGACCCCGGGCGACCCGACGACTGATCCGCGTCGCTGGCTGGACCGCGGCCTGGACGTCACCGACGAGGTGCTGCGCTTCACCTACGGCCCGGGCGACGGCGCCTACGGCGAGGGGGCGCACTACCTCCGCTACTCGGGCTACAACCTGGTGCCGTTCCTGCACGCCTGGCACGAGCTGCACCCGGCGCCGTGGACGACGCTGGATGGCGTGGTGGTGCCCGACCTGTGGGCGCACCCGGCGTGGACCCGCATGGCGCGCTGGGCGCTCGATCACACGCTGCCCGACGGCACGCTCACGAGCATCGACGACAGCAACGTGGGCGAGCGCCCGCACCTCGGCGTGTTCCCGGCCGACGTGCCCGATGCCGAGCACCTGGCGTGGGGGTGGCTGAGCACGTTCAGCGCCGGCGACGGCGGCTCGCTCGACAAGCGCGTGGACGAGCTCGTGCTGTTCGACGACACGATCGCCGCCGCGCCGCCGGACGGGTCGCCCACCGCTTTCTACCTGGCCGGTGGCTCGGCGCTGCTGCGCAGCGGGTGGGGGACCGACGACCTGCTGGTGACCGTGGCCGGCGAGCACGGCGCGGCGCGCGAGTTCGGTCGGACGCGCGAGGGCACCGGCCAGGTGTGGGGCGCGCCGCACGACCACGCGGATCCCGGTGCGCTGACGATGTGGTGGGGTGGCGAGCAGCTGCTGCTCGACGGCGGCTACATCAACTACCCGTGGTCGTTGCAGTCGATGGTCAACAAGCCCAGCGACCACTCGATGATCCTGGTGGACCCGCCCGGCGCCACGGTGCGCGACGAGTCGCCGATGGACCCGCTGACCGAGTCGACCCGCCCGCTGTGGGCGCCGGCGTCGGTGCACCCGTTCTTCACCACGCCCGGCGCGCCGTCGCCGGTCGATGGCGACGCGCAGCTCGGCGAGGCGCTCGACACGTCGTTCGTCGACGGCGTCACCGTCATCAGCCGCTACGGCACGGGCGCGGGCGCCACCGTGCGCCGTCGGGTGCTCACGATCCAGGACCGGTTCGCGGTGGTGGTCGACGACATCGACTCGCCGACCCAGCGCCCGATCACCTGGGTCTGGCACGGCAACGCCGGCGGCACCAGCGGCACCGATCCGGCGGTGCCGGCGCTCAGCGACGAGCAGCGCCCGCCGTCGGGTGCCGGCGCGCTGGACGCGCAGAGCGTCACCGCCGCTGGCGGCGTCTTCGTGCCCGACCCTCGGGGTGGCACGTGGGAGCGGGGCGGCGTGCGCCTCACGATCGGCCAGGGGATGACGAGCTGGGACGCCACGAGCATCGTCGAGGGCCGCCACGAACTGCCCGGAAAGCAGCTCGGCTCGCACGTCGCACAGCGGAAGCGGGCGACCTCCGCCCATCCGGAGTCGCTGTCCATCCTGTACCCGAGCCCGACCACCGGTCTCGCGCCGGTCCTGGAGTCCAGCGGCGTGCCCGATTGGTACGGAGCGGGCAGCCGCGTCATCGACGAGGCCGGCGATCTGCAGGTGATCGGATGGCAGGGCGTCAAGAGCGTCGAACACCTGCCCCACGAGATCCTGACCCACCAAGCAGACGTCGGGGGGCGAACGCTCGAGGTGCGCCGGCGTGCGGGCGATCAGCCGCTGTTCGTCGCCGTGGCCGACCAGGCCGGCACCTTGCAGACGCTGTGGGCCGAGGACGTGCTGTCGATCGAGCTCGACGGCGAGGAGCTGCTGAGCTCGCCGGTGCCCGCGGACCTGGGCTGGCACCTCGTCGACGCCACGACCGCCGAGATCGTCGTGGACCCGCTCACCGGCACCGCCGGTGGCTTCCCCGCCCGTGCGGTCGAGGTCGGCGGCCTGCCCTTCACCCCGGCGAGCGTGGATGGCGCGTGTGGCCTCGATGCGAGTGGCGTCGTGCCGGTCGTGCGCTTCGGTCGCGACGGCGTCGCCACGCTGCACGCGGATGCCAGCGGTGGCAGGCCCAGCGCGGACGCCGGCCCCACGCGCCGCGTCGCGGTCGGCGCCGAGGTCGTGCTCGGCACCCCCGCCGGCCTGCCGCTCGGGCCCGGCTGCGACCCCGACGACCCGCAGGAGCAGCTCACCGCGACGTGGGACCTGGTGGCCGCGCCTCCCGGCAGCGACTGGGACCTGGACGCGAGCGACCCCGACCGCCCGGTGCTGCGGGCGGACCGCGCCGGCGTGTTCATCGTGGAGCTCACCGTCACCGACAGCACCGCGCGCACCAGTCGTCCGGTGCGCCTCGAGGTGCGCGCGGGGCCCGCCGACGGCGACGACGCCGACAGCGACCTCGACGGTGCGTTCGACACCCTCGACCTCGACGGCGACCGCGATCCGCACACGTTCGGTGACGTGCCTGCGGGCCACAAGTTCTCCGGTGCCATCGAGTGGGCGTCGGGCGGCGCGCTGGCGGGCGGCTACGCGGATGGCAGCTTCAAGCCCGCCGCGCCCGTCAGCCGCCAGGCGATGGCCGCGCTGCTGTGGCGCGCTGCGGGCAGCCCGGATCCCGCTGCGGCGTCGCCCAGCTTCCCCGACGTCGGGCCGTCGCACCCGTTCCGCGATGCGATCGTGTGGATGGCGCAGGAGGGGTACGTCAACGGGTACGCGGACGGGACGTTCCGACCCACCGCGCCGGTCAGCCGCCAAGCCATGGCCGCGCTGCTCGAGCGCATGGCCGGTGCGCTCATCGACCCCGCCGGCGTCCCGCTGCCGCCACCAGGTGGCGACCCCGGCTTCAGCGACGTGCCGCCGACCCATCCGTTCCTCGCCGAGATCAGCTGGCTTGTCGGTCGTGGCTACGCGTCGGGGTACATCGACGGCACGTTCCGCCCCACGGCGCCGGTCAGCCGCCAGGCGCTGGTCTCGGTGCTGCAGCGCGCGCTCGCCTGGTGGGCGACGCCGGAGGCCTGGCCGGCGCCGTGACCGACGACATCGACGACAGCCCCCACAGCGATGGCAACCTCGACGACGTCGCGTTCATCGATCCCCTCTGGCTCTCGCACCACCGCCGGGGCGAGGAGGAGCGCTGCATCGTGGTCGGCGGGCGCCACATCTGCCGTCGGTGCGTGTGGCTGTGGCCGATGTCGATCGTCGCGCTGGTGCTGTCGCTCACCGTCGGGCTGTGGCCTGAAGAGCTCGACGCGCTCATGCTCGCCATGCTGCCCGCACCCGCGGCCATCGAGCTGCTCCAAGAGCTGCGAGGCCGCCTCGCCTACGACCGCGTCCGCCAGACGGTGCTGATGGTGCCGCTGGCAGCAGCCATCGGCCGGGGCCTGGCGCGCTACCTGGAGGACCCGGGCGACCAGATCTTCTGGCGCATGGCGCTCGGCTACGGCTTCGTGTGCGGCTACACCGCGCTGCGCATCGTGCAGAACCGGCGCTGGCGGGCGCAGCACTGAGCGTGGCGTCGCCGCGACGTGCCGTCGCCGGCGGTCCGGCCCGGGTACGATCGGTGCAGGTCGCCGCGTGGCGCGCGGCGTGATCGCACCAGGAGCGCACATGTCCGACATGGAGAACCTGCGCGCTGCTGCCGAGGAGTTCTACGAGAACACCGCGGCGCAGCCGAAGAACTGGGACTCGCTGACCGTCGACGAGATGAAGGCCATGAGGAGCGCCCGCGAGCAGAACCGCGAGCACCTCAAGAGCCAGGGGGTCCCCGAGAGCGAGATCGACAACATGCTCGGCCCCGAGCCCGACTGGCCGGCGGGCATCTGAGGTCGCGACCAGCCATCGCCGCCGTCGCCCTCGCAGCGCTGCTCGGAGCGGCGGTGGGTGCCGCGCTGCTCATCGGCGACGGCACCGGGCACCGGCCGATGCACCAGGGACCGGGGATGCACCGCGGCGACGGGCGCGTCGACGAGGAGCTCGATCGAGAGCTCGTGGCGATCGAGGTCTACGAGCGGGCGTGCGCCGAGTGCCACGGCGATCGCGGCGAGGGCGTCGAGCGGTTCGGAACTGCGCTCGACGCCGATGCGCTCGTCGCTCGGTTCCCGACGCTCGACGCGCAGGTCGACTACGTCCTCGCCGGCGGCGACGGCGGCATGCCGCGCTTCGAGGGTCGTCTGGATCGCGCGTCGCTGACCGCGGCGGTCGCCCTCACCCGAGCCGGGGTCGCCGAGGTGCTCGGTCCGCTGCCCCCGGAGGAGGACGTCGACGGCGCGGCGGTGTTCGCCGCTGCGTGTGCGACGTGCCACGGGGCCCAGGGCGAAGGGGGGACCGGGCCACATCTCGCTGGAGGCGCAGCGGTGGAGCGCTTCGCTGACATCGAGGATCAGATCGAGTGGGTCACCTTCGGCGGTGCCGACATGCCGGCGTTCCGCGGCAGCCTGTCGACAGCGGAGATCCGCGCCGTGGTCGAGTACACCCGCACCGAGCTCGACTGATCGACCGCCCACCTCCCCGTTCTGTGCATGGTGGCTTCCGACTACTGGACGCCACCATGCACAGAACGGGGAGGTGGGGTTGGGGGTCAGCGGGGGCGTTGCCAGTGCGTGAACGAGCCGACGCGCTCGAATCCGAGCCGGCGGTACACCGTCGCCGCTGCCGGGCTTGGCTGGAGGACCGCGTCGAGCTCGGGGCGAGCTGCGCCGACCCCGGCGGTGAGCGCGGCTGCGATCCCGAGCCGGCGGTGGCTCGGCACGGTGCCCACGCCGTAGATGCCGAGCACCCCGGCTGCGACGTGGCCGAGCGCCGTGCCCACCACCACGTCGCCGTCGGTGGCCACGAGCAGCACCGCGTCGCGGTCCTCCAGCAGGCCGGGCGGGTGGATGGAGCCGGCGTCGGGGACGATCGGAGCGTCGAACGCGATGCAGGTGGCGCGCTCGAGCTGCGCGAGTCGCTCCGCGTCGCGCACCGCCTCGATGGCGATGCCCGCTGGCACCTCTGGGCGGGACCATGCTGCGATCGGTCGGTGGTACCAGTGGCCGATCGCCCGCGCCACGAGGCCGAGCGGCTCGAGCGCCAGCGCCCGCCAGGTGTCGCACACCGACACGTACGTGCTGCGTGCGGCGTGGTCGAGCAGCGACGAGACCGCGGACGCGTTGTCGGTGGTGCGCACGATGGCGGTGTGCCAGATGTCGGGCTGCTCGTGGGGGCAGGTCCACACGATGCCGTCGTCGACGACGGGTCGGCCGAGGTGGCGCAGCGACGCCTCCTGCCAGGCGATCTGGTTCGCTGCCGACGCAGCGATCAGTGCAGCGACGTCCACACCAGCACCCGATCGATCGTCGCCCGGGGCCTCAGGCCTCGCGCGCGCCGGGCGTGCCGGCGGTGATGACCCACGTCGGGCCGTCCTCCACGTCGCTTCCGGCGTCGAACGCATCCACCACGTAGCGGAAGGTGGCACGCAGCTCGTCGTCGGTGACGTCGCAGCGCACGTAGCCACGGCGCGTGGTCTCGATGTATCGCACCCAGGGGATCGCTCGGGCGATCGGCACCACCGCCTCGAGCTCCCCGCCGGCGTCCGAGGAGATCGACGTGCCGACGAGCTCAGTGGCGACGATGGGGGAGGTCGGATCCTCGGGGCTGGCGTGCACGTCGCCCACGCCGCTGGCGTGGATGTCGCCGGTGATGACCACCGGGTTCGAGATCTCCTCTGCGACGAGCAGGTCGAGGAGGCGCTGGCGGTCCTTCGGGTAGCCATCCCACTGATCGAGGTTGCGCAGCGTCGCGAACGGCAGCGGCGTGAACACCGTCTGGTTGGCGAGCACGTGCCAGGTCGCGTCTGCGTCGCGCAGCACGCCGCCGAGCCACTCCTCCTGCTCGCGCCCCAGGAACACGTGGGCCGGGTCGTCCATCGCGTCGCACGGTGGGCCGACGGTGCCGCCGAGGCCCTCCGCCGCGCACACGTGGTCGCTGCGGTACTGACGGGTGTCGAGCACCGCGAAGCTGGCCAGCGCGCCCCAGTCGATGGAGCGGTAGATGGCGAGGTCCGGTCCCTCGGGTGGGGCGACGCGGATGGGGGTGTGCTCGTAGAACGCCTGGTACGCCCTGGCGCGGCGCTCGAGGAAGTCCGCCGGCGGGCTGCCGTTCTCGTCGATGTCGTCGGCGTAGTCGTTCTCGACCTCGTGGTCGTCCCACGTCATGACCCACGGGCACGCGGCGTGCGCTGCTTGCAGTCGCTCGTCGCCCTTGTAGAGGCCGTAGCGGTTGCGGTAGTCGGCGAGCTCGATGATCTCGCCGCCGTTGTGGTTGCGGCCGCTGGGGGTCACCTCGGCGTCGTCGCCGGCGTACTCGTAGATGTAGTCGCCGAGGAACAGGAGCAGGTCCGGCTCGTCTGCTGGCAGCGCCGTCCACGCCGCCCACTCGCCGGACTCCCAGTGCTGGCAGCTGGCGAACACGAAGCGCATCGACTCGACCGACGCACCAGCTGCGGGCGTGGTGCGAGTCCGGCCGATCGGGCTGGACCACTCGCCGACCTGGAATCGGTAGCGGTACCAGGTGTCGGCGTCGAGCCCGTCGACCTCGACGTGCACGCTGTGGCCGAGCGCTGCGGTGGCGACCGCCGCTCCCGTCGCCAGCGCCTCGCCGGCGCCATCGAGGTCGTCGTCGCCGTCGGGGTAGACCGCCCAGGTCACCGGCACGGGGTCCCCGGGCATGCCGCCGCCCTCGAGCGGCTCGGGGGCGAGGCGGGTCCACAGCACGACGCCATCGGCGACGGGGTCACCCGATGCCACCCCGAGAGCGAACGGGTTCGCCGGGAGGTCGGGCACCGGCAGCGAGGTGCTCGGGCCGGTGGTGCTCGCTCCGGTGCCGCTGGTCGTGCTCGCGCTGCCGCCGTCGTCGCTGCACGCGGCGGCCACACCGGCGACCACCAGGCCGAGGAAGCCGCGGCGGCTCATCCCCGGCGGAGGCGCGGGCAGCTGCAGGTCGCGGGGGTTCGCCATGGCCCCGGACGCTACTGCGCGCCGGGGGACCGGTCAGGCGTTCTTGAGCAGGTCCTTGAACGGCGTGACCTTGTCCTGGTTCGGCTCCTTGGGGAGGCCCAGCACGCGCTCGCCGATGATGTTCTTCTGGATCTGGTCGGTGCCGCCGTAGATGGGCGGGGCCTGTGCGAACAGCGCCATCTCGGTGACCATGGCGGAGAACGGGTTCCCGGTGGCGTCGTCGAGCACCTTGCGGTCCTCGGGCTTGTAGGCGTGGAGCATCCCCTGCGGTCCCAGGATCCGCAGCCCGACGTCGCGCGACAACCGCACAATGTTGCTCATCGACAGCTTGGCGATGTTGGCGGGGATGCCGGCGTCCT
Source organism: Acidimicrobiales bacterium (assembly GCA_038206295.1). GTDB lineage: Bacteria > Actinomycetota > Acidimicrobiia > Acidimicrobiales > JBBRAZ01 > JBBRAZ01. The sequence goes on from JBBRAZ010000022.1 coordinate 33,706, forward strand.
TGCCCGCTGCCTTGGCCGCCTTCATGCGGAGGTTGGTGTAGCGCGCGATCTCGTTCATGGTGTGCAGGTGCATCAGGTCCTGGCGGACGCCCGGTGCGTCGATGGAGCCGTTGCCCTTGGCGAGCTCGATGAGCAGCTTCTCCGCCGAGCCGAACATCGCTCCGCCTCCGCCGCCGCCACCCCCGCCCTTGCGCGGGCCCCGCACGAAGTCCCCGGCGCGCTTGTCGAGGTGGCCCATCACGGTGCCGGGGATGGCTGCCGACGCGGCCGCGTGGCCGCCGCCGGCGCCGAGGCCGGCGCGCTCGTTGGCGAGCGTCGTGTTGGCGACCGCCCATCCGTTGTTGAGGCCGCCGATGACGTTGGCATCCGGCACGCGCGCCTCGTCCATGAACACCTCGTTGAACAGCGCGTGGCCGGTCATCTCGGTGAGGGGGCGCACGTCCATGCCCGGCTGGTGCATGTCGATGCCGAAGTAGGTGATGCCCTGGTGCTTGGGCACGTCCACGTTGGTCCGCGCGATGAGCATGCCCATGTCGGCGACGTGGCCGGCAGAGGTCCACACCTTCTGCCCGGTCACGATCCACTCGTCGCCGTCCTGGATGGCCTTGGACTGCAGGCCGGCGAGATCGGAGCCCGCCTGCGGCTCGCTGAAGAGCTGGCACCAGGCCTGCTTGCCGGTGACGATGTCGTAGATCATCGTCTTCTTCTGCTCGTCGGTGCCGTGCGCGGCGATGGTCGGCGCAGCCAGGAGGAGACCGAGGCCGCCCGGTGCGCTCAGCGCGCCGAAGTCCGCGATCGTCTGCTGCGCTCGCACCATGTCGCTGCGGCCCAGGTTCCGACCGTAGGAGTCCTCGGGGAGGTTCGGCGCCGCCCAACCGGACGTGCCGAGGCGCTCCCACCACTCGCCGACGGTGAGCTCCGGGTCCCAGTTCTCCTCGAGCCAGGTGGTCAGCTCGTCGATGAGGTCGTCGGTGCTGTCGCTCATGGTTCCCCCGTGGTGCGAGATGCCCGTCGTGGATCGGGCTCCGATGCGGTCATCGAACACCGAACTTGACCGATCGGTCAACTCCGTCCGACGTGACGTCCGCCGCACGGGCGATCGTTGGGCGCGGCGGCCAGAGGCGTCGTCAGCGGTCCTGCTCCTCGAGGTCGTCGAAGGCCCGCTGCAGGAGCGCGACGACCTCTGCGATGGGCGGTGCTGGCCGCTGCTCGAGCGATTCGAGCGCGCACTCCGCAAGCGTGTCGGGCCCCTGCTGGCGGATGGTGACCAGCAGCGAGCACGACGGCCACCCGTCGGGTCGCAGCACGGTCTCGAGGATGCCGTTCTGCCGGTCGATGTAGCTGAGGTGGCCGATCGAGTCCGCTGCCTCCGCCAGGCGGTTGAACACGTCGAGTGTCGGCGCCGGCAGGCCGATCACGTCGGGGCGCTCGGTAGCACGCGGCGCGGGGGTGCGCGGTGCGACCGGCCGCGGGGTCTGCAGCGTCGATGGCTGCGGCCACGGGGCGGTGCGCTCGATGACGGACCACGCCTGGGTGAGCGCCGCTGTGCGCGTCGCTCCCGCCGCGCCGGCGACGTCGGGGTGGTGGCGCCGCAGCAGGGTGCGGTAGCGGTCGCGGATCGTTGCCACATCGGTGGCGCGATCGGATCCGAGCACCGCCAGCGCCTCGTCCAACGTCACCGCCCCAGCCTGCCAGCAACGGCGCGACCAGAGCGCTCCACGTCGAGACGTCACCGATCCCCGGCGCGAAGTACGTTGCGGTCGATCGGCGCGGGGCGCGAGGGGGACTGCCGGTGGCCACCATCTTGGACGTCGTCGAGGCGCTGCCCGACGGCCTCGCGGTCGACGATCTCGAGCGCACCCGCACGTGGTCGGAGCTGCTCGACCGAGCGCAGCGAGTCGGAGGGCTCCTCCGGTCGCTCGGCATCGGCCCGGGCGGGCACGCGGCGCAGCTCATGGGCAACCGCGTCGAGCTCATCGAGCTGGCGCTCGGCGCGAGCCTCGCCGGCTCGTGGCTGACACCGATCAACTGGCACCTGGTCGCCGACGAGGTGGCCTACATCCTCGAGGACTCAGGCGCCGGCGTGCTGCTCACCGAGCCGCAGCACGAGGTGGTCGCACGCGAGGCAGCTGCCCGTGCCAGGGGCGTGCGGGTGCTCGTCGCTGGTCCGGAGCTCGACGACGCGCTGGCGTCGGTCGACCCGCTGCCCATCGACCTCGACGCGCCGAGCGGCGGCTCGATGTTCTACACGTCGGGCACCACGGGTCGACCCAAGGGCGTGCGCCGGCTCATCAACCCGACGGTGGGGGCGTGGCTGGCGCAGAACCGCAGCGGCGGACGAGCGCTCGGGCTCGACGGTCGCGGGCCGCACCTCGTCACCGGACCGCTGTACCACGCGGCGCCGCTGGGCTACGCGGTGATGGACCAGCACAACGGCGCCCCGATGGTGATCATGGACCGCTGGGACGAGGCGCGCTGCCTCGAGCTGCTCGTCGAGCGCGCCGTCCGCAACACGCACCTCGTGCCGACGATGTTCGTGCGCCTCCTGCGGCTCCCCGACGAGGTGCGCGAGGCGTTCGACCCCTCGACGCTTCGCACCGTGCTGCACGGCGCGGCCCCCATCTCCCCTGCGGTGAAGCGGCGGATGATCGAGTGGTGGGGCCCGAAGCTGGTCGAGTACTGGGGTGCGAGCGAGGGCGGCGTCGTCACCTTGGTGGGCTCGGAGGATTGGCTGGCGCACCCCGGCACGGTCGGCCGTGCGCTGCCCACCCACGAGGTGTTCGCCGGCACCGACGACGGCACGCCGCTGCCGGCGGGGGAGCAGGGCCTCCTGTGGTGCCGCAACCACCAGACGGCCCGCGTGTTCGAGTACCACAACGCGCCGGAGAAGACCGACGCCGCGCACCCCGTCGATCACGTGTACTCGCTGGGCGACATCGGTCGGGTGGACGACGACGGCTGGGTCTTCCTGTCGGATCGCGTCAGCCACATGATCATCAGCGGCGGCGTCAACATCTACCCCGCCGAGGTCGAGCACGTGCTGGTCGCGCACCCAGCGGTCGCCGACGCCGGGGTGTTCGGGATCCCCGACGAGGAGTGGGGCGAGCAGGTGAAGGCCGCCGTCGAGCTGTGCGACGGCCACGAGCCGAGCGACGAGCTGGCGGCGGACATCCTGGCGCACTGCCACGTGCACCTGGCGCGCTTCAAGGTGCCGCGCTCGGTCGACTTCCACGACGAGCTGCCTCGCCAGCCCACCGGCAAGCTCTTCAAGCAGCAGCTCCGGGCTCCCTACTGGGTCGAGGCGGACCGCTCGATCTAGCCCGGGCGACGGAGGGGGTTCAGGTTCGGAGCCGCAAGGCGTGGAGGCGTTCGTAGATGGGCTGCGCTCGCTCGATGAGCGCGGCCACGTGCGCGCTCTGCGGCTCGGGTGGCGCCGAGCGGTCCGGAGGCGAGAAGCCCGAGCTGTCCACGGCACCCTCGAACCAGTCGGACCACAGCTCCCACTGCTCGTCGGCGTCATTGGGCTCGCCGGGCTCCCACGTGAGCGCGTCCGGCATGAACGGCACGTCGACCGCCTCGCACCACGCCCCGATCAGCTCGGTCGGCCGCGCACGCACCTCACGTCCGTCGAGCACGACCGGCGGCGCCAGGCCGGCGTCCGCGTGCGCGCCGACGGCGAGGTCGTGGGCGCGCTCGAGCGCCTCGTAGCCCGCCTCCTCCCAGGTCACGTCGGGCCACACCCGGGCGATCGACGGGATGGCGCGCGCCGGGTCGCGCACGAGGAACGACGACGTCACGCCACGCAGCTCGCTGGAGGTGAGATGCGGGCCGAGGTGGTACGCCATCTCCTTCACGAAGACGGGGCCTTCGGTCGCGGCGTCCTCGATCGAGCGTCGGATCGCGCCGGGGTCCGCGTCGGGCAGCACCTCGTCGAAGCGCGTCGAGGGCCCGTCGACGCCGAAGTAGTACCAGCGGCTCCACGGCTCGGTGAGCACGGTGTGGTCGCCCCGCTCGCGCATCATGCGATCGAAGGCGGTCGAGATCGTGCGAGGTGTCGCCCACAGCACGAGGGGTCGGTGCGCGGCCACGGCCTCAGATCGCGGCGGCGGCACGGAAGCGCGCCAGGAGCTCGCGGTCGCCGAACGCCTCGAGGTCGCCGTCGTCGAGGCCGATGCGGTTCCACAGCGCCAGCAGGAGCGAGGCCGCCGGGCCGCGCAGCGCGACGTCGCCCTTGGCGTGCTCGTCGGTGACGACCAGGCCGTCGTGCTCGACGCGCACCAGCCACTCACCGGGCGCGTCGGTGGCGTGGAGGTGGATCGTCTCGCCCCGGCCGCTGAACGCGGCGGCGTCGAAGCGACGAGGCAGGAACAGCTCGAACGTCTCGTCGATGGCGTCGATCGACAGCTCGGGATCGAGCTCGTCCTCTTCGTCGCGCGCCGCGTCCTGGGCGTCCCATGCGTGGATCGTCGTCTCGTGGCACATGCGCCTGAACGCCCACCACAGCGGCTGCGGCCCGGCCCAGGTGCTGAGCTGGGCCTCGAGCCGACCTTCGGTCCGCGCCGCATCGAGCGACCTGAGCAGCTCGTCGTGGCATGCGACGGACCAGGCCAGCAGGCCGTCGGGGTCCGCCGGGGCCGCTGGCGCACCGTTGCGCGGCACGTGGTCGCCCGGCGCCTCCGCCACGCGGCGCCCGATCCACCAGTGCAGTCCGCCGACGTGGCGCACCACCTCGGCGACATCCCAGCCGGGGCACGAGGGCACCGGCGCAGCGAGCTCCTCGGGCGTGAGCGCTGCGAGCCGCGCGCCGGCGACCCGGAGGCCTTCGCTCCACCCGTCGACTCGAGCTTGGTCCATGGCGTCAGCGTCCTCCCTCTGAGCGGCGACCGCAACCCCCGTTCCCGGGGGTTGCGGCGCGCGCTGAGCGATCAGACGAAGGCGGAGGCGAAGATCAGCGACACGATCGTCATCACCTTGATGAGGATGTTCATCGCCGGGCCCGAGGTGTCCTTGAACGGGTCGCCCACGGTGTCGCCGACCACAGCGGCCTTGTGCTGCTCGGATCCCTTGCCTCCGTGCGCACCAGCCTCGATGTACTTCTTGGCGTTGTCCCACGCGCCGCCGGCGTTGGCCATGAAGATGGCGAGGGAGAAGCCGACCACCAGCGCGCCGGCGAGGAAGCCGCCGAGGGCATCCACGCTGATGAAGCCGATGACCAGCGGCACGACCACCGCCAGGCCGCCAGGAATGATCATCTCCCGCAGCGAGGCGGTGGTGGAGATGTCGACGCAGCGCGCCGAGTCGGGCATGACGCCCTCGACACCCTCTCGCAGGCCCGGGATCTCACGGAACTGGCGGCGCACCTCCTCGATCATCTGGTGCGCTGCACGTCCCACGGCATCGATGGTGAGCGCCGCGAAGAGGAACGGCAGCATGGCGCCGAGGAAGAGGCCGACGAACACCTCGACCTGTCCGACGTTGAGGTCGAGCACGTGGCCCTCGACGAGCAGCGCAGCCTCGAACGACTTGAACAGCGCCAGCGCGGTGAGCGCCGCGGAGCCCACGGCGAAGCCCTTCGCCACCGCGGCGGTGGTGTTGCCGAGCGAGTCGAGCGAGTCGGTGACCTCGCGGACCTCGGCGGGGAGGTGCGCCATCTCGGCGATGCCGCCGGCGTTGTCGGCGATCGGGCCGTAGGCATCGACCGACACCACGACGCCGGTGGTGGCGAGCATGCCGATGGCAGCCAGCGCGATGCCGTAGATGCCGAGGCCCTCGAGGGTCTGCTCTCCGCCCCAGTAGGCGAGGCCGATGCCGATGACCACGAGGATGACCGAGGCGGCGACCGACATCATGCCCGACGAGATGCCGGAGAGGATCACCGTCGCGGGACCGGTCTCGGACTGCTCGGCGATCTTCTTGACCGGGCCGTACTCGTCGGAGGTCCACACCTCGGCGACCTTGCCGATGGCAGCACCGACGACGAGGCCGCCGACGACTGCGACAGGCAGGCCCCACCAGTTCTCGACGCCCTCGAGCCCATCGAAGAACCAGAAGCCGAGGCCGAACGTGCCGACTGCGGTGATGCCCGCAGCGACGTTGGTGCCCATGTGCAGGGCGTGGGAGAGGTCCTTGATCTTGGAGCTGCCCGACGAGCGGACCATGAACGCGCCCACGATCGACGCCAGCATGCCGAGCGACGCGATGGCGAGCGGGAACATGAAGTACTCGACGCTCGTGATCTGCGGGGTGAACGCAGCGAGGGCGATGGGGGCGATGATGGAGCCCGAGTACGACTCGAAGAGGTCCGCACCCATGCCAGCGACGTCGCCGACGTTGTCGCCGACGTTGTCGGCGATGGTGGCCGGGTTGCGCGGGTCGTCCTCGGGGATGCCGGCCTCGACCTTGCCGACGAGGTCGGCGCCGACGTCGGCTGCCTTGGTGTAGATGCCGCCGCCCACGCGGGAGAACAGGGCGATCGACGAGGCGCCGAGAGCGAAGGCGGTCAGCACGTTGAACGGGTCATCGACCTCGAGCCACTCGACGTAGAGCAGGTAGGAGATCGACAGGCCCAGCAGGCTCAGGCCCGCCACGGTGAACCCCATGACCGCGCCACCCCGGAACGCCAGCGGAAGCGCCAGCTGCGCGCCGGTGCGTGCCGCCTCGGCGGTGCGGGCGTTCGCCTTCGTGGCGATGGTCATGCCGATGTAGCCGGCGAGCGCCGAGAGCGTGGCGCCGGTCACGTACGCGATCGCTCCCCAGGGGCGCCCGTAGTCGAGGAAGGTGGCGATGAGCGCCGCCATCACGACCACGAACCCGGCGACCCACGTGTACTCGCGCTTCAGGAAGGCGCGGGCGCCGTCCTGGATGGCCTCCATGATCTGGACCATGCGCTCGTTGCCAGGCGGCTGCTTGCTGACCCACTGGAAGAAGAACATCGCGACGAGCAGAGCAGCGACTGCTGAACCTGCTGCGATGTAGGGGATGGCGTCCACGGCCGTGCTCCTTGGTTGTGCAGATCCGGGTGGCGCGACACGTCGTCGGGCGCGCAGCGGCCACCACGAGGTGTCGACGGGGGGTTCTCTCGGGCCAGCAACCTAGGAGCACGACGCCGTGCAGGCCAAAAGCACCAGGCGATGCAACGGTGATCTCCACGTCGTCCCCGGGGGCGGACAGGTGGCCGTCAGGTGGCGAGCAGGTGCGCCACGAGCAGCTCGGTGAGCAGACCCGGGTCCGACGCGCCCGTCATCTCCCGTGCGGCGTGCATCGAGAGCTGGGCGGCACCGACGTCGACGGATCGCACGCCGAGGCGGGCGGCGGTCAGCGGACCGATGGTGGAGCCGCACGGCAGGTCCGCGCGCGACGTGAAGTGCTGCAGGGCGACGCCAGCTGCCTCCGCGAGCAGCGTCACCTCTCCAGCACCGCTCGCGTCGGTGGCGTACCGCTCGTTCACGTTGTGCTTGAGCACCGGTCCGACGTTGCACGCCACCTGGTGCTCGCGGTCGTGGCGGTCCGCGTAGTTGGGGTTCGTGGCGTGCGCACCGTCGGACGACAGCAGGAGCGACGACGCCAGAGCCCGTGCGAGCGCATCGCTGGGCCACGTCGCAGCCATGCGCGCCAGCACGGTCTCGAGCAGCGAGGAGTCCGCGCCGCGGGCAGACACCGAGCCGACCTCCTCGTGGTCGAAGAGGGCCACCACCGGCACCACGTCGTCGTGCGGCGGGCCGTCCTTGGTCGCGCGCAGCAGGGCGCTGATCGCCGCGTGGCAGCTCAGGAGGTTGTCGATGCGGCCGCTCGCGAGCATCGAGCCGTCCATGCCGACGAACGCGGCCGGCGTCACGTCGTGCAGCATGGCGTCCCAGCTCAGGACATCGCCGGGGTTCACACCGAGCTCGTGCTCGAGGAACGTGGCGAAGCCCCGAGCGTCGACGCCACCGGTCGCCCAGATCGGGTCCAGGTGCAGCTGGCGGTTCAGCACCAGGCCCCGCTCGTTCACGTCGCGGTCCAGGTGGACGGCGAGCTGCGGGATGTGAGCCAGCGCTCGCTGAACGCGCAGGAGCTGGGTGCGGACGCCTCCAGGGGCGTCGGGATCGCGCACGGCGACCCGTGCGGCGAGCCCGAGGTCGCGATCCAACCAGCTGTTCAGCAGCACGCCCCCGTAGACCTCGACGCCGAGCTGGCGGAAGCCACCGTGGCCCTTGTCCGGACGTGGCTTGATGCGCAGGTTGGGGCTGTCGGTGTGTGCGCCGATCAGTCGCAGCGCTCGCGCAGGGAGCTCGGGTTGCCACCACGCCACGAGGGACCCGTCACGCACCACGAACCGGCCGCCGCTGGTCGAGGCGCCGTCCCACGTCGCTGACTCGTCCAGCTCGAGCCATCCGGCGCCACGAAGGCGTTCGGCCAGCTCGGCGCAGGCGTGGAAGGCGGAGGGGGCGGCGTCGAGGAACGAGCAGAGCGCCTCGGCCTCGGCGCGCACCACTGCGGGGTCGGGCATGGACGATGAGGCTACTGCTGAGGCGCCGCGAGCCGGTATCGAATGGCCGCCTCGCGACGGGCGCAGGTACCATGCGGTGCCTGCCGAGGGCCAACGCCGTCCCGATCGCCAGGGCAACCGCTTACGAACGAGCTATCGGGAGACGTTGGTGCAACCACCTCGACAGGGCCTCTACGACCCCGCCTTCGAGCACGACGCGTGCGGGGTGAACTTCGTCGCCGATCTCAAGGGGCGCCGGAGCCGGCGCATCGTGGAGCTGGGCATCGGTGCGCTCTGCAACATGGAGCACCGGGGCGCGACGGGCGCGGAGTCCAACACCGGCGACGGCGCCGGCATCCTCCTGCAGGTCCCCGACGAGCTGTACCGCGCCGAGCTGTCGGTCACTTTGCCGTCAGCGGGCGGTTACGCCACGGGCATCGCCTTCCTGCCGCAGGACGACGCCGAGGCTGACGCGGCGGTCGATGCCATCGGCAAGATCGCCGCATCGGAGGGGCTCGAGGTGCTCGCCTGGCGCGACGTCCCGATCGATGCCTCCATGCTCGGGCGCGGAGCGCTCGAGGCCATGCCCACCTTCAAGCAGGTGTTCCTGGCCGGCATCGGCCTCGCGGGCCTCGAGCTCGACCGCCGCGCCTACATCGTGCGCAAGCGCATCGAGCACGAGGTCGGAGGCGGCGCGGCGCAGCGGGTCTACTTCCCATCGCTGTCTGCGCGCACCATCGTCTACAAGGGGATGCTGACCACGCCGCAGCTGGCGCAGTTCTTCCTCGACCTCCAGGACGAGCGCGTCATCTCCGCGCTGTCGCTCGTGCACTCGCGGTTCTCGACCAACACGTTCCCCGCCTGGCCGCTGGCCCACCCGTACCGGTACGTCGCCCACAACGGCGAGATCAACACGGTGCAGGGCAACCGCAACTGGATGCGCACCCGCGAGGCGCTCCTGGAGACCGACCTGCTCCCCGGCGACCTCGAGCGCATCTTCCCGATCTGCACCCCGGGCGCATCGGACTCCGCCAGCTTCGACGAGGTGCTCGAGCTGCTGCACCTCGGCGGCTACTCGCTGCCGCACGCGGTGCTCATGATGATCCCCGAGGCGTGGGAGCACCACGAGTCGATGTCGCCGCAGCGTCGAGCGTTCTACCGCTTCCACGCCTCGCTCATGGAGCCGTGGGACGGCCCGGCGTCGATCGCCTTCACCGACGGAACCGTCATCGGTGCCGTGCTCGATCGCAACGGCCTGCGTCCGTCGCGCTACTGGGTGACCGACGACGACCTGGTGATCATGGCGTCGGAGGTCGGCGTCGTCGACGTCGACCCGGCATCGGTCGTTCGAAAGGGCCGCCTGCAGCCAGGCCGGATGTTCCTCATCGACACCGCGCTCGGGCGCATCGTCGGCGATGACGAGATCAAGGACCAGATGTCGTCCGCGCAGCCGTACGCGGAGTGGCTCGAGCGGGGCGTCCACCACCTGCACGAGCTTCCCGAGCGGCCGCACACCCGCTACGCGCACTCCTCGGTGCTGCGCCGCCAGCGCACCTTCGGGTACACGAGCGAGGAGATCAAGATCCTCATCGACCCGATGATGCGCACCGGCCAGGAGGCGCTGGGGTCGATGGGCACCGACACGCCCATCGCCGCGCTGTCGGATCGCTCTCGCCTGCTGTTCGACTACTTCTGCCAGCTCTTCGCGCAGGTCACGAACCCGCCGCTGGACGGCATCCGCGAGGAGCTCGTGACGTCGCTCGGCGGCAAGCTCGGCCCCGAGGGCAACCTGCTCTCGCCAGGACCGGACTCGTGTCGCCAGATCGTCGTGCCCAACCCGGTCATCGACAACGACGACTTCGCGAAGCTGCTCCACGTGCACGAGGACGGCGGCGTGAGCGGCTTCCGCTCGGCGGTCATCTCGTGCCTCTACCCGGTCGAGGGCGGCGGCGAGGCCCTGCGCTCGGCGCTCGAGCGGATTCGCGCCGAGGCGACCGCGGCGATCGCCGACGGCGCCAACGTGCTCATCCTCTCGGATCGCAACTCCACCGCTGAGCTGGCGCCGGTCCCATCGCTGCTGTTCACCGGCGCGGTCCACCACCACCTGATCCGTGAGAAGAGCCGCACGCGCGTCGGGCTCGTCGTCGAGTGCGGCGATGCCCGCGAGGTGCACCACATGTGCCTGCTGCTGGGCTACGGCGCATCGGCGATCAACCCGTACCTGGCCTTCGAGACGATCGAGGGGCTGGTGGTGCAGGGCCGCAGCGGCGGCGTCACCGACGTCGACAAGGCGGTGCGCAACTACATCAAGGCCTGCGGCAAGGGCATCCTCAAGGTCGCCTCCAAGATGGGGATCTCGACGGTCGCCTCCTACACCGGCGCGCAGATCTTCGAGGCGATCGGCCTCGCCAGCGAGGTCATCGACGAGTGCTTCACCGGCACGGTGAGCCGCATCGAGGGCTCCGGCTTCGAGCAGCTCGCCCAGGAGGTCGCGCTGCGGCACCGCTTCGCCTACCCGGAGCGACCCGAGCAGCGAGCCCATCGTGAGCTGTGGACCGGCGGCGAGTACCAGTGGCGACGCCAGGGCGAGCACCACCTCTTCAACCCGCAGACGGTGTTCAAGCTCCAGCACGCGACGCGCTCGGGGCGCTACGACGTGTTCAAGGAGTACACGTCGATGGTGAACGACCAGTCGGAGCGGCTCGCGACGCTGCGCGGCCTGTTCCGCTTCAAGACGGGGGAGCGGCCGCCGGTGCCGCTCGACGAGGTCGAGCCGGCGTCTGCGATCATCAGCCGCTTCAGCACCGGCGCCATGTCCTACGGGTCGATCAGCCAGGAGGCGCACCAGACCCTGGCCATCGCCATGAACCGCCTCGGCGGCAAGTCCAACACCGGCGAGGGCGGCGAGGACGAGGATCGCTTCACCCCCGACGCCAACGGCGACCTGCGCCGCTCGGCGATCAAGCAGGTCGCGTCGGGCCGCTTCGGCGTCACGAGCACCTACCTCGTCAACGCAGACGACATCCAGATCAAGATGGCGCAGGGCGCCAAGCCGGGCGAGGGCGGCCAGCTCCCCGGCAAGAAGGTCTACCCGTGGATCGCGGAGACGCGGCACTCGACACCGGGCGTCGGGCTCATCTCGCCTCCGCCGCACCACGACATCTACTCCATCGAGGACCTGGCGCAGCTCATCCACGACCTCAAGAACGCCAACCCCGCGGCCCGCGTCCACGTGAAGCTCGTCGCTGAGGTCGGCGTCGGCACGGTCGCCGCCGGCGTGGCGAAGGCCCACGCGGACGTGGTGCTCATCTCAGGCCACGACGGCGGCACCGGCGCCTCGCCGCTCACATCGCTCAAGCACGCGGGCGCACCGTGGGAGCTCGGCTTGGCCGAGACGCAGCAGACGCTGCTGCTGAACCGGCTGCGGGACCGCATCGTCGTCCAGGTCGACGGGCAGCTCAAGACCGGTCGCGACGTGGTCATCGCCGCCCTGCTCGGCGGCGAGGAGTTCGGCTTCGCGACCGCGCCCCTCGTCGTGTCGGGCTGCATCATGATGCGCGTCTGCCACCTCGACACGTGCCCGGTCGGCATCGCCACGCAGAACCCCGAGCTGCGGGAGCGCTTCACCGGCAAGCCCGAGTTCGTCGAGCACTTCTTCGAGTTCATCGCCGAGGAGGTCCGCGAGCTGCTCGCCGAGCTCGGCTTCCGCACCCTCGAGGAGGCCATCGGGCGGGCCGAGGCGCTCGACATCACCGACGCCGTCACGCACTGGAAGGCAGCCGGCCTCGACCTCTCGCCGCTGCTGGTCGTGCCCGAGCTCGAGGACGGCGCCGTGCGCCACCAGGTCGTCGGCCAGGAGCACGGCCTCGAGCACGCGCTCGACAACGAGCTGCTCGCGCTGGCTGAGCCAGCGCTCGCCGATGGCACGCCGGTGCGGATCGACGTGCCGGTGCGCAACGTCAACCGCACGGTGGGCACCATGCTCGGCTCCGAGCTCACGCGCCGACACGGCGGCGAAGGCCTGCCCGAGGGCACCATCCACGTGAAGCTGACCGGATCGGCCGGTCAGAGCCTCGGAGCGTTCCTGCCTCGCGGCATCACCCTCGAGCTGGAGGGCGACGCCAACGACTACGTCGGCAAGGGCCTCTCCGGTGGGCGCATCGTCGTCTACCCGCCGCGCAGCTCGACGTTCCTCGCCGAGGAGAACATCATCGCCGGCAACGTGCTGCTCTACGGCGCGACGTCGGGCCAGGCGTTCATCCGCGGGGTGGTCGGCGAGCGGTTCTGCGTGCGCAACTCCGGGGCGATCGCGGTGGTCGAGGGCGTCGGCGACCACGGGTGCGAGTACATGACCGGTGGCCGCGTCGTCGTCCTCGGAGCGACCGGCCGCAACTTTGGGGCGGGGATGTCGGGCGGCACGGCGTTCGTGTACGACCCCGACAACTCCTTCGCCAGCCGGGTCAACTTCGAGATGGTCAACATCGAGCGCCTCGACGACGAGGAGCAGGTGTGGCTGGAGTCGCGGGTGCGGCGCCACGCGGAGCTCACCGGTTCGGTGGTTGCGGAACGCCTCCTGCACAGCTGGGAGGCCGAGGTGGCGCGCTTCAAGAAGGTGATGCCGAAGGACTACAAGCGGGTGCTGGAGGCGGCCGCGCTGGCCGAGGAGAAGGGCGAGGACGTGCTCGAGGCGATCATGGCGGCTTCCCATGGGTGATGTGCAGGGGTTCCTCAAGCACGGTCGAAGCGGCCCAGAGCGCCGTCCCGTCGAGGTGCGCCTGCGGGACTGGAACGAGGTCTACGAGGACCTCCCGCACGACGACCTCGAGGTGCAGGCGTCGCGCTGCATGGACTGCGGCATCCCGTTCTGCAACCAGGGCTGCCCGCTGGGGAACCTGATCCCGGAGTGGAACGACCTCGTCTACCGCCACCGGTGGTCCGATGCCATCGAGCGCCTGCACGCCACCAACAACTTCCCCGAGTTCACAGGTCGGCTGTGCCCGGCGCCGTGCGAGGCAGCGTGCGTGCTCGGCATCAACCAGGACGCGGTCACGATCAAGCAGGTCGAGGTCGAGATCATCGACCGCGCGTGGGAGGAGGGGTGGGTCTACCCCGTCCTGCCATCGGTGCGCACCGGCAAGCGCGTCGCGGTGGTGGGGTCGGGACCGGCAGGCCTGGCTGCAGCCCAGCAGCTGACCCGCGCCGGGCACGACGTCGTCGTGCTGGAGCGAGCAGATCGCATCGGAGGCCTCCTTCGCTACGGCATCCCCGAGTTCAAGATGGAGAAGCGCCACCTGGAGCGCCGCCTCGACCAGATGCGCACCGAGGGCACGGAGTTCCGCACCGGTGTCGAGGTCGGCGTCGATCTGAGCGCCGCCGAGCTGCGCGACGCGTATGACGCGGTGGTGCTCGCCGGGGGAGCGACCGCAGCGCGCGACCTCCCCATCCCGGGGCGCGACCTCGCCGGCGTCCACCAGGCCATGGAGTTCCTCCCGCTCGCCAACCGGGTGCAGGAAGGCGACGTCGACGAGCCGGCCATCACCGCAGCGGGCAAGCACGTGGTGATCATCGGCGGGGGCGACACGGGTGCCGACTGCCTGGGCACCAGCCACCGCCAAGGAGCGGCATCGGTGCACCAGTTCGAGATCATGCCCGAGCCGCCGTCGCAGCGGCCGTCATCGACGCCGTGGCCGACGTGGCCGCTGATCCTGCGCACCTCGTCTGCCCACGAGGAGGGCGGCGAGCGCGTGTACTCGGTCAACACGCTCGAGCTCCACGGCGACGACGCCGGGCACGTCCGATCGCTGCGCGCGGTGGAGGTCGAGCAGCAGGTGGTCGATGGTCGGATGAGCTTCGTGCCCGTCGAGGGCAGCGAGTTCGAGCTCCCTGCGGACCTGGTGCTGCTCGCCATGGGCTTCACGGGTCCGGAGCGGGGCCCGCTGCTCGAGCAGCTCGACGTCGAGCTCGACGAGCGCGGCAACGTGGCGCGCGACGCGTCGTGGATGACCAGCAGCGAAGGCGTGTTCTGCTGCGGCGACATGGGCCGGGGGCAGAGCCTGATCGTGTGGGCGATCGCCGAGGGGCGCTCGGCGGCAGCGGGCGTGGATCGCTGGCTGACGGGCGACACCATGCTGCCGGAGCCGGTGCGCCCGAGCGACCGCCCCCTTTCCTGAGGCGGCCGCGAGCGGTTGCTCGCTCAGCGCTTCTTGAAGGTCTTCCGCAGCTCGCGCTGCTTGCGCATCTTCTCGATGCGCTCCCAGTGCAGGGCAGCTTCCGGGTCGTCACCGCCCGGTGCAGCGAGCATCGATGCTTCCCCGCCGACCTGGTCGACGGCCGGCACCGGATCTGGTTCTGGCTCGATCTCCGGCTCGGGCTCCGGCACCGGGTTGACCAGCGTCGTCGGAGCGGATCCTGCATTGCGGACCACCGCCGGCGACCTGCCTCGCACCGGAAGGCCGCTGGTCCGGTCCTCGGTCGCCGCCGGCTCCTCCGCGGCCTCCGGCTCGCGCTCGGCGGCGAGCACGTGCATCGCACGGGCCGCGAACGACTTCGCTCGCTGCCGACCGCTGATCCACTCGAGCAGCTCGTGGCCGCGGTCGTTGAACGGCCGAACTCCGTGCTCGTCGTCGAGCACCACGATGGCGACGGCCGATGCTCCGTCGGCGAGCGATGGATCAGGCTCGGTGGCGAGCACCGCCACCGCCCACGAACCCTCGGGGGCCGCGCCGGCCAGATCGCGGAGATCGTCGGGCTGCGGCGAGGTGGCCCACACCCGACCTCGCAGCAAGGTCGCGTCGATCACGCTGCTGCCCGGCGCCACGCGATCCGCGTCCGGGAACTCGTGCGCGCGCAACCAGGACATCGCCTGGTCGAAGGGATCGCTCGACTCGTCGGTCACGTGGCGGTGCCAGCCTCAATGGTTCGCTCTGCGGGTGAACCCGCAGAGCGGCGGGCGCGGTGGTTCGCGGCTGCGGCGCATGATACGACGAAGGCGGCACCGATTTCTCGCGATGGTCGGCGAAGCCCCTGCATCGCATGCGGTCGGCCCGTGCCCCGGTCATCGCGATGGCAGGGAGCAGGCCACCAGATGCACTATCGTGACTAAAGAACGGTCACCTGCGGCCGACAAGCAATGAGAGCCGGCCCGGGGAGCGGCGATCACCTCCGTCGTGGGGGGAACACCGGAAGTCGAGCGGGGAAGCGCAGAGGGTATCGATGCTCAAGAACCTGAAGATGGGCGCCAAGCTGATCGCGGTGCTTCTCGCACCCGTCGTGGTGCTCGTCGTGCTCGCCGCGATCGGCGTGAACGAGCGGCAGGCCGAGGCCGACCAGGCATCCGGCGTCGCCCGACTCACCGAGCTCGCCGGATCGTCGACCGCACTGATCCACGAGCTGCAGCTCGAAGCGATGGTCTCGGCCTCGTTCATGGCCGTCGAGGGCACCGACCCGGCGCTCGTCGATGCGATGACCGCCCAGCGGGCCGCGACCGATAAGGCGGCTGCGGCCTACCGGCAGGCGGTGGCCAACACGCCGATCGACGTCAGCACCGTGCAGGGCAAGGACCTCGAGGCGGCGACCGCCCAGGCGGAGACCCGCGTCAAGGGCCTCGAGGTGACGCGCCGGTCGGTGGACGACATCCAGGTCACCACCTCGGTCGCCCGCGACAACTACGCCGAGGCCGTGCGCCAGCTGCTCACCGTCAACGCCGAGGTCGCCAACAACGCCCAGAACCCTGCGCTGGCCAACCAGCTGCGCGACCTCGTGCTGCTCGGCAACTACAAGGCCACATCCTCGGAGATCGATGCCCTGCTCGCTGGGGTGACCAAGGCCGGCCGGATGGAGGAGGCCGAGCTCGTCGAGCTCAGCGGCGACGCGGACAGCACCACCGAGCACCTCCTCGAGGAGCGCACCCGCCGCCAGCAGCAGTTCACCGACCTCGCCTCGGCCAACAACAAGGCGCTGCTGCGCAACATCAGCGAGTCCGCGGTCAACGCCGCCATCATCGAGATCGCCAGCACACCGATCGGCCAACCGCTCACGATCAGCAACGACGAGTGGACCGAGATCGGCGCCGCGCACCTCGACGGCCTGTTCGTCGTCGAGACCAACATCATCAAGGAGACGCTCGATCAGGCGGGCACCCTGCGGTCAGACGCCGAGTCCGAGCGGAACCTCTTCCTCCTCGGCACGCTCGCAGCCGTCGCGTTCGCGCTGTTCGTCGCCCTGATCGTGTCTCGGGCCACCACCCGCCCGCTGCGCCAGCTCACCGATGCCGCCTACGAGCTCTCCAACGAGAAGCTCCCGAGCCTCGTCGACCAGCTCCGCAACCCGCAGGCCGGTGGCGAAGGCCAGCTGCGGCTGCAGCTCGATGCCATCGAGATCGACTCGCGCGACGAGGTGGGCCTGCTGGCCGAGGCGTTCAACGCCATCCAGCGGGTGACGATCGACGTCGCGGAGGAGCAGGCGGGGCTGCTCCGCAAGGGCATCGGCGACATCTTCATCAACCTCGCCCGTCGCAACCAGAACATCCTCGACCGCCAGATCGAGTTCATCGACATGCTGGAGGCCAAGGAGGAGGACCCCGATCAGCTCGACAACCTCTTCAAGCTGGATCACCTCGCCACCCGGATGCGCCGGAACGCCGAGAGCCTGCTGGTCCTCGCCGGCGCTGAACCTCCGCGCCGCCGTGGTCGTCCCGTCGAGCTCGCCGACGTCATCCGCGTCGCCATCGGCGAGGTCGAGGACTTCGCCCGCATCAGCCTGATCGCGCTCGACGACGTGGCCGTTGAGGGCAACGTCGCCGTCGACCTCGCCCACCTCCTGTCGGAGTTCATGGAGAACGCGACCCACTTCTCGCCGCCCGACACGCAGGTCGAGGTGCTCGGCCGATGGAGCCGCGACGGCGAGGGCAGCGCCAGCTACACGATCGCGGTGACCGACCAGGGCATCGGCATGAGCGCCGAGCAGATGGCCGAGGCCAACCACCTCCTGGCCCACCCGCCGCTCGTCGGCCTCGCGCTCTCCCGGTCGCTCGGCTTCATCGTCATCGCCCGCCTCGCCGAGCGCCTCGGCATCACGGTGTCGCTCGAGTCCGCTCCCACCGGCGGCGTGAGCGCGCTGGTCGTGCTGCCGAGCACGATGGTCAAGGTCGAGGGCCAGGACGCTCCGTCGGTTCTCGACGATGCGCCCGCGCCGGCGTCGCGGACCGACGAGGCGGTCGTCAACATCGAGCCCTACGAGCCGGTCGCCTACGAGGAGCCCCCCGCGGCCCTCGAGGAGCCCCCTGCGTACGAGCCCGCGACCTACGAGTCTGCTGATGACGATCTGGCGGAGCTCCCGACCGACGAGGACTTCGATCGTGGTCTCGCCGATCTCCTCGGCGACGAGCCGATGGCGCCGGAGTCCGATCTGATCGAGCCGGTCGTCGAGGAGGATCGCGGCCTGCCGACCCGCGATGTCTCCGCCGGGCTGCCGGTGCGCGACGTCGCCCCGGAACCCGAGCCTGAGCCCGAGCCGGCTGCGGTCGAGGAGCGGTCGCTGCCCACCAGCGAGGCGGACAACCTCGCGGGACTTCCGACCCGTGAGCCAGCACCGGTGCCTGCTGCGAGCGAGCCCGAGCCGATGGGGGCACCCGCCGGAGGACTCACCACCAGCGCCGGGCTGGTGAAGCGCACGCCGAAGGAGAAGCAGGTCGGCGCCGGCACCAGCGCGATCGGCGGGGGCATCCCCACCGCCGGTGGAGCGTCGCGCTCGACTGCTGCGACCCAGCGCTCGCCGGAGGAGGTCCGCAAGATGCTGTCCCGTTACCGGGCCGGCGTGAAGAAGGATCCCAACGCAACGGATTCCAAGGGGGACGGCGAATGATGCGCCGAGCACCACGACCAACGGAGGACACCGTCCATGGCTGATCTCAGCTCTGACGCCAAGAACGTCAGCTGGCTCATCGAGAACTTCGTCGATCGAGTCCCTGGCGTCAGCGAGGCGGTGGTCGTTTCTTCCGACGGTCTGCCGATCGCCACGTCTCGCGGGCTCGACCGCGACGCCGCCGATCGCTTCGCGGCCGTCACCTCGGGCCTCATCGGTCTGGCGTACGGCGCTGCGGGCAGGTTCGGCGGCGGTGCCGTGAGCCAGGTCCTCATCGAGATGGAGCGAGCGCTCCTGCTCGTCACCGGCATCTCCGACGGCTCCACCCTCGCGGTGATGGCCGACGCCGAGTGCGACGTCGGCCTGGTGGGCTATGAGATGGCGGTGCTGGTGGAGAAGTGCGGCCAGGTGCTCACGCCTGAGATCCGCGCTGAGCTGCAGGGGGCGCTGTCGCAATGAGCGACGCCGGCGACGAGCAGGACGACGGCTTCGGCCGCCGGCTGCGTGTTCGCCCGTACGCGCTCACCGGCGGGCGGACCCGCAGCGGTGCGGACCTCCCGTTCGAGACGCTCGTCAAGGTCTCGCCCCTGGGGCAGTCGGCAACGCCGCGGTTGGCCCTGGAACGCAAGAAGATCGCACAGATGTGTGCCAGCCCGATCTCGATCGCTGAGATCTCCGCACATCTGAAGGTTCCCATCGGGGTCGCCCGGGTGCTGGTGGGAGACATGAGTGAGGAGGGTCTGCTGAGCACGTACAAGCCAGACACCTCTGCCGGGGAACGACCAAACATCTCGCTGTTGGAAAGGGTGCTCGATGGCCTTCAGGCGCTCTGAGGCTCCTGCCTCGTCGGAGGATGAACCCACGAACGACGGTGGGGGAGGTGGTGGTGCACCGCTTCCCGTCAAGATCATCGTCGCCGGCGGGTTCGCGGTCGGCAAGACCACGTTCGTGGGCTCGATCTCCGAGATCGAACCTCTCACGACCGAGGCCTCGTTGACCAAGGCCGCCGAGGGCATCGACGAGACCGGCGGCACGAACACCGGCAAGACGTCGACGACCGTGGCGATGGACTTCGGCCGCATCACGCTGGGCTCCGACCTGATCCTCTACCTGTTCGGTACGCCCGGTCAGGACCGGTTCCGCTTCATGTGGGACGACCTGGTCCGTGGAGCGATCGGCGCTGTGGTGCTGCTCGACACCACCCGGTTGGCCGAGTGCTTCCCCGCGGTCGACTACATGGAGACGATGGGCGTGCCCTTCGTGGTCGGCATCAACGCCTTCCACGGCAAGCAGTTCCACACCGCGGACGACGTCCGCGAGGCGCTGGCCATCCCCCCCGACGTGCCGATCTTCACCACCGACGCACGGGACCGGGCGCAGACCAAGGCGGCGCTGCTCGAGCTGGTGCAGTTCGCTCTCATCAAGGCATCGAGCTGACGACGGCGCCCCCTGGCGCACGCACAGCAGCTCTGGACGACTCCGGTGCGGCCGCTTCGGCGGCCGCACCGGCGCGTCCGGCCACTGCTCAGGTCGCCTGGGGTCCGAGCTCGCCTCGTTCTGCGGCGGCGATCTCCCGTCGCACCACGAGCAGGTACCAGGCGGAGATGCCGACGCCGACGACGAGCAGGAGCGTGCCGAAGAGCACCGCGGCGAGCCACGTCACCTGCGTGCGCCCGGACAGCGCCCAGGCCCATGACGGTCGGTGCGCGATGTCCAGCAGCGCCCACACCGACAGGGCCAAGGGGATCGCCGCGCCGATGGTGAGCACGGCAGCGCCGGCGAGGTCGCCCAGCTCCACGGTCGCCAGCAGCAGGTGCACAGGCCGAACGCTACCGACCCGGGCGGGCGTGCGATCAGCTCGCTGATCGCGAGATCGGTGCGGCGACGATCTCGGCGCTGGGGTCGGGGCCGTCGAGGAGCTGCGGCATGAGCCAGTCGGCGATGGCACGGGCGCCGTCACGCTCGAAGTGGAGCCCATCGGGTCGAGCGATGGCGACGTCGCGGTAGCGCTGCTCGTAGGCACCGCCCGGACAGATCTCGTCGAAGAGGTCGATCCCGCGGGTGTGCGCGGTTCGTGCTGCCAGGAGGCGGGGGATGATCCGCTCGTTGAGCATGCGGATCCGCTCGGCATCGAAGGCGGCGGTGCCGGTCAGGGGGCCGGGCAGCGATCGATCGCCCACGCACGGCGCGGTGAGCCACACCACGGTGGCTCCACGCGACGACAGGAGGTCGACCGCGGCGAGGTACTCCTCGATCAGGTAGCGATCGTGCTCCTGGTCGCCGATGTGCCGCAGGCCGTCCCAGCGGGGGTGGACCCGGTCGGTGAGGTCCCACACGCCGCTCAGGACGACGACGACGTCGGGATCGAACCGGTCGAGGTCCTCGGCCCAGTCGGTGGCCCAGGTGTTGCACGCCGGATCCATCGGTGCGACACCTGAGGCGAAGAGCAGGTCGCCGCCGCGCATGATGCCGCAGCCGAAGCGCCACGTCGGCCAGACGATCGCGTCGCCCGTGTCCTTCGCCCACTGCTCGAGCCCCTTGCCCAGCGTGGTGGCGACGGAGTCGCCGACGACGAGGATGCGCGGTGGATCGTGCTCGGGCGTCGGCAGGGGCCTGTGCACCAGGTCCGGTGGGAGCAGCGGCGCTGGTGCCGCGCCGGGGGCGGTGGTGCTGGGTGTCGGGACGCTCGTCTCCGGCCCGTGCTCGGCGGTGGTGGGCGTCTGCATCGACGTCGAGGGGGCACCGGGAGCAGCGGGGGACGTGACCGCTTCGTCGTCAAGTGCGGGACCGTCGAGCTCCGCGGGCAGCGGCGGGGGTCGATCTTCGTCGGCCGCGGCCTCGGCGAGCAGCGACGGCTGCGCATCCACGGTGACCGCCACCGTGAGCGCGGCGACCACGCAGGTGGCAGCGGCCAGGGCGAGCGGTGCGCGGAAGGCCGGCAGGACGCGCGCCACGCGCACCGGTCGCTCCAACAGCACGAACGACAGCAGCGCGAGAGCGAAGGTCGCCGTGCATCGCAGGACCAGCAGCGGCCCGGTGCTGAGCCCGGTCGTCGTGCCGCTCAGCCAGCCGAAGATCGGCCAGTGGTAGAGGTAGGCGCCATAGCTCACGAGCCCGATGAGCCGCAGCGGCCTCCACGCGAGGATAGCTGGCACGGGTCCTGCGCTCCGGACGACGGCGTGGATCACCAGCGCGCTGCTGAGCGCGGTGGCGAGCAGCCCGCCGTGGAACAGCCAGGGGGTGGTGGTGCCCGCCGTGGTGCAGAGCAACCCCAGCACGACGGCGCCGAGGATCCCGCCGGCACCGGCGAGGCGGTGCGCCATCGGTGCGAGCGCCGGCGGACGCAGCCCGATCATCATCGCCAGGAGCACGCCGACGAGGAGCTCTGCGGCCCGGGTGTCGGTGCCGAAGTAGACGCGGGTGGTGTCGAGGCCGGGCTGGTGGAGCACCGCCGCGAGCGCGGAGCTGGCGAGGACGAGGGCGAACACCACCCCGGCGGTGCGGCGGAGCGACCAGCGGCGCAGCGCGGCGGCGAGCAGCGGCGGGAACACCAGGTAGAACTGCTCCTCGATCGCCAGGCTCCACAGGTGCAGGACCGGTGACGGGGCCACGAACCAGTCTGCGTACGACTGCCCTCGGGCGATGAGGTGCCAGTTCGTGACGTAGGCGAGCGATGAGAGGATGTCGCCGCGCAGCTGGGCCAGCTGGTCGGGCTCGCCGGCGATCGCGGTGTAGGCGATGGCCAGCACCAGCGATGCTCCGAGTGCTGGCAGCAGGCGGCGGGCGCGACGGCTCCAGAAGCGACGGAGGTCGATGCTCCCGGTTGCGCGCCGCTCCGAGAGCAGCAGCGAGGCGATCAGGTACCCCGACAGCGTGAAGAACACGGACACGCCGAGGAACCCGCCCCGGACCCCCTCGATGTCGCCGTGGTAGAGCAGGACGGCGATGAGCGACACCGCCCGCAGACCGTCGAGGCCGGGGTGGTGGGGGAGCATGCGCGCGTCGAGGCGCGTGTCGTGCGCCGCTGGCTGCCCGTGCTGCTTCGACAATGCTTCGACCCCATCCCCCGGGTCCGACGATGCTACCGGGGTGTGCTGCGATTCACCGGTCGAGGGGGGCGACGAGGACCACCTTGCCCTCGGTGCGTCCGGCGGCGAGGTCATCGAGCGCCTCGGGAGCCTCACCCATCGGGCGGTGCTCGCCGATGAGGGGGTGCAGCGCTCCGGCACGCAGCAGGTCGGTGAGCGTGCGGTGCGCCGCTGCCACCGCTGCGGGGTCGTGACGCTTGTAGAGCGACCAGTGCAGACCCAGCAGGTCGTAGTTCTTCACCAGCAGGTGGTTGGTCGGCGCCTCGGCGATCGACCCTCCCGCGAAGCCGACGATCACGAGCCGCCCCTCGAACGCCAACGCTCGCCGCGCGGTGTGGAACGACGCTCCGCCGACCGTGTCGTACACGACGTCGGCGCCGCGCCCGTCGGTGGCCTCGAGCACCGCGCTGCGCACGTCGGTGGTGCGGTGATCCCACGCCACCTCGGCGCCCAGCGCACGGCATCGCTGGACCTTCTCCTGCCCGCCGGCGGTGGCCAGCACCCGGGCGCCGAGGTGGCGGCCGAGATCGATCGCTGCGGACCCAGCACCGCCGGCGCCCGCGTGAACGAGGAGGACCTCGCCAGCGACCAGCCGCGCCCGGCGGACGAGCCCGAACCACGCGGTCTGGTAGGTGACGTGCGTTGCGGCCGCCACGGTCGCCGCCACGTCGTCTGGCACCCGCCACGCGTCGGCGCCGTGCAGGAGGGCGAGATCGGCCAGCCCGCCGTGGGGCAGGGCCGCGGTGCCGACGACCCGCTCCCCGACGCGCAGGGTGCTCGTGGGCCCGATGGCGACGATCTGTCCTGCGAGCTCGATGCCGGGGGTGAACGGCGTCGCCGGCCGCTCCTGGTAGGTGCCTCGGCACAGCAGCACGTCGGCCATGTTGCAGCCGCACGCCTCGACCTGCACCAGCACCTGGTCGCCGGTCGGCACCGGATCGGGCCGCTCGACGTAGCGGAGCACGTCGCCGGGCTCGCCTCGGGTTGCGGCCTCCCAGCAGCGCACGGTGCGGACCCTACCCGCGCGCCGAACCGCAGGCCTCGCCGGCGTGCATCGCCTACGAGGGCGACGGTGCGCCGTCGGGCCCGGCGGGCTCCCCGGCAGGGGCGGCAGCCGACTCGCTCGGCGCAGCGCCGGTCGCCATCGCTCCGGTCGGCGGCCGCCACTCGTCCTCGCGCGGATCTCCGCCGAGCAGCTCCTCGATCACCGACGGCGGCTGCGGCGGGCTGAAGTACGGGCCCTGGCCGAGGTCGCAGTTGAGGCTGCGCAGCACGTCGACCTGCTGCTGGTCCTGGATCCCGTAGGCCACCGTCGCCACGCCCATCGACCGGGCGAGCGCCACGACGTGCTCCACGATGGTCAGGTCCTCCTTGGACCCGACGATCTGGTCGATGAAGCTCTGGTCGAGCTTGAGCAGGTCCAGGGTGAAGGAGCGCAGGAACGTCAGCGACGAGTAGCCGGTCCCGAACTCATCGAGCCCGAGGGTCACGCCGAGGGCCTTCGCTGCCCGCAGGTTGTCGAGGCCCACCTCGGGGTCCTGGGCCATGGCGGCTTCGGCGAACTCGAGGCACAGGTTGTCGGCGCGGGCGCCGGTGCGGTCGATGGCGTCGTGCAGCATCGCCACGAAGTGCTGGGAGGTGATCTGGCGGGGCGAGACGCTGAGCTTGATGTTCATGGCAGGGCGGCCGGGGAAGCGTCGCTGCCACTCGGCGGACTGACGCAGCACCTCCTCGATGAACCACGAGCCCACCGGGATGATGAGGCCGGTCTCCTCCAGCAACGGGATGAACTCCTGGGGACGGACCATGCCGCGGTCGGGGTCGTCCCAGCGCAGGAGGGCTTCGACGCCGACCAGGCGCTTGGTCCACAGCGAGACGATCGGCTCGTAGTAGACGGCGAACTCGCCCTGGTCGAGCGCGTGCTGCAGGCGCCGGTGCGCGTTCGCGGGCGTGAGCAGCCCGCGGGCCGACTCGTCGAACAGCACCACCGAGCCGGTTCCGACCTGCTTCGCCTGGTAGAGGGCGAGGTCTGCGTCCTCGAGGACGTCTGCGCTGCTCTCCGGGTGCTCGGAGCTGACTGCGGCGCCGATCGACGCCGTCAACCGGATCTGGTCGCCGCCGCGCTCCAGCGGCTGCTCGAGGACGTCGAGGACCCGCTTCGCGATCGTCTCGGCAGCCTTGGTGGTCGCGACGTCCGGGCACAGGGCGACGAATGCGTCGCCGCTGTAGCGAACCAGCACGTCGATGTCGCGCAGCACCGAGCGAAGCCGGCGCACCGCTTCGGTCAGCACCTCATCGCCGGCCTCGTGCCCGTAGCGGGCGTTCACCAGGCGCAGGCCCTCGAGGTCGATGAACAGCGCGGCGAGCCGGGTGTGCTGGCGCCGCGTCGCCTCCGCCATCGCCTCGTAGCTGGCACCGAGGAACCGTCGGTTGGGCAGTCCCGTCAGGGGGTCGTGCGTGGTCAGGTTGCCGAGGATGACGCGCGTGCGCTGTGCGGAGGCGGCGCGGCGCAGCGCGTAGACCGCGAGCGCGATCGGCACCGCGACGACCGCAGCGAGCAGCGCGCTCAGCGGCGTGCCGAGGTCGTCCGCGAGGTCGCCGAGCGCGGGGATCGCCCCGCCGAGCCCGAGCGTTGCGAGCAGCACCGCCCCCACCACCAAGGCGATGGCGCGATCGCCGCGCGTCACCTGCTCCTGGGCGATGACGTCCGCCAGCCGGCGTGCGTCGCTCTGCTCCCTGTCGACCATCTTCGTCCGTCCTGGCGCCGCAGTTCGTGCCTGGTGCCCCCCTTCCTACCTGATCGGCCCGCCGGAGTCTGTTCTTTCGCGATCTCGCGGGCCGTCGTCTCCTGCTCGCCACCGCCCCGGCAGGTCCACCGGGCGCCGCCCCTGCGTGCCATCGATGCCAGGAAGGGGCTCCTGCACCGGTCGGTGGGCGGCGACCGCGTCGGTCACGAGCGCGGCGACCTCCACCCAGTCGCGCGCCCGCGGCCCGGGCAGCTCGCTGTTGTAGGGCTGATCGAAGACGATCACCGCGTTGCCCGCCGAGCGCAGCGCGTCGACGTTGTGGGGGGCGTCATCGACGTAGAGGTCGGCCTCGACCTGAGGCTTCTGCCCGAGGAAGCAGAGGTCGCGGTAGGGGATGCCGACCTCGTCGAGCCACGAGACGGTGTCGGCGACCGCGATTGCGTGGCCCCAGCTGACGTACAGGCGGTGCGTGATGATGCGGATCCACACCCCGAGGTCCGACAGGCGCCAGAGGGCCTCTGCGACGCCCGCCATCGGCGGCATCGAGGCGAACATCCGGTGGTCGAGCACGGCGCTGCGGTGGAGCCGGTCGAACGCAGCTGGTGTGAGGCCCCAGTCGGCGAAGGACCAGTCGCGCGCCGCTGGCAGCGACGCCGGGTCGATGCCGCGGTCGGCGGCGACCACCTGTCGGAACGCCTCGGTGTAATCACCGCACACCCCGTCGAGGTCGACGCCCAGCACGAACGGCTCGGTCATGACGCGCCGACCGGCGCGGCGGAGGGGCCGGCCACCAGGTCGTACA
>JBBRAZ010000023.1:0-56996 GCA_038206295.1 Acidimicrobiales bacterium
GCTCCGGCCGCATCGAAGCAGCCAGCACACGTGCATCCATCGCGGTCACCTTCTTGGCCATGACAAAGCATCACGGCCGATCGAGTGTCAGCCATGTCGCGCGACATCAACTGTCAGCGATGTCGTGAAACAACACACTTCGGATAGTCCGAAGCCACCATGCACAGAACGGGGCGGCGGGTGGGGGGTGTCAGACCACGCCTGGGGCGCCCTGCGTGCGGAGCACGGAGCGGAGGGCGTCGGCGGCAGCGTCCATGGCCTCGGCGGACGGCGAGGGGTCCGCGTTGGCGAAGTCGAGGTCGTTGACGCCGTTCAACGGCACGACGTGCAGGTGAACGTGGGGGACCTCGAGCCCCGCGATCATGAGACCGATCCGCGCCGGGGCGAATGCCGCCATCTGCGCCTTGCCGATCGCTTGGGCGACGACGGTGAGGTGGGCGGCGAGCGCCGGATCGAGCTCCAGCCAGTGGTCGACCTCCTCGATCGGCACCACGAGCACGTGCCCGGGCTGCAGCGGATTGATGGAGAGGAAGCCGACGCAGCGCTCGTCGCGCCACACGAAGCGCCCGGGCAGCTCGCCGTCGATGATGCGGGTGAAGATGGTGGCCACCGGATGATCGTAGGCTGGCGGCGTGCAGGACCCCGGGGTGACCGCAGGTGACGAGGTCGTCGAGGCAGTCGACGCCGACGAGGAGGGCCTCGACCGCATCCTCACCGTCCCCAACATCCTCACCCTGATCCGGCTGCTGTGCGTGCCGCTGTTCCTGTGGCTGCTCTTCGCCGAGGACGATCGAGCAGCTGCGGCGGTGCTGCTCGCGGTGCTCGGGTCCACGGACTGGGTCGACGGCTACGTCGCTCGCCACTATGGCCAGGTGTCGAACCTGGGCAAGATCCTCGATCCGACTGCGGACCGGATCATGCTCATCGTGGCGGTTGGAGCGATCGTCGTCGACGGCTCCGTTCCGGGATGGGTGGCGGGCGTCGTGCTGGTGCGCGAGGTGCTGGTCGGGATCACGGCCGTGGCCATCAGTGTGATCGGCGCCACTCGCATCGACGTGACGTGGGTCGGCAAGGCGGGCACCTTCTGCAACATGTTCGCCTTCCCGATGTTCCTCGGCGGCGCGAGCGACCTTGCGATCGCCGATGGACTGGAGATCGGTGCGTGGTGCTTCGTGCTGCCGGGCATGGCGCTCAGCTGGTACGCCGCTGCGGGCTACGTGCCCCTCGCCGCTCAGGCGGTGCGCGAGGGTCGAGCAGCACGAGCAGCACACGCAGCGGCGCGCGACGCGGGAGGAGCGCACCGATGAATCGAACCGGCGAGCACCACGGAGGAGCGCTGTGAAGGCGGTCATCATGGCCGGCGGCGAGGGAACGCGGCTGCGACCGCTGACCTCGAGCGCGCCGAAGCCGCTGCTGCCGCTCGCCAACCGCCCGATCATGGAGCACGTGATCTCGCTGCTGCGCCGCAACGACATCGATGAGGTCGTCGTCACCGTGGCGTTCATGGCGAACGCGATCCGGCGGTGGTTCGGAGACGGCAGCGAGCACGGGGTGCGGATCACCTACGCGGTCGAGGACACCCCGCTGGGCACCGCCGGGTCGGTCGGCAACGCCCGCCAGCACCTCGACGAGCGCTTCCTCGTCATCTCCGGCGACGTGCTCACCGACGTCGACCTCGGCGCCATCGTCGCCGAGCACGAAGCCCACGATGCCACCGCCACGATCGGGTTGGTGCGGGTGGAGGATCCCCTCGAGTTCGGCATCGTGATCACCCGGCCTGATGGGTCGATCGAGCGGTTCCTGGAGAAGCCGAGCTGGGGCCAGGTGTTCAGCGACACCATCAACTCCGGCATCTTCGTGCTCGAGCCTGAGGTGTTCGACCTGATCGAGCCGGGCCGATCCGTCGACTTCTCCACCGACGTGTTCCCCGTGCTGCTCGAGCGAGGCGAGGGGCTGTACGGCGCGGTCGTGGATGGCTACTGGGAGGACGTCGGCACGCTGGAGGCGTACCTGCGGGCGCACCAGGACATCCTCGATCGGCGGGTCGTGGTCGACATCAGCGGCTTCGAGGTGGCACCGGGCGTCTGGGTCGGCGAGGGCGCCGAGATCCACCCCGAGGCACGCGTCGTCGGACCGGCGATCGTGGGGGAGAACTGCACCATCGAAGCTGGGGCGGTGATCGGCCCGTACAGCGTGCTCGGCGACAACGCCCGCGTGCGGCGCGACGTGACCATCGCCCGCTCGGTGCTGCTCGACAACGTGTACGTGGGGGAGGGGGCGCACCTGCTCGGCACCATCGTCGGTCGATCCTGCGATCTCCGACGCGGCGCCCGGTGCGAGGAGGGCGTCGTGCTCGGCGACGAGACCTTCATCGGCGACGAGGCCGTCCTGGCTGCTGGCGTCAAGGTGTACCCGTTCAAGACCGTCGAGGCCCGCGCCATCGTCAACACCTCGATCGTGTGGGAGTCCCGCGGCGCTCGGAGCCTGTTCGTCGGCGAGGGGCTACGTGGCCTCGCGAACGTCGATGTCACGCCGGAGCTCGCGACCAGGGTGGCGATGGCGTTCGGCTCGACGCTTCCCAAGGGTGCGACGATCATGACGTCGAGGGACTCGAGCCGTTCCGCCCGCATGCTGAAGCGAGCGATGATGGCCGGGTTCAACGCCGTCGGGGTGAACGTGCTCGACCTCGAGGTCGCGTCGGTGCCCGTCACGCGGTTCGCCACCCGCCAGCCGACTGCGGTCGCCGGGGTCACGCTTCGGCTCGACCAGGACGACCCCCAGGTCCTCGGCGTGCACTTCTTCGACACCGATGGCGCCGACATCGACGACGAGGTGCGGCGCAAGATCGAGCGGCTCTTCGACCGCGAGGACTTCCGGCGGGTGGTGGCTGCGGAGATCGGCGACATCGGCTTCCCGCCACGTCTCCTCGAGCACTACGCCACCGCGGTGGGCGAGACCGTCGATCTGTCGGTCATCCGGGCGCGGCGCCCGAAGGCCGTGGTGGACTACGCGTACGGATCGGCCAGCTTCGTGATGCCAGATCTGCTCGCGAAGCTGGGGGCGGACGTCTTGGCGGTCAACCCGTTCGCGTCCACTGCGGGGCTGCTGGACTTCGATCTCGACGCTCACGCGCAGGCGGTGGGCGAGCTGGTGCGCGCTTCGCATGCCGATCTCGGTGCGATGATCGGACCTGACGGCTCACGCCTCACGATCATCGACGACCTGGGCCGGGTGCTCGATCACACGCAGGCCCTGCTCGCAGTGCTCACCGTGATCGGGCCCCACGTCGACGGCGAGCGGATCGCGCTTCCGGTCAACGTCACCAGCCACGCCACCGCCATCGCGCTCGCTGCGGGTCTCGAGGTCGTCGAGACGCCGCTGGCACCGGCAGCGCTGATGGCCGTCGCCCGCCAGAAGGGGGTCGGCTTCGCTGCATCTGATGACGGCGGCTACGCGCTGCCCGGGCTGCTGCCGGCATTCGACGGCGCCGCCATGCTCGTGAAGCTCCTCGAGCTCCTCGCCCTGGCGACGACGCCGCTCTCGGTGGTCGTCGACCACCTCCCGGTGGTGCACATCGCCAGGGACGCGGTCGTCACGCCCTGGGAGCAGAAGGGCCAGGTGATGCGCAACCTCGTCGAGCGCACCGATCGCCGCCTCGTGCTGGTCGATGGCGTCAAGGTCCACCACGACGACGGCTGGGTGCTCGCGGCGCCAGATCCGGTCGAGCCGGTCACCCACATCTGGGCCGAGGGACGCGACGATGCGAGCGCCCGGCAGCTCGCCCACGACTACGTGCGGCGGATCAGCCAGCTCGTCGTTTGAGCTGAGCGGCCCCGTTCGACGGGTGCCCGGCGCTGCGCTGGGTGCAGAGCGGATGCACTAGCGTTCCCGCCATGAACCACCCCGAAGAGCTGCGGTACTCATCGGACCACGAGTGGGTGCGGACCGAGGACGGCCGGTTGCGCGTCGGCATCACCGACTACGCGCAGGACGCCCTGGGCGACGTGGTGTTCGTGGACCTGCCTGATGTCGGCCGAGCGGTGGCGGCCGGTGAGTCGTTCAGCGAGGTCGAGTCCACCAAGTCGGTGTCGGACATCTTCGCCCCCGTCGCCGGCACCATCGTCGAGGTGAACGCCGACCTGGGCGATGCGCCCGAGAGGCTGAACGACGACCCGTACGGGGATGGCTGGATCGTCGTCATCGAGCCGGGTGCCGATGCCGATATGAGCTCGTTGATGGACGCTGCTGCCTACCGGGAGCTCGTCGAGGGCTGACGTGGCCTACGTCTTCTGCAACGCCTGCGGTCACCGCAACCCGGTCGGCTCCAACTTCTGCTCGTCCTGCGGCGGCATGCTGGAACCCGCAGGTGAGGACCACGCGACGATCGTGTTCCATCCGCCCGTGCCCAGCGACGACCCCGATGCCGACCTCAGCCTGGACCTGGACCAGGTTCCCTCCGGTGGAGGCATCCTCATGATCAAGCGCGGCCCCGGCGCCGGCAGCCGCTTCACCCTGGACAAGGGCGTGACGTCGCTGGGTCGGCACACAGAGAGCGATATCTTCCTCGACGACGTGACGGTGTCCAGGCGCCACGCCGAGGTCGTGGCGCTCGACGGCGGCTACGAGGTGCGCGACGGCGGCTCCCTGAACGGCACCTACCTCAACCGCGAGCGCATCGAGCAGGCGATGCTCAACAACGGCGACGAGCTGCAGGTCGGGACGTTCAAGCTCGTCTTCTTCCTCGGCCCCGCGGCCGGCTGATCGATGGCTCTCGAGGCACCGCACCTGTCGATCGGCGAGGTCCTGGCGCTGCTCCAGGAGGAGTTCCCGGACATCACGATCTCCAAGATCCGCTTCCTCGAGAGCCAGGGGCTGCTCGACCCGGATCGCACCCCGTCTGGCTACCGGAAGTTCTTCGACGCCGACATCGAGCGGCTGCGGTGGATCCTGCGCCAGCAGCGCGAGCACTTCCTGCCGCTGAAGGTGATCAAGGACCGCCTGGCTGAAGCCGGCGACGCCGTGCCGAGCGATGAGTCCGACGGCGTCGACCCGCACGCGCCCGCCGTCGAGCTCGAGCTCGTCGGCGAGGAGCCCCGGACCGATGCAGGTGATGACTCCGCCGACGATGCCGACGGCCCAGAAGCGGAGGGGAGCGGGGCGCCGGCGGGTCGATCCCGGCGATCGCGCAAGCCGTCGGGTCGCAACCCCCTCGACAGCGGCCCCACCGAGGTGTCGATGACCGTCGACGAGCTCGCTCGTGCGACGGGGCTCACCGCTCGCCAGCTCGGTGAGCTCACCCGGTACGGCCTCATGTCGTCGCGGACCGTGGCGGGCACGACCTACTACGACGGCGATGCTCTCATCGTCGCCAACGTCGCAGCTGCCTTCCTCGACCACGGGGTCGAGGCCCGTCACCTGCGGATGTACAAGGTCGCCGCGGAGCGGGAGGCCGGGCTCTTCGAGCAGGTGATCATGCCCCTGCTCAAGCAGCGCTCTGGTGAGCACCGGGCACGTGCCCGCGCGGATCTGGGCGACCTGGCGGCGCTGGGCGAGGACCTGCGCGCTGCGATGCTGCGCGAGGCGCTGCGCGACCACATCGCCTGAGCCGGCACCCGGTAGCGGGGTTCGAGCTCGGATGCGGCGGTATCGTGAGGTCATGGTCGAGATGGAGCTGGTCGGCGTGCGCCTCGAGTTGCCCACCAACACGCCCATCGTGCTGCTGCGCGAGGCCGATGGCCACCACCGTCAGCTCTCGATCTTCATCGGGCAGGCCGAGGCCAACGCGATCGCGCTGGCGCTGGAGGGCATCGCGACGCCCCGGCCGATGACGCACGACCTGTTCGCTTCGGTGCTGGAGTCCGCCGGCGCCCGCATCGAGCGGGTGGTGGTGACCCACATCGAGAACGGCACGTACTTCGCAGACCTGCACCTCGAGACCTCCGACGGCCCTCGCGCCGTCTCGAGCCGCCCGTCCGATGCGATCGCGCTGGCGGTGCGCACCGGCGCGGCGATCTTCGCTGCTGACGCGCTGCTCGAGGAGCCCGAGCCCGAGGTCCCGGCACCGGCGGACAAGGACGAGGTGGTCGAGCAGTTCCGTGACTTCATCGAGCACGTGAACCCCGAAGACTTCGCCTCCTGACCTCGATGGCCACCCGCACGCGCGCTCGCTCGCACGTCATCGCGGAAGACGGTCGGCCCTGGCACCAGGTTCGCCTCGCGTTGGGGCTGCTCGGCGCCATCGTCGTCGCTGGCACGGTGGCGTACGTGCTGCTCGGCTTGTCCCCGCTCGACGCCCTCTACATGACGATCACGACGGTCACCACCGTGGGCTTCCGTGAGGTGGGGGACCCGACCGTCGCCCACCGGGTCGTGACGATCGCTCTGGTCGTCCTCGGCGTCGGCACCGCGCTCTACACGTTGACCACCGTGCTCGAGGCCCTCATCGAGGGGCACCTCACCAATCTCTACGGGAGCCGCCGAATGCAGCGAAGGATCGACCAGATGGAGGGGCACGTCGTCGTGTGCGGACTCGGGAGGGTCGGGCGGCGCATCGCCGACTACCTCCACAACGCCGGGGAGGAGGTCGTCGCCGTCGAGCACGTCACCAGCCGCGTCGAGGGGCACCCGTTCCCGGCCATCGCCGCCGATGCCACCGACGACGCTGCGCTGCAGCGAGCCGGGATCGAGCGGGCCAAGACGCTGGTGGTGGCGCTCAACACCGATGCCGACAACGTGTACGTGACGCTCAGCGCCCGATCGCTCAACCCGGACCTGTTCATCGTCGCCCGGGCGCGCGAGGAGGCAGCCGAGCCGAAGCTCCGCCAGGCGGGTGCGAACCGAGTGGTCAACCCGCAGGTGATCGGCGGATCGCGCATCGCGGCGCTCGTGCTGCAGCCCAACGTCACCGACTTCCTCGACGTCGTGATGCACGACGGCAGCCTCGAGTTCCGCCTGGGCGAGGTCGGGGTCCCGGCCAGCTCGCCGCTGGCCGGCTGCTCGCTGCGCGAGGCGCAGCTGCGCGAGCGCACGGGAGCGATGGTTCTTGCCATGCGCACGCCGGCTGGCGAGTTCCACACCAACCCGGCCGCCGACACGGCGCTGGTCGCCGGCGCCTTGCTCATCGCCATCGGGACGGAGGCCCAGATCGCCGACCTTCAACACGTGGTCGAGGGTTCCCCACCTGCCCATTGACCCCTCGCGGGAGCTCCCGTAGGCTGCCGTCACGACAGGGGTGGAATTCCCTCACCGTCATTCGACGGTGGAGGTCCAGGCACGCAGGCCGAACGCTCGACCAGAGGTCCAGCGTCCACCCGCCGGAGCAGACAGGGGCGCACGTGGCTGGTGGATCGATCGAGGACGAGGGCTTCAGCGGCAAGCGGACCGCCGCCATCGTGGGCATCTCGTACCGTCAGCTGGACTACTGGGCGCGCACCGACCTGGTCCGCCCCACGCTGACCGACGCCAGCGGCAGCGGCAGCCGGAGGCGCTACTCCTACCGCGATCTGCTCGAGCTTCGCGTCGTGAAGGCGCTGCTCGACGCCGGCATCAAGCTCCAGACCGTCCGGCAGGTGTTCGGCTACCTGCGCGACCAGCTCGGCGGCGACATCGTGGCGGCGAACCTCGTCATCAGCGGTCCGCGCTCGGTGCTGGTGCGCTCCGGCGACGAGCTCATCGACCTCGTCCAGCAGGGCCAGGGCGTGCTCAACATCCTGCCGCTCGCCGGGGTGAAGCGAGACGTCGATGCTGCCATCGTGGCGTTCCCCGCCGATGTCGATGACGTGCTCGCGCCGGTGCTGGGCGCTGCTGCGGCCGACCGCTGAGGTGCGCGGCGGCCACTAGCCTGCTGGCATGACGCGCCGCTCACCGCTCGACGAGGTCCACCGCGCCCTGGGCGCCAAGATGGTCCCCTTCGGTGGCTGGGACATGCCGCTCTCCTACGACGAGGGCACGATCGCTGAGCACCTGGCCTGCCGCGAGGACGCGGTGGTCTTCGACGTGAGCCACCTCGGCACCGTCCGCGTCGAGGGAGATGGCAGCCTCGAGCTGCTGCAGTGGGCGCTGACCAACGACCTGCGCAAGGTCGAGCCGGGCCGGGCGCAGTACACGCACCTCCTCGACCCCGCCGACGCGTCGGTGCTCGACGACATCATCGTGTGGTGGCGGGCGCCGGAGGTCTTCGACGTGATGCCCAACGCCTCGAACACCGACCGCGTGACGGGCGCGCTGGGGGAGCGGGCCTCGGGGCAGAGCATCGAGGACGTGACCGCAAGCCGGGCGGTGCTGGCCGTGCAGGGTCCCGCTGCTCGCGACCGGCTCGCCACGATCTGGCCGGAGGCTGCGGCAGTCGGTCGGTTCCGGGTGGCCGAGCTCGAGTGGCAGGGCACGCCGTGCACCGTCGCTGGCACGGGGTACACCGGCGAAGATGGCGTGGAGCTCGCGGTGCCCGTCGAGGCGGCAGCGGCGGTGTGGTCTGCGGTGCTCTCCGCCGGCGTGCGTCCCGCAGGCCTCGGGGCGCGCGACACGTTGCGCCTGGAAGCCGGCCTGCCGCTGCACGGCCACGAGCTCGGACCCGGCATCACCACCTTGCAGGCCGACCTGGGCTGGGTGATCGGGTGGGACAAGGAGTCGTTCCGGGGACACGAGCTGGTGCTCGCCGAGCGCGAAGTCGGGCCCGTCCGGGTGTTGCGTGGCTTGGCCACGCAAGGGCGGCGCCCTCCGCGCGCCGAGCAGCAGGTCCGCCGCGGCGACGACGTCGTGGGCGTGCTCACATCGGGCAACTTCTCACCCGTGCTCGGTCACGGCATCGCGCTCGGCCTGCTCTCGCCGGGCATCGACGTCGGCGACGAGCTGACGATCGACGTGCGCGGCAACCAGGAGCCGGCGACCGTCGTCGCCCTCCCGTTCGTCACCAAGCGCTGAGAAGCCGCGCCTAGCCAGCTCCGGGGTCAGCTCGGTCTGGCAGCCGTCTGCTCTGCCCGCTCGGCCTTCTCGGCAGCGTGCTTCTGGATGGCGGCCATGATGGCGCCGCCAGCAGCGCCGATCATCTCGGGTCGGTTGGCCTTCACCCACTCCATCGAGGCCACCGGACGCTCGCCGCTTCCCTGGTAACGGGCGAACACGTGCTGGGCGATGAGCTCGTAGGAGCGCCGTGTGGCCGCGGGGTTCGCCCAGTCATGTGCCTGTATGAGGAAGCAGCCGAAGCCGCCATCGGACTGCTCGATGAGGTGGTCGATGAAGTCGCACAGGTCATCTGGGGTCCCGATGACGCCGGCGCCGGTGCGGTTCATGAGCTCAGCGGGGTGGTCGTCGCCCTCAGGCACCATCGGAAGCGCCGCGACCTCGCGGAAGTACCGGATGTAGTCGGGCAGACCGTGCTCGACGTCGCGGTACGCCTGCTCCTTGGTCTCCGCGATGTGGACCTGCGACACGAGCCGCCAGCGCTGGCGATCAGCGATGTTGCCGAACTCCTCGCAGCGCTCCTCCATGACCTGCCAGCTGTTACCGAGCAGGTCGATGCCAGCTCGCTGGGTGGCGCCGATGGACAGAAGCGAGCAGCCGTGCTTGCCTGCCGCCCGCGGACCCGATGGCGAGATCATGGCGGCGACCGCCACCTCGGGATGCGGGTGGGTGTACGGCCGCAGGTGGAGCCGGCCCTCGCGCAGGGTGAACCAGTCGGTCTCGCGTGTGACGGGCTCATCGGATCGCAGGAGCGCCAGGATGACCTCGAGGGCCTCCTCCATCCGGTCTCGCTGGGTGGCGGGGTCGATGCCGAGCATGAACGCGTCCGAAGGCAGGGCTCCGGGACCGACGCCGAGCATCACGCGGCCTCGGGTGAGGTGGTCCAGCTGCACGATGCGCTGCGCCACCATGAACGGGTGGTGGTAGGGGAGCGACACCACGCCGGTTCCGAGGCGGATGTGCTTGGTGCGCTCCGCCGCGGTGGCGATGAACAGCTCGGGGCTGGCGATGATCTCGTAGCCCGCAGAGTGGTGCTCGCCGAACCAGGCCTCGTCGTAGCCGAGCTTGTCCATGTGGACGATGAGGTCGAGATCCCGCTCCAGAGCCGTGGTGGGGTTCTGCCCCGCCGGGTGGAAGGGGGCCATGAAGGTGCCGAAGCGCAGGGGCCAGTCCATGCGGCGCAGCCTCGCCCCTCTTGACCGGTCGGTCAAGTCCCGTGGCGCTCGGGGTGGGGCCGCTCGCTCACGTGAGGCAGTCGGGCTCCTGGCGTGTGATCCAGTCGTAGAGGGGTTGGAACGAGAACCAGCCGGCAGGCTCGGTGCCGACCTGGGTGTGCGCGAGGCGTGCCTGCTCCGGATCGATCTTCACGGTGGCACCGGCTGCATCCGCCAGCAGCTGCGCCTGGCAGGTGCGCTCCATCGTGATGAACCACCACACCGCGGCATCGACGGACGTACCAACCGTCAGCAGGCCGTGGTTGCGAAGGATGGCAGCCTTGTTGCCGCCGAGCGCGTGGGCGATGCGCTTGCCCTCCTCGACGTCGAGCACGACACCCGTGTAGTCGTCGAAGAGCGCGTGGTCCTCGTAGAACGCGCACGAGTCCTGCGTGAGCGGGTCGAGCAGCGTGCCAAGCGCGCTGAAGGCCTTGCCGTGCACCGAGTGGCTGTGGGCTGCGGCGGTCACCTCGGGGCGCGCCATGTGCACCGCGCCGTGGATGCAGAAGGCGGCGCGGTTCACCGTCCACTCGCCCTCGACCACCTCGCCGTCGTGGTCGACGCGCACCAGATCGCTGACGCGGATGTGGCTGAACGGCATGCCGAACGGGTTCACCCAGAAGGTGTCGGGCTCGAGCGGGTCGCGGTAGGTGATGTGCCCGGCGATGCCCTCGCTGAAGCCGAAGCGTCCGAAGAGCCGGAAGCCCGCCGCGAGCCGCTCCTTGCCGTGGCGCTGCTCGTCGACCGGCGAGTCGTGCTGGGGGAGCTGGTAGAAGCTGCGGGCCATGGGTCCTCCTCGGTGGGCACGACGATACGTGCTGTCGCGCGCGGTCGTCGGCACGGCGGCGGGCCCTTCCCGATATCTCGGTCCTGGTGCCGACCAGAGACGGCACCGCTGCCGAGATGTCGGGGCGGCGAAAGGTGGGTCAGGTGTAGGCCTCGATGGGGGGGCAGGAGCACACCACGTTCTTGTCGCCGTACGCGCTGTCGATGCGGCTCACCGGTGGCCAGTACTTCGTGTCGTGCAGCGAGGGCACCGGGTACCCCGCCAGCGAGCGAGGGTAGGGGTGGTCCCAGTCATCCGCGGTCACGTCGGTGGCGGTGTGCGGCGCGTGGTGCAGCGGGTTGTCGTCGACCGGCCACTCGCCCTGCTGCACGCGATCGATCTCGGCACGGATGGCGAGCATGGCCGTGCAGAAGCGCTCGAGCTCCACCAGCGGCTCGGACTCGGTCGGCTCGACCATGAGCGTGCCCGATACCGGGAACG
Source organism: Acidimicrobiales bacterium (assembly GCA_038206295.1). Taxonomy (GTDB): domain Bacteria; phylum Actinomycetota; class Acidimicrobiia; order Acidimicrobiales; family JBBRAZ01; genus JBBRAZ01. The sequence continues at coordinate 11,440 of JBBRAZ010000023.1, forward strand.
ACATCGTCGGCGCGTGGAAGCCGTAGTCGATGAGGCGCTTGGCGACGTCGTCGACGCTCACGCCGCTGTCGCGGGTGATGCCGCGGAGGTCCAGGATGCACTCGTGGGCGACGAGGCCCCCCTCCCCGGCGTACAGCACCGGGTACGCCTCGCCGAGGCGACGGGCGACGTAGTTGGCGCTCAGGATCGCCTGGCCGGTGGCCTCGGTGAGGCCACGCCCGCCCATCATCGCGATGTAGGCCCACGGGATGGCGAGGATGCCGGCCGATCCCCACGGCGCCGCCGAGATCGGCCCCGGGCCGGTGGCCGGACCGGCGTCGGTGACGACGGGGTGGTTGGGGAGGAACGGCGCCAGGTGCTCGCGCACCGCGACCGGCCCGACGCCGGGCCCGCCGCCCCCGTGAGGGATGCAGAAGGTCTTGTGCAGGTTGAGGTGGCTCACGTCGCTGCCGAACCAGCCCGGGCGCGCCACGCCGACGAGCGCGTTGAGGTTGGCCCCGTCGAGGTACACCTGGCCGCCGTGCTCGTGCACGAGGGCGCACACCTCGCCGATGGCATCCTCGAAGACCCCGTGCGTCGAGGGGTAGGTCACCATGAGGGCGGCGAGGTCGGCGCCGTGCTCCTCGCAACGGCTGCGGAGGTCCTCGACGTCCACGTTGCCGTCGTCGTCGCAGCGCACGACCACCACCCGCATCCCGGCCATGACCGCGGACGCAGCGTTCGTGCCGTGGGCGGAGGAGGGGATGAGGCAGACGTCCCGCCCCTCGTCGCCGCGGCTGCGGTGGTAGCCGCGGATGGCGAGCAGCCCCGCCAGCTCGCCCTGCGAGCCGGCGTTGGGCTGCAGGCTCACCGTGTCGTAGCCGGTGATGTCCGCAAGCCACGCCTCGAGCTCCGCGATGAGCGTGCGGTACCCGGCGGCCTGCGCAGCGGGTGCGAACGGGTGGATGTCGGTGAACGCCGGCCAGGTGATCGGGAGCATCTCGGTCGTGGCGTTGAGCTTCATGGTGCAGGAGCCGAGGGGGATCATCGAGCGATCCAGCGCGATGTCCCGGTCCGAGAGGCGGCGCAGGTACCGCAGGAGCTCGGTCTCGCTGCGGTGGCGGTGGAACACCTCGTGCTCGAGCAGCACGCCGGAGCGGGCGAGCTCGTCGGGGATCGCCTCAGGCGCCGTCGGCTCGACGTCGGCGAACGAGCCGGGCGTGCCGAGGGCTCGCCACAGCGCCTCGACGGTGACCTCGTCGCATGCCTCGTCCATGGCGACGCCGATGGTGGCGTCGTCCACGCGCCGCACGTTCACGCCCTCGGCGAGCGCAGCGGCGAGGGCGGCATCGGCATCGGGGACCTGCACGGTGATCGTGTCGAAGAAGGCCGTGGTCGGCACCATCACGCCGCCCGCCCGGAGTCCCGCCGCCAGCGTCGCAGCGAGGCGGTGCACGCGCCGGGCGATGCGCTCGAGGCCGTCAGGGCCGTGGTAGACCGCGTACATGGCGGCGGTCACCGCCAGCAGGACCTGAGCGGTGCAGATGTTGCTGGTCGCCTTCTCACGGCGGATGTGCTGCTCGCGGGTCTGCAGGGCGAGGCGGTAGGCCTGCCGACCCGCTGCATCGACCGAGACGCCGACGAGGCGGCCGGGGAGGGTCCGGCGCGCTGCGTCGTGGACGGCGAGGAAGCCGGCGTGCGGTCCGCCGAACATCATCGGCACCCCGAAGCGCTGGCTGGATCCGACCACGGCATCTGCACCGAGCGAGCCGGGGGAGTCGAGCACCACCATCGCCAGCGGGTCGGCGGCGACGGCAACCTGGCCGCCGGCTGCGTGCACCGCCTCGATCACCGGGCGCGGGTCGTGGATCTCGCCGTAGGTGTCGGGGTACTGCAGCAGGACGCCGAACACGTCGTCTGCGACCAGGTCGGTGCGCGGGTCACCGACGACGACCTCGATGCCGATCGGCTCGGCTCGCGTCGCCACCACGGCGATGGTCTGCGGGTGGCATGCGGCGTCGACGAAGAAGCGGTCCGGCAGGCCCTTCACCGAGCGGCGCAGCAGCGTCATCGCCTCGGCTGCCGCGGTGCCCTCGTCGAGCATCGAGGCGTTGGCGATGTCCATGCCGGTGAGGTCCGCCACCATGGTCTGGAAGTTGAGGAGCGCCTCGAGCCGCCCCTGGGAGATCTCGGGCTGGTAGGGCGTGTAGGCGGTGTACCAGGCCGGGTCCTCGAGGACGTTGCGCAGGATGACCGGCGGGGTGATGGTGCCGTGGTAGCCCATCCCGATGCAGGAGGTGACCACCTCGTTGCGCTCCGACAGCGCACGGAGCTCGCGCAGGACCACGGACTCGCTGCGGGGTGCGGCGAGCGTGAGCGGCTCGGGGGAGCGGATCGACGCCGGGACCGCCACATCGAGCAGCGCCTCGACCGAGTCGTAGCCGAGGAGCGTCAGCATCTGGGCGCGGTCGGCGTCGCTGGGGCCGATGTGCCGCCGGAGGAAGGCGTCCTGCTCGTCGAGGGCGGCGAAGGAGAGGCGGTCGGCCATGAGGGGTGCTCCGGGGTTCGGCGGCGGGTCGCGGGGGCGTCGGACTCTACCGCTCGCAGGTCCGCTGCTGCGCCTCACGAACCGGGGGCGCTGCCCATCGACGTGGCGTCAGCGTGATCGTCGGGATCGTCCTCGACGTCGACGAGGTGCCGCACGTCGTTGAAGCCGCGCAGCGTCCAGCGCTCGCCGTGCACCACCAGACGGCTGATCGAGGCGTTGTCGGCGCTGAACGCGAAGCCGGACGCCCGCACGGCCTCGGCGAGGATCAGGCCGATGACGCCGCCGTGGGCGACGACGGCCACCACCTGATCGGGGTGGCGGCGGTGGATCTCCTCGATCCCGGTGCGCACCCGCTGAAGGAAGGCGGCGTGCGGCTCAGCGCCTGGGATCACGTCCCAGCGCTGCTCGCGCATCATCTGCTCGAAGATCGGGTCGCCCACGGTGGCTCGCTGCCGCAGCGCGCCGCCCTCCCACTCGCCGAGGTGGACCTCGCGGAGCTCTGGGATCACCGCCGGCTCGAGCCCGAGGGTTGCGGCGAGCGGGGCAGCGGTCTGGTGCGTGCGCTGCAGCGTGGTCACGTAGATCGCCTCGATGGGCTCCGATGCGAGGTGTCGCCCCACCGCCTCAGCCTGGCGGTGCCCGACGGCGGCGAGGGGAGGGTCGCCGTGGCCGTCGCGGAGCGGGAAGGGCGCGTCGGGGGAGAACGGCGCCGACTCCCCGTGGCGGATGAGCACCAGCTCGGTGGCCCCTGGTGGTCGTCGGAAGCGGATCTGTCGGTAGGCCTGCGGCTGGTGCATCCATCCATGCTCGCAGAGCGGGGAGGTGCACCAGCACCTCGGACGCGACGGAGCCCCGGGCCTGCGCCCGGGGCTCCGTCGGTCACGCCATCGCTGGCGCTCGGTGCAACGGGCTCAGATGTTGGCGAGCCCGGCGTTGACCGTGGTGATCCACACCGTGTGCGACACGACATCGGCCGTGAGGCGGTTCGGCTTGTCGACGTTGAACTCGTCCATGTGCGAATCATCGAGGTCGATGAATCGCACCAGGTAGTCGCCGTGCGGCTGCATGCCGAAGTTGTAGGTGCCGTTGGCGGCGGTGGTGCGGCCGGCGAGCAGCACCGTACCGGTGCTGTTCAGCAGACGCGTCGAGATGCCCTGGAGGGGCGTGCCGGTGCCATCCTCCGTCACGGTGCCTCGGATGATGCCGAGTGAGTTCGGCGCCAGGGAGGCATCCACATCGACTGCGGTGCCGGTGCCGTCGACGTTGATCGTCGTCGCCGCCCCCGCCGTTGCGGCATCGACGTTGTACTCCGGGGTGTGCAACCCGTCCATGTCGATGTAGCGCAGCTGGTAGTCGCCGGGCTCCACGGACGGGAACGAGTAGTTGCCGCTGCCATCGGTGGTGGTGGCCGCGACGACCGATGCACCGGTGCTGTTGAGGAGCCGAACCGAGATCCCGGAGAGGGGGTCGTTCGAGGTGTCCTCGGTCACCGTCCCTGACACGACCGATGGCACCGTGGCCACCGGAACCGTCAGCAGCGACGTTGCGGTGTCGTCAGCCGTGCACTCCCAATCGAAGTTGACTCGCCCGGAGGTCGTCGTGGTCTGACCGTCGAGCGTCGCCGCCAGCCAGATGCCGAGGTTGAAGTCCACCGGCGCGTTGACCGGGTAGAAGTCCACAGTGCTGCCGGCCAGGCTGATGGGAACGTCGATGTCGATCGCTGCATCGACGGTGAAGGGCTCGCTCTGGGTGCGGGTCCAGGTGGCGCTCGGCGCCACGACCGAGGGAGCCGGTGGGCTCGCGACGCCCGCATCGGTCCACGCCGGTTCGACGACGAAGCCCGTCACCGCGCCACGGTCGCCGCGGCTCAAGTAGAAGCTGTTGGCGATGTTCGTGTCGTTCTCGTCCCCGAGCTCGACCTGCAGGGCGGTGGTGCTGTTGGCCTCCGCAGCGCCGGTCGCGTCCGTGAGCCCGGTGGTGAGCAGTGGCGGCACGCCGTGCGAGATCGCGTTGTCAGCAGATGGCGTCTGGTTGAGCAGCAGCGACGCCACATCGAAGGTGGTCCCCGATGGAGGCTGCATGTGCAAGCCGAGGCGCGGGTAGGACGAGCCGAACACGAGCCAGAAGCTGCGAAGGGTCAGCGGCTGCCGCGGTGGCCCTGAGAGCTGGGGGATGATCGTCTCGTTGAGCGTGTCAGTCGCCATCTGACCGAAGTCCTGGGTCAGCTCCACGTTGATCGCGTTGGCGGCGCCTGGCGTGGCGGTCGTCGGGTGGGTGATCGCCATGTCGAGGCTGAGCGCCATCGGGCTCAGCGGCACGTCGTCTGCTGTCCAGCGGATGGTGTCGGGACCGGGATCGAAGAGGCCGTTGGCGATTGCGGCGGAGAGCGAGGTGTTGCCGATCTCCTCCTTCGTCAGAGGGTCTGGATTGCACGTCATCGCGATGCTGACGTTCGAGGTCGTGGTCGCCACCACGCCTGCTTCCGCCACCCCGGCAAGCGGTGCTCCGCCCACGACGAGGGATGACATCCCCAGCGCTGTGATGGAAGCTCCCGCCACGAGGGACCTCACTCCGAATCTGCCCATGCTTCGAACCCCTCCGTACCTATGGCGCCCGCTGCGCCATTGGGGCGACACCGTAGCGCACCGGCAGCGCCCTGTGTCACCGGGCACAGGGGCCTGATCCGGGCAGGCCGCCTGATTGCCTTTACCCTTACATAACGTAGATTCTCGGCGGGGCCGGATCGAGCGCGGCGCAGAGAAGAGGGCCACCCACGGCGGTAGCCTCTGCACGTGGCCTACCGACGACGAGCGCGATCTGCCCTCCTCGTTCTGGCGACCCTGCTCCTCGGAGCGTGCGGCTCCGACCGCAGCGCAGACGTGAGCGGCACCGCTGGTGACGTCGCAGCACCAGCCGGCGGCTTGGCCACCGTGCTCACCGATTCGCCCCTGCGCGAGGTGTCCACCGGACGTGATGTCGTCATGGCCGATGTCGTGGACGGCGACCAGGCGCTGCTGGTGTGGTTCTGGGCGCCTCACTGACCGGTGTGCAACCGGGAGGCTCCCGGACTCGAGCAGTTCGCTCGAGACAGCAACCAGGTGCAGGTGGTCGGTCTCGGCACGCAGGACTCGTTCTCCGAGGCCGGCTCCTTCCGTGCTCGGGCCGACATCGAGGCCGTCGACCTCCTGTGGGACAGTGGATTCACGTCGTGGCAGTTCTACGACATCACCAGCCAGCCCAGCGCGATCCTCTACGACATCGAAGGCCGCGAGCTCGGCCGCTGGTCCGGTGCCTTCGATCCCACCGACGTGCTCGACGCTCTGGACTGAACCTGCACACGGCGCGCGCCTGACGGTGTCGTGCACCTGCGGGCCCACGAGGCGCACAGCTCCGTGTGTGCATGGCGAATCGCAGCCGCCGTCTCGTCGTCGACCAGGCCGCAGCGCCGTAGCTCTGCAGGGTCCACGTGCGTTGGTGCCGGCCGGGTGCCACGTCGTCGCTGCGTGCGTCTCGACGCGCCGAGGAGCGCTGCTCGCGTGAGCCTCGGTGACGTGTCGAGGCACCACTGCGTGATCTCGACAGCGAGCACTGCGTGCCGGACCTCATCTGCTGCCATGCGCTCGACCGCCTGGTCGATGCCTGGAAGGGCGGTCGTCGCACCCACCTCGAGGTGGCGAGCAGCGAGGCCCTCCCCCACGATCCCATCGACGTAGGACTCGACGCCGAGGCGAGCGACCGCCACCCATCGGGCGGGACCGCGTCGAGGCGCTGCGCTGCTGGTGGTGTCGCAGACTGCTCTTGAGATCGGAGGTCGGCGCTCCACCGGGCCGCCGACGGTCGAGACCAGCCAGCGGCAGATGTGGGCGTGACGGACCTCGTCGCGCGCCGCGTCGTGGCATCGAACGACGAGATCGTCAGGTGCCCCGACGGCCTCGAGCTGCACCGCGAGATCGATGAAGGCGTCGACCGACTCAGCCTCGAGGGCTGCGGCACGTCGCCAGATCTCTGCAGCGGTGGTCAAGGGCTCGACCGGTGCGATCGGCGCTGCCCCACGTCGGCGCCAGCGGCGCCGCAGCGGGCGCCCGACGCTGCCGACCGAGGAGAACTGCGGGGTCGGGTCACCGGCGTTGAGGAGGGCGAACACCACGATCCCTACCACCAGCACGGCGAATGAGATGCCGGCGAGCCATGCTCGCCGCGCCCGGCGCCTTCCGGCACGCAAGAAGTCGGCAGCCTGCGCCTCCCAAGCAGCTCGCTCTTCTCGCTCAGCCACCAGATGCCTCCCTCGCTCGTCGGAGGGTATGACGCTGTGACCTCGGCTGCGGTTCCCAGCCTGGACGGGTCAGGCGTCGGGCATCCAGTCGGCGTGGAAGCCGTAGGGGACGCGCTGGGGCAGCGCCACGCTGGCGACAGGGCCCGCCGCTATGTCGGTGGCATCGAGCACCACCAGGTCGCTGCCGTCGCGCGCCCGGTCGTAGGCGAAGGTGAGGATCCACCCCTCCCCCTCGCCGCCGCCCTCCTCGGGCACGAAGAGCCCCTCGCCGGCGGACACCGCGGGGCCCGGGTCCCAGGTCTGCATCTCGCCGGTGGTCTGGTCGAGTCGGGTCACGCCGGCGAACTCGAAGGCGATCTCGGTGTCCCGCGTGTCGGCGTACCACCCGTATCGGTAGTCGCTCCCGCGGAACCTCGTGTCGAAGGTGGGCAGGTCCATCGTCCGCTCGCTGGTCTGCTCCTCGGCGAAGGTGAGGTCCGCTCCCCCGGTGCCGATGGTCCACCGGTGGGGGAACGAGTCCTCGAGGTCCGACTGCTCGGAGAACGCCATGGGCAACCGGCACACGTCGATGACGATGTCGTCCTCGACGTTTCGGGCGTTGAGGCTGTGGAACACGTAGCTCGGCTCCACCTCGATCCAGCGCAGGTCGGCCTGCGTGCCGCCGAGCGGCATGACGCCGATCCGCGCGCCGTTGTCGGGCTGCCAGGAGTAGGGCATCCCGCCCTCGATGGCGATCTCGAGGTCGAACAGCACCGGCTGGTCCCAGAAGATGGCATGGGTCTCGGTGATGTTGAAGTCGTGCATCATCACCGAGGCCGGCACCTCGAGCACCGCGCTGTGGATCAGCTCGCCGGTGGCGCTGGCCACGTTGTACGTGAGGTACGGCGGGACGAAGCCGTAGCCGAAGAAGTGCATCTCACCGGTGGTGGGGTGGATCTTGGGGTGCGCGGTGCACGGGCTCGCCAGCTCGCCGCCGTAGCCCATCGCGCCGACCGTCGAGAGGTCCTCGGGGGAGATCTCGTACGGCCATCCGACCTCGCAGAGGCTGAGGAGCTTGCCGGCGTGGTGCACGACCGACGTGTTGGAGGGGTTGTTCTCCTTGCCAGGGGGCGCATCCATCACGCCGCCGACGGTCCCCTCGATGGACGGGGTGCGCACCCAGCGGTTGCGATACCACGACGCCTTCCCGCCATCGAGACGCACGCCGTGGAGCATGCCGTCGCCGAGGAACCAGTGCCCCTGCTCCCCCGACGGCGGGTTCGAGCCGTTGCGGACGTAGAGGCCTGCGAGGCTCGGCGGCAGCGCGCCGGTCACGGCCAGGTCGAACGCCTCGACCTCCTCCTCCACCGCGGCGTAGTTGCCCTGCTCCCAGTAGGGACGGTCGGGATCCCACCGCATGGGGGCGACGGTGGTGGGAGGCGCGCCCGCGGTCGTGGTCGCAGCTGACGGCCCTCCCCCGTCGTCGCTGCACGCCGCGAGCAGACCGCTGCCGCCTCCGACGGCGAGGAAGCCGCCGGTCGCCGCTGCACGACGGAGGAAGGCCCGTCGCTCGAGCATCGCGTGGTGGGCCATCGGCTGCATCGGTCGCTGCGGTCGCATCGGTCGGTTCCCCCCGGGGTCGATCGTCGGGTGCAGGTTAACCCCGTTCATCTGGCCCGGTGGGCGGAAGGTCGCTCGTGCCGGGCGACAACAGGACTGTGGTCGGGACCGGTGCGTTCGGTAGCGTGTCCCGCCATGTCCCGCCGCCTCGACATCGAGCTCACCAGCCATCGCGACGACGGGACCTGGACGTGGCGGGCAGCTGGGGCGAAGGAGCCCAAGGGCGTCGCGCCCGACGCCGTCGTCCCGGCCGGGGCGTCGGTCGGCGACGTGCTGCGCGCCGAGCTGGAGCTGGGCCTCGACGGGGCGGAGGTCCACTCGCTCGTGGCCCCGAAGGCGAAGCGGGCTGAGCCCGATCGCATCGAGATCATCGGTCGGCCGGTGCGCGACGACGAGCTGGTCGTCGAGCACCGTGCGCCACGCCGCGAGCGCAGCGATCGAGGCGATCGAGGCGGGCGTGGTCGCGACGGCGACGACCGACGCGGCCCGGGCGGCGACCGAGGTCGTGGCCGTGGCGACCGACCAGGTGGTGGCCGTGACGGGGCACCGCGTGGCGAGGGCGGCGACCGTGAGAAGCGAGGCGGTCCGCGTCGCAGCTTCACCGCTCCCCCGCCGGTGCCCGAGCGCCCCAAGGCCAAGCGACTCCGCCCGAAGCGCACCCACCGCAGCGCGGCGATCGCCGCCCTCAGCGAGGAGCAGCGCCCCATCGCCGAGCAGGTGCTGCGCGGCGGCGTACCAGCGGTCCGGGCCGCGATCGACAAGCAGAACGAGGACGCGGCGGCTGCGGGCAAGGAGCCCGTCGAGGCCAAGGGCATCCTCGCTCTCGCCGAGCAGCTCCTCCCAGCGATGCGGGTCGCAGAGTGGCGTGATCGCGCCGACGCCGCGATCGAGGATCTCGACGAGCTCGACCTCCGAGATCTTCGCTCGGTCGTCGTCGCCGCCGACCAGGGAGCTCGCGACGACGAGACCCGCGCCCAGGCAGAGGCTCTGCGCGTGGGTCTCACCCGCCGCGTCGAGGAGGAGCAGGTGCTCTGGATCGACGAGCTCACGCAGCTCGTCGCCATCGGGCGTGTCGCCCGTGCGCTGCGCGTCGCCTCTCGCCCGCCCAAGGCCGGCAGCAGGCTCCCCGAGCCCCTCGGCACCCAGCTCGCGGATGCAGCAGGGGCAGCGATGACCGCTGAGACCGGCCAGGAGCGCTACGCGACGATGATCGACGCCGTGGCCACCTCGCCGGTGTGTGGTCGGGTCGTGCCTGCCGGCGTTCCCGCCGAACCGACCCCCGAGCTGCGAAAGGCGGCCAAGCGCGCTGCCAAGCGGGCGCCTGGCATCGCCAAGGCGTTCGGCTTCACCCCGGCGCCGCCGCCGTCGGCACCGACGACCAGTGCACCCGCGGGCGGCCCCAAGCGCGTGCCACCACCGCCTCGGGCCCCCGGCCAGATCCCCCCTCCCCCGCCGCGCCCGACCGCGGCGCCTTCCGTCGACGTCGTCGCCACCCCCGTTGCTGCTGAGCCCGAGCCCGCCGCAGAGGTGAGCCAGGAGGCCGCGCCTGAGGTCGCCGGCGAACCGACGGCCGAGACTGCTGCGGCGGCTGTCGACGAGTCGGTCGTCGACGAGTCGGTCGTCGACGCATCGGTCGACCCGCCCAGCGGCACCCGCACGGAGTTCTGAGCGACCAGCCCAGCGGCCACCGCCCCGAGCGCTGGTCAGCTGCTGACCAGGCCCAGGACCTGGCTCGGCGCGGTGAGTGCCGGGGCGTCGCCGACAGGGGCGCATCGCGGGTTCCACGCCGCCCAGGCGAACGTGCAGCCCACATCGAGCGCGCACCGCTCATCGTGCGCGGTGTCGCCCACGAACAGAACGTCGAACGCGTCGACCCCCAGCGCGGCGAGCACCGGCGGCAGCGCCTTCGGGCCCTCGAAGGCATCGGCGAACATCGCCACCTCGGGCTGCCAGCCGAGTCGGGCCAGCTCGGCGTGGCCGGACCGCGGGTGCTTGTTGGAGCAGACCGACCACGAACCGAGCGACTGGAGCATCGCTGCCACGCCGGGGAAAGGCTGGCTCAGCGACTCGTCGTAGGCGTCCAGGTAGTCGTCGAGCGAGATGCCGAGACGGCGGCACTCATCGGCCACGACGTGGCCCCACGTCACGTCCTCGACGGGTACGCCGAGGGCCACGAACGCGGCGGCCAGCGCCGCGTCGGTGTCGAGCAGGGTGCCGTCGAGATCGAACACCACGACGTGCGGCCGGCTCACGACTGCTCGCGCGGCGTCACCGCGGACGATCGGCTCGCTCGGCCACGGAAGGCACCGCTGGACTCCTCCTCATCCCAGCGCGCACCGCAGGCGCGGCACTCGCACGAGTCGAGCGCCAGCGACGCCAGGTACAGCCGTTCGACCTCGTAGGCATCGCAGAAGGGGCAGCGGAAGCGCCCCGGCTCATCGGGCACGGGCACCTCCTCGGCGTCGACCCGGCCGGCACCCTACCGGCTCCCCCGAACCCGACTTGGGCGCGCTCCGGTCGTCGTCGCTAGCCTCCGCGCATGATCGACTTCGAGCAGCGCGACCACATCGGCATCATCACCATCAACCGGCCGGAGGCCAAGAACGCCGTCAACGGCGTCGTCGCCTCGGGCATCGAGGACGCCATCGACCGCATCGAGGAGAGCGACGATCTGTGGATCGGCATCCTCGCCTCGACCGGCGACGTGTTCTCCGCCGGCGCCGACCTCAAGGAGATCAACTCCGGCAACGCGGCTGGGCTGATGACCCAGCGCGGCGGCTTCGGCGGCATCGCCACCCGTGAGCGCCGCAAGCCGATCATCGCTGCGGTCGACGGCCTCGCCACCGCCGGCGGCTGCGAGATGGTGCTGTCGTGCGACATGGTCGTCGCCAGCAGCCGGGCGTCGTTCGGCCTCGCCGAGGTGAAGCGCAACCTGGTCGCCGGCGCCGGCGGGCTCTACCGCCTGCCGCGAGTCCTGCCGCCGAACGTCGCCGTCGAGGCGATCCTCACCGCGACGCCGATCTCCGGCGAGCGCGCCCACCAGCTCGGCATGGTCAACCGCCTCACCGCCGACGGCGAGGCGCTCGCGGGCGCCATCGAGCTGGCCGAGCAGATCTGCGCCAACGCCCCGATCGCCGTGTGGGAGAGCCTGGCCGTCGCCCGCGCCGCCATCAAGGGCGACGAGAAGCCGCTGCAGGACCTGACCAACAAGGCGTTCGGCACGGTGCTGTCCTCCGAGGACACCTCCGAGGGCCTCAACGCCTTCATCGAGAAGCGCCCTCCGGTCTGGAAGGGTCGCTGACCCACCGCTGCCCCATTGCAGCTCGCGTGCCGGCGGGGCTCAGCTCCGTGCCCCGGCCCCGCCTGCATGCGGAGGGTGCGGGTGATCAGGCGATGGTGGGCAGCACGCCCCACTCGTGCAGCGCCTCGGCGAGGCCCTCCACCAGCGCGTAGGACGCGACATCCTCCATCGGCACCCACGCCACCTCGATGGCGTCGTCACCGGCCACCGGCTCGCCGTGCTCGAGCACCGTCACCGTGAAGTCCAGGATGACGAAGTGACCATCGTCCTCGATGCGCTCCGCCCAGCCGAGCAGCTCGCCGCAGATGCCGGTGAGCCCCGTCTCCTCTCGCAGCTCGCGCACCACCGCCGCGGCGAGCACCTCGCCCTGCTCGACGCGCCCGCCGGGCACCGCCCACTCCCCTGCGGCGGGTCCGTGGCCACGCCGCACCAGCAGCAGCGACCCGTCGTGGGCCACCACCGCACCCACTGCCAGCACCGGCGCGCTCATCGATCCATCCTCGGTGTGCTCATGTGGCGGCCTCTCCGTCGTCGGGTCGATCGATGTCGTCGGATCCCTCGCCGCCGTCCGATCGCTCGATCGCCGTCAGGTCGAGGTGGGTGGTGAGCGCCCGCGCCACCATCCCGTAGGACTCGAAGAAGTTCTTCGTCGCTCGGTCGCCGGGCAGCGCCGTGCCGTCCAGGCCGGTGCACCCGGCGGCCGCGCTCCAGGCGATCGCTGCGTCGAGCAGGCACGCCCCGACGCCCACGCCACGGGCGTCGGGGTGCACGAACAGGTCCGTCAGCGTGCCGATCGTGCTGGTGTCCTCCAGCTCGTCGAGTCGCACCACGGCGAACCCGACCGGGACCTCGTCGATCGTGCCGACCAGCACGTGGTGCGCGGGATCGACGACCAGCGCCTCGAGCGCCTCGCCGTGGGCGGGGTGGCGTCGCAGGTGCACGTCGCCACCGCGCTGGCCCACGAGCGACGCACGTGCCTGCTCCTCCAATGTGCGCAGCGCGGCAAGGTCGTCGGGGCCCGCAGCGCGCGCGTCCTCCACCTAGGCGTCCTGCAGCTGGGCGACGCGATTGAGGATGGTGCGCCGAGCCCGACCCGCAGCCTCGTAGCGACGGATGAGCTCGAGGTCGTCGGACTCGAGCGATGCGAGGCGGGGCACCACCTGCGACGCCGAGAGGCTGTCGTACGAGGGGATGGGCAGCTCGTCGACGTCGGGCGCAGGCTCCCTCGGCACATCGGTCGCCACCGAGGGTGCAGCTGCAGGGCCGCCTCCAGCGCTGCTGGCACCGGCCCCAGGCTCCGATGCCGAGGTCTGCGGCGACGGGGGCGGCGGAGGTGGTGGTGACGGTGGTGGTGGTGGTGCCGGATGCAGCTGGCTGTCGCGCGCTGGCAGCAGCCCGAGGCCCCCGAGCAGCGCTCTCCCCTGCTCGAGCACGCAGGCGGTGCGACGGTCCACGACGTCCAGCAGGTCCTCGAGGACGCGCGGGACGGCCGAGCCGGCCTCGAAGGCCAGGCCGATGGGGCTCTGCTGACGGGGCCGCCGCGGCGGCTGCGATTCGGGGTCGTTCACCATCGCGAATGATGGTCGATCCAGAGGCGATGGGGAAAGCCGTGTCGCGACGTCGTCGTCCTCACACGCAATCGGCGCAGAGCTGGGTCTTGGCGTCGGCGAGCTGGCTCCGAGGCTTGAGGAGGAAGCACGACTGGCAGACGAACTCGTCGACCCTGCGGGGCACGACCTTCTCCTTGCCCTCGGGTCCGGCGACGCCCTCCTCCTCCTCGTCCTCCTCGTCGAGGTCGTCGCCCGACGCGATCCTGTCCTTCAGGATCGTGTCCAGGTCGTCCTCGACGTCGTCGGGGTCGGGCTCGTCCTCGTCGTCCTCGTCCTCGTCCTCGTCGCCGGCCTTGCGGGCTCGAGGGGTGGTGTCGGCCGCAGCCGAGTCGTCGTCCTCGACGGCGTCGACATCGACATCGACATCGACATCGACGACGGCGTCATCGTCGTCGTCGAAGTCCTCGTCGATGTCATCGGCGATCTCATCGAGGTCGCCGTCGTCGAGGTCGACGAGGTCGTCCTCGTCCACCTCGACATCGTCAATCACTTCTTCGTCGTCCGCCATCGTCCCTTCCGGTCCCCCGGGTTCGTCAGGCCGGGATCATAGGCACACCTGGGGCGCTCGCGGTGCAGCCTCGGTGTGACCCCTGTCGTGGTCAGCCTCGAGCGCTGCGCCGCGCCTCGGCGCGGCGCTCGGCCTCGAGTCGCTCGAGCTCCGGCTCCGCGGTGTGATCCACGAAGCGCATCGCCTCGGCGAGGGCGCGGTGACCGGCCTGCTCTGCGATCAGCCGGTGCATCTGCTGGCCGACGTGGCGGTAGGCGGGGTGGCCCTGCGGCGTGGTGCGCAGCTCGATCAGGTGCATCGCCTCACGGGCGTTCATCTGCATCACGTAGCGGATCCGGTACGCCAGGCACACGGCGTAGCCGGCCTCGGGGGCGAACCGATCGAGGAGCGCGTCGTGCAGGGCCGCAGAGCGCGCCATGGCCTCGTCGAACCGGTCGCGCGCTCCGGCCTCGTCGACTGCGCCCGGTCGGACGTAGCCGTGCCGCGGGCTGAGCTGCTGCCACTCGATCGTGAGCATGCGGTGGCGCTGCAGATCGCGGAACGCGCCGTAGTCGGACACCACGTCGAAGCGGTAGTCGGTGCGCTCGAACGCTCGCCCGGGTCGGTGGCGCCGGTTGCTGCGATCGCCGACGTACGCGCGCAGCACCGCCAGGCGGTCCTCCACCGACATCGACCGCACGCGCTCGAGCACCGCTCGCTCCGGGAGGTGGGTGTGCGCGTACAGCGCGGCCGCGACCACCTTCTCCTCGCCGTCGGGATCGTGGTCCACGAGGGTCACCGCCGGCGCCGGCTCCGCGGGCGTCGGCGTGGAGCTCAGCAGCCGGTCGGCCTCCGCTGCGGTCGCGTCACGGCGCTCCTCGAGGTAGCGGCTCCACGCCACACCTCGATCGTCGAGGTCGACGCGCTTGAGGAACGACGGGATGACCTTGCGCAGCTCCTCGAGCATGAGGTCGGCGTAGGCCCGCGCCTCTGGCAGCGGATGCGAGCGCATGCGCAGGAGGAGGGACTCGAACGCCTGGCCCGAGGCGTAGATGCCGACGTTGGACAGCGAGGCGGACGGCAGGATGCCGCGCAGCGCGTCGAACGCCTTCGCCCGGATCGCCTGGTGGTACACGAAGTCGCTGTCGGCAGGATCCTTCGGGACCTGCTGGCGGAACAGCTCCTGCAGCACCGGCAGGAGCTCGCCGTAGGTGTCGAACAGGCGGTCCATCTCGCCGACGTACCGCGTGCCCAGGTTCGAGGCGAGCACATCGGGGGGTCGGTGGTAGCGGTAGCGCCCGCCGACGCGGCTGTCGTAGGCGATGTACCGCGTGGACTGCTCGAGGTAGCTCATGAGCCGCCCCCACTCGAGCACCTTGGTGAGCAGGTTCGAGGCCTGCTCGCAAGCGAGGTGCACCCCGCCGAGCTGGGCCACGCTGTCGTCGCCGTACTCGAAGAAGACCTTGTCGTAGAGCTCCTCTGCCCTCCGCAGCCCGATGGTGGCGTCGAACGTGGCGTCGCCGCTGACGTCGAGCTCACCGACGAACTCGTCGAGGAACAGCCGGCGCAGGGACTTCGCGGAGCGCGAGTACCGGGCGAAGAGCGCGCCCTTGACCACCTCGGGCAGGTTGACGAGGGCGAAGACCGGCCCGTCCAGGTTGGTGAAGTACCGGCGGAGCACCTCCGCCTCATCGTCGGAGAAGTCCTCGGCGACGTAGAGCGTCACGGCGGGGAAGGGTACGACCTGGAGGCCGCCGGCTCGCGGATCGCCCGCGGGCCGGTCAGGTGCCGGCGGCGGCGTCGAACGCGGCGCGAGCCGCCGGCAGCACCGCCGGGTCGGCCCAGCAGTCGATCACCGTCATGGCGAGCGCCTTGGCGCCATCGAGCACGGCCAGATCGCCCTCGGGCGCCGCAGCGTGGGCAGCGAACGCCTCGGTGTGGATCGGCACCGAGGGAGGCGATACGGCGATCATCGGATGGATGCTGGGCACGAGGTGGCTCACGTTGCCCATGTCGGTGGACCCGACGACCGCGGCCGCGTCAGCCGGCTCGACGACGGTGCGCCCGAGGCGCGCCGCGTTGGCGACGTAGCGGTCGACGAGCACCGGGTTGTCGACCATGTCGGCGTACACCGGCTCCCGCCACTCGTGGTCCATGGTGACGCCGGCTGCGTCTGCACCCGCCTGCAGGCAGGCGAGCACGCGCTCCTTGAGCCGTTCGAGCCCAGCGAGCGTCGGCGAGCGAACGAACCAGCGAGCAGCCGCGCGCCGCGGCACGACGTTGGCCTGCTCGCCCGCCTCGGTGAAGATGCCGTGGATGCGCTCGGTGGGCTTGATGTGCTGGCGCAGCGCGGCGACGTTCACGTAGCCGAGCACCGCGCCGTCGAGCGCGTTTCGCCCCCTGTGCGGGGCCGCTGCCGCGTGCGCTGCGCGCCCCTCGTAGGTGACCCAGATCTGCTGGACGGCGATGGCCTCCATGCGCCGGAGGTCCGCTCCAGCGGGGTGCACCATGAGCGCGGCGGCCACCCCGTCGAATGCTCCCTGGTCTGCGAGCGCGACCTTCCCGCCGCCGCCCTCCTCGGCCGGGGTGCCGAGGATCAGGACGCGGCCTCCGACCTCGGCCGCGACGCTCGCCGCTGCGAGGCCTGCGCCGAGGCCGGCCGCAGCGATGATGTTGTGCCCGCAGGCGTGACCGATGCCTGGCAGGGCGTCGTACTCGCACAGCACCGCGACCAGCGGGCCCCTGTCGCCGGCGATGGCGGTGAAGGCGGTGTCCACGCCGTGGGCGTGGGGCGTGGGATCGAGTCCCTCGGCGCGCAGGACGTCGACGAGGAGGTCGTGTGCTGCGTGCTCCTCGAAGCCCAGCTCCGGGTTGTCGTGGATGGCGTGCGACAGCCCGATGAGCGCGTCGGCCCGGGCGTCCACCGCGGCGGCAGCACGGTCCTTGAGCGCCTCGATGTCCACCGCGACGCTCAGGACTCGGTGATGGTGACCGACTCGATCGTGACCGGCTGCACCGGCTTGTCGCCCGAACCCGTCGGCACGGACTGCATCGCCTCGACGATGTCGAGGCCGCTCACGACCTTGCCGAACAGCGAGTAGCTCGGTGGCAGGCCGACGCCGCTTGGCCCGCTGATGATGAAGAACTGGCTGCCGTTGGTGTTGGGGCCGGCGTTCGCCATGGCGAGCGACCCCACCTCGTAGCGCCCTGCCTTGGGGAGCTCGTCCTCGAAGCGGTAGCCCGGGCCGCCGCGCCCGGAGCCCTCGGGGCAGCCGCCCTGGCAGACGAAGTCCTTGATGATCCGGTGGAAGCCGAGCCCGTCGAAGTAGTGGTAGCGGGCGAGGAAGACGAAGCTGTTGACCGTCTTGGGCGCCGCGATCGGATCGAGGTGGATCTGCAGGGTGCCCATGCTCGTCACCATCTCGGCGGTGTACGTCTTGGACGGGTCGATGCACATCGGCGGCGCCTCGGGGAAGCTGGTGCGTCGCTCGCTCGATCCGTCTGCTGCAGGGCACTCGATGGCCATCGCTCGTCTCCTGGTCGGGGTGGCGCCGACCCTAGACGACGACGATGAGGGCGGCGGCCTCGACCACGAGGTCCACGGCGTCGGCGCGCGCCACGCGGCGGCCGTCGAGCACCACCGGTCGCGGCGAGCCCCACCGCAGCTCGATGGCGGACGCCCTGCGAGTCCGGATCTGCGGGTGGGGCACGTGCGTGCCGGTGCGGATCCGACGCCATGCCTCGAGCCGCTGCCCGAGCGGCAACGCCGCGTCCAGCACGTCCACCGCGCCGTCGCCGGGATGGCCGGCGGGCGCGACGTCCCATCGCCCACGCCACTGGGCGTTCATGACGAGGGTGCAGCTGGCCCACAGGGGTGAAGCCGCGACGAGGTGGGCCACGAACCAGTGGTGGCAGCCCGCCACGGTGGCGCGCACGACGTCCACCGGGAGGTGCACGGCATCGTCGGAGCGGAGCCGACGCTCGTCGCCGCGACCTCCGACGGTGCGGCAGAGGTCACCGCCGAGCAGCCCGATGACGGGCAGGGGTGCGTCGTCGCGCCGCGCCGCTTCGACGATGGCGCGCACCTCGCCGTCGGTGCGCGCCACGGGCGCGCCGTCCGGCAGCGCACCGGGATGGCCCCACGACGCGCCGCGCTCGAGGCCCATCAGGTCCCGAGCCCCACCTCGGGGCGCGCCAGCGCATCGACCACCTCGGCGCCGTCTTCGTCTTCGTCGTCCTCGCCGGTGCCGACGTCGCCCGCAACCGCGACGACGCCGCGCTCGAGCGCCCCCGCTGCCTCCAACGCCGCTTCCGCGGTGCGCTCGTCGGTGGCGAGCGACGCGATCTGGCGCAGCAGGTCCATGAGGATCTTCGCGTTGCGCACGAAGTCGCCCGCAGGCATCGGATCGTCGCGCCCGAGCACGTCGTCGAGCGGCGCCCCGCCTGCCCACTCGTGCGCGTAGCGAGCGAAGCCGTCATCGGGTGGCCGGCTGGGCGGCACCTTGTGGGTCCGCTCCAGGGCCGCGAGCGCCGAGCCGATGCGCTCGACCTCGGCGATCGCCGCGCTGACCGCGGCGGGACGGGCCGGCCACGCCGGCGCTGCATCCCGTCGGCGGTGCTCGTAGGTGAAGCACGAGGCCACCGCCGCGATCGCCGGGGCATCGAGGCCGTCGAGCACGCCCGATGCGACCGCCTCGGCCACGAGCAGGTCGTTCTCGTGGTAGGTCCGCGCCAGTCGCTCGCCTCGGTCGGTCAGCGCCCAGCCATCCACGTAGCCCCACGCGTCGAGCACCTCGAGGATGCGGTCGAAGCGCCGGCCGAGGGAGTCGGTGGCCGCGTCGATGGTTCGCTGGAGCCCCTGCACCTCTCGCTCGGCGCGCGCCACGCGCCGGACCGCACGCACGTGCTCGTCGCGGTCCGCGCAGGCGTGCACCGGGTGGGCCGCCACCGCCCGCTCGGCGCCAGACGCTCGGCGGCGGGAGGTAGCGGGACCGCGGTCGCCTCCCCGGCGCGGCGACGTGCCCTGTGCGCGCAGCGCACGCCCCACCGCCTTGCGGAACGCGACGTCGCGAGGAGCGTGGGGCTGCGGCAGCTCGATGGCCCCGAGGCGCTCGAGCGGCTCGGGGAGGTCGCGGTCGCCGAAGGTCCGAAGGTGGCCGCCTGCGTCCACCGCCCGGACGCGGGTGCCCCCGCCGCGTCGCTGCGAGACGCCGACCACCGCCAGTCGCTCGCCGATGCCGGGCGCGGCCACCACCTCGCCCGGTCGCAGGTTGCGCATCGATGCTGCCGGGCTCGCAGCGGTGCGCTGCGATCGCTGCTCCTCTCGCGCTGCGTCGGAGAGCCGGGCGTACTCCGCGACGTCGCCGTGCTCGCAGGCTGCCTCCGAGCGCAGCTCGGCGAGGCGGACGCCGCGGTCAGCGAGGCGCTGCGCCACGGCCACCACCCCGCGGTCGGCCTGGAACTGGCCGAAGGATCGCGCCAGCAAAGCGTGCGCCTCCTCCTGGGTCGTTCGCCGAACCAGGTTGGCGGCCATGTTGTACGTGGGGCGGAACGCGGAGCGCAGCTCGAACGCCCGGCTTCCCGCGAGCGCCGCCATCTCGTCGAAGCGCACGAACGGCGACCACAGGACGAAGGCGTGGCCCTCGGGATCGAGGCCTCGACGCCCGGCGCGGCCGGTGAGCTGCGTGAACTCCGACGGGGTGAGCAGCGCGTGGCCGTCGCCGGTGTACTTCGAGAGCTGCTCGATGATGACGGCGCGCGCCGGCATGTTGATGCCCAGCGCCAGGGTCTCGGTGGCGAACACCAGTCGCACGAGTCCCTCGACGAACAGGTGCTCGACCGTCTCCTTGAATGCGGGGACCATCCCCGCGTGGTGCGCTGCGATGCCGACCTCGAGGGCGTCGAGCCACGCGTCGTAGCCGAGCACGTCGAGGTCTCGGTCATCGAGGGTCGCGGTGTGCTGCTCGACGATGGCGCGGATGCGCTCGCGATCCTCCGGAGGTGCGAGGCGCACGCCGTCCTGCCGGGCGCGACGCACCGCGTCCTCGCACCCGGCGCGACTGAAGATGAACCAGAGCGCTGGCAGGAGGTCGCGCTCCGACAGGAGCTCGATGACGTCGTCGCGCCGCGGGGTGGCGTATCTGCGCCTCCCGCCGCGCCGAGGGCCCGGCTCGGCGTCGTAGCGCGCTCCGTCGGGGTTGGGTCGCCCGCCCCGCAGCACCGGAACCACCCGCAGCTCACGCTGCTCGCGGTCGGCGACCACGAGGTGCTGGTGGAGCTCAACGGGACGGTGGTGCTCGACGATCACCTCGGTCGGCCCTCGCACCGACGCCAGCCACGCCGCCAGCTCCTCCGCGTTCGAGACCGTCGCAGAGAGGCAGACGAGCCGCACGTGGGGCGGGAGGTGCAGGATGATCTCCTCCCACACCGGACCGCGGTACGGGTCCTGGAGGTAGTGCACCTCGTCGAGGACCACCACCGAGAGCCGATCGATCGTGCGGCTGCGCTCGTAGAGCATGTTGCGGAGCACCTCGGTGGTCATCACCACCGCTGCCGCCTCGCCGTCGAGGCTCGTGTCGCCGGTGAGGAGGCCGACGCGGTCGCGCCCGTGGCGGCGGCGCAGGTCGAGGTACTTCTGGTTCGACAGCGCCTTGATCGGCGTGGTGTAGAACGCCTTGGTGCCAGCGTCCAGCGCGCGGGCGATGGCGTACTCGGCGACCACGGTCTTGCCCGACCCCGTCGGCGCGGCGACCAGTACGGAGCGGTCGGCGTCGATGGCGTCGAGCGCCTCGACCTGGAAGCGGTCGAGCTCGAAGGGGTGCCAGCGCAGGAGCTCCGCACGCTCGGCGGGCGTCGTCACGTGGCGGCGCGCGCCAGGCGACGCTCTCGTCGCCGGCCCCACTGGAGGGCCATCTCGTAGAAGAGGACCATCGGCACCGAGAGGGCGAGCAGGCTGATGGGATCGCCGCTGGGGGTGATCACCGCCACCATCACGACGATGCCGACCACGGCGTGGCGCCGGTACCGAGCGAGCGTCGACGGGCTGACGATGCCCGCCATCTGCAGGAAGATGAGCAGGATCGGGAACTCGAATCCGAGACCGAAGGCCAGCATCATGAAGGTGATCAGCCGCAGGTAGGGCGCAGGGCTGTAGAGGCCGACGAGGTCGTCGCCGCCGATGGACTCGAAGAAGCTCAGGGCCTTCGGCATCGTCCAGTACGCGAGGCTGGCGCCCATGACGAAGAGCGTCACCGCGGACGCGACGAACGGCACCGCGTAGCGCTTCTCGTGGTCGTAGAGCCCGGGTGTGATGAAGCGCCACACCTGCCAGAGCACCACCGGCATGGCGAGGGCGAGTCCGGTGTAGGCGGCGATCTGCATGCGGATCTGCAGCGGCTCGATCGGGTCGCGGGCGTACAGGAGGCAGCTGTCGCCCACTCCGCTGATGGCCCTCGTGGACGCGTCCATCGCGCAGTACGGAGCGAGGAGCACGTCGAGGATCACCGGGTAGGCGAACCAACCGATGACGCCGCCGATCGCGACGGCGACGACGCTGCGCACGAGGCGCGTGCGGAGCTCGCCGAGGTGCTCGATGAGGGTCATCCGCCCCTCGTCGAGCGGTGGAGCGGCGCTCACCGCGCGGTCACGCGGAGACCGAGCCGGGGCTTCCGGCGTCGTCGTCCCCGGGGGGCGTGCCGTCGGCAGCGGCGGGCGGTGCTGGCTCCGCCGTCGCGCCCGGCACCACGGCCTCCACCGGCGGCACGCGGCCGGCGGGCGGGCGCTCTGCGACGTGCGCATCGCCGCGCTTGAAGGCCTCGAGCTCGTCCTCCGCGGTGAAGTCGATCGCCGAGGTGAGCTCCTGCTTGAAGCCCCGGGACATGGAGCGGAGCTCGGTCATCGCCTTGCCGACCTCGCGGGCCGCGGACGGGAGACGCTCGGGGCCCAGGACGATGAGGGCGATGATCGCGATCACGACCAGCTCGCCACCACCGATGTTGAACACGGCCGCAGTCTACCGGTGCCGCCTGGGGCGACCGGGAGCGGGGTCGGTCAGTCGCCGGCGATCGCGAGCAGCGAGGCGGCGAAGCGGTGATCGTCGGAGAGGAGATCGTGGAAGTCCAGCACGTCGTCGTGCGTGATGGCGCCTCCACGGCCGCGTGGCTCACCCAGCTCAGCGGGCATCCGCCACATCTGGCACGTGACACCCGACGACACCAGCAGGTCGACGGTGCGCTGCTCCGCCGGCTTGACGACGGTCATCGCGCATCGAGGGCATCGGAAGAGGTAGCTGCCGGAGTTGTCGTCGCTGCACACCCGGACCTGCACGTCCGAGGTGGTCAGATCGACATCGCCGCAGTCGCCGCAGCTCGCCCGAATCGTCGCCATGCCCATCCTCCTGGGTGTTCCCGCCTGATCTGGGATCGGCAGCGCACCGAGCCCACTTGAGAAGAAAATCAATACATGGGCCAATTTGCTCATATCCCCACGCTGGGCGGGCATCGACCGCACCGTGAGCGCGCGACGATGGCCCCATGGCCACCCGACTGCCCACGCTGGCCGCCCGGCCGATCGCCTTCGCCCACCGCGGCGCCCGAGCGCACGCCCCCGAGAACACCATCGAGGCGTTCGTGCTGGCCCGACGCCTCGGCGCCACCGGCATCGAGAGCGACGTCTGGGTCACCGCAGACGGCATCGCCGTGCTCGACCACGACGGACTCGCTCGGCGCGGCGTGCGGCGACGCTCGATCGCGGAGACGACCCGCGCCGAGCTGCCCGAGCACATCCCCACGCTGGTCGAGCTCTACGAGCACGTCGGCACCGACCTCCCGCTGTCGCTGGATGTCAAGGACGACGCCGCGCTCGAGCCCACCCTGGCGGCTGCGCGCGCAGCGGACGCCGCCGGAGCGCTGTGGCTCTGCCACCCCGATGTCGAGGTGCTCGAGGCCTGGCGCCCCGTGGCGCCCGACGCGCACCTGGTGCACTCCACCCACCTCAAGGCGATGCAGGGCGGCCAGGAGCGCCACGCCGCCCGGTTGCGAGCGGTCGGCATCGACGCGGTCAACCTCCACCACAGCCAGTGGAGCGGTGGGCTCACCACGTTGTTCCACCGCTTCGAGGTGCTGGCGTTCGGCTGGGATGCGCAGCACGAGCGGATCCTCGACGAGCTCTTCGACATGGGCATCGATGCGCTCTACAGCGACCACGTGGACCGGATGGTCGCCGCACTCGTCGCCGCCCACGGCGAGTAGCCCCCCGGCACGCTCCTTCTCGGCGCCGTACGTGGACTGGGAGTCTCACCAGCACGCCGAGAACGCAGGCGTGGATGTCTAGAGGCTGCCGAGGCGCGAGGGGGGCCAGACGGTGACGAACGCTCGGCCGACGATGGAGTCGATGGGGACGGTGCCGAACCGGCGGCTGTCGAACGAATCGCCGCGGTTGTCGCCCATCACGAACACCTCGCCGTCGGGCACGGTGATCGCATCCAGGCAGCAGGTGACGGTGCCCTCCGGCAGGTACGGCTCCTCGAGTACGTCGCCGTCGATCTGGATCTGGTCGCCGACGAGCACCAGCTCGTCGCCCGGGAGCCCGATGACCCGCTTGATGAGGTCGTCGACCTCGCCAGGTGCCCCCTCGGGACGACGGAACACCACGATGTCGCCGCGCCGGACGTCGTGCGCATCGTAGGAGAGCTTGTTCACCAGCACCCGGTCGCCGACGTCGAGCGTCGGCACCATCGAGTCCGACGGGATGTAGAACGCCTGGAACAGGAAGGTCTTGATGAGCATCGCCACCGCGAGGGCACCGACGATGACCGCCACCCACTCCACCATCGAGCGCAGCGCGGTGGGCTCGCCCCTCGCTTCCTGGCGCGCCTCGGCGGGCGGGCCCTCGTCCTGCTCCACGTCGCCGATCACGGGTGGAGGCTACTGCCTCGCACCGCCGCATCCGACGTCGGCTCGGGTGTCGATCGGTAGCGGGCGAGGATGCGCGACGCAGCGGTGCGCGCGAGGTCGGGGGGACCCTCGATCACCGTCGCTGCCGGTCCGAGCCGCAGCAGGAGCCGCTCGAGCCAGGCATCACCGGTGGCGATCAGGGCGACGCGCGCCGTGCCGTCGGGGCGGTCGTCGAGCACCTCGCACCGGGCGTGCTCGAGGATCCAGCGCCCGGACGGCGCGAGATCGAGCACGACGCGCACCCCGCCGGTGCCGCCGACGCGGAACGCATCGGACGGCAGGTCATCGGGTGGGACCGTCGAGGTGTGCTCCCCCGTCGGCACGGCCTCGTGGATGCGGTCGACGCGGAACGTGCGCACGCCGCCGGCGGAGCGGCAGGTCGCCACGAGGTACCACGCCCCGAGGTCGACGAAGAGCCGGTGGGGCTCGACGACTCGACGACCACGGGCATCGCGGTTGTGCGAGTAGTAGTCCAGCTCGAGCACCTCCCCGTGCGCGACCGCGCGCCGCAGGACGTCGAGCAGCTCGGCGGGCACCGAGCCGAGGTCGACCTCGACGCGACCATCGACGCCCAGCGCCGAGGCGAGCTTCGCCAGACCGCGTGCCAGCGGCCCGTCGGGATCGGCGCCGGGCACCGCTTGGAGGCTCTGGGCCGCGGCGACGAGCGCCAGGCCCTGCTCCGGGGTGAGCCGAGGGGGACGCCGGAACGCCTCCGCGTACCGGATCCACACCCGGTCGTCGTCGATGTCGACCTCGATGAGGTCAGCGGGCGTGTACGGCGGCGTGCCGACGAACCACAGGTGCTCGAGGTCGCTGATCAGCCTCGTGCGGGTGATGTCGAAGCGCTCGCAGATCTCGTCGATCGGCACCCCGTCGCGCGCAGCCACCCACGGCACGATCGCCAGGAGGCGCTCCGCCCGCTCACCGGCGGTCAGACGGCTCATACGAGGGCCTCGAGCCACTCGACGAGCTCCGTGCGCAGCGCCGCAGGCTCGAGGAGCTCCGCGTGATCGAGGAACCCGAGGACGAAGGATCGCAGAGCGGCTCGGTTCACCACCTCGATCGCCAGCTCGACCGAGCCGTCGTCTGCGACCTCGGCGATCGAGGTGGGGCCGAGCGAGCGTGCCGCCCACACCGCCTGATCGGCATCGACGCGGATGCGAGCGACCACCGGCTGCTCGTCGCCTATCGACCACGGCTCCACGCCGCTCGGTGCAGCCGGGCGGGCCTCGAACCGCTTGGCTCGCTCCACGCGCACCGGCGACTCGAACCGATCGAGCCGGAACGAGCGCAGCTCGCCACGGGTGCGATCGTGGGCACCCAGGTACCACTGGCCGCGTGTGAAGTGGAGCCGGAGCGGCTCGACGACCCGATCGAGGCCGCCGTAGCGCAGCGCCACGGGGTGTCGCTCGGCGATGGCGCCGAACAGCGCCGCGAGCGGCTCGGGCGACGGGAGCTCTCCCACGGCGTGGTCCCCGCCCGCCACGTGCGCGTCGCCGCCCGAGCCGCCGAGCCTCCAGAAGGCCTCGTCGCCGCCACCCTCGCCGAGGCGCACCACCGAAGCGGCCAGCTCGAGCGCTGCCAGCTCCTCGGGCTCGAGGCCGGGATCGCGCAGCTGGTACTCCTGCTTGCGGATGCGGTAGCCGTCGATCGGTGGATCGCTGCCAGGCACCTCGTCGATCCGCAGCGGCACCCCCATCTGGCGCAGCTCGTCCTTGTCGCGCTCGAACTGGCGGCGGAACGAGACCTTGTCGTCGGGGTAGCCGGGAACTCGGCTGCGGATCTCCTCGGCGGTGAGCGGTCGGACGGCTTCGAGCAGCGCGGCGGTGAGGTTCAGCAGCCGCTCGAGCTTGTCCATGTGGCCGCATCGTACCGACCACGCGAGGAGGCTTCGGCGAGGGATCGCTCAGCCGTCGGCCACCTGGGCTGCGAGGTGCGTGCCCACCGCGGCCGCGCTCTGGAAGAAGAGGAGGTCGTCCTCCACCGGACGCCCCATCGTCGTGACCCGCAACCCGTGCTCGGCCAGCTGCGCGGCGATCGGCGCCGTGGCGGTCCGCACGAGCACCTGTCCGGGACGAAGTCCCTCGCCGAGCGCCGTCACCTCGTCGGCAGGCAGCTCGTCGACCACCGGGAGCTCGACCGGCGCGAAGCAGCAGGCCAGCACGGACCCCACGTGGTGGCTGATCCCGCCGTGGCGGGCCCGGCGCTCGCCGCTGCTGGCTCGCACCGCCAGCGCGGCGCGTCCACCCAACCCAGCGGCTGCGCCGATGACCCCCGCGGCCTCCATCGCGGTGGTGCCGAACGCGGTGCCCGTGCCGACGACCCCGGGGCCCATCCCCACCACGATGGCGTCCGCAGCCAGGAGGTGGCGGGCGACGAGGAGCGCGCTGGCGATGCTCACCGCCTCCTCGTCGCCACCGAACGCGTGCCCGGCGGTGACGGTCGCATCGAGCAGGCCGCGTGTACGTAGCGCCACCACGAGGTCGCTGAGCGCCAGCGGCAGCGCTGCGCCATCGGTCATGACGTACACGAGGCGCGCCGTCGGTCGCTGCGAGCGGAACGCGGCGGCGACTGCGGCGACTTGGCTGTGCACAGTGCACACCGCCACCGGTGTGCCCTCGAGGGAATCGGGGAGCTCGGGGTGGTGCTCCTCCGCGCTGCCGGCATCGACCTGCAGGCTCGTGTAGCGCAGCTTCATGATGTGACCGGTGCCCGGCGCCGACCAGCCGTCGCGATCGAGCGACCAGTGCACGACGTGCCAGCCTCCGGTGCCGAGTCCGAGATCGACCGCGGTGGTGTTGCACACGACGCGCTCCCCCGCCGCAACCGGCGGCACGAGCGTGGTCGTCACGTAGGCCCGTGCCGGCGGAGCGCCATCGCCGAGATCGACCAGCACGCGCTGGAGTCCGGGCCGCTCCTCGAGGAGCTCGACGACGGTTCCGCTGCGATACGTGGGCACAGCTACAGCGAGTCGATCAGCTTCTGGACGCGCTCGTCGTGCGCCTTGAACGGGTCCTTGCACAGCACCGTGCGCTGCGCCTGGTCGTTGAGCTTCAGGTGCACCCAGTCCACGGTGTAGTCGCGCTTGCGCTCCTTGGCGGTGCGGATGAACTCGCCGCGCAGCCGGGCGCGGGTGGTCTGCGGCGGCTCCTCGATCGCTCGCTCGATGTCGGCGTCGTCGCACACCCGCTCCACGAGCCCCTTCGCGACGAGCCGGTGGTACAGGCCGCGATCGCGGTTGATGTCGTGGTACTTGAGGTCGAGCTCGGCGACGCGGGCGTGGTGCAGCGGTACGTCCTCGCGCTCGCGATACCGCTCCAGGAGGTGGTACTTGGCCACCCAGTCGACCTGGCGGTGCAGCGACATCGGATCGCGCTCGAGGCCCTCGACGCAGTGGAGCCACATCTCCAACGCCAGCTTCTCCAGCGGTTCCATGTCGCGCACCTCGGCGAAGCGCAGCGCACGGTCGAGGTACTCGCGCTGGATGTCGAGCGCAGAGACCTCGCGGCCGTTGGCGAGGCGCACCCGCCGCGTGCACGTGAGGTCGTGGCTGATCTCACGGATCGCTCGGATCGGGTTCTCCAGGGTGAGGTCGCGCAGCACGAAGGACGGCTCCTCGAGCATGCGCAGCATGAGCCCGCAGGCACCGACCTTCAGGAAGGTCGCGTACTCGCTCATGTTGGAGTCGCCAACGATGACGTGCAGGCGGCGGAAGCGCTCGGCATCGGCGTGCGGCTCATCGCGGGTGTTGATGATGGGTCGCGATCGCGTGGTCGCGCTCGAGACCCCCTCCCAGATGTGCTCCGCACGCTGGCTGATGCAGTAGACGGCGCCACGAGCGGTCTGCAGCACCTTGCCGGCACCGGCGTAGATCTGACGGCTCACCAGGAACGGGATGAGGACCTCGGTGTACCGGCTGAAGTCGTCGCCGCGGTTGGTGAGGTAGTTCTCGTGGCAGCCGTAGGAGTTGCCGGCGGAGTCGGTGTTGTTCTTGAACAGGAAGACCGTGCCTCGGATCCCCTCCTCGGCGAGTCGCTCCTCCGCGCCGCGCTGGAGGTCCTCGAGGATGCGCTCGCCCGCCTTGTCGTGGACGACCACGTCGTAGACCGAGTCGCACTCCGGCGTGGCGTACTCCGGGTGGGAGCCGACGTCGAGGTACAGGCGCGCGCCGTTGGCGAGGAAGACGTTCGAGCTGCGACCCCAGGACACCACCCGTCGGAACAGGTAGCGGGCGACCTCGTCGGGGCTGAGGCGGCGCTGGCCGCGCAGCGTGCAGGTGACGCCGTACTCGTTCTCGATCCCGAAGATCCTGCGCTGCACCTCGGTCAACCTACCGGGCCACCTCACCGCCGCCCGGGCACCGCGCCGCCGGCCGCCCCCCTGTGCGTAGGTGAGTGCGCGAAACCGTCACCCAGGTACGCACAGGACGTGACCCGAGCACGTGTGCGTAGGTGAGTGCGCGAAACCGTCACCCAGGTACGCACATCGGGTTCGTCAGGAGGAGGCGAGGAGGGCGGTGAGCTCGTCGTCGGCGATGCGGCGGAACGCCCGACGCTCGGCGGTGCGCTCGAGCACGGCGACCTCGAGGTCCGTCGGCGTCAGGGTGCGGGTCTCCCCCGCCAGCGACACCACCGCGGCCTCGAGCGCAGCTCCCAGCGGCATGGCCTGCGTGAACCGCTCGCGCAGCCTCGCAGCGATCGCCTCGGCCTCGCCGCCGAGCACGACCAGATCGGTCTCGTCCACCACCGTGCCGTCGTACAGGAGGTGGTAGAGCTGGTCGTCGCCGGGGAGCGCGCCGATCTCGGCGACGAGGATCTCGACCTCCATGGGCTTCATCTCGTGCGTGAAGATCTGGCCGAGCAGCTGGGCGTACTGGTTCGCCAGGCTGCGGGCATCGACGTCCTCGCGGCTGTAGGAGTAGCCCTTCATGTCGGCGTGGCGGATCCCCGCGATGCGCAGCTGGTCGAACTCGTTGTACTTGCCGACGCCGGCGAACGCGATCCGGTCGTAGATCTCCGAGACCTTGTGCAGGCTGACCGACGGGTTCTCGGCGCAGATGAGGATGCCCTCGGCGTAGGCCAGCGCCACGAGGCTGCGCCCGCGGGCGATCCCCTTTCGCGCGTAGTCGGCACGGTCCTTCATCACCTGCTCGGGAGCGACGTAGAACGGCATGCTCATCGTGCTGCCTCCGCCTGCTGCTGATCGATGAGGGCCCGGAACCGATCGGCGACCTCGTCCTCGTCGACGCGGGTGAAGCCCTGGTCGGTGATCGTGGCCAGGGTCGGGTAGATGCCGCGCACGAGGTCCGGTCCCCCGGTGGCGGAGTCCACGTCTGCGGCTTCGAACAGCGCGCGGATCACGAGGTCGACCGCTGCGGTGCGGTCGTGGCCCTCGCGGTAGCCGAGCTTCACGACCGTCGAGGCGTGCAGCGATCCCGAGCCCGTGGCAGCGAAGCTCCGCTCCTCGTATCGGCCGCCGGTGACGTCGTACTGGAAGAGCCGGCCCGTCGCGCGCCCCAGGTCGTAGCCGGCGAACAGCGGCACGACCGCCAGTCCCTGCATCGCCGCTGGCAGGTGGTTGCGCACCATCACCCCGAGCTGGTTCGCCTTGCCCTCCAGGCTCAGCGCCGCACCCTCGACCTTCTCGTAGTGCTCGAGCTGCAGCTGGTAGAGCTTGACCATCTCCATCGCCGGGCCTGCGGCGCCAGCGATGGCCACACCGCTGTGCTGGTCGGCGGGGAAGACCTTCTCCATCGTGCGGTGGCTGATGAGGTGCCCGGAGGTCGCTCGACGATCACCCGCCATCAGCACGCCATCGGCGTAGCGCACGGCGACCACCGTCGTGCCGTGGGTGATGCGGGCGAGGTCCTCTGTGCCGAGGGGAGCGGTGGGGGGCACGAGGTCGGTGCGGCGCAGAAGAGCGGCGAAGTCCGGACCGGGATCGTCGCCGACGGGGAAGAAGGGCAAGCTCACGGGCGCCACGCTACCGGCAGGCCGTGGAGCGGCGCGCCAGACACCGGGCGTCGCGTCGGTCTCACGGCTCGTACCCAGCCGCCGCCGCTACGTCGCCGGCGACATCCCAGAACGCTGCACGATCTCGGTCGTCGTACACCGAGCGCCAGTCCCCGACGACCGCCTTGCGCACGTGGTGGTTGCCCTCGGACTGCAGCACCGAGAAGTCACGGAGCTCCAGCGCCGCGTCGACGACCGACGGCGAGGCATCGAAGCCGACGAACGAGAGCAGCTCGGTCAGCGCCGGGACGGGATCGGTGCGGAGGTCCTCGTAGCGCACGCGGTGCACCCGGCCAGCGACGCTTGGATCGGCCCGCAGCTCGTCCCCGGTCGCCACCGCGTGGCGCCACTGCGCGGCGCGCTCCCGCCTCGCCTGCGGGCGCGCCCCGAACGCCCGATCGAGTGCCTCGCGCGACACGATCGCATCGCGCCCGTCCCGGACGACCTCCACGACCTTGGCCGTCGGGAACCGCTCGAGGATCAGCCGCGCCCAGTGCAGGTGGCCGGGGCTCTTCTCCACCAGCGCGGTGGCGCCTGGATGGCGGGCCAAGAAGTCGTCGAGCACGCCCTCGACCACACCCTGGGCGTCGAGGAGAGGCGACGTCGCCGGATGGACGACGCCCTGCACGACGAGGCGTCGCATCGTGGAGCGGTCGACCCAGTGGTGCAGACCGCCGTGGTCACGGCGCTCGGTGCGGTCGTACCGGTACAGGACGCGAGTCCAGCCGGCGATGCCGCTGCCGCTGGCCGCGAGGGGCCTGGCGACCGCTGCGTATGCGTTCGACTCCGTCGCTGACGCTGTGCTCTCCCGTGCGGAGAGCAGGTACTGGACCCACGTCGTGCCAGATCGCGGGAACCCGACCACGAAGACGAACGGGATGTCGTCGTGGCGGGGACCCGCGGTGGGTGGCGGGGGCAGCACCCGGCGCAGGACCGGCCGGGCGACGACTGCCCCGCACACCACCGCCCCATCGATGGCCACGCGCGAGGCGCGCCAGCCGAGCTCTCGCGCTGCTCGTCGATCCATACCGGGCTGGCGGCGAAGCGCCTACTGGCCGCCCTTCTGGATGTAGGACTTCACGAAGTCCTCGGCGTTGGTCTCCAGCACGTCATCGATCTCGTCCAGCAGGTCGTCGAGGTCTGACTTGAGCTGGGTGGCGTCCGCGGCGCGCGCGGGCTCCTCGTCGATGACCTCGGCCTCGCGCTCCGGCGCCTGCTTCCGCTTCTGCTCACGTGCTGGCATGTCGTGCTCCTCGTGGCGGTGCCGCTGATGGGGTCACGTCCCCAGCATGTCCAACAGCTCGGACACGGTGGTGCATCCCTCGAGCAGGCTACCCACGTGGGCCTCGGTCCCACGCGTCGGTTCCATCATCGCCACGCGCCGCAGCGGCACCCCTCCGACGTCGAACACGATGGAGTCCCAGTTCGCAGACACCACCTGCGGGGCGAATCGCTGGAGGCAGCGCCCCCGGAAGAAGGCGCGGGTGTCGCTCGGCGGCTCGGTCACCGCGCGGCGGACCTCCTCGTCGGTGGCGAGCTTCTCGAGCCCCACGCGACGGGCGAGGGATCGATCGGGGCGCAGGTCGTGGTACTGGAGGTCCATGGCCGCGAGCCGGGGGTCGTCCCACGCCAGGTCGTGGCGCTCCCGGTACCCGTCGATGAGTCGCAGCTTGGAGGGCCAATCGAGCACGCCGGACAGCGACATCGGATCGGCCTCGAGCGCCTCGAGCACCGCCTCCCATCGATCGAGGACCGTGGCCACCACCGGGCCGCCGGCGAGGGCGAGGCCACCGCGCTCGTGCTGGGCGCGCGCCGCTCGCAGCAGGTCCCACTGCACACCCAGGGCGGTGGTGGTGCCGCCGTCGGCGAGCGGGAGCGCAGCGCGCAGCGAGAGGTCGTACGACACCTGCTGGAGGGCGCCGACGGGATCGGCCAAGGCGACGGGGGGCGGCGCCGCGCCCTCCTCGAGCAGCGCGAGGACGATCGCCGTGACGCCCACCTTCAGGAACGTCGCGACCTCCGCCAGGTTCGCGTCGCCGACGATGACGTGCAGGCGGCGGTACTTCGCGGCATCGGCGTGCGGCTCGTCGCGGGTGTTGACGATCGGTCGCTTCAGCGTGGTCTCGAGGCCCACCTCCTCCTCGAAGAAGTCGGCGCGCTGCGTCAGCTGGAACGCGACGTCGGCTGGTCGCCGGCCCGGTGCTTCCGTGCCGACCTTGCCGGCGCCGGTGTAGATCTGGCGGGTGACGAAGTGGGCGGTGACGAGCGAGACGATGCTGCCGAAGGGCACGGCGCGGTCGACCAGGTAGTTCTCGTGGCAGCCGTACGAGTTGCCCTTCCGGTCGCTGTTGTTCTTGTACGCCACGAGCTCCTCGCCGGGCGGGAGCACGGCGCTGGCGGCCGCCATCGAGGCGATGACGATCTCCTCCGCGGCGCGGTCCCACACCACCGCTGCGTGGGCATCGGCGCACTCGGGGGTGGAGAGCTCGGGGTGGGCGTGGTCGACGTAGTACCTCGCGCCGTTGGTCAGCACCGCGTTGACGAGGTGCGTCTCCACCACCGGCGCCCGCGCGCCCGGTGCGACCTCCCCTCGGGCGTCGGTGCCGGGGCTCTCGTCCTCGAAGTCCCACCCGATGGGCCCAGCAGGGGCGGCGCCCGGACGCTGCTGCACGTACGAGCTGATGAGGATCGATGATGCGGCGATCGGGTTGGGGTCCGGCACGCCGCGATGGGCGATGCCGAACTCCGTCTCGAGCCCGATGATCTTGGCGACGACCACGACGGCGACCCTACCGGGGTCGCCTCGGGCATCGGGCCCGCAGCGTCGTGGTCCTACGCGCCGAGGAGGGCGTAGCGGTGCAGGAGGGCGGCGATCGCCTGACGGCTGATGGCAGCACCGGGGCGGAACGTGCCGTCGGCGTAGCCGCCGACGACGCCGGCGTCGGCAGCCCAGGCGATCTCGGTGGCGAACGGGTGCGAGGGGCCCACGTCGCTGAAGCCGGGGTCCGGGAAGGGACCGGCCGGCTCGCCGGCGAGGCCGTGGAGGAACGAGACGAGCGCCTGGCGGCTGACCGTCGAGGTGGGCTTGAACGTCCCATCGATGAACCCGCCGACGACGCCGGCATCAGCACCCCAGGCGATCTCGGTGGCGAAGGGGTGCGAGGGCTCCACGTCGCTGAAGCCGGGGTCCGGGAACGGACCCGCCGGCTCGCCCGCCAAGCGGTAGAGGTACGCCACCAGCGCCTGGCGCGACGCCTGGGCCACCGGGCGGAACGTGCCGTCCGGGAACCCGGTGGTGATGCCGTTGCCCGCCAGCCACTCGATGTCCTCGAAGAAGGTCGCGTAGCGCCCGGCGTCGGTGAAGGTCTCTCGGTGGCACGGCAGCGAGCGGTTCAGCACCGTGGTGCCCTCGGACGCGTCGAACGAGGCCACCTGGATCTTGTAGGTGGTGCCCTCCTCCGCAGCGAAGCTCACCGCGCTGGTGCCCCCGCTGGTGCCGCCGTCGTCGTCGCTGGCCACCATCGTCAGGTCGCCCAGCGTGGTGCCGGTGTAGATGCCGAGCACCGTGTCCATCGAGGAGCCGTTGGTGTCCACGGTGTGGGTGCCGGTCGCGCTCGCCACGCATCGGTACCAGATGGAGCTCTCCGTGGCACCGGCCACGACCGGCTCGCCGCTCTCGCGGGTGGCGTGCGTGCTGCTTCCGATCTCCGGAGTCGTGCCGTCGAGGAGGTACGCGTCGGCGAACCGGTCGCTGAGCGGCACCCGCGCACGCAGCCACGCGCCGTAGCTGCTGACGCGCGTGTAGACCCCCGGGAAGCCAGGGGTCGCGCACTCGAATCCCCAGCTCACCACGCCGATCTGGAACGGCCCGCCGGCACCGCCGACCGTGAGCGGTCCACCGGAGTCGCCCTGGCAGGAGTCCTTGCCGCCCGCGACCACGCCTGCGCACACCATCGAGGCCGGCTTGTAGGAGGAGCCGTAGGAGGATCCGCTGCCGCAGTAGGTGCCCGAGACGATCGGGACCTGCACCTGGCGCAGCTGGGTGGCGAGGACGCCGCCGGAGCTGGTCGTTCCCCAGCCGCTGACGATCGATGGGACGCCGGCAGCCCACTGCGCCTCCATGCCCGGCTCGATGATCCGGACGGTCTGCACGTTCGTCGACGACGGCATGGGTGCGTCGAGAGCGACGAGCGCGAGGTCGTTCTCGGAGGTGAAGTCGTTCCACGACGAGTGGACCTCCACCGATTCGATCTGTCCGCCGCCGCCCTTGGTGCCGGTGCGAACCGTGCCACCGGACTGCCAGGTGCCGGAGCCGAATCGCGCGGCCACGCTGCTGCTCGAGGCGAGGTTGTCGACGCAGTGCGCGGCGGTGAGCAGGTAGCTCGGGTGGATCAGCGACGCCCCGCAGATCGACGACCCGGGGAAGAACGCCACCTGGAACGGGCGGTTGGCGATGCTGACCGGTTCGCCACCGACGATCTCACCGCCGCCGCTGCTCCCGGCGACTGCGCTGACGTCTCGGGGATCGGCGACGTCCGCAGCAGCGGCCACGCTGCTCAGCAGGGCTGTCGCCAGCACCAGCACCAGCGCCACGCGCGCAGTTCGTCGCATCATCGCTCCTCCAGGCAGTCGCCGACGACGCTAGCAGCAGGCTCTGGAGCTGCTTCAGGGCCTGCGCTCAGAGGTACTGACCCGTGGCGACGCGCTCGATGGCTCGCCCACCGGCAGCAGGCGTCTCCTCGTCGTGCTGGACGATGGTGCGGACGTACACGATCCGCTCGCCCTTCTTGCCGGAGATCTTCGCCCAGTCGTCGGGGTTCGTGGTGTTCGGCAGGTCCTCGTGCTCCTTGTACTCCTGGTGGATCGATGCCAGGAGGTCCTCGAGGACGATGCCCCTCGTTCCCACCGCGAGCTCGCGCTTGATGGCGAGCTTCTTGGCCCGTCGCACCACGTTCTCGATCATGGCGCCCGACGCGAAGTCCTTGAAGTACATGACCTCCTTGTCGCCGTTCTGGTAGGTCACCTCCAGGAACTGGTTCGCGGCGTCGTCGCGGTACATCTCGGCGACCGACTGCTCGATCATCGACGCCACCGCCTTGTCGCGATCGCCGCCGCCGAGCCGCTCGACCTCGTCGGGGTCCAGCGGCAGGTCGCTGGTGAGGTACCGGCCGAAGATGGCCCCGGCAGCCTCGGCGTCGGGGCGCTCGATCTTGATCTTCACGTCGAGGCGACCGGGGCGCAGGATCGCCGGGTCGATGAGGTCCTCGCGGTTGGATGCGCCGATGACGATCACGTTGCGCAGCGTCTCCACGCCGTCGATCTCCGCCAGCAGCTGCGGGACGATGGTGGACTCCATGTCCGAGGAGATCCCGGTGCCCCGCGTGCGGAACAGCGAGTCCATCTCGTCGAAGAAGACGATGACCGGCCACCCCTCCTCGGACTTCTCCCGCGCACGCTGGAAGACGAGGCGGATCTGGCGCTCGGTCTCCCCCACGGACTTGTTGAGCAGCTCGGGGCCCTTGATGTTGAGGAAGTAGCTGCGCGCCTCGCCGTCGCCGCTGACCTCGGACACCTTCTTGGCCAGGGAGTTGGCGACCGCCTTGGCGATGAGCGTCTTGCCGCACCCGGGCGGGCCGTAGAGCAGGATCCCCTTGGGCGCCGGCAGGCGGTACGTGGCGAACAGGTCGGCGTGCAGGAACGGCAGCTCGACGGCGTCCATGATCTGCTCGATCTGGCCGTCGAGGCCGCCGACGTCGCTGTAGCTGACGTCGGGGACCTCCTCGAGCACCAGCTCCTCGACCTCCGGTCGCGGCAGCCGCTCGAGCAGCAGGCCCGAGCGCACGTCCTGGAGCACCGAGTCGCCCGCTCGCAGCGGGGTGCCTCGCAACGAGTCGCTGAGCTCCGCCACGCGCTCGTCGTCGGAGCGGCCGACCACGAGCGCACGGGTGCGGTCCGCCAGGAGCTCCTTGAAGGTCACGACCTCGCCGGTGCGCTCGCCGGTGCGCGCCAGCACCACGTTGTAGGCGTCGTTGAGGACCACCTCGTCGCCGCGCTCCAGCTCGCCCCGCTCCACGTCCGGCGAGAGCTCGACGCGCATCTTTCGCCCGCCCACCACGACGTCGACGGTGCCGTCGTCGTTCTGCCCCACCAGCGACCCGTACGCCGCCGGCGGCTGGGTGAGCTTCTCCACCTCGCCGCGCAGCGCAGCGACCTGGTCGCGCGCCTCGCGCAGCGTCATGGTCAGCCGCTCGTTCTGCGACACGGCCTGCGCGAGCTGGCCCTTCGTCTCCAGCAGGCGCTCCTCGAGGGTGCGCACCCGCCGGGGTGCCTCCGACAGCCGGCGACGCAGCGCGTCGACCTCGGCCTGCAGATCGTCCGCCTGCGCACGGAGGTCGAGCTCGTCCTCGGGCTCCGCGCCCTCGTCGCCCTGCTCGTCACCTGCCACGGCCCGCACCCCCTGCGATCGGCTGCACGCCGACCCTACCCGGGCGATGCGCGCTCGCCGCGGCTCCTGCTGCTGCGGATCAGGACGGGCACTTCAGCACGTTGATCGCCCACGTGTTCACCGGTTCGTCGCCCCGGCTGGTGACCACGTGGACCGTCATGTTCACCCCGCCGGCAGGGTTGCCGCTCCCCACGAGCGCGGTTCCCACCTGGCCTTCGAAGCCGGAGAAGCTGTTCCCGCTCCCTCTGAGGTCCTGCGATGGCTGGTTTGCCACCGCCCCGGTGGATCCGTTGCGCACCGACCACGACACGTACACCCGGGAGATCGGGGGCGGCGAGCCGCTGAGCACGGTGCGCGTGAGCGTGAGCGGTCCGATCTTGGTGCTGCCCGAGGGGCATCCCGCCGTCGTGATGGACTGCGGGAGCGAGCCCACGATGTCGTACTTGACCTGGTAGCCCGACACCGGGGGCGGCGCAGGTGGGAACCCGGGCTGCGGCAGCGGGACGGGGCTGGGGCCCACCGGCACGGGCACCGGAGCCACCGGCACCGGCACGGGGACTGGCACCGGGACGGGCGCCGCGGTCGTGGGCGGCAGCGTCGTGGTCGTCGTGGTGGTGGTCGTCGTGGTCGTCGTGCTGGTCGTCGTCGTGGTCGTGCGGCGGATGCCTCCGAACTCCTCGAAGACGCCGCCGTCCTCGCCGCCGCCGGCCGCGACCTGCTGCCCGCTGTCGCCCGACAGGAGCACGAACGCGCCACCTGCGAGCAGCAGCAGGACAGCAGCGATCGCCAGGATGAGCGGCACCGGGCCCCGGCTGCGCTCGTCGTCGACGTCGATGGGCAGCGGCGGCGGGTAGCCGAGCTTGTCGGGCTTCCAGTCGAGGCCCGGCACCGCCGAGGCGAGCGACGCCTCGTCTTGCGCAGCGAGCGCACCGACGGCGTCGACGACCTGCTCGCGGTGGTTGCTCGGCGGGACCGCGAGCGCCATGCCCGACAGGATGATCAGCGGGTTGCCGACCGACTGCTGGGTGCGCTTGCAGATCGCGCAGGTGCGGATGTGCTCGGGGACCTTGCGCTCGGCGAGGCCGTCGGGGTCCTGGTCCCACCCGGTCAGGAGCTCGTCGAGCTCCTTGCACTCGCGTCGCCCGACACGGGCGACGAGCGCAGCGCCGACGCGGCCCGTGACGCGATCGCGCAGGCGTCCGGTGACGGTGTAGGCGGTCGAGGTGTCGGTGCCGATCGCTTGGGCCAGCGCATCGCCTTCGAGCTTGGCGCGCACCGACAGGAACAGCAGCGCCCGATCGATCGGGCCGAACTCGTGCAGGGCCTCCCACACGACCTTCTCGTTGCCGGCCTGGCTGCGGGCATCGGACTTGCTGCGCGGCCCTGCGGCGACTGCTGCGCGCTCGACGTCCTCGGCGTGGCGGCGCGCCTCGCGCCGGGCGATGGCGTAGAGCCACGTGCGGAACTGCTCGGTGTCGGCCAGCGCCGGCAGCCGGACGAACACGATCTGGAAGATCTCGGTGGTGGCCGTGGCCGCGACGTCGCGGTCGCGGATCACGTTGTAGCAGTAGTCGTACACCGCGGCGCCGTGGCGGTCGTAGATCTGCCCCATCGCCCGGCGGTCACCGCCCCGCGCCGCCTCGACCATGTCCTCGTGCTCAGCCATGCCGGGATGCTAGAGGCAACCGCGCCGCGAGGGTGGGCACCTACGCAGCGTGGTGGCGAGTGCGCGCTGATCGTGACGGGATCGGCTCAGCCGATGCACGACCCCGTCGAGGTCGAGACGGATCCGGCGGTGCCGATCGCGGCGCGCACAGCGTCGACGTCGAGCGCGTAGCCGACGTCCGCGTGATCGGGGCTGAGCGCGAACACGACCCCCACGAGCGCTCCGTCACCGCGCACCACCGGACCCCCGGAGTCGCCGCGCTCGATCGCTGCGGCCAGCACCAGCACGTCGCGCACCACCCGGTGCTCGTCGTAGATGTCGCGGCCAGAGGCCCGCACCACCGCCCCCACCCGACCTGGTGCCAACGCCAGGGGACCGCCGCCGGCGAAGCCCGCCGCGACCACCTCGTCGCCCTCCCGTCCCTCGGCCAGGAGGAGGGGACGCCCGGTCAACCCGGGCACCGCCAGCACGGCCAGGTCGGCGTCGGGATCCCACGCCACCACGGTGGCCTGCAGCGCCGATCCGAACCGCTCCACGCGCACCGACCCGTCGGCGACGCCGCTCACGACGTGCGCGTTGGTGATGACCAGCCCCTCGGCCACGAGCGCGCCGCTGCCCTGCTGCGTGCGTCCGCAGGCGTCGCCGAGCACTCGTACCGTGGCCTGCTCCACCAGCGCGGTGACGCCCGGCTGGAGCGCCACGTCGACCGGCGGCGGACCGACGTCGGGGGGCGCCACCTCCCGGTCGAAGACCGACGGGTACCGGTCCGCGCCGATGAGCAGCTCGACCGCCTCGATGGCATCGGGCGGCTCGGGCAGCGCGTCCTCGCTCCAGCTCATCACCGCGGAGCCGTCGGCCAGGTCCCCGATCCAGCCGGTCGACGTGCGCATCACCGGCGCCAGCAGCCACAGCACCACCACCGCGCTCAGCACGCCGAGCGCGAGGCCCCCCCACCGGTCCGCTCGTCGCAGCTCGGGCGGGACGTGCACCGAGAGGAGCGAGCCCAGCGCACCACCCAGGATCTGCCCGCCGAGCCCTGCGAACCCGAGCACGCCGAGGGTCACGATGAAGGCGTCCTGCGTGCCGGCGCCGATCAGCTCGAAGGCGGGGCCCAGCGCAGCGAGGCCGACGAGGAGACCGGCCATGAGGCCGATCCAGGCGCCCACCCGGGCGACGAACCCGACACGCCACCCACCCGCGGCTCCTGCGACGAGGAGCAGCGCGATCGCTGCATCGAGCCCGTTCACGCCGCGTGCCCCGACGCGAGGCCGCTCGCTTCGAAGCGGAACCCGCCTCGCAGCGGCGGCGTCCCTGATCGGCAGCCGGCGTCAGCCACCGAGCCAGCGGGCGTGGGTCAGGAAGCCGGTGTGCGCCACCATCCGGTGGTCGGGACGCACGGCCTGGCCCTCGACGTGCCAGGTTCGGTGGAGCACCTCGAGGGTCTCGGCCATGGCGAAGCCCTGGACCTCCATCGCCTCGCGCAGCTTCATCGCCTGGGTGATGCTCGGCGTGTAGGCGAGCAGGATGCCGCCGGGGTGCAGCGCTGCAGCAGCCGGACGCACCACGCGCCACGGCTCGGGCAGGTCGAGCACCACGCGATCGACGTCGGTCTCGTCGATGCCGTCGTAGCAGTCGCGCAGCTCGACGCGGTAGCGATCGAGCGCCGCGTCGCCGAGGAACGACGCCACGTTGGCCTGCGCGCGGTTGGCGAAGTCCTCGCGCAGCTCGTAGCCGACGATGTCGGCACCGGCGCGCAGCATCGCCATGGACAGCGCTCCCGAGCCGATGCCGGACTCCAGCACCCGGGTGCCGGGCTCGATGTCGGCGAGCATCAGCATCGGCGCGATGTCCTTCGGATAGATGACCTGCGCGCCGCGCGGCATCTCGATGATGAAGTCCGACAGCGTGGGGCGCACCGCCTGGTAGTGCAGCCCGTGCGTCGACTGCAGCACGATCCCCTCGGGGGCGCCGATGATGGCGTCGTGCTGGAGGATGCCCTTGTGGCTGTGGAACTCGCCGCCGGCGGCCAACGTGATGAGGTAGCGGCGGCGCTTGGGGTCGATCAGCAGAGCGCGGTCGCCGGCGGCGAAGGGCGCGGCCACTCAGCGCTGCCCGCGCTCGGTGCGCACCGCACGGCGCCGCTGGCGCCGCGTCGGCACGTGGAGCGACTCGATCACCATCGTCTCGCCGTCGGCGAGCTTGCCGCGGTAGACGACCTCCTGGTCGCGCCCCCGGGCGAGCTCGAGCGCGCGCAGCGACCACACGACCACGCCCACGGCGAGCCAACGCCGGTTGCCGCCCAGCAGGCCGTCGTGCAGCCCGCGGCGCCTGAGGTGGTCAGCCGACATCCCGCCGGCGAGCGAGCGGAGCCTCACGAGCGTCGGATCTCCACCACCGTGCTGCGCCGACGACCGCGACGACGCCCGAGCCAGAAGGCGAACACCACCGCACCGGCCACCACCGCGACGCCGACGCTCAGCGCGTGCGACCGCGCCTCGTCCGCGTAGAGGTCGACCTCGCCGCGCAGCTCGCGGAGCTTCCCCTCGATGTCGTCGGGCGTGATCTTGTCGGCGGCCATGTCGCTCCGGTCGTGGGCGATCAGTCCCGGCTGTGCCGCTGCGCGGCCACCACCGAGGCGCCGGCGACGAGCGCCAGCTCGAACAGGACGATGACGTACGGCAGGACGCTGCGCCAGCCCAGGAAGAAGTCGCCGGTCTGGGTCTGGAGGAACCGAAGCGTGGCGAGCCCCATGAGGATCGAGCCGAAGGCGATGAGGAGCGAGCCGCCCACGCCGAAGCCGAGGTACCGACCCAGCTGCCGCAGGGGGTCGATCGTCTCCTGCTTGGCGTAGTCCCTGAGCAGCTCCCACAGCTCCTGGAGGATCTGCGGGAGCGGCTTCGCCTGCGGCTGCGCCACCGGCTCCTCCTGTGCGCTCGATCGAACCCGCAGCGTACCCGCCGCCGAGCGGTCGCCTCCGCCTCGGCCCGCGGCGGCAGGCCGCGAGCGAGCATCGCACTCAGACCAGGCGCGCCTCGAGCAGCTCGCGCTGGTCGTCGAGCAGCGCGCCGACCAGCTCGGCTCGTCGGTCGGCGACGTCCTCGTCGAGGACCGCGTGGAGGTCCATCGGACCCGCGGTGCTGAGCGCGGCGATCTGCCACAGCGCGACCTGCGGGTCGTCGTCCAGCTCGACGGTGGCGGGGGCGGCGGGGTCGCCGAGCTCGGCTCGCAGCGCGAGCACGCGGCGCAGACGACCCACCAGGTCGAGCACCGCTGCCGCGTCGCGCAGGGGGACCTCGTGGGCGTCGGTGACCTCGGCGCGCGGGTAGGGGTCGTCGGCGAGCCAGCGGACGATGCGCACCCGCCCGACGCCCTCGCATCCGAGCCCCCATCGCCCGTCGGGCAGCTCGACCGCGTCGCGGATCGCCAGCACGGTGCCCACGTCGGTGCGGACGTCGCCGCCGCCGACCTCGCTCCCCCGCTCGATCAGCACGGTTGCGAATCGGCGATCTGCCGCCAGGCAGTCGCGCACGAGCGCG
Organism: Acidimicrobiales bacterium; assembly: GCA_038206295.1. Taxonomy (GTDB): domain Bacteria; phylum Actinomycetota; class Acidimicrobiia; order Acidimicrobiales; family JBBRAZ01; genus JBBRAZ01. The sequence continues at coordinate 52,848 of JBBRAZ010000023.1, forward strand.
CGGTAGCGCTCCTCGAAGACGTGCAGCGGGATGCCGATGCCGGGGAGCACGACCGATCCGAGCGGGAACACCGCCATCGGCTCCCCCACCGGTCAGCCGGAGGTGGTGGTCGGCGCGGCGCCGGTGCTCGGTGGTGCGGTGGTCGTCGCAGGATCGCTCTCGAAGCCCGGGAGCGATGGCGGCGGCGCCCCCTGGGGTGCGATCTCCTCCAGGTTGATCCCCTCCGGGTACTGCACCAGCACCGCGCCCAGCGCGTCCTGCAGCGCGACCACCTCGTCGGTGATGCCGTCCGCGTTGGCGACGTAGGAGAACGTCAGCGGCACGCCGGTGAGGCTCTGCACGTAGCCGCTCAGCGAGGTGGACTCCGAGACGTAGCCGGTCTTCGCCGAGAGGCGCCCGGCGACGAGCGTGTCGACGTAGCGGGTGCGCAGCGTCCCGCTACGAGCAGCGACCGCGAGGCCTCCGCCGAGCGGCGACGTCGGCCCGCCGAGGTCGAGGAGGTCCACCAGGGTCGCGCAGCTCACCCGATTGGCGTCGTGGAGCCCGGAGCCGTCGGCGATGACCAGCCCCGGCGCCTCGCCGACCGCAGCACGCACCTGCTCCTCGACGACAGCGAGCCCACCTGCGGTCATGCCTTCGCCGGTGCGGGCGAAGCCCAGCTCCTTCACCAGCATCTCCGCGATCGTGTTGTCGCTGCGACCGAGGATCGTGTCGGTCACCGCCTGCAGCGGCGGCGAGGTTACCGCTGCCACCTCGGTCGCGCCCTCGGGGACGTCGCCGTCGCCGGCGGAGCCACGGATGGTGATGCCGCGCTCCTCCAGCAGGTCGTCGAAGGTCGCAGCGGCCTCCCGACTCGGATCCGATGCCGTCGAGACGCTCGTCTCGTCCTCGGGGCTGGTCGGGTAGCGGTCGAAGCCGCGGTTCACGAGCAGCGCGCCGAGGGGACCCGGCCGGGAGTCGCCGAGCTGGCGAGACGGCCACCCCTCGACCTCGCGCACCTCGTCGTAGCGCCCGTCATCGCCCATCACGCCGCCGGTGATCTCGGTGACGCCGGCGGCGACCACGGCGTCGGCCAGCGCCTCGAGCGATGTCGCCGCCGGTGGCGCACCTTCGAACCCGGCGAGGAAGTCCGCCGTGCTCAGCACCGGGTCGCCGCCGCCGACGAGCCACAGGTCCCCCTCGACGACGCCGCCTGCGGCTGGCACCTCGGTGGCGACCGTCGTGCGCCACGTGTGGTCGGCACCCAGCTCGGCGAGCGCGGCGTGGGCGGTGAGGAGCTTCTGGTTCGACGCCGGGACCAGCACCAGGTCCGGGTTGTGGGCGAGCACGGTGCGACCGGCTGCTGCCACCACCAGGCACGTCTGCTCCGGTGACCCCGCGATCACGGGCTCGAGGCCGAGGCGGAGGCGATCATCACCTAGGGGTGCGGCGAGGAACGTCGGAACCCGGCGGCCCTCCAGCACGGCGCTGGGCGCCGGCGTGAGCGCCTCGGTGCGATCGGCGGCCACCGGCGCCTCGTCGGTGAGGACCGCGCCTGCCACCAGGGCGACCGAGACCGCCGCCGCGCCGATCGCCAGGCCGAAGCGCGGTCGGGCGCGCTCGCCGACGCCATCTCCGCTGCTGTCCATCGACATCCCGCTCACGTCAGACCCCGTCGCTCGAGGTACCGGCGCCGCACCCACAGGGCCTCGAGGGCCGCGACCGCCCGATCAGCCGACGGGTAGCAGAGACGACCAGCCTCGCGGGTGCCGGCGACCGCCGCGTTGTCGCGATCGGCGATCGCGAGCTCGGTGGCGACCAGCACCGGCTTGGCGTGCGCGTCGGAGAGCTCTGCGGCGACCGTGACGTAGCGGCGGTCCTGGCGCTCGTGGAAGTCGGCGATGCGCTCGAGGCCGTGACCGGGGAAGAACGGGCCGCGCTCCTCGAGTCGACCCTGGTTCGACTGGATGCCCATGCCGAGGAGGATCACCGCGTCGATGGCTGCGTGGGCGATGACGAGCTCGAGCACCTCGGGGATCGTGTCGCGGGTCTCCCCGCCGGCGAGGTCGATCGGGTTGTTGCGGCTCCAGCGCGGGGGGAGCTTCTCGTCGAGTGCGGCGCGCAGGTCGTCGGGCAGCGCGGCGAGCTCGAGGGCGCTGCGCGAGATGGCGTCTGCGGTGACGACGCCCCATCCGCCGGCGGTGCTCACCACCGCCACCCTCGGACCTCTCGGCAGCGGCTGGGTGGCCAGCGTCGCTGCCAGCTCGTAGGCGGACTCGATCGTCGTCGCGCGCAGCACGCCGGCCTGGCGGCACGCGCCGCTGAACACCCGGTCGTCGCTGGCGAGCGAGCCGGTGTGGCTCGCCGCGGCGCGCTGGCCCCCGTCGGTGGCGCCGCCCTTCACGAGCACCAGCGGCATGGCGCGCGCCACCGCCCCGACGCGCTCGAACCACGCCCGACCCTCCGCGATGCCCTCCACGTAGGCGAGAGCGACGTCGGTTGCCGGATCGTCCACGTACGCCTCGAGCAGGTCCGCGACACCGACGGCGGCTGCGTTCCCAGCGGAGACCGCGCGGCTCACGCCGACGCCGGCGTGCACCGCGTAGTTCATGAACGACGACACGAAGTTGCCCGACTGGCTTGCGATGCCGATGCGTCCCGGCGGTGGGAACGGCGCGACGATCTGCGCGCACAGCGACGACGGGGTGGACACGACGCCCTGGCCGTTGGGACCGACGAGCAGGATGTCGAGCTCCTCGGCGAGCGCCGCGAGCCGCGCCTGCGCAGCACGACCCTCGTCGCCGGACTCCGCGTAGCCCGCCGAGGTCACGAAGGCGGCGCGGATCCCCTTCGTGGCCGCCTGACGCAGCAGCTCCTCGTTGGTGGACGCCGGCGTGCAGACGACCAGGAGGTCGACCTCGCCGGCGGGGATGGCGTCGAGGCTCGTGCAGGTGGCGATGCCGAGGATCTCCGCCCCCTCGCGGTTCGTCGCGTGCACCGCCCCCCGGTAGCCGCACGCCAGGATGTTGTGGAGCGCGACGAAGCCGAACTTGCCGGGGTGGGTGGACGCACCGGCCACCACGACGCCACGGGGATCGAAGAGGGCCTGCCAGTGCTCGGCGGTCGGCCTCACGACGCCACCTCCACCAGCGCGTCGACTGCGATCGGCACCCCGTCGACGACGATGAGCGGGTTGCAGTCCACCGATCGCAGCCCGACCTCGCCCTGCGCTGCGTCCGACAGGCCGACGAGGACGTCGGCGAGGCGCTCGCGGTCGACGGGCGGCTCACCGCGGAACGCACCCAGCAGGGCCTGCGAGCGCAGCTCCTCGATCATCTCGTGGGCGTCGATGCGCTCGATGGGCACGAGGCGGATCGCCACGTCGGCCACCGCTTCGGCGAGCACGCCGCCGAGGCCGAGCACGACCGTGGGGCCGAACTGCTCGTCGGTGGCGATGCCGGCGATGAGCTCGCGGCTGCCCGACAGCATCGGGGCGACGAGCAGCGCCACCCCTCCGTCGTCAGGTGTCGCCGCAGCGAGCAGCTCCTCGGCCGCGGTCCGCACCGCAGCTGCGTCGCCGAGGCGCAGGCGCACGAGGCCTCGCTCGGTCTTGTGCGCGATGGCGTCGCCGCAGAGCTTCACCACCACCGGGTAGCCGAGCGTCTCAGCTGCCTCGACGGCGGCATCGGGGTCGTCCGCAACCCGGTCGGTCACCAGCGGGAGGCCGTAGCGGGCCAGGACGGCCTTGGAGTCGGCCTCGGACAGGGTGCGCGCCATGGCGGCCGAGCGTAGCGTCGGTCCCGGCAGCGCCTGCGCCCGCCGCGGCGCGAGGCTGTCGGACGTGGACGGCACAGGGCTCGGGATCATCGAGGGCTTCTACGGCGCGCCGTGGGAGCCGGCGCTGCGCCTCGAGCAGCTCCGCTGGGCCGCGGCGAGGGGCTACGAGACGTACGTCTACGCGCCCAAGGACGACCCGCTGCACCGCCACCGGTGGCGCGACCCCTACCCCGCCGACCAGCTCGAGCACCTCGCCGAGCTGGCCGATGGCGCGCTGCGCGTCGGCTGGGCGGTGTCGCCGGGGCTGAGCTTCGACCACGGCGACGCAGACGATCTGGCCGCGCTCCTCGCCAAGCTCGATCACGTGCTCACCACGGGGATCGACCTCGTCTG
>JBBRAZ010000024.1:0-56296 GCA_038206295.1 Acidimicrobiales bacterium
GATCGCCGCGACCGAGCGCAGGCAGCGCAGCGCGTCGGAGCCCAGCAGCGAGTCGACGTCGAGATCGCCCAGCACGCGACGGGTCTCGTCGGCCAGCTCGTCGATCGACTCCGGGGAGAACATGTGTTCGACTCTACCCGCTCGACGCTACCCCGTCAACAGCCAATCGTTGTGAGTGTTGCACCACCGATGGTGGTGACCAAGCCCGGACCGTCAACCCACCACCACGCAGCGCAGCAACCTCGGCGCCGACCGACTCGCCGCGTGTCACGTTGGACACCGTCTTCCGAGAGGCGAGCACCCAGTGCCGAACCTGGGAAGCTGCACCCGCCGCACGACTGGCAGAGGTAGGCGGGTCGCGCGTCGCCGGGTTGGCGTTCCACTGCCCCCACGTCGCGCGCCTTCCAGGCTGATTGATGCTGACCGCGCTTCCCCTGGGATGATGACGCGCGTGAGCCACGGCGACATCACTGACATCGAGCGAGCACCCATCTGCCCGTCGTGCGGCGTCACGGCCCTCCCAGCCGAGACATCAAACGTCATCGACTCTGGCTTCGTGTGCGAGAACCCCGACTGCGATGCCTTCGGAGACGCCGTCGAGTCCTAATGCGGCCCCTGGATCCACAGGCAGCGGAAGGCTCAGCAGGACCGGTAGAGGTACTCGCCGACCACTACTCATCGGGCATGCCGCAGGTACCGTCTCCTCGGTTCGGCAACATGACCGTTGTGTCGGGTTCATCATCTTGCGTGAGGTACAGCCGACAGTCGAAGCCGATGATGCCACCGACCATCCGGGGAGGCGGAAAGGGGTTGTCGCCCTCGCCGAGGTCGTAGTCGCACTGGTCTGGACCGGGCGTGCTCTGGTCCTGGTACGCGTACCACGAGCCGTCGGGGATGGTGCCGATCTGTAGAGCGGTGCTGCAGAATGACTCCTCGCCGCTGGAGCACGCTGGCAAGGCGACCAGGCAGATCACGCTGAGGGCTGGTGCACTTCACCTTCGGAGGGGTCGGCTCTCAGTCTGAGGCCGATCAGCGTGACTGCGGCCACTGCGATGAGAATCACTGCCACCGCCGTCGGCCGCTTCTTCACTGTGCTGGCCCTTCTCCCGGCTGTCGAACAATTGCCGAGTGCAGCCACTTAGGCCCGCACCACGTCCGGCAGCTGCACTCGCCTCATCTTGGCATCACTCGGATCTCTACACCGGTCCCGTCGGTCCTCAATACCAATGATGCAGCCTCATTGAAGTCGAGCGTCACCGCTCCAGTGCTCTCGTCCAGCGAGAGCCTATTGACCGTGTAGGTGCCAAGACCTTGGTCATGCTCGATCGACACATCGGCGACGCCGCTGATCACGAGGTCAGCATCCCATGTCGGGTTGTCACCCAACGTGCTCGTCCAACCGATCCTCCGCTTGCGTGACTGCCCCCGACTCAGGGGTACCGAGACCACCGCCCCGGAGGTGCTGAGCTGGTCCAGGTCGATGTAGGCGTCGTGGATCTCGTCCACGATGTTCGTCAGCCCGTCCCTGCCGATGGCCTTGACCGGGTGAAACAGGCTCACCGAACGACCGACGTGGATCGCTGCCGCAGAACCGGCTGGGATCGGCGGTTCAAGGCTCGACGATCTCGGCCATGGCCTCCAAGAAGCCCAGCCACCCCTTCATGGCCTGCTCGTACTGCTCCGCGGGCATGCTCCCGCCGAGCTGACTGAATCGCACGGTGGACCCCTCGGGTGACGGCTCGATCTCAACGTCGACCACGTCGCGTGGGCCACTGCCGTCATCGGTGAGATCGAATACCAGGCGGTTCGGGGGTGCGACCTGTGAGAACGACCCCGCCCACGGGATCTCGGTCCCATCGGGCAGGACCATCACCGCCGACCAGTCGCTGCCTGGCTCCGCGTTCCACAACAGCCGGTCGAGAGGCACATCGACCTGTGGCCCACCGAACCACCCAGCGAAGTCCTCAGGGGTCGTCCACGCGGCAAACACCCGCTCCACCGGGGCTGAGAACCGGCGGACGATCCGGATTCCCTCGTCGGTGGCCTGAGCCTCGATCACCTCGGACACTGGGCCTCCCGGAAGGCGAGTACGACGTGTAGAAGTTGCTCGCCAGGCGCGCTACTTCGTGCCTCCGAGTCTGCCAGCCCGAAGGGGCATGTGCTGGGAGTTGGCATCTCACCGCTGTGGCCGCCGACCCCAGAACGACTCCACCCCGCTCAGCCCTCGAAGCTGCCGTGGCGACCGGCGCCCCCGGCGAAGCGCATCGCACCCTCGAGCGTCTCGCCCGAGGCGATCGTCTCCAGCCCTACGTCGGTCTCGCGGCGCAGCGCGCCGTCGAGCGGCAACGCCCACTGGTCGTACGACGAGCGGCGGTCACCGCGCATGCAGCGCTGCGGGAACGCGACCAGGCCCTCGGCCAGCTCGAGCGCGGCGTCGAGCGCGGTGCCGGGCTCGACCACACGGTTGGCCAGCCCCATGACCTGCGCCTCGGCGCCCTGTACCCCCCGACCCGTCAGGATGAGGTCGAGCGCGTGCGAGTGGCCGATGAGGCGCGGCAGGCGGATCGTGCCGCCGTCGACGAGCGGCACGCCCCACCGCCGGCAGTAGACGCCGAAGGTGGCGTCGCTGGCGGCGACGCGCAGGTCGCACCAGATGGCCAGCTCGAGACCGCCGGCGACCGCGAACCCCTCGACCGCGGCGATGACCGGCTTGTCGAGCAGCATGCGCGTCGGACCCATCGGGCCATCGCCGTCGACGAGCACCCGGTTGCCTCGGCCGTCGGCCACGCCCTTGAGGTCGGCGCCGGCGCAGAACGTTCCGTTGGCGCCGGTGAGGATTGCGACGTCGAGGGTGTCGTCCGCGTCGAAGGACCGGAAGGCATCCGCAAGCAGATCCGCGTGCGGACGGTCCACGGCGTTGCGCACCTCGGGCCGGTCGATGGTCACCACGAGCACCCGCCCGCGCACCTCGGTGTGGATCGCCATGTCGTCGCCTCCTCTCCCCCGCACCCGCGAAGGTCACCCGGTTCCTAGCAGCGCCCGCCCGCACCATGCCCGACGCAGCCGAGCAACCGAGCCAGACTCGTTCCACAGCGGCTGCGAACCGGGAGGGCGTCGCATGGCAGCGTCGAGGTGGTGCCGCTCCTGCGGCGGCGAGTTCCAAGCGGACCTGACGACGTGCCCCGACTGCGGGGTACCCCTCGAGGACACGCCGCCGCCACCCGGCGGCGAGGACCCGTACTTCGAGGAGGCGGTGGCGGCCTTCGCCTCAGCGCGCGTCGCGACGAGGGTCCTGCGTGTCATGTCGCTCGTGGCGTTCGCCATCTGGTTCGTCGGGACCGCATCGTTGGCGTTGGAGATGTGGGACGCCATCGGCGAGGAAGGCGCCAACTTCTTCGGCATCGGCCAGAACCGCTTCACCACCGTCATCTCGCAGGTCGCAGGCTCAACGTCGGGCTACCTGCTCGTTGCGGTGCTGGCCTATGCGGCCAGCGTCATCATCGACCTCGGCCGAGCGAAGGACATGCTCCAGGTCGCCGACCGCGAGAGCTGAGGCCCCGGCTCAGCCCGCGGTGAACGGCAGAGATTGGAACCGGCGCACGTAGCCGCCGGGGGCGAAGGTGCCGGCATCGCCGTCGGCGGCGAACCTGGGGCAGCGCGCCAGCAGCTCCTCGAGCACGACCCTCCCCTGCAGCCGTGCCGCGGCCGCTCCCAGGCAGTGGTGCGGGCCGCTGCTGAACGTCATCATCCGCGGCACCGGCCGCGTCACGTCCAGCTCGTCGGCGTCGTCGCCGAACTCGCGGCGGTCGCGGTTCGCAGCGCCGTACAGCAGCAGCACCTTCTCGCCGGCCGCGATGCGCTCGCCGCGCACCTCGACGTCGCGCGTCGCGGTGCGCGCCAGGCCCTGCACCGGCGACGTGAGTCGCAGCAGCTCCTCGACCGCACCGCCGATGAGCGAAGGGTCATCCAGCAGCCGAGTGCGCTGCTCGGGGTGGCGAGTCAGCAGGTCGGCCGCGCCGCCCAACAACCCGGTGGCGGTGTCGTTGCCGCCGGCGATCATCACGAACGCGTATCCGAGCACGACGGGCACGTCGACGGGCTCGCCGTCGAGCTCGGCGGCCAGCAGCTGCGAGACCATGTCGTCGCCAGGCTCGTCGCGCCGCCGCTGCGCCAACGACGTGAAGTACTCGTAGAGCTCACCGATGGCCTCGGTCGCGCCGGCCAGCGGGTCGCCCGCGGCGTTGGCGGCGACCAGCGCCGCTGACCAGTCGTCGAAGCGCGCCCGGTCCGCCTCGGGCACCCCCAGGTAGTGCGCCACCACGAAGCTCGGCAGCGGCTTGGCCAGCACCTCGATCAGGTCCGCCTCGCCCGCCGAGCGCAGCGCCTCGACGCGCTCCACGACGAAGGCGCGCACCGCCGGCTCGAGGGTCGCCACGCGCCGCGGCGTGAAGCCCCTGCTCACCAGGCGCCGGAACGCGGTGTGCTCGGGCGGGTCGAGCATGACCACCGTGGGCGCCAGCGCGAGCGCCTTCGTGTCGTCGCCGCTGATGGTCAGGCCGTGCGCGGAGGAGAACGTGGCCGGATCGCGCGCGGCGTCGAACACGTCCTCGAAGCGCGACAGCACCCAGTGCCCGGCCGGGGCGCGGTGCACCGGGTCCTCGTCGCGCAGCCGGGCGTAGAGGCCCCACGGGTCGCGCCAGCGCTCGCCGCCGAGCAGCGAGAACTGCGGTCGATCCCCCATGGCTCCCCCTCGCGCACCCGGTGCCGGCGGTGCCGGCGGCGCCGGCAATCCAGCGCCCGATGCCGCTACGCCGGCGGCACGCTCTGCTGGTTGTCGAGCATGCCCGCCATCACCGTGCGCAGGAACTCGTCGGCCTCCGGGGTGATGCCGCCGGGGATGCCGCCGTAGATCGAGCCGGTCTGCGGCTGCTCGCCGGCGTGCTCGTTGGCGTACGCGACTGCGTCGGCGAGGTCGGCGGTCCACGTGTCGACGATGCCGGGCTGCGTCTGCGGTCCGGTGACGGCCATGTGCACCGCGTTCGGGTACTGCTGGCCGTTGAGGCGCCAGCCCTTCGAGCGCAGGTGGTCGTTCACGAGGTAGATGTCGAACACGTCGGAGGTGAACGAGAAGCAGAACGTGGGGCTGCCCATGATGCGCAGCTCGGGGTGCGAGCGCACCGCCTCCTGCATGGCGGCCGCGACCTCGAAGATCTCCTTCGCCTTCTTCCTGTAGCCATCGCGCCCCATCGTCACCATCGACGCCCACGTGGCGGCCAGCAGGCCGTTGGAGCGGCTGCCGGCGATGCCCGGCGACATGTACTTCCCGCCCGTCCACTCGGTCTGGAAGAAGTAGAGGCCCTGGCGAAGCTCGTTGGTGGCGAACAGCAGCGTCGAGGTTCCCTTGAAGCCGTAGCCGTACTTGTGGGTGTCCGCCGAGATGGACGTCACGCCCGGGACGCGGAAGTCGAACGCCGGGATGTCGTAGCCCAGCTCCTCGCCCCACGGCAGGATGTAGCCGCCGAGGCAGCCGTCCACGTGCAGCCCGCAGCCGGCTTCGAGCGCCATGGCGCCGAGCTCGGCGATCGGGTCGATCGTGCCGTAGCCGTAGTTGCAGGCCGAGCCGACGAGGGCGATCGTGTTCTCGTCCATCAGCGAGCGCATCGAGTCGAGGTCGACCTGCGTGGTCACCGGGTCGATCACCGCGTTGCGCATCTCGATGCCGAACAGGTGGCAGGCCTTGTCGAACGCGGTGTGCGCCGTCTCGGGCTTCACGAGGTTCGGCCGGGTGATGCCTCGGTGCGTCGCGGCGTGCTCGCGGTAGGCGAGGATCGCCGACATGATGCTCTCGGTGCCCCCGGAGGTGACCGAGCCCACCGCGGCGCCACCCTCGATCGCCGAGCCGTGGAACAGGTCGAGGGCCATGGCGATGATCTCGCCCTCGAAGCGCGTGGCGCTCGGGCACATGTCGCGCTGCAGCGCGTTCATGTGGGCGTAGTTGCCGAAGGCCTCGGTCATCATGTCGTAGTGCTCGTGGTCGCCGCAGTACATGGTGCCGGAGCACTTGCCCGACTCCCACATGGCGTCCTCCTCGGTCGCCATGGCCTTCAGCTCGGCCAGGACCGACTCGCGGGGCTCGCCCACCTCGGGAAGCGCGCGGTGCACGGTGAAGCGGTCGGCGTACGGGTGGTCGTGGCTCATCGCGGGGTTCCCTCCGGAGGTCGTTCGCCGCGATCGTGCCCCAGATCAGGCCCGCGGTGCATGGCGAAGCGGGCGCAACGCCTCGAACGCGGCCTCGAAGCGCTCCTGGGCATCGACGTGCACGGCGTGGTGCGCAGGGTCCGGCGCGTGCTCGCCGACGGTGCGGACGTGGCCGGCGAGGTCGCTGCGCTCGAGGTGGCCGGTGTGCACGAGGGCGAGCAGACCCATGGCGCGGGCCACGGCGCGCTGCGGGTCGGCGGTCGGGCGCACGGGGCGGTCGAGCACGTCCGCGAGCACCTGGCACCACTGCGGGGAGCGCGCCGCGCCGCCGACGAAGGTGATCTCGTCCATCGCCGCGCCGCCGAACGCCTCGACGTGCGGGAGGAGCCAGGCCAGGTTGTGGGCGACGCCCTCGGCGGCCGCACGCACCAGGTCGACGCGGCGAGTGGACAGCGACAGGCCGAGGAACGCGCCTCGCATCGACGCATCGGAGCTGGGCGCCAGCGAGCCGCTGAGCCACGGCAGGAACAGCACGCCGCCGGCACCGGGCTCGGTGGCCTCCAGCACCGCGTCGAGCGATGCGAACGGGTCGGGGGCGCCGTGGTCGCCGAGCACGTCGGTGGCATGCACGAGCTCCTCGAGCACGTGCGCGACGGCCGCGCCGCCGATGCCGTTCTCGGCGCACACGAGGTAGTCGCCGGGGAACGGGCCGGGCATGGAGAGCACCTCGTGCTCGAGGTCCTCGGCCTTGGCCGGCACCGATCCGAGCAGCACGCTGGTGGTGCCGATGGCGAGGCCGCCGCGCCCCGGAGCCAGCGCACCGGTGGCGACCGCGCCACCGTGGGTGTCGGTGGTGCCGGCGCAGACCACGACGCCGTCGGGCAGTCCGAGCTCGGCGGCGACGCCGGGAAGCACCGGGCCGATCACCGCGTCGAGCGCCACGAGCGGCGGGAGCCTGGTGGGGTCGACCCCGGCCATGGCCACCAGCTCGTCGTCGTACGTCGTGGCGCCCGAGGTGCGGTTGTCGCAGAGCTGCGACGTGAACATCGTCGCCTGCGTGGCGGCGATCGTGCCGGTGAGCCGCAGGTTCACGAGGTCCATCACCTCGAGGTACGCGGCAGCGCGCTCGTGGAGGTCGGACCGATCGTGCTGGAGGTGCAGCACGTGCGCCAGCGACAGGCCGCCACCGATGGGCGGGATGCCGTGGTGGTCGATCCACGTCAGGAAGGCGTCGGAGTGCTCGCCCAGGATGGCGAGGCAGCGATCGGCGCCGCGGTGGTCCGACCACAGCAGCAGCGGCCCGAGCGCAGCGCCTGCTGCGTCCACCGGGACGATGCTCGAGTACTGGCTGCACACCGCGATGGCCACCACGTCGGCGGTGGACGAGGGGTCCGCGGCGGCGACCTCGGCGATGGCGGAGGCCACCGCTGCCCACAGCGCGTCGGGGTCCTGCTCAGCACGCTCGCCGTCGCGCAGCGCCACCAACGCCCGAGCCGCCGCGGCACGCACCTCGCCGTCGTCGCGCACCAGCGCCACCTTGACGTTGGTCGTGCCCACGTCGATCCCGATCGCGCTCGCCACCGCACCTCCCACGTGCGGTTGACGGCGCCCCCCGGCGTCGCTGTCACACGGCCTCGCTAGGTTGCCAGACCATGCCCGCCGCACCCGCCACCGCTGCCCAACCACCCGTGGTCGAGCCACCGCGCCCCAGCGCCGCGGAGGTCGCTGCCGAGCTGGCCGATCACGTGCGCACCCTGGCGGGGCCAGATGCGGTGGTGCGCCCCGAGCAGCTCGCCGCCGTCCAGGCCGTCGTGGCCGAGGGCCGCCGCACGCTGCTCGTGGCTCGCACCGGGTTCGGGAAGTCGGCGGTGTACTTCGCCGCCACCCGCATGCTGCGCGACCGCGGCTGGGGTCCCACGGTGGTGGTCTCGCCGCTGCTGGCCCTCATGCGCGACCAGGTGGCCGCCGCGCGGCGCCTCGGGCTGGTGGCCGAGACGCTCAACTCCTCCAACCTGGACGACTGGGCGGCGATCGAGGCCGCGGTGGCCGACGACGCGGTGGACCTGCTGCTCATCTCGCCCGAGCGCCTCGCCAACGACGGCTTCCGCCAGCGGGTGTTCGCCCTGCTGCTGTCGCGGCCGATGGCGCTCGTGTGCGACGAGGCGCACTGCATCTCGGACTGGGGCCACGACTTCCGCCCCGACTACCTGCGCCTGCGCCGCCTCCTCGACGAGCTGCCGCCGTGGACGCCGGTGCTCGCCACCACCGCCACCGCCAACCAGCGCGTCACCGACGACGTGGCGAGCCAGCTCGGCCACGATCCGCTCGTGCTGCGCACCAGCCTCGATCGCGCCTCGCTGCACCTCTCGGTGGTCGACCTGCCCGACGACGCCACGCGCCTCGCATGGCTCGCCGAGGCGCTGCCGCAGCTCGAGGGCTCCGGCATCGTCTACTGCCTGACCGTCGACCAGGCCGAGCAGACCGCTGCCTGGCTCGTGTCGCAGGGGGTGGCCGCCGCGGCCTACACCGGGCGCTCCGACGCCGAGGGGCGCGAGCGCCTCGAGGACCGCCTGCGCGCCAACGAGCTCCACGCGCTGGTCGCCACCTCCGCTCTCGGCATGGGCTTCGACAAGGGCGACCTGGCCTTCACGGTCCACCTCGGGCTGCCGCCGTCGCCGGTCGCCTACTACCAGCAGATCGGCCGCGCCGGGCGCGCCATTCCGCGCGCCGAGGTCATCGCGCTGCCCCGCCCGGTGGAGGACGAGGCGGTGTGGCGCTGGTTCGAGCAGGTCGCGCTGCCCGACGAGGCGCGCTGCCGAGAGGTGCTCGATGCCCTCGGCGCGCCGGGGCCCAGCGCCGCGCGCGGCGGGCGCTCGATCGCTCAGCTCGAGTCATCGGTGAACATGGGGCGGTCGCGCCTCACGACGCTGCTGAAGATCCTCGAGGTGCAGGGCGCCGTCACCCGCGCCGGCACCGGCTGGCGCCGCAGCGACGACGGGTGGACGTACGACACCGAGAAGGCCGAGCGGCTCGGCGTGCTGCGAGCGCAGGAGGCCGACGAGATGCGAGCGTACGCCGGGCTCGCCACGTGCCGGCTGCGGTTCCTGCGCGCCAGCCTGGACGACGCCGAGGCCGCCGATTGCGGCCGCTGCGACGTGTGCACCGCGCCGCGCTGGCAGCACGCGCCGGCCCCGGCGCTGGTCGAGGCCGCAGCCCGGCACCTGCGCGGCGGCGACATCGAGATCGAGCCCCGACGCCAGTGGCCCAGCGGGCTCGACGAGCCCCGAGGCCGCATCGCAGCGGAGCGCCAGGCCCGCTGGGGCCGGGCGCTGTGCCGTGTCGGCGATGGAGGCTGGGGGCCGCTGGTCGACGACGCCCTCGCCGCCGCTGCAGGCACGGTCGGCGAGGCGGGCGAGACAGCTCCGGACGCCGGCGTGCTGCCCGACGACCTCGTCGATGCCGTCGCCGCGCTCGTGGGACGCTGGCGCGACGCCAGGCCCACCTGGGTGTGCCCGGTGCCCAGCCGTCGGCACGGACCCGCGATCGACGCTCTCGCCGCCGGCATCGCAGCCGCGCTCGGCGTGCCCGTGCACCGGGCGCTCGTCCGCACCGGCGACGGCGGGTGGCAGGCGGACCAGGCCAACAGCGCCCACCAGGTCGCCAACCTCTGGGGCCGGCTCGGCGTCGACGACGCCGTCCTGCCCGAGCCCGCCACGCTCGGAGGCCCGGTGCTGCTCGTCGACGACGAGGCCGACTCGCGCTGGACGATCACGGTCGCCGCGCACCTGCTCACCGGCGCCGGCGGCGGCGAGGTGCTCCCGCTCGTGCTGCGCAGCCGCTGAGCCGCGGCGCCGAGCTGCCGAGCTGCCTCGCCGAGCATCCACCGTGGCAGCACCGGGGACCCCGGTACCCTCTGGCCGTGCCCGAACCCGCCGACGACCTCGCCGCGTGGGGCTGGCGCGACCCGTGGCCCGCCGTGCTCGCCGAGCACGCCCCCGCGGGCGCCGAGCCGGGCCGGGTGCTTCGTCACGACGGCGTCGCGGTGGTGCTCGCCCTGGCCACGGGCACACGACAGGTGTTCCTCGCACAGGGCGGCGACCCCGTCGTGGTCGGCGACTGGGTCGGGGTGCTCGACGACCGCGTCGTGACCATCCTCCCCCGCACCTCCCTGCTTCGCCGCCGCGACGCCATCGCTGACGAGGAGCAGCCTCTGGTGGCGAACGTCGACGTGGTGCTCGTGGTGTGCGGGCTCGACCGACCGGTGAAGCCGGGCCGCGTGCAGCGCCTCGCCACCCTCGCGGTCGACGCCGGCGCCGAGCCCACCATCGTGCTCACCAAGGGCGACCTCGTCGCCGACCCCGCCGACCTGGCCCTCATCGACGCCGAGCTCGCCGTCGCTGCACCCGGCACTGCGGTGCTCACCGTGTCGTCGGTCGTCGGCACCGGCCTCGACGAGCTGCACGCCGTGGTGCAGGGCCGCACCGTGGTGCTCCTCGGCGAGTCCGGCGCCGGCAAGTCGACGCTCGTCAACGCGCTGCTCGGCGACGATGTGGCCGCAACCGGCCGTGTCCGCACCGGCGATGCCAAGGGACGCCACACCACCACGGCGCGCGAGCTCCACCTGCTCCCTGACGGCGGCGTGCTCGTGGACACGCCGGGCATCCGGGCCGTCGGCGTGTGGGTCGAGCCCGACGCCGTGGACGCCACCTTCGACGACGTCGCCGAGCTCGCTGCAGGGTGCCGCTTCGGCGACTGCGCCCACGGATCCGAACCGGGCTGTGCGGTGCACGCCGCGGTGGCGAACGGCACGCTCGATGCCGGACGCCTGGCTGCATGGCACGCGCTGCGCGCCGAGGCGGTCGCCGCCGAGGTGCGCTTGGAGGCGCAGGCCCGACGCCGCCCCGACCGACGGCCGGGACGTCCCCGCCCGAACGATCCGCCGCCCATCGAGCGGTGAGGATCCTGCTGCCCCCCTCGGAGGGCAAGGCCACGCCGACGCGCGGTCGCCCGCTGGCGCTCGACGCGCTCGTGCTGAGCGAGCTCACCGACGCGCGCCGCACGGTGCTCGACGCGCTGATCACCGCCTCGGGTCGGCCCGACGCGTGCGCGCTGCTCGGCGTGCCCGAGAGCCTGGCCGGCCAGGTGGCGGCGAACGTCGACCTGCTGACCAAGCCGACGCTGCCTGCCGGTCGCCTGTACACCGGGGTCCTCTACGACGCCCTCGACCTCGGCAGCCTCGATGCCGCCGCTCGCCGCCGCGCCGGCCGCTCGATCCTCATCAGCAGCGCGGCCTTCGGTGTGCTGCGCACCGGCGACCGGGTGCCCGCCTACCGCTGCTCGATGGCGACGTCGCTTCCCGGCGTCGGACCGCTGGCGCGCCACTGGAGCGCCGCGCTGCGCGACGTCCTGCCCGGCGCGCTTGGTCGCCACGTGGTCGTCGACCTGCGCTCGAGCACCTACGCCGCTGCGTGGCGCCCCACCGGAGCGCTCGCCGAGCTGACCGTCGCGGTGCGGGTGCTGCGCGACGACGGCGGTCGCCGCACCGTCGTGTCGCACCTGGCGAAGCACACCCGCGGGCTCGTGGCCCGGCACCTCCTCGACACCGCAGCCGAACCCCGCAACGCCGAGGAGCTCGCGGAGGCCCTTGCCACGACCTTCACCGTCGAGCTCGACGCGCTCCGGGCCGGCGCAGCGCGGCGCATCGACGTGGTCGAGCCCGCCGCCTGAGCCACCGACCGGCGACCCCTCGGCTGGGCCTGCGCCGCGGGACCGGGCCTACGATGCCCGGCGAGCGCCGTGGGGACGGCGCCGGACACCGCAGGGGGACGACATGCGCGTCAGCGTCGACCAGGAGAAGTGCCAGGGCCACAACCGGTGCTACGCCATCGCACCGGGACTGTTCGAGGTGGACGACTTCGGCACCGCCAGCGCCGTCGGCGACGGCACCGTGCCGCCCGAGCTCGAGGACAAGGCCCGCCTCGCCGCGGCGAACTGCCCCGAGTACGCAATCACCGTCGAGGAGGGCGCGTGAGCGGCAACCACCCGCCGGTGACCGACTGGGCCACCGACTTCGACCACACCGACGCCCAGTGGGCGGCACGGGCCCCGGAGATCTGGGACGACCTGCGCGAGCGCTGCCCCATCGCGCACTCGGAGCGCTACGGCGGCGTGTGGCTGCCGACGCGCCACGATGACGTGTCGGCCATCGCGTATGACACCGAGCACTTCACGTCGCAGTCGGTGCTCGTCACCGAGTCGCGTCCGTACATGCCCGCCCCGCAGGGCATCGCCCCGCCGATCTCGTCTGACCCGCCGTTCCACCACGGCGCGCGGCGCATCATCCTCCCCGCGTTCTCGCCTCGGGCGGTCGACGACCTCGAGCCGTTCACCCGGGCCTGGTGCCACGAGCTCATCGACGCGCTCGAGGGTCGCGACGTCGTGGACGCCGCGGCGGAGTACGCGCAGCACATCCCGATGCGCGTCATCGCCAAGATGCTCGGCTTCCCCCTCGAGGACTCCGAGCAGTTCAGCACCTTCGTGCACAACGCGCTGGAGGAGGTCGACCTCCCCGTCGAGGAGCGCCTCGACAACCTCATCACGCTGGGCGATTACCTCCGCGTGCAGGTCGAGGACCACATCGCCAACCCCCGCGACGACCTCACGTCGTTCCTGCTCCACCAGGAGATGGACGGCCAGCCCCTCAACGAGGAGCACGTCGGCGGCACCATCGCCCTGCTGCTGCTCGCTGGCATCGACACGACGTGGAGCGCCATCGGGGCGTCGCTGTTCCACCTCGCCTCGACGCCGGCGGATCGCGAGCGCCTCCTGGCGGAGCCCGAGCTGCTGCCCACCGCGATGGAGGAGCTGCTGCGCTACTACGCCCCGGTCACCATGGCGCGCCTCGTGAAGGAGGACGTCGAGATGGGCGGGTGCCCGATGAAGGTCGACGAGTGGGTGCTGCTGCCGTTCCCGGCCGCCAACCGCGACCCGGCCTTCTTCGACCGAGCGGATGAGGTGGTGCTCGACCGCGAGGTGAACCGCCACGCCACCTTCGGCCTCGGCATCCACCGCTGCGCCGGGTCGAACCTGGCGCGCATGGAGCTGCGCGTCGCGCTCGAGGTGTGGCTCGAGCGCCTGCCCACGTTCTCGCTGGCGGACCCCGACGCGGTGCAGTGGTCCGGAGGTCAGGTCCGCGGGCCCCGCCAGCTCCCCCTCACGATCGGATGACCGCCATGCGTCGCACCATCGCCAGCCTCTTCGCCGTCAGCGTCGCCCTCGTCGCCGCGCTGAGCTCCACGGGCGCGGAGGCCGTGGCACCGCCCGAGCGCTACCTCGAGCCCGGCTTCACCGTAGACGTCACCCGAGACATCCTCTTCGGGCAGTCCGTCGACGAGCACGGCGAGACCCTCGACCTGCTGCTCGACGTGTTCGAGCCCACCGGCGACGTGCTCGCCGAGCGGCCGACCATCGTCCTGCTCTACGGCGGTGGCTTCATCTTCGGCGAGCGAGCCGACGTGGAGGAGTACGCCCGCACGCTCACCGAGCTCGGCTACGTGGTCGTCACCAGCATGTACCGGGTGCGCGAGAACCCCACCACCGACTTCCTCGGGGCGATCGACGACGCCGGCCACGACATGCAACAGGCCATCCGCTGGCTGCGCGCCAACGCCGGCACCTACCGGATCGACCCGGACCGCATCGCATCGATGGGCCTCTCCGCCGGCGCCATCACGTCGCTGTACGCGGCGCTCCTGCCGGAAGCGACGGTGGACGGCCCGAACGGCAGGTTCAGCGCCGACGTGGCGGCCGGCGTGAGCATGGCGGGGTTCTTCTTCCTCGAGGCCGTCGACCCCTGGTCGCCTCCTGTCTTCATGGCCCACGGCGTCGACGACACGACTGTCCCCTACGCCTGGGCCGTCCCGCTGTGCCCGGAGATGGAGCTGCAGGGCAACGTCTGCGAGTTCCACTCGTACCCGGCCGCGCACATGGACCTGGCCGACCACGTGCCCGACATCACCACCAAGCTCCTCCCGTTCCTCTACGACCACCTCGTCGTGGCTGGCGACCGCTGCGGCGACGCGTTCGAGGACGTGGCGGGCGACCACGCCTTCTGCGGCGAGATCGAGTGGGCCGCGCACCGCGGCCTCGCCGGTGGCTGGCCGGATCGCACCTTCCGCCCGACGGTCACGGTGTCGCGCCAGGCGGCGGCCGCGTGGCTGCACCGCGCCGAGGGTGCTGATCCCGGGCCGTTCCCCGATCCGGGCTTCCCGGACGTCAACTCCACGCACCCGTTCCTGGTGCCGATCTCGTGGGCCGTGGACGGCGAACTGCTCGATGGCTACCTCGATGGGACGTTCCGACCCACCGCGCCGCTCAGCCGCCAGGCCGCCGCCGCTCTTCTCCACCGCGACGCGGGCTCGCCGCCGGGACCGTTCCCGGACCCCGGCCTCGCCGATGTCGGCCCCGACCACCCCTTCTTCACCGAGATCGCGTGGATGATCGACACCGGGCTCTCGACGGTCGCAGCCGGAGGGGACTTCCGCCCCGGCGCCCCGGTGTCCCGCCAGGCGATGGTCGCCTGGCTCGAGCGCCGATAGCTCGGCGTCTCCACCTCAGCGCCTCAGCACGAGCGGGGCGCGGCGGATGCCGCCGATGACCGTCGAGCCGCTGCGCTCGACGGCACCCGCGAGTTCGAGCGTCGACCAGCGCTTCATCACGCCGTGCAGCACAGCGGCGAGCTCGGCGCGCGCCAGCGCTGCACCGAGGCAGAAGTGCGGTCCGAACCCGAGCGCCACGTGCGGGTTCGGGGTGCGGCCGACATCGAAGCGCATCGGCTCGTCGAACGCCGCCTCGTCGCGATCCGCCGAGCGGTAGTGCAGGAGGATCGGATCGCCAGCGGCGACCTCGGTGCCATCGAGCTCGGTATCGGTCGTCGCAGTTCGCAGGAACGAGGTGACCGGTGTCGTCCACCGCAGCACCTCGTCGACCGCGCTCGGCACCAACGAGTGGTCGGCGTGCAAGCGCGCCAGCTGGTCGGGGTGCTCGGCGAGCGCCACGAGGCCGCCGGACACCGCGTGGCGCGTGGTCTCGTTGCCGGCCACGAGCAGCTGGATGAGGAACATGCCCAGCTCGTCGTCGCTGAGGCGCTCGCCGTCCTCTTCGACCGCGGCCAGCTCGCTGACGAGGTCGCCGGTCGGGTTGCGGCGTCGCTCAACGGCGAGCGCCAGCAGCTCGGTGGTCATCTCGCCCAGCAGCGCCATCTGCTCGTCGAGTGGCAGATCGCTGGCGCCGGGGATCGCCGCCTCCGACCACGCCCAGAGCCGATCGAGGTCCGCGTCCCCCATGCCGAGCAGCCCGGCGATGACCCGCAGCGGGTACGGCACCGCCAACCTGGCCACCACGTCGACCGGCTCACCGGTCGGCAGGTCGTCGAGGAGATCCTCGACGATGCCACCGATGGCGTCACCCATTGAGCGCACCGCAGATGCCCGGAACCCCGGCGCCACCAGCGCCCGGTAGCGGGTGTGCTCCGGCGGGTCGGTGTGCATGATCGTCGGCGGCGCGTCGTAGGTCGTGCCGATCTCCTCCACGAGGATCCCCCGGGCAGACGAGAAGCGGCCCGGGTCTCTCGACACCTCGACGACCGGGGCGTGGCGAGCCACCAACCAGAAGCCCGGATGCTCGCACCACACCAGTCCAGGCTCGGAGCGCAGCTCGGCGAGCAACGCGTCGAGGCGCACCGGATCGCGGGCGACGTCTGAGTCGAGCACCGCGTCGGTGCGGGGGTCGTGGGTGCCGGGCACGGCCCCAGTGTGGCGCGCGGTCGCACGCCGGCGCTGCACTGCGCGAACCTCTCACGGTGCGCTGCAGCCACCTCCACCTGGTCGCACCCGCCGCACGCACGAGCTGCGAGCAGGGGGTGTCCCACGTCGATCGATGCTGATCCCAAGGGCTACCTTGCCGCGGTGCAGCAGCTGCCCCCCGCCACCGACACACCGGTGCAGCGAGCACGCCTCGCTGGTCGCGACGCAGCGGGCACCTTCGTGCGCTGGCTGTGGTCGAAGGCGCAGCTCTACGGCGCGGTGTCGCCCACGTCGTCGACCGCGCGGCGCTTCGGGTCCTTCGGCGAAGGGAGCATCCTGTGCTTCCCGGTCGGCCCGAGGATGAACGAGCAGAGCGTCCACCTGGGCGCCAACGTGCTCATCGCCCCCGATGTCACCATCTCAGCGGGCTGGGGTCCGGACCACCCGGGCTTGCCACCACGCATCGTCACCATCGGCGACCGCTGCCTGATCGGCAGGGGCTCCTCGGTGATCGGCCACCGGTCGATCACCATCGGCAACGACGTCTGGACCGGGCACCAGGTGCACATCACCGACATGAACCACGGCTACGAGGATCTGGAGCGGCCGATCTCGGTGCAGCACCAGCCCGAGGCGCCAGTGGAGATCGGCGACGGCAGCTGGCTCGGCCACGGCGTGGTCGTGCTGCCCGGCGCGCGCATCGGTCGCCACGTCGTGGTGGGTGCGGGCAGCGTCGTGGTGGGCGACCTTCCCGACAACAGCGTCGCGGTCGGCGTGCCCGCCCGCGTGATCCGGCTCCACGACGGCGAGCGCTGGATCTCGTTGCACCGCGACGCGGCAGGGTCGGCCCTCGATCCTCAGTCCTCGCCGACGTAGATCCCCAGCGCTCGGGCGAGCTCGACGTGTCGTCCGGCCGGGTCGACCTTGCGTGCACCGATCGTGATGACCTCGCCCAGGGGCACCTCGACGATCTCGTCGCCGTGGAGCGCCGCCATCACCCCGCTGCGACCTGCTGCCACCAGATCGATCGCGTGCACGCCGAACGCAGATGCCAGCTCCACGTCGACGGGGCTGGGCGGGCCACCTCGCTGCAGGTGGCCCAGCACCGTGGCGCGCGCCTCGACGACGCCGCCCGACACCTGCTCGATCGAGCGCGCCACGGCATCGCCGACGCCGCCCGCCGCAAGCTCCACCTCCGCCGGCAGCTCCACGCCCTCGGCGACGACGATCACCGCGAACGTGTGCCTGCGGCTGGCTCTGGTCCGCTGCACCGCATCGAGCATCCCTTCGAGGGTCCAGGAGACCTCGGGCAGCAGGATGACGTCGGCGCCACCGGCGATGCCAGCGCGCAACGCCAGGTGCCCTGCGGTGCGCCCCATCGTCTCGAGCACCATGACGCGGTCGTGGCTCACGCCGGTGGTGCGCAGGTGATCGATGCCCCGCACCACGGTGTGCACGGCGGAGTCGAAGCCGATCGCCCGGTCGGTGCACGCCACGTCGTTGTCGATGGTCTTGGGGATGGCGACCAGCGGCCAGCCGAACTGCTGGGCGTGACCGCCGATGATGCGGAGGCTCCCGTCGCCGCCGATGCACACGATGGCATCGAGCTCGAGGTCGCGGTAGCCGGCATCGAGCTGCTCGGGCGCGGAGGCGACGGTGCGGCTGATGGAGCCGAGGACGGTGCCCCCGATGCGCAGCATCGGATCCATGCCACCCTGGTCGAGGTCCTCGGGCGACAGCGTGACGGACCGGCGCTCGAGCAGGCCGCGGGTGCCGTCCTCGATGCCGACGATCTCGAAGCCGTGACCGAGCACGCCGCGGCGAACCACCGCTCGGATGGCGGCGTTGAGCCCGGGGCAGTCGCCGCCGCTGGTGAGGAGTCCGATCCGTCGCGCTGCCACAGCTGAGGGTCAGGCCTCGGCGATCTCGCGGGGCTCGACGCCTGTGCTGCGTCGTGCGCCGAGCGCCCGGAGACCACACCGAGCGAGCGGGACGCTCACGTGATGCATGGCGCAGGAGCGTAGAGCAGAGGTGCGCATCGTGCTCGGGGGCGCCGCGGGTAGCGTCCTTACGTGACCGACCCGACGCTCACCGTGCGCCGGGTGCGCTTCGAGTACCCGGAAGGCACGGACCCGGTGTGGAACCACCGCTTCCCGGAGTTCGCTCACGGGGCGAACAGCATCTCCTTGCTGATGCCCTACGCCGAGCCGTACTTCATCCACTCGGTGCGCGACGCGATCCCACAGCTCCCCCCGGAGCTGGCCGCGCAGACCGAGGACTTCGCCCGCCAGGAGGGCCAGCACTTCCGGGCGCACCGCCAGTTCAACGACCTCATCGGCGCGCAGTACCCCGCGATCCCGAAGCTGGAGCGGCTGATCGCCCGCACGTACGGGTGGCTCGACCGGACGCGCAGCCTCGAGTTCAACCTCGCCTTCGCTGCCGGGTCCGAGACCATCGCCTTCGCGCTGGCGCGCTGGACCGAGGACCACCTCGGCACGATGTTCGACGGCGCGGACCCGGTGCCCGCCACCCTCTACCTCTGGCACCTCGCCGAGGAGGTGGAGCACAAGTCGTGCGCGTACGACGTGTTCGAGGCCGTCGACGGGTCGCGGCTGCGGTACACAGCAGCGATGAGCCTCAGCTTCGGGCTGCTGGCGTTCTTCTGCACCACCGCGGTGATGCTCATGTTGTGGAAGGACCGCCGCCTCTTCCACCCGATCACGCTGTGGCGGCTGCTGCGCTGGGCGCTGAGCCTCTCCTTCTCGGTCATGCCGGTGCTGGCGGCGTCGACGCTTCCCAGCCACCACCCCAGCTCGCTGACCGACCCGCTGTACCTGCCGGCCTGGCTGCGCCAGTACGACCCGGCAACCGAGACGATGCCGCTGTGGGGCTCGGGACGCTCCGCCTGACAGCGCGATCGGGGCCTCAGCCCGGTTCGTACTCGGTGACCCGCGGGATCACGTCGCCGGCCTCCTCGACCAGCCGGTCCCGGTCCATCGGCAGCAGGAACCCCGCCTCGACCGCCTCGTCCGCAGCAGCGGTGACGGCATCGACGTAGCCCACGGGCGACGAGTACCGGGTGATCAGCTCGTCGGTGCTCCACGGCTCGGTCGTGCCGAAGAGCGAGCAGATGATGCCGCCACCGGACTCGTTGGTGCCGGTCAACCGGGCGATCGGCACATCGACAGACGGGGTGCGGATGCCACCGATCGCGATGCCGTCGTCGTCGCGAGCGATGGTCGCGCCGTCGACGACGTCGAGCATCGGTCCGCTCGGCGGCGGCGTGCCGTCGACGACCCAGGAGCGCAGCGCGGCGTAGGCGGCTCGGGCCACCTCGGCCTGCTGGCCGTCGTTGAGGAGGCCGCAGATGGGCTCGAGGTCGATCGTGGTGCCAGGTGACCACTCCCAACCGGACTCGAACCCGTAGTCGAGCGTGCTCTGGTCGGCGTGGGCGGTGCCGGCGACCTCCCAGGTGCGCAGCAGGTCGGTGTCCTCCTGGCGCGACGCGTGGGACCCGAGGAAGAAGAGGTCGGTCTCGGTCTGCAGCTGCAGGACGGGCACGTCGAGGTCGCTGCGGATGTGGACGACATCGGGCTGGGGCGCCTCCGATGCCGGGTTGAGCGGCGCGGAGCCCACGCCACGAGAGTGGATGAGGAACCCATCGAACGCATCCGCGACGGGCTGCACCGCGTTGACGTAGGTGACCATCCGCATCGCCGACTGCGACTCGCCGGCGGCGATGACGTGGGTGGGTCGCAGGCCGTCGAGTGGATCCAGATCGCCAGGCCGCCGAAGGAGGGCGGCGACCTGGCTGAAGATGTCGTAGCTGTACTCGTCGCCTGGGTGCTCGAGGGCGTCGTAGCGCTCCGGGTCCCACTCCTGCAGCGCCTGCACCTCGAAGTCGGGGATCGGCAGCACCAGCCCGCCACCACCGTGGATGCCGACAGCCTGCGCGGACACGGCGACGTAGGCGGATCCGTGCGCGAGGAGCTCCTCGTGGAGGAAGCCGAAGTCGGGGTCGGCGTCCATGCCCGAGCTGACGTTGAGCCACTCGACCAGCACGGTGCCGTCGAAGTCGGAGGGATCAGCCGGCCGGCGCACGACGATGCGGGTGGTGAAGTCGGCGGTGTCGGCGCCCGCAGCGACGGCCCACTCGCCGTCGGTGCCCCACTCCCCTTCGTGCGCGTAGGCGGTGGCGGCGCCGGAGACGAAGTACTCCTCCTCCACGTACCCGTGCTCGTCCGCGAGGCGCGACGGCATGGGGTTGAATGGCACGCCGTAGGCACCACCGGTGATCGGGCCCTCGACGGCGGGGATCGCCACGTCAGCGCCACGGGGCACGCCGGTGGTGGAGGTGACGGACCCGATCGGTGCGGTCGTCGTGGCGTCGCTGCCGGCCTCGTCGTCCGACGAGCAGGCACCGAGGACCAGTGCGCCCGCCGCGAGCAGCACGAGCCCTCGATGCGCGCGGCGCGGCTCGCTGGCGATCGGGTCACCGGTACGTGGGATCTGACGAGTCGTCATGGCGGCGAGCCTCGCCGCGAGCCCGCTCGGCCGCAAGTGATCGACACGAGGCCGCTCAACGTGCGACGCCCAGCGTGATGGAGGCGTCGAGCGCTCCGCCTGACCCGACGACGTCGAGCGTGGACTCCAGCCCACCGCTCCTGTAGATGGCGTCCTGCGCGTTGGAGGTGCGCTCGCCCTCGTGCTCGTCGTAGGGCGCGTGCGCGTGCACGTCGTCGGTGAGCGCGTCGTCGAAGTAGAGCTGGCCGGTGTGGACGACCTCGCCGCCGACGTGGACCTTCACGTGGATGTGCACCGACCGCCCCTCGTACCAGCCGGGGTAGATGGTCGTGAACGCGACCACACCCGATGCGTCGGTGGTCTGGGAGCCGCGCATGAACGTCGTGTCATCGCCACCCCCGCCCGACGCGAACCCCGAGTACCGCCCGAGGGCGTCGGTGTGCCACACGTCGACGGCGGCGTCGGGGATCGGCGTGCACGCCTCGGCGTCGACGATGGTCAAGGTGAGCGCCATCGACGACCCGGGGAGCCCCTCGGTGATGTCGGCACGCACCAGCTCGTCATCGAGGTAGAAGGGACCCTCCATCTGCTCGGGCGTCAGGATGCAGATCGGCGCCGTCGTGGTCGTCTCCCCCACGGTCGTCGAGCCCTCGCCTGCGCCGGAGGTGGTCGGAGGTGCGCCGGCATCGGTGGTCGACGACGCCCCGTCGTCATCGTCGCTGCTGCAGCCAGCGAGGACGACCCCGAGTCCCACGACACCGCCCATGACCACGCGCCGCCGGCTCAGCAGCGCGCTGCGGTCGTCGCCCTGCGTCGACTCGCTCACATCGCTCGGCTCTGACACCAACGTCCTCCCCCTCCATCTTCCTCGCGTTCTGTGCATGGTGAGTTCCGACTATCGGAACTCACCATGCACAGAACGGGTAGGGACATGCCGCCGCGCTCCTCCCGCGGTCCGGCCGATGGCGAGCAGTCCAGTGAGCACGACCGCGGGGCCGAGGAGGAACAGCGGTCGCTGCGCCCACCACGTCCAGCTCGTCTCCTCAGCCGGATGCCCTCCGGCAACGACCACCCATCCGCCGTAGAACACCGCGTACGCAACCGAGTGCACCGCGAACAGCGCCATTGCGTTGCCGCGCAGCCACCGCATGGGCCGCGCGTCGGCGAACGCCTCGAGGCGATCGGCGAGCAGCAGCACCACCCCGGCCTGGAACACCGACAAGGCGAGGATGGCGAGCGTCGGCGGCCCCATGTTCGACAGCGCCTCGCCCGGGACGCCCACCATCGAGCGCGGGTACAGCTCCATGTTGGTGAGCCCGATCAGTGCGCCAAGTCCGCCCACGGCGATCGCCCCGGCCGCGTTGGCGTCGAGGCGGCGCAGCGCATCCCAGTGGAACCCGAGCTGGTGCACCGCGGCCCACACCACGACCCAGTTGATCCACTCGACGTACGCGACGCCCTGGTTGAAGCGCAGGACATCGACGCACACCGCGGCCACGGCCAGCGCGACGGGCACGAGCACCCCGTAGCGCACGTGCAACCTCCACATCGGCGGCGCGACCAGGACCAGCACGAGGTA
This sequence comes from Acidimicrobiales bacterium, assembly GCA_038206295.1. Taxonomy (GTDB): domain Bacteria; phylum Actinomycetota; class Acidimicrobiia; order Acidimicrobiales; family JBBRAZ01; genus JBBRAZ01. Next base: position 22,105 of record JBBRAZ010000024.1, read on the forward strand.
GATGCCGATGAACCACAGCGGCGACCCGACCAGCAGCGCTGCCTGCTTCGCCCACGTGACGCCGGCGGCGTCGAGGCCGAACCCGGCGAACGCGCACCCAGCGGCGAGGGCGAGCGACGGCGGCAGCAGACGGCCGCTGCGACGGCGCACGAAGGGGCCCCAGCGAGCGTCGCGCGCCAGCGCCCTGCCGTGCACGGAGCCGCCGACCAGGAAGAACACGGGCATGATCTGCAGGAGCCACGTGAGCAGCCACAGTCCGCGCGTCGTGCCGATCGGGTTCGAGGCGTGCGGCCCGTCGGCGTGCCACACCACCACCGTGAACACCCAGTGCCAGAGCACGACCATGCCGAGGCTGAGGGCCCGCAGGACGTCGACGAGCGGGTCGCGCGCCGCGTCCTCCGGTGCTGCTGCGCCCGGAGGTCGCTCGCTCACGCTGGCACCTCCCCGACCGCGCCGGCACCCGCGACCACGCCCACCCGGCCCTGCACGATCGCGAGGCCGCACGTCATCAGCCACAGGTCCGCGCTCGTCAGCCCGGCGCGCTGGAAGAGGCCGTTGGTGTCGGGCATGGGCGTCAGCGCCAGGCAGACTGCGGCCGCCGTGCCGGCCACCACCGCGCCGAGCGCCAGCGCCTCGCGCCCGGCGCGACGCAAGGGACGCGCAGCGAGCAGCGGCGTCGCGGCGATGGCGACGTACCCGATGCCCGCCAGCACCCCGTGCAGGTCGTCGACGCCCTCGGAGTACTCCAGCGGCGTGCACGCCACGCCGAACGTCGCCAGCGCCGCCACCGCGCACGCGACCCACGCCGGCCCCGCCACCGTCCGGCGCAGCGCGGCGCTCATGGCCAGCATCCCGACGGTGAAGGTGAGGAAGCCGCCCGTCATCAACGCCTGCGTGGCCGCACCCTGAGCGGCGAGCCGGCTGATCGCGTCGTCGATCGCCGAGTAGCCCTCGAGCGCCGCGCTGCCGACCGCCCAGGCGCCGATGAACGCGGCCGGCCCGACGATGCCGCCGAGGCCGAGCGCCTCCCCCGCACCCGCGACGTCTCCCACCGTCTCCCCGTCGCCGCCTCCCACGGCACGCACCGTACCGGTCCCACCTTGCGCGGCAGGGCCCCGAGGCGCTGTGGTGGCGCCATGGCGTCCCCCGACCCGACCGTGCCCGACGGCTTCAGCGAGCTCGGTCTGTGCACCGAGCTGCTCGACGCTCTCGCCGAGCTCGGGTACGAGGAGCCGACCCCGATCCAGGCCCAGGCGCTCCCTCCGCTGCTCGCGGGCCGAGACCTGCTCGGCCAGGCGGCGACGGGCACCGGCAAGACCGCTGCGTTCGCGCTCCCCGTCCTGCACAGCCTCGCCGGTCGCCCCGAGCGCACCCGCCCCATGGCGCTCGTGCTGGTGCCGACTCGAGAGCTGGCCATGCAGGTCTCCGAGGCCATGCACCGGTACGGCCGCCGCCTCGGCGCACGGGTGCTCCCCATCTACGGCGGTCAGCCCATCGGCCGGCAGCTCGGCGCCCTGCACCGCGGCGTCGACGTCGTCGTCGCCACCCCGGGCCGCGCCATCGACCACATCGGCCGCGGCACCCTCGTGCTCGACGACGTCGAGATGGTCGTGCTCGACGAGGCCGACGAGATGCTCGACATGGGCTTCGCCGAGGACCTGGAGGCCATCCTCGAGCGCACCCCGACCACCCGCCAGACGCTGCTGTTCTCCGCCACGATGCCGGCGCGCATCGACAAGCTGGCGCGCAGCCACCTGCAGGATCCGGTGCGCATCGAGCTCGGGCGCGAGGCCGCCACCGCCGACGTCGACCCGCTCGTGCGCCAGGTCGCCTACATGGTGCCCCGCTCCCACAAGCCCGCCGCCCTCGGCCGGATCCTCGACGCCGAGGCGCCCGAGGCCGCCATCGTCTTCTGCCGCACCCGCAACGAGGTCGACGAGCTGGTCCAGACGCTCAACGGCCGCGGCTACACCGCCGAGGCGCTGCACGGCGGCATGGGCCAGGAGCAGCGCGACCGCGCCATGGGCCGCCTCAAGCGCAAGACCGCCGACCTCCTCATCGCCACCGACGTGGCGGCCCGCGGCCTCGACATCGACCACCTCTCCCACGTCGTCAACTATGACGTGCCGTCCGCACCCGAGGCGTACGTGCACCGCATCGGGCGCGTCGGGCGCGCCGGGCGCGAGGGCGTCGCCATCACGCTCGCCGAGCCCCGCGAGCACCGCCTCCTCAAGAACATCGAGCGGGTCACGGGCCGCAAGCTCCCCATCGAGAAGCTCCCGACCGTCGCCGACATGCGCACCCGCCGCATGGAGCTCCTCCAGGCCACGTTGCGCGAGATCGCGCTCGCCGGCGACCTCGACCACTACCGGGTCGTGGTCGACTCGCTGAGCGACGAGTTCGACGTCGTCGAGGTGGCGCTCGCCGCGGTGAAGATGGCGTACGAGGCCGAGGGCATCGGCACCGACGAGTCCGAGATCCCCGACGTCGCCCCCAAGCCGGAGCGCGCCGGCCGACCGAAGGGCAAGGACCGCGGCGCCCCGCCGGGATCGAAGGGCCTCCGGCCCAAGGGCACCGGCGAGGCGATGACCCGCCTGTACGTCAGCGTCGGGCGCGGTGCCGGCGTCCGGCCGCAGGACCTCGTCGGCGCCATCGCCGGCGAGTCCGGCCTCGCCGGCCGCCAGATCGGCTCCATCGAGATCGACGACCGCTTCTCGCTCGTCGAGGTTCCCGCCGGCGAGGTCGACCGCGTGCTGCAGGCCATGAAGGGCGCCACCATCCGCGGCAAGCGGGTGACGGTGCGCCGGGAGCGCTTCGATCGCTCCGACCGGTCCCAGCGGTAGGCGCCACCACCTTCACGCACCGACGCCCTGCGCCGTGCCACCATGGCGCACCGATGCGCCGGGGGGCGCCGTGTGAGGGGGACCATGCGGGGGAGGGCGATCGCGACCATCCTGGCGCTCGTCGCGCTGGCGGGGTGCGCCGATGACGACGATGCGAGCAACCCGGCCACCACCGCGCCGGACGCCACGACGACCACCAGCGCGGCGCCCACCACCACCATCGAGCTCCCCGAGCCGGTCCTCGAGGAGCGCCGGTGCGATCCGGAGCGCTTCGCCGATGTGCCCGACGAGGTCACCTACGAGTGCAGCTGGCTGGTGGTGCCCGAGCGCCGCGACGCCTTCGACGGCGATGTGCTGCGCCTCGCGGTCACCGTGCTGCACAGCACCGCGAGCGACCCGCTCCCCGACCCCGTCGTCTACCTCTCGGGCGGTCCCGGCGGAGCCGGCGGCTCCCCGCGCTACTGGTCGCAGACCCCGATGATCGAGCAGCGCGACGTGATCGTCTACGACCAGCGCGGCACCGGCGCCTCGGAGCCGGACATGGAGTGCCCGGAGATGGAGGCGGCGGTGCTCGAGGTCTTCGGCGACGCCGCCTCCTACGAGCAGGAGGCGGCGCTCGTGCGCTCCGGCGTCGAGGCCTGCCGCGACCGGCTCACCGATGAGGGCGTCGACCTCGAGGCCTTCTCGACACCGGCGAGCGCCTCGGATCTCGCCGACCTGCGCGTGGCGCTCGGCTACGACGAGTGGAACCTGCTGGGCGTCTCCTACGGCACGCGCCTGGCGCAGGAGACGCTGCGCTCGCATCCCGAGGGCATCCGCTCCGTCGTGCTCGACTCCACCTACCCGACCGATGAGGCATCGGTCTCCCAGACCGTCGAGGGCGCCCAGCGCGCGCTCGACCAGCTCGCAACCGGCTGCGCTGCCGATGACGAGTGCGCCACGACCCACGGCGACCTCGGCGAGGCGCTCGAGGAGATCATCGCCCGGTACGACGAGACGCCGCACCGCTCGACGATCGACCTCGGCGACGACGGCGGCGAGATCGACATCGCCATCACCGGCAGCGACATCGTCGCCGGGCTCTTCACCGCCATGTACGACACCGAGCTGATCGAGGTCCTCCCCACGTTCGCCACCGCGCTCACCAGCGAGGCGGGAGGCGGCGCGCTCATCGACCAGGTCGCGATCCAGGGCATCCCGCGCGTCAACGGCCTGGCCGAGGGCATGGCCCTGTCGACGAACTGCAGCGACGGCGCGCCGGTCCTGCGCGACGACCCAGCGGTCGACGACGAGCTGCTCGCCGATCCCGGCCGCTGGTCGAGCCTCGTCACGGTGTTCTCCACCGCGTTCTGCGAGGCCTGGCTCGGCGAGGACGCCGTCGGCGTGGACGAGTCGTTCGCCGAGCCGGTGACCGCCGGGCTCCCGGTGCTGGTGCTCTCGGGCACCTACGACCCCGTCACCTCGACCCCCGAGGCCCAGCGCGTCGCCGATGCGCTCCCCAACGCCACGTTCGTCACCTTCGACGGCATCGGCCACGGCGTGTGGGACGTGGTCCCGTGCGCCACCGACCTCCTCCTCGCCTACCTCGACGACCCCGCCACCGATCTCGACACCAGCTGCGCCGCAGCGGTCCCCCCACCCGACTTCGGCTGATCCCCATCGTTCGTGCGGAACGACGGATTTCCCGAAACCTCCCCCCACAAGGCAGGCTCTCCCGCCATGGTGACCACCATCACACCGCCCGACGCGTGCGCCGAGGCGCCCGTGCTGCCCACCCGCGGCGAGGTGCGCGCGGCGATCCCGGCCGAGTGCTTCGAGCGCAGCCTCCCGAAGGCGCTCGGCTACCTCGCCGCGTCCTTCGCGCTGGTCGCTGCGCTGGTCGCCGGGGCGGCGACGCTGCTGCCGATGACGTGGGTGTGGCTCCCCGTGTGGGTGCTCTACGCGGTCGCCACCGGCACCGCGGCTACGGGGCTGTGGGTGCTGGCGCACGAGTGCGGCCACGGTGCGTTCGCCCGCAACCAGCTCCTGCAGGACGCGGTCGGCTTCACGCTGCACACGGCGCTGCTGGTGCCCTACTTCTCGTGGCAGCGCAGCCACTCGATCCACCACGCCAAGACCAACCACCTCGACGAGGGCGAGACCCACGTCCCGGCCCGCACCACCGATGGCGGCGGCCAGGATGACGCCCGTCTGCGCGCCCGCATCGGCGACGACGCCTTCGCCGTGGTGCGCATCGTGCGCACCCTGGTGCTCGGCTGGCCGTCGTACCTGCTCGCCGGAGCGACCGGCGGACCGGCGCGCGGCCGCACCAACCACTTCTGGCCCGTCGCCCCGTTCGAGACCGACCTCTTCCCACCCCGGTGGCGTGCCCGCGTGTGGGCCTCGAGCGCGGCGGTGGTCGGAGTCCTCGTGGCGCTCGGCGCCTGGACCGTCGCCGTCGGGTCGGTCGTGCCGGTCCTGCTGCTGTACGTCGGGCCCTATCTGGTCGTGAACGCGTGGCTCGTCGGTTACACGTGGCTCCAGCACACGGATCTCGACATCCCCCACTTCGACGAGCCCGAGTGGTCGTGGATGCTGGGCGCGTTCCAGACCGTCGACCGCCCCTACGGCCGCGTCGTCGACGCCCTGCACCACCGGATCGGCAGCACGCACGTGGCGCACCACATCGACCACCGCATCCCGCACTACAACGCCGAGCGAGCCACGCAGGCGGTGCGCGACACGTACCCCGAGTGGTACCGCTACGACCCGACGCCGATCCACCGGGCGCTGTGGCGCATCGGGCGCGACTGCGTGGCGGTCGAGCCGACCCCCGACGGCTGGTACTACACGGCGCTGCGCGACCCGCACCAGAGCTGAGCGCAGCGCTGCACCGCGCTCCGCCGCACGCCGCCGAGTGACCATCGGCCCTGGCGGCACCGTCGCACCCGTGGTGCACTGATCGCGAGGGTGCGCGACCGCGCGCCACGAGAAGGGTCCCGTGCGCGCACTGCAGCTGGTCGGTTGGAAGCAGGAGCCGGAGCTCCGCGACGTGGCGGAGCCCGATCCGGGCCCGGGCCAGGTCCTGGTGCGCGTGGGCGGTGCGGGTGCGTGCCACTCCGACCTCCACCTCCTGCACGACTTCGAGCCCGGCCTGCTCCCGTTCGAGCCGCCGTTCACCCTCGGTCACGAGAACGCCGGCTGGGTGCACGCCCTCGGCGCCGGCGTCACCAGCCTCGAGATCGGCCAGCCGGTCGCGGTCTACGGCCCGACGGGGTGCGGGCGCTGCCGGCGCTGCCAGCTCGGGATGGAGAACTACTGCGAGCGTCCGGCCGAGGCCTCCTCGATGGCGCCGGGGCTCGGCAGCGACGGCGGCATGGCCCCGCTGCTGCTCGTGGGGTCCGCCCGCCACCTGGTGCCGCTCACCAGCTTGTCGCCCGCGCAGGCGGCGCCGATCACCGACGCCGGCCTCACGCCGTACCACGCCGTCAAGCGCTCTCTCGGGCTGCTCGTACCCGGCTCCACCGCGGTGGTGATCGGCGTCGGGGGCCTGGGCCACCTCGCGGTGCAGATCCTCAGCGCGATCTGCCCCGCGACGGTGATCGCAGTCGACACCCGCGAGGAGGCCCTCGCTCTCGCCACCGACGCCGGTGCCGCGCACGCGGTGCTCGCCGGCGACGGCGCCGCCGGGGAGATCGCCGTGTTCACCGGTGGCCGAGGCGCGGACGTCGTGCTCGACTTCGTCGGCAGCGACGCCTCGATCGCGCTCGCGGTGGCGTCGTCGCGCACGCTCGGGGTGATCACCGTGGTCGGCATCGCCGGCGGCACCTTCCCGTTCGGGTTCTTCACCCTCCCCTACGAGGCGTCGATCTCCACCACCTACTGGGGCAGCATCCCCGAGCTCGTCGAGGTCCTGGCGCTCGCCGAGCGCGGCCTCATCACCGCCGAGATCGAGGAGGTCCCCCTCGAGCAGGCGGCCGACGCCTACGTGCGCCTGGCCGCCGGCGAGGTGACCGGCCGCATCGTCGTCGTCCCCAGCTGAGGGTCGCCCAGCCGCCGCGGCGATGGGGCCACCGCATCGGCACGTCGGTACGATCGGGACCGTCATCGGGCGTACGCAGCGCTGCGGAACCGACCACGCTGGGGGGACAGCAGTGACCGGCCACCATCCGAAGGTCGTCGATTGGGCGACCGACTTCGACCACACCGATCCCGAGTGGGCAGCGGACCCGTACCCGATCTGGGACGAGCTGCGCGAGACGTGCCCGGTCGCGCACTCCGAGCGCTACGGAGGCGTCTGGCTGCCGACGCGCCACGAGGACGTGGCGGCGGTCGCGTACGACACCGAGCACTTCAGCTCCAGCGGCATCATCGTGTCCGACACCCCGATGATGATCGGCCCACCGCAGGGCAGCGCTCCGCCCATCACCAGCGATCCGCCGTTCCACGCCGAGGCGCGGCGGCTCATCTTGCAGGACCTCGGGCCGCGGGCGGTCGAGGAGCTCGAGCCGATCACGCGGGCGTGGTGCGAGGAGCTGCTCGACGCGGTGGCTGGCCGTAGCGTCGTCGATGCTGCTGCGCAGTACGCAGAGAACATCCCCGGTCGCATCGTCTGCCACATCCTGGGGCTGCCGCTCGAGGACGCGGACCTCCTCAAGGACTGGATCCAGCTCGAGAACGTCGACCAGCCGTACGAGGAGCGGCCGCAGCCGCGCATGCTGATGCTCGACTACCTCGTCGGCGCCATCACCGAGCACCTCGCCGACCCTCGCGACGACCTCACCAGCCGCCTGCTCGCAGCGACGCATGGCGGCGAGCCGGTGTCGATGCAGCACGTCGGCGGCACGATGGCGCTGCTGATCATCGCTGGCATCGACACGACCTGGAGCGCCATCGGCGCATCGCTGTGGCACCTGGCGCAGCACCCCGACGACGTCGAGCGCCTGCGCGCCGAGCCCGAGCTGTGGCCGACGGCCATCGAGGAGCTGCTGCGCGCCTTCGCACCGGTGACGATGGCGCGCAAGGTCAGCGAGGACGTCGAGATCGGCGGCTGCCCGATGCGAGCCGGCGAGTGGGTGCTGCTGCCGTTCCCCGCCGCCAACCGCGACCCGGCGTTCTTCGAGCGCCCCGACGAGGTGCTGCTCGACCGCGAGGTGAACCGGCACGCCACCTTCGGACTCGGCATCCACCGCTGCGCCGGGTCGAACCTGGCGCGCATGGAGCTGCGGGTCGCGCTCGAGGTCTGGCTGGAGCGCTACCCGACGTTCACCCTCGACGACGCCGAGGCGGTGCGCTGGGCCGGCGGCCAGGTGCGCGGCCCGCGCGAGCTGCCGATCCGGGTGGATGCCGGCAGCTGAGGCCTGATCAGCCCTCGGCCTGCATCTGCTCGATCATGGCCGCCATCTGGCGGTGCACGGCCTCCACGGCCTGCAGCGGGCGGATCATGACGCGGAACTCGACGATGCGCCCCTCGTCGTCGCAGCGGATGATGTCGACGCCGTTGACGTAGCGGCCCTCGACGGTCGTCTCGAACTCCAGCACCGCGGTGTCTCCCGCCAGGACCTCCTTGGTGTACCGGAAGCCGCCTCCACCGCCATCGTCGGCCGGGGCGCCGCCATCAGGGCGCTCACCGGGAAGCGCCACGCTCGCGGCCCGCAGGTACATCGTGGTGATCGCCTTGCCCCGCTGGGGCGTGTAGACGATCGGCGAGTAGAAGACGACGTCGTCGTGCAGCAGCGCGTCGAGCCCGCCCTCGAGGCGGCCTCGCAGGTGCTCGTGCCACCGCTGGACCGTCTGCTCGATCATCGTGCACTCCCCCGTCGTCGCTGGTGCGCCGACGCTACCTGGCCCCACGTGGAGCGATGCCACGAGAGCCTTGATCCGACGGATCGCCGACTGCCATCCTCAGGCGGTGCGACGTCGCGACGGCATCGGGTCCCGACGAGCGCGGGGGATCGCCGGTGCCTGATGCCCGTCCGGAGGTCCTGTTCGTCTGCGTCCACAACGCGGGTCGCTCCCAGATGGCCGCCGCGCTGCTCTCGCACCTCGCCGGCGATGCCGTGGTGGTGCGCAGCGGCGGCACCGCACCCGCAGACGACGTCAACCCGGCGGTGATCGAGGCCATGGCCGAGCTGGGCATCGACCTCCGCGCCAGCGGCGCGCACCCCAAGCGCCTCGAGGACGCGGCGGTGCAGACGTCAGATGTCGTGATCACGATGGGCTGCGGCGACGAGTGCCCCTTCTACCCGGGCAAGCGATACGAGGACTGGGTCCTGGAGGATCCCGCAGGTCAAGGCGTCGACGCGGTGCGTCCGATCCGCGACGAGATCGCCCGGCGCGTCGAGGAGCTCATCGCTTCGCTCGGGCTGTCCGGCTCCGGCGGCTGACGCCGCCGACGGGTCATGGTGCTCGGCGGCGGTACGGTGCCAGAGCGCTGCGCACACGCCCAGCGGGAGGGGGTGCACCGATGGCTCGACTCGACGAGGTGGCCGACGCCGACGGCTGGCGGTGCTGGCTCTGCGACGAGCCCGTCGACCCAGCGATGTCGGTGAACGACCCGCGAGGCCCGAGCATCGACAGCCGCGCCACCCGCGCGAAGGCCAAGGCCAAGGCGAAGGGCGGCGCAGCGCTCGACGAGCGCCTCGCGCACCGCTCGTGCAACACCCGCAAGGGAGCGGTGGCGCCGGTGGTGCCGTGGCCCGCAGACCTGTTCGTGGCCGACCCGGCGCCGATCATCGCTGGCGTCGAGCGCCTCGGACGCAAGGGTGGGCGCGAGATCATGGGACGCTGCCCCACCGAGCAGGACGCTCAGGACGCGGCGGCGTGGCTCGTGGACCGCATCGCTCGCCTGGCACCTGAGCTCCGCGTCGCCGCGTCAGTCGAGCCAGGTGGCGGCCAGTTCCTGGTCGTGCTGCGCGCCAGCTGAGATCCCGCGAGCACGGAACCATCTCATGGTCGTGCTGGGCTGGGCTGGGCTGGGCTGCGCACCGGCTGAGCGGCGAGCCAGGTGGATCAGCGCCTGGAGCCGAACCAGGACCGCTTGGCACCGTCGGCCGGCGCACGGCGCGGCGCCGAGGCGCACTGGCATCGGTCGCTGGGTGCGACGTCGCCGAGCACCTGCTCGACGTGGTTGCCGCAGCCGGCGAAGGAGGGACGCTGACAGGTTGGGCACTGCACTCTGCTGCACATACCCCATAGGGTATCCACCTGCTCGCCCGATCGCACCCCACCCCTCCTTCTGGGTGCGCTGGTGAGACTCCCAGTCTCAAAACCCTGCCCAGTTCGTGCGTCCACCCTGCTGGGTGCGCTGGTGAGACTCCCAGTCTCGAAGCCCTGCCCAGTTCGTGAGGGCGGGGGTCAGCGGAGGAGCTGGCGATCGAACGTCGCCCAGATGGCCGCTGCGCCGGACGTGTTCGGGTGGATGCCACCGGACTCGAAGCTCGCCGCGGTGAGGTACTGGCGGCACGCGGGGCCCTCCGCATCCCACACGTTCACGAACTCGACGCCGGCGAGCTCGTCGGCGAGGTCCCGCATGATCTCGTTGTGCTGGAACGTCCACGGCTCGCCGTTCTGGGCGGAGGCGGCCGTCGTGTAGCGACCCGTCTCGCGCGACCGCAGGATGATCGTCTCGAGCTGCGGCAGGTCGCGCTGCAGCATGGTGACCAGCGAGCGGATCGACACCTCGAACGTGGTCAGCGCTGGGCCCGTTGGGTACGCGCCGCCTTCGTCGGTGACCCGCTCCGAGAGCACGACCACCACCGCGCGGGCGTCGGGGTTGGCGGCGATCGCCCTCGAGTAGACCCGATCGATGTTCGCGACCCAGTCCGAGGCGTCGAGGCTCGAGCGGGCCGCGCTGACCCACCCGGGCTCGTGACGCACGAGCTCCGCCGCGAATCGCACGCCGTTGGAGTGGCCGATCACCGTCCCGTCGTCGGGGAAGGCGACCGGCGGGCGGTCGAGGACCGACGGGTGCGCGACAGCACCGCCGACGCACTCGTTCCGCTGCGGCACCGTCGTCGGCGTGCCGGGAACCGTGCTCGTCGGCCCGAGCGCCGGTGTCGTGACCCCCGGCGTCGCGGGGGCAGCGGGGTGCGGACTCTCGGGATTCACCGAGCCCGCCGCGCCTGTCGGACGCGACGTCTCATCGGCGGTCGTCGCTCCGCCCGGTCCGCGCTGATCGCCGTGGCCCGACGCACCACCGCCGGAGGCGCCTGAGCGCTGCACGCCCCCGTCCACGCTGGCGGAGCCGTCCGGCGAGCCGGATCCCCCGTCAGCCGGCGTGATCGTCATCCAGGTCGCGTCTAACGAGCGCTCCGAGGCATCCCGCGATCCGCCGTCGCTGGAAGTCGACGACCCTGGATCGCCCGGGGAGGCACCGATGTCGCCGGTGGCGATGTCGACCGTCCCGCCACCACCACCGGCGGCCAGGACCAGGACCGCCAGGAGCGATGCGGCCACGACCGACACCAAGACGCGACGCCGCACGTGGCCACCGTACCGGGATGCGAGGTAGCGCGGCCCCCTCAGCCCTCGAGCACGGCGGCGCACATGGCGACGACGTTGTCGACGAACGCGTCGTCGTCCAGCTCGTTGCCCACGCCGTCGTCGATGCGCCGGGCCCGCTCGGCGGACATGCCGGTGAGGAGCAGCATCATCGCCACCACTCGCTCGCGTCGCACCGCCGGGGACGCGTCGAGCTGCTCCTCCACCGCGTCGAGCACCGCGGCGAGGTTGCGCGTCGTGTCGGAGTCCGACTCCACGCGCCACACGGCGAACCGCCCGCGCAGCTGCGCCACGATGCGCAGATAGGACCGCCCGGCCTCGCTGCCCAGCAGCGAGCAGTACGGCACGACCAGGCACGCCACGAGCTCGCGCAGCGCCGGCCGCTTCCCCGTCGCCGCCAGCAGCTCGCCACGAGCCTCGTCGATCGGGCCGCCGCGCCGCGCCAGGATCTCCAGCAGCAGGTTCTGGCGCGACCCGAAGTGGTACGTGACCGCGGACGGGTTCCGCTGCTCAGCCGCCTCGACGATCTCGCGGGTGGTGACACCCTGCACGCCGCCACGCGCCAGCAGGCGCTCGGCCTCATCGAGGATGCGCTCCTGCGTCGCGGAGCGCACCACGCCCAGCGTCATCCCCCCAGAGGGATCAGGGCGTTGGTCGGGATGACCTCGACCTCGAGGCCCTCGGGCAGCGGATTGGCGAAGTCGGGGTACTTTCGCTTCGCCTCGCGGCGCATCCGGGTGGTGCGGTGCTCGGGCTCGGTGTCGAACTCAGGGATCACCTTGGTGCCGAAGAGCTCGAGCATCTCGAGGACCTCCTCGTGCTCGAAGCCCTCGTTGGGGATGCCGAACACGAGCTGGTCGCAGCCGACCTCCTGGTACTTGGCGATCTGCTCCAGCACGTCATCGGGGCTGCCGCACAGCAGGTAGCCGGCGTCGATGGCGTAATCGAGGGTGGCCTCGTCCTCGATGGCACGGGGGCGATGAGGCCACTTCACCGCGCCGGGCTGCGGCGGCATGGTGTCGTGGTACATGTTGACCATCGTGTTGAGGTAGCCGCGGCCCGACGACATCGCGATCTCACGGGCGCGCTCGCGGCTCCCGACGCACACCACGGCGTTGGTCATCATCACGTTGTCGTTGACGTACTGCCCGAGGGGCTCCTGGCAGGCGGCGATGCCCTCCTTGTAGGCGTCGATGCGGCCCTTGAGGTTGAAGACGGGCTCGAAGTTGAAGGCGATCGCGCCGATGCCGAGCTCGCCCGCCTTGGTGAACGTTCCCGGGTTGCCGCAGCCGACCCACAGCGGCGGGTGGCCGATGCCGTAGGGCTTGGGAAGGATGTTGTGCGGCGTCTCGACGCGGAAGAACTCGCCCTCGAACGTGTAGTCGCGCTGCTCCCACATCCGCAGGATCTCACGCGACGCCTCGTCCCACATGGCCTTGGTCTCCGAGGTGAGCAGGTCGAACGTGGCCATCTCGTGGCTGCCCGCGCCCCGGCCGGTCCCCCACTCGTAGCGACCCTCGCAGATGTGGTCGAGCATGGCGACGCGCTCGGCATTGCGCACCGGGTGGTTCACCGGGCGCGACAGGTTCATGATCGCCGAGCCGATGTGGATGCGCTCGGTCTTGGCCGCGATGTAGCCGAAGAGCACCTCGGGAGCCGACATGTGCGAGTACTCGGTGAGCGCGTGGTGCTCGCCCAGCCAGGCGTACTTCCAGTTGCAGGCATCCGCGTGGATCGCGTACTCGACCTCGCGCATGAGCATCGTGTGCTCGGACTCGCTGTCGCGCGACGCCGGTCCCGGCAGGTAGCCGTTCATGAACAGACCGAACTCCATGGGCATGCCCCTCCTGATCAAGTAGAACAGGTTCTAATATAGGACATTAATCCAGTGGTGCGCAAGCGTCACCTCCAGCTGCTCAGCCGACGGGCACGTCCGCTGTGCGGAACTCGAGGCCCTTGAACTCGCCGCTCGACCGCCACTGGTCGATGTACTGGAAGTAGGCGACCGGGCCGGCGGGGTAGCCGCTCATGTTGAGCCGCTCCTTGCGTCCGACCTCCTTGCCCTCGTTGTTGTAGTAGCCCGGGGTGCAATCCGCGTTGCCGAGGAAGCTCATGGCGCTGCTCTCGAGCTGCGCGACCCACGCCTGCTCGGCCTCAGCTGTCACCTCGACCTCGGTCGCGCCGACCTCGAGAGCGTGCGAGACGATCGCAGCGATGCTCGAGCCGGCCTCGGTGAGGTTGTGGGTGATGTTGGAGATCAGGTTGCCGGCCTGCGTCAGCCCGACGATGAAGAGGTTCGGGAAGTCGTGCACGTGCATGCCGTGCATCGTCTGCATGCCGTCAGCCCAGCGATCTGACAACGTGATCCCGCCGCGGCCGATCGTCTCGTAGCCCGAGCGGCGCGAGTACTCGGTGCCGACCTCGAAGCCCGACGCGAAGATCAGGCAGTCGAGCTCGTAGTGCACGCCGCCGACCCAGACCCCGGTCTCGTCGATGCGCTCGACGCCCTTGCCGTCGGTGTCGACGAGGTGGGCGCCAGGCTCGTTGTAGGCCTGCAGGTACTCGTCGTGGAAGCACGGCCGCTTGCACAGCTGGCGGTACCAGGGCTTGAGCGCCTCCGCGGTCGCCTCGTCCTGCACGATGGCGTCGACCCGCGCGCGGATCTCGGTCATCTTCTCGTCGTCGCTGTCCTCGAATGCCTTGGCGATGATCTCGGGGCCTAACACCGCGTCGGGCTTGCCCATCTCGGCGAGCACGCGGTCGCGGATGCGCTGCGCGATGTCGGTCCAGCCGTCCTTCACCAGGTCCTCGTCTGCGAACCCGCCGGTCTGCAGCGTGGCGAAGTTCAGCAGCCACTCCTTCTGCCAGCCGGGCCCGAGTGTGGCGAAGAAGTCGTCGGTGATCTCGTGGTTGTTGCGCACATCGATCGACGACGGCGTGCGCTGGAACACGTAGAGCTCCTGCGCGTCGCGCGCCAGGTGCGGGATGCACTGCACGGCGGTGGCTCCGGTGCCGATGATGCCGACGCGCTTGTCGGCCAGCTTCGAGAGGGGTGCGCCGCTCGGATCGCCACCGGTGTACTCGTAGTCCCATCGGCTGGTGTGGAAGCAGTGCCCGCCGAAGGATTCGATGCCGGGGATGCCCGGGAGCTTCGGCCGGTGCAGCGGCCCGGTGCCCATGGACACGAAGCGGGCGCGGAGCTCGTCGCCGCGGTCGGTGGTGACGATCCATCGGGACGATGCCTCGTCCCACACCACCTCGCGCACCTCGGTGGAGAGGAGGGCGTGCTCGTACAGGCCGAACGTCTCGGCGATGCGCTTGGCGTGGGCGAAGATCTCCGGGGCGAAGGTGTACTTCATGCTCGGCTTGTGGCCGGTCTCCTCCAGCAGCGGGAGGTAGATCATCGCCGCGGTGTCGCACATCGCGCCCGGGTAGCGGTTCCAGTACCACGCGCCGCCGACATCACCGCCGCCCTCGATGATCCACACGTCGTCGACCCCGGCCTCCTTGAGGCGCGCTCCGGTGCACAGCCCGGCGAAGCCGCCCCCGATGAGCACCACGTCGACCTCGGCGGCGATGGGGTCGCGCTCGGTGCGCTCGACGTAGGGGTCGTCGAGGAAGTGCGCGAAGCGGCCCTTCGGCTCGATGTACTGCTCGTTGCCGTCAGGTCGCAGGCGCTTGTCACGCTCAGCTCGGTACTTGGCGCGCAGCGCCTCGTGGTCGATCGGATCAGCCGTCGTGGTCATGACGTGCACCTCCCCCTCGTGCGGTCATCCTCGCGAGGCGCGCCTATGCACCGCGTGTGGAACTTGACCGAGCGGTCAAGCCTAGGCCCACCTCCACGCACGCCCCAACGCCACCCCATCGTTCTGTGCATGATGGCTTCCGGTTACCGGAAGCCACCATGCACAGAACGGGGCGCGCCGAAGCCGACACTGCACGCTGGTAGCTGCATCGCCCGCCAGGGCTCGCCAGAGCCCGTCCTGCTGATCAGCCGGTGTAGGTCGGCTGAACCGCGATGGGAGCGGGCGCAGCGGTCGTCGTCGGCGCAACCTGCTCCGGCGGAGCGGTCGTCGTCGTCGGGGCGGCGGTCGTCGTCGTGCCGTCGGGGATGCAGTCGATGGTGACGGTCTCCTCGAGGATGTTCACCTCTTCGTCGAGCCACTCCACCTCAACGAGGTAGTCGCCATCGGCGTACGGGCCGTAGGTGTTCACGCCGCCGTCGGTGTCGGTGATGGCCGGGTCGACGACGATGCCGCCGATGACCACGTCGTAGGTGGTGCTGAAGTCGTCGACGATCGACACGTGGATGTAGCCCTCGTCGTTGCGGCAGCTGACGTCCGCCGACGCGGTCGGGTCAGGCAGCGGCTGACCAGCACCAGCGGGTGCCATCAGCGCTGCGGTCACCAGGATGCTGGCACCGCCTGCGGCGAGCGCCACGCGGGCTGGGCGGTAGCGGTTCGGACGGGCGAGCTCTTCGGTCACTGGGGTGTGCCTCTCTGCGCAGGATCGGCTCGAGAGCCGTGGCTGGTGCACCGAACGACCGCTGGGGGTCGGGTCGGGCAGGTTTGACGATCCGCAGACTCTAGCGTCGGCATCGTACGGCTCGGCGCATCGCGACCACCGAGACCCGTCAGCTGTCGACGTCGACCGCTGCGGCGGCGAACTGCGCCCGGTACAGCGCCGCGTAGGCGCCGCCGGACGCGAGCAGCTCGTCGTGGCTGCCTTGCTCGACGATCCGCCCGTGCTCCATCACGAGGATCGCATCCGCGTCGCGGATCGTCGACAGCCGGTGCGCGATCACGAAGCTCGTCCGGTTCGAGCGGAGCGCTGCCATGGCCTCCTGGATCAGCATCTCGGTGCGGGTGTCCACCGAGCTCGTCGCCTCATCGAGGATGAGGATCGCAGGGTCGGCGAGGAACGCACGGGCGATGGTGATGAGCTGCGCCTCTCCCGTGCTGATGCTCCCGCCCTCGTCGTCCACCAGCGAGCCGTAGCCGTCGGGCAGCGCGTGCACGAACCGATCCACGTAGGTCGCCCGGGCGGCGACGAGCACCTCGTCGTCGGTGGCTCCCAGGTTGCCGTACGCGATGTTCTCGCGGATCGAGCCGCCGAACAGCCACGTGTCCTGGAGGACCATGCCCATGTTGGAGCGAAGCTCCTGGCGCGTCATCTGCGAGACGTCGACGCCGTCGAGGCTGATCGACCCGCTCTGGATCTCGTAGAAGCGCATCAGCAGGTTCACCAGCGTCGTCTTGCCTGCGCCGGTGGGCCCGACGATGGCGATCGTCTGACCCGGCTCCGCCACCAGCGACAGGTCCTCGATGAGCGGGTTGTCCGGGTCGTACGAGAACGACACGTGGTCGAAGACCACCCGTCCACGCGTCGGCTCGTCGCTCCCAGCGACGACGAGGTCCGGCGCCTCCTCCTCGACGTCGAGCAGCTCGAAGACTCGCTCGGCGGACGCGATCCCGGACTGCATCACGTTGAACATGGATGCCAGCTGCGTCATCGGTTGCGTGAGCTGCCGCGAGTACTGGATGAAGGCCTGCACGTCGCCGATGCTCATCGAGCCGTTGGTGACGAGGACCCCGCCCACCACCGCGACGGCGACGAAGCTGAGGTTGCCGAAGAACATCATCGCCGGCTGGATCGTGCCGGAGATGAACCCCGCGCCGAACGCGGCGTCGTGGAGCTTCTCGTTCTCCTGCCGGAACTGCTCCTCGACCTCGTCCTGCCTCCCGAGCACCTTCACGAGCGCGTGCCCCGTGAACGCCTCCTCGACCTGCGCGTTGAGGCTGCCGGTGTGCGCCCACTGGGCGATGAACCGACCTCGGGACCGCCGAGCGATCGCCTTCATCGTGAAGATGGACACCGGGATCGTGACGAGCGCGAGCAGCGCCAGCGGCAGCGAGATCCACATCATCATCGCGATCGTGCCGATGATGGTCAGCATCGAGGTGAGCATCTGGCTGAGCGTCTGCTGGAGGCTCTGCGCCACGTTGTCGATGTCGTTGGTGGCGCGACTGAGCAGATCGCCGCGCGGCGTGTTGTCGATGTGGTGCAGCGGGAGGCGGTTGAGCTTGTCCTCGACGTCGGCGCGCAGCCGGTGCATCGTGCGCTGCACCACGCCGGCGAGCATCCGGCCCTGCACGTAGGCCATCAGGCTGGACGAGACGTACAGCGCGACGGCGAGCAGCAGGAGCCGGTGCAGGTGCCCGGTGTCGGCCCCCTCCGCCGAGCGCAGCCCGTCGACGATGGTGTTGGTGGCGTTGCCCAGGATCCGTGGACCGAGCACGGAGAACGACACGCTGCCGACTGCGAGCGCGAGCACCGCCACCACGCGGGCGCCCTCGGGGCGCAGGCGATCGATGAGGCGCCGGGTGGAGGCCGAGAAGTCACGTGACCGCTCGACGGGCATGCCCGCAGCGGCGAAGCGCGACCCGAAGCTGGTGCGCGGCTCAGGCGGCTTGGGCAGCTCGTCCTCGGCCGGCGCGTCGCGATCTGCGTGCTGCTCTCGCTCGGTCACGCCGCCTCCTCTGCGGTGAGCTGCGAGGCCACGATCTCCTGGTACGTCGGGCAGCGCTCCAGCAGGTCGTGGTGCGTGCCGAGCCCGACGATGCGGCCGTGCTCGAGCACCACGATCTGCGCTGCGTCGCGGATGGTCGCCACGCGCTGCGCCACCACCAGCACCGTGGCGTCACGGGTGATGGCGCCGAGCGCGGCGCGCAGGCGCGCATCGGTGGCCAGGTCGAGGGCGGAGAACGAGTCGTCGAACAAGTAGATCGCCGGGCGGCGCACGATGGCGCGCGCCATCGCCAGGCGCTGGCGCTGACCGCCTGACACGTTGGTGCCGCCCTGGGTGATGGGCGCGTCGAGTCCGCCGGGCATGGCGGCGACGAAGTCGTCGGCCTGGGCGATGCGCAGCGCGTCCCACAGCTCCTCGTCGGTGGCGTCGGGCTTGCCGTGGCGGAGGTTGGACGCCACGGTGCCGGAGAACAGGAACGGCCTCTGGGGCACGAGTCCGATGCGACGCCACAGCGCCTCGAGGTCGAGGTCGCGCACGTCGACGCCGTCGATGCGCACCGCTCCCCCGGTGGCGTCGAACAGGCGGGGGATCAGGCTCAGCAAGGTCGTCTTGCCGGCGCCCGTGCTGCCGATGATGGCGGTCGTCTCCCCGGGACGCGCCACGAGGGAGATGTCGGCGAGCACGGGCTCCTCTGCGCCGGGGTACGTGAAGGCCACCGAGTCGAGCGCGACCTCCAGACGCTCCGAGAGCTCGGTGATCCCGCCCTCGGGAGGCCGCACCGAGGAGTCGGTGTCGAGCACCTCCATGATGCGCTCAGCAGACACCGAGGCGCGCGGCACGAGGATGGCGACGAACGTCGCCATCATCACCGCCATCAGGATCTGGACGAGGTAGCTGAGGAACGCGACCAGCGAGCCCACCTGCATCTCGCCCGCAGCGATGCGGTCCGCGCCGAGCCACAGCGCAGCGACGCTCGAGAGGTTCAGGACGAGCAGCACCGAGGGGAACATGAGGGCCATGAGGCGTCCGACGCGCAACGACGTCGAGGTGAGGTCGTCGTTGGCGGCTGCGAAGCGCTCAGCCTCCGCTTCCTCTCGCACGAAGGCTCGCACCACCCGGATACCGGTGATCTGCTCTCGCAGCACCTGGTTGACTCGGTCGATGCGCTCCTGCATCACCTGGAACTGCGGCACCATCCGCACGATCACGCTGCCGACGCTCAGCACCAGCGCGGGCACGCTCACCAGCAGCAGCAGCGACAGCGGCCCGTCCTCGCGCACCGCCATGACGACGCCTCCGGCCATCGTGATCGGCGCGGCGACGAGCATCGTGCACGACATCATCACGAGCAGCTGGACCTGGGTGACGTCGTTGGTGATGCGGGTGATCAGCGATGGCGCACCGAAGTGGCCCACCTCCTCGGCGGAGTAGCCCGTCACCTGGTGGAACAGCGCGCTGCGCACGTCGCGCCCGAACCCCGTGCCGGCGCGCGCCGCGTAGAGGGTCGCTGAGATCGCGAACACCACCTGGATCAGCGCGACCACGAGCATCACGGCACCCATGCGCCAGATGTAGGCGGTGTCGCCCTGCGCGATGCCGCGGTCGATGATGTCGGCGTTGAGGGTCGGCAGCGTGAGCGCGGCCATGGTCTGCACCGTCTGGAGGGCCAGGACGGTCCACAGCACGCGGCGGTAGCGCTGCAGGTAGGCGCGCAGCAGACGGGTCAGCACGGCGACGTCCGATGGTTGGAGCCCTGGTTCATCGGCGACGGATCCCGTCGAGGAGCAGCGCGACGACCTCGCCGGGTGCAACGGGTGCATCCGAGACGAGCGCGGGGTGGGTGGTGGCGAAGGTGAGCGCTCGCAGCAGCTGCGCAGCATCGAGCGCGCTTCGGCGCAGGTGCGGCGCGTCGGGCTCGATGAGCCGGGCCACCGCGAGCACCTCGGGTGCGCCGCGCCGGGGTCCGCCGCTGCTCGGCGGCTTCGTGAGACCCACCGCGGTCATCACCTGCCAGATCCGCGCCACGCGCCACTGCAGTACCTCGACCGCAGCCACGAGTCGCTCCTCGAGCGGCACGGAACGATCGATGGCGTCGAGCGCGGCGACGTCGGGTTCGGGGTCCAGCACCGCCTCGACGACGGTGGCGAGGAGCTCCTGCTTGTCTTCGAAGACTCGGAAGATGGTGCCCTCCGCGATGCCGGCGGCCTCAGCGATCTGGCGGGTGGTGACGGTGACGCCGTGCTCGAGCACCAGCGCGAGCGCGGCCTGCACGATCGCGGCGCGACGCTCGTCCGGAGGCATCGCCGTGGCTCGACCTCGCCCCGGGCGGTCCGCCCCCGCAGCGGCAGCGGTTGCAGGAGGCGTCACGGCAGCGAACCCTATGAGTGAGCGCTCACTCATAGCAAGGCAACCTCATCGCCGCCGGCTCGCGGTGAACCGAGGCCTGCCCGCGGATCCTCCGCTCAGTGCCAGTTGACGTGCTGGTTGAACTCCGCCGGTCGCTTCTCCGCGAACGCTGCTGCCCCCTCGAGCCCCTCGGGCGACGCCGTGTAGAGATCCAGAGCAGACATGGCGAGGTTGCTGAGGCCGGCCTGGTGGTCGGTGTCGGCGTTGAACGACTGCTTGAGGAAGCGCAGCGCCGTGGGGCTCTTCTCCGCGACCTCGGCCGCCCAGCGGCGCGCCTCGTCCATGAGCTCGTCGCCAGGCACCACCTCGTTGACCAACCCCATCGCCAGCGCCTGGTCAGCGTCGTAGATCCGGCACCAGAACCACATCTCTCGAGCCTTCTTCTCCCCGATCACCCGCGCCAGGTACGCGGTGCCGAACCCCGCATCGAACGACCCCACCTTCGGACCGGCCTGGCCGAACCGCGCCGTGTCGCTGGCGATCGACACGTCGCACAGCACGTGCAGCACGTGGCCACCACCGACGGCGACCCCGTTGACCGCGGCGATGACCGGCTTGGGGATGTCGCGCAGCAGCTTGTGCAGGTTGCCGATCTCGAACATGCCGCTCTCGCTCGGCCCGTAGTCGCCGGTCTCTGCGCGCTGCTTCATGTCGCCGCCGGTGCAGAACGCCTTGTCGCCGGCGCCGGTGAGGATCACCGCCTGCACCTGGCGATCGGCCCACGCCAGCCGCAGCGCCTTGATCATCTCCTCGACGGTCTGCGCCCGGAACGCGTTGTATCGCTCGGGGCGGTTGATCGTCAGCGTGGCGGTCGGACCGTCGACCTCGTAGGTGATGTCCTCGAACGTCGGCATCAGGTGACCTCTCGGATCGGGCCGCGCGACGGTGGGCGTCGCTGGGGCAGGTGGGCGTGCGCCGGGTGACCATCGTCGCGGTCGGGGCGGCCGTCAAGCGCGAGGTGCGGCTCCCGCTCCTGGTCGGAGGCTCTCGTCCCACAACCGCTCGAACGTCTCGATGATCGCATCGGCAGCGCACCACGATCCCAGGACCTCCCCGGCGATCTCGTCGACGCCGATGCGCTCGACCACCACCGCTGCCGCCTCGTCGGGGCAGCGAGCCATGACTCGAACGCCGACGGCTCGAGCAAGCGCGACCTCGGCGCGCAGCACCTCGCGCTCACGCAGGCGGTCGACCGCGGCGACGACGAGGTCGTCGTCGAGCACCATCGTGCTGGCCGACCACCGGTCGACCGACTCGAGCACGTCGCGGGCGACCAGCGCCTCGACCACCAGCGCGACGTCCATGGCGGAGATGGCGCGGAGGTCGTCAGCGACGACGTCGTCGTCCCACCGCCCGGCGCCGCGCACGACCAGACCAAGGGTGCCGGCGCGGTGATCGCTGTCCAAGGTGCCGCGCAGCGCGCCTGCCACCTCGTGGTCGGTGATGTCGTCGCCGTCGATGCGCACCAGCACGCGGAGGCGATCTGCATCTGGACGCAACGATCGCAGGTTCGCCGCTGCTGCACAGGCCTCGGTGACCTCGTGGCGCAGCAGGTCGCTGAGCATGCCGAGGCTCCGTGCCCGGTCCCGCAGCTCGGCGCCGACCGCGAGGACGTCGCCCTCGCTCCACACCAGGCGGCTCTCCAGCGCCATCGGCCGCCGCGTCCCCGCGGCGACCACTGGGCGCAGCTGGGTGCGAATCGCGCCCCGACGCATGGCGTCCTCGAGATCGGAGCGCTCGGCGGTGCGGGTCAGCAGCTGCTGCGCCACAGCGCTGTCGAACTCCATGACGCCCGCTCGCTCCGACTTGGCCAGGTACATCGCCAGATCGGCCTGCTCGAGCAAGGTCACGGGGCCTTCGACCGAACCCGCCACGGCGACGCCAGCGCTCGCTCCCACCGTCACGGTCGTCTCCCCCAACGATATGGGCTCGGCGACGGCATCGACGAGGCGCCGCGCCAGCGCATGCAGGTCGTGGCTGGCCGCGCCATCGCAGACGACCACGAACTCGTCGCCGCCGAAGCGCGCCAGCACGTCGCCGGGACGCACCGCAGCGCTCAGGCGCTCGGCGATGATGCGCAGCACGGCGTCACCTGCGGCGTGGCCGAACTTGTCGTTGACCGGCTTGAATCGGTCGAGATCGAGGAAGACCACGCCGACGCCGCGACGCGCCGCCTCGGCCGGATCGAGGCCGACGAGCTGGCGCTCGATCTCCGAGCGGTCCAGCAGGCCGGTGAGCGGATCGCTGCCGCGGGCGGGGCGGACGCCGTCGGCGGCACGAGCGCCGACCACGTGCCCCTCCGACTCGCTCGGCTCCTCGATCCGCACCATCGGCCACCCGCTCCCATCAGCAGTGTGCACCAAGCACTCTGCCCGCTCGAGCGGTCCGAACCAAGCGCAGGAGCACCTCGGGCCGGGAGAGGCCCCTGCCCGGGCTCAGCCAGGCGCCAGAATGGCGTCGATCTGGCCGATCGCGGCGCTGAGCCCCTCCTCGAGGCCCATCTCGAGCATCTGCTCCATGGCCTCCCGGGACGGGAACGTGGAGGAGGTCACCATGCGCGTACCGCCCTCGGGCTTCGCCTCGATGGTGACGCGCATGGTGGTCGTCGGCAGGTCCGGGTTCTCGTTGCCGTCTTCGTCGGCGAACCCGTCCTCGATCTCGAACGAGTGCGGGGCATCGACCGCGACTACCCGCCACCAGCCGCCGTGCTGGTCACCCTCCGGTCCGGTCATGTAGTAGCTGACGCGCCCGCCCGCGACGAGGTCGTGGTCGACGACGGTCGCCGGGTACGTCGGCGGACCCCACCACCGCTCGAGCTTCCGCGGGTCGGCCCACAGCTCCCACACAGCGTCGACGGGGGCGTCGAACTCGCAGGTGACGACCATCGACAATGCGTCGACGTCCTTCTCGATGCTGGTCATGCTCATGGGGTTCCTCCTTGGGTCGGTTCGGCGAGGACCTCGCCGAATCGGTGCATGCGCTCGCGCCAGATGGCCTCGAGCTCGTCGAGCAGGTGGTGGGCGGATCGGACGGTCTCGATGCTGCTGCGCACGAGCTGCTCCCGCCCGCGGCGCTGCTTGGTCACGAGCCCCGCCCGCTCGAGCACCGCGACGTGCTTCTGCACCGCCGCCATGCTCATCGGGTAGTCGCGCGCCAGGGCGGAGATGGACAGCTCGCCGGCCATGGCGCGCTGGAGGATGTCGCGCCGTGTGGCGTCGGCCAAGGCCTGGAAGAGGCGATCGACCCGCTGCTCCTCCGCCATATCTGCAACCATATGGTTGCAGGTTAGCCGCTCAGCCGGGCCGGCGCAACCGAAGACGCTCCTCAGTTCCCCTCCGGCGGGGCCGACTCGGGCATCTCCATCAGCGGCTGGCGGATGAGCTCGACCTGCGCCCCGTCGGGATCCTTGAAGTAGACAGACTCCGCTACGCCCATGTCGGGACCGAGATAGGCCACGCCGGCCTCATCCAGCCGACCCTTCAGCTCCTCGAACGCCTCAACGGTCACCGAGATGGCCACGTGCTGCATGCCTCCGAGGCCCTCGGGCACCGGCTCGAGGCCGAGCGCGGGGAAATCGAAGAACCCGAGCAGGTTGCCAGCGCCGATGTCGAAGAAGAAGTGCGTCGAGCCCGGGTAGTCGCGGTTCTCGAAGAGCTCGACGAGCGGGAAGCCCAGCAACCCCTGGTAGAAGGCGATCGTCGCCTCGACGTCGCTGCAGATGAGCGCCAGGTGGTGCACGCCGCGCGCCGTGCTCGAGGGGCGCTGCGCCTCGGGGACGAGGTGGCGGTCGCGGAGCTCGGCTCGCCGTCGGGCGAGGGCGTCGAGGTCGGTCATGGTCGCAACCCTACGCAGCGCACCCGCTGGCGCGTCCGACGCCCGACCTGCACGATGGCGCAATGCAGCTCCTCGACGCCCTGCGCACCACCGGCGCGATCCGCTCCTTTCGCGGCGTGCCGGTGCCCGACGACGTGCTGGCCCGCGTGCTCGACACCGCGCGCTTCGCCCCGAGCGGCGGCAACGTCCAGGCGTGGCGCGTCGTGGTGCTGCGCGACCCGGACACGCGCCGAGCGCTGCGCGACCTGTACCTCGAGGGCTGGTACCCGTACGTGGCGATGACGCAGGCGGGGCTGCGCCCGTGGTCGGTGCGCAACGACCCTGCTGACGAAGCCGCTGCAATGGACGCCGCGCCCAAGATCGCCGAGCAGGCGGCCGCCACCGGCGGCGGGTTCGCCGAGCACCTCGACGAGGTGCCGGTGCTGCTCGCGGTGCTCGTCGACCTCGGCGGCGTCGCCGCAGTCGACCGCGACCTCGGCCGCTACACGTTCGCCGGCGGCGCGTCGGTCTACCCGTTCTGCTGGAACCTGCTCCTCGCGGCGCGCGAGGAGGAGCTGGGCGGCGTCATCACCACGATGTGCGTGCGCGCCGAGCCGCAGGTCCTCGAGCTGCTCGGCGCTCCCGAAGGCTTCGCGCTGGCCGCGGTCATCGCCCTCGGCCACCCGGTGCGGCAACCACGTCGACTCGCCCGAGCAGCGGTGTCGTCGTTCACCACCGTCGACTCGTTCGACGGCGAACCATTCGGCGACTGATCCGGTCGACTACCGGCCGGATGCTCGCTGCTGCGCGATGCAGAGCGGCAGGCGCCCTACGGGCACGGAACGATGTTGTTGTGCTCGTCCACGCACGGCTCGTCGGGGAGGCCGTAGGTCGTCGGCGGGTGGTACATCGTCGTCGGCGGGTGGTACATCGTCGTCGGCGGGTAGTACATCGTCGTCGTCGGCCGTGGCTGGGGCTGCGGCTGCGGCTGCGGCTGCGGCTGCCCGGGCGGCGGAGGCGGAGGCGGAGGCGTCGTGACCTCACCCATCGTGGTCGTGGTGGCAGTCACCGGTACGGGCGCAGCCGGCTTGTCGCCGGCGCCGTCGGTCCCCGCCGGGCGGGTGAAGGCCGCGCCGGTGACCGGGTCGACGAGCGTGAACACCTCGATGACCGTCACGTGGACCTCGATGATGGTGACCGACGTGGTCTTCCAGTTCGGCCACGAGGTGCCGATGTAGCGAGGCGGCGTGGAGGGGTGATCCGACGTCGGGTAGTAGGTGGGTGGGTAGTGGTAGGTCGTCGGCGGGTTCATGTGCGTCGTCGTCGGGTACATGTAGGTCGTCGTCGGGTACATGTAGGTCGTCGTCGGGTTCATGAAGGTGGTGGTCGGCTGGTTCGCCGGTGGCGTGACCGGCGTCCGCGGCGGCGAGTACGGGGGCTGGAGCGGGTTGCCGCAGTAGCACTTGGTGACCGGCATGCCGTAGGCGTCGACGAGCACCGCCGTGCCGGCCTGGAGCACGGACTGCAGCGATGTCGCCTTGCCGTTCTTGAAACCGTGGTTGGTGACGGCGGTGTCGGAGCGCAGCACCACCGGGGTCAACCCGTCGATGTAGGTGGGGATGGCCGCCGGGGCGATGCCCACCACGCGTGCCCACTCGGCACCCTTGTCGGGGTTCTGCTGGAGGAACGTGGTGAGCTGCGCCTTGTCGCACTGCGACGTGTTCATCGTGCCGCCGTAGAGGCCGACGCGACCTCCCTCGACCTTGGTCGGAGTCGCGGTCTCCACCGGCGTGATCGCCTGGTCCTGGCCCATCTGCCCGACGGGGGCGAAGGGATCGATGGCCGACGAGATCGGCTCGAGCTGCACGTCGATCGCCGCGTCGGCCTCGTCGTCACCGAGGACGAACACGAAGAGCACCGCGCCGATGCCAGCGATGAGCACCAGGACGATGAGGATCATGAGCAATCGACGGCTGCCGTCGTTGGCAGATGCCCCAGAGCTCGAACTTCCCGCCTGATCCGCCATGCGCGCTCTCCCCGCCGAGCTCACTAGGAGCTGTGATCGTTTCCGAGGACGCTAGCGCAGCCGGCGAGCTCGCCTCGACGTGGCCGGCGGGCAGGCGGGCGCCAGGGGCCGCAGGTATGTTCCAGCGATGCGCACGACACGACTTGCTGCCCTGTCCCTTGCAGCTGCTCTCGCCGGCACCCTCGCCAGCTGCGGTGGTGGCGGTGACGACGGCGGTGCCGGTGGTGGCGCCTCGTCGACATCGACCGACGCAGCGGCGGCCGACGTCGAGGGTGCCGGGACGCGCTACGAGGGGACGCTGGAGGACGACTCGACGCTGGTGGTGCGCCTCGGTGTTCCGGCCGACGATCCGGCGGTCGCAGACTTCGACGCCTTCCGATCGCTCACGGGTGCCGAGGAGCCGACGTGGATCGTCGCAGAGGTGACCGTCCCCGAGGGAACTGACGGCACCGGGCGCTACCTCACCTTCGCCGCCCCTGGCGTCGACCCGCTCGACGACGATCCGTCCGACCCCGATGACGGCGTCTCCAGCAGCACGTTCGCCTGCTCGACCCTCGACGACTGGTACGCGCTGGCCGACCCCTCAGATGAGGCGGTGACCGAGGCGTACCAAGGGCTCTACGAAGGGCCGTGCGCTGGGCAGACCATGCAGGTCCTCGCACCCGGCGGCGAGTCGACCACCTACGTCATGATCTACGACGGCGAGCTTCCCGAGTTCGAGACGGTCCGCGCCGGGCTCGCCAGCGAGCTCTCCCCTGCCTGAACCGCACGCGGACGCGCCGCGCGATCAGCGCATGGCGTAGGTGATGGGCAGGTGCTTCACGCCGCTCACGAAGTGGCTCTCAGCCCACTGCGGCTCGCCGGCCAGCTCGACGTGCGTCAGCTCGCGGCTGAGACGGTCGAGCATCGTGCGCACCTCGCGCCGCGCGAACTGCGAGCCGAGGCAGAAGTGCGCACCGACGCCGAAGCTCAGCAGCCTGTCCGCGTCGGGACGTCGCACGTCGAAGGTCGCGGCGTCGGCGAACACGTCCTCGTCGCGGTTGGCCGACGGGTAGCTCAGCAGCACGCGACCCCCTTCGGGGATGTCGACGCCACCGATGGAGGTCGGCTCCGTGGCGTAGCGCATGAAGTGCCGCACCGGCGTCGTCCATCGGATGACCTCGTCGGTCGCACGCACCAGCGCCTCGTCGTCGCCGGCGAGGCCGAACAGCTGCTGCGGGTCGCGCGCCAGCTGCTCCATGCCGCCGGCGAGTGCGAACGACGTCGTGTCGTGCCCGGCGGTCGCCACGATGATGTAGTACCAGAGCCGCTCGATGTCGCCCATGGGGCAGCCGTCGATCTCGGCGTTGGCGATCACGCTGGCGAGGTCGTCGGCCGGACACGCGCGGCGGTCCTCTGTCAGCTCGTTGAAGTACAGGATGAACTGCATCACCGAGGCCATGGCCCGCGCGCCCGGGTCCTCCGCGCCGCCGAGGAACTCGGGGTCCGCGGCGCCGAAGATGCCCTGGGTCAGGTCCATCATGAGCGGCTCGTCCTCCTCAGGGACGCCGTAGATGTCCATGATCACGCGCAACGTGTACGGCTGCGCGATGTCCTTCGCGAAGTCGCAGCTGCCGCCGAGGTCTCGCAGCTTCTGCACGTAGAGGTCGGCGAGCTCGTCGATGCGCGGCTGCCGGTGGCGGACCGCCGCGGGCTTGAACCAGTCGTTGGTGACCATCCGGTGGTCGCGGTGCACCGTGCCGTCCATGTGCACGAGCGTGGCGGGCGCGGGCATGCCGCTATCGAGCATCTGCTGCCAGTCGGCGTCGGGCCCCAGCACCACCTGCGACGTGTTGTGCCAGCGCGCGGCGTCCCGGCTCGCAGCGAACACGTCCGCGTGCTTGGTCAGCACCCAGAACGGCGTGTAGCCCGGGTCGTCCACGTAGAGCACCGGCTCGGTCCGGCGGATGCCGGCCACCTGCTCGTGCCACCGGTTCATGTCCGCCCACAGCTGCGGATCGTGGAACAGCGCACCACGCCCCGTGGCGATCGTCTCGGACATCGTCGACTCCCCCACTCGACCGGCCCCCTGCACGCGGGATCGTAGGCCGCTGTGCCCGCGCGACTCCGCCACGCTGCGACTCGGCGGGCGGCGCGAGACTGCAGGAGTGGACCACCAGCCCGCACCGCCGCGCCTGTTCGGCATCGCGGCCACCGAGGCGCCGGTCGTCGCGGTCATCCGTCGCGGCCCGACCGACTGGTGCCAGCTCGGCCGATGGGACATCGCCGCACCTGCATTCGAGCCGGGTGCGTGGCTGCACGGCGTGATCGCTCCGCAGAAGTGCGACGTGTCACCCGACGGCCGCTGGTTCGCAGCGTCGATCCACCAGCCCGGCGCACGCTGGGAGGCGGGGACCATCTACGAATCGATCTCCAGGCTGCCGTGGCTGCAGGCGCTCGCGGCGTGGGAGATGGGCACCACCTACACCACCGGCGTGCACTTCACCGAGGAGCGCTCGTGCGTGCTTGGTGAGCCCGACGTCGGTGACGTGGCTCCCTGCCTGCGGCAGTGGGGCCTGGCGGTGAACCCCGCGATCCAGTTCGCGGTCGAGCGTCGCAGCGGGTGGACCGAGACCGACGACACGCCGCCGCGCGCCGCGGGAGGACCGTTCGACGAACGACGAGCGGTGACCATGCACAAGCGGAGCCCGCTCGCTGGCTCGACCGTCGAGCTGCGGGTGGCAGGGTCGTTCGCCGGGTTCCGCTCGGTGCCGGGCCACCACGAGCCCGCCGAATACTCGCTCATCGACGGGGACCAGGTCCTGGTTGCGCTCGACGACGTGCAGTGGGCGGACTGGTCCCATGACGGCAAGCTGCTCGTCGCCACGACGAGCGGCCACCTCCAGATCCGCGAGGTCCGTGCTGATGGCGCGACGGCACCGACCTTCGATGCCGACCTCGCCGCGCTCGCACCCGATCCTGCGCCAGCACCCGACTGGGCCGCGTCGTGGTGAGCCATCCTCGCCCAGCCCGTCGGGCCGATCACCGAGCGACCCCTCGGTAGGGTGAGCGAACAGCCGCCCGATCGCCGAGGAGGTGCATGACCGCCAACCAGCAGCAGTCCGAGGCGTGGAACGGCGCCGAGGCCGCGCATTACATCGACCACGCCGACCGCTACGACCGGCAGCTCGCCCCGCTCACCGACGCGCTGCTCGAGCACCTGGCACTGGGATCAGACGAGGCGGTGCTCGACGTCGGATGCGGCTGCGGCGCGACGACGCTGGCCGCCGCACGCCTCGCCCGCTCCGCGATCGGCGCCGACCTCTCCGAGCCCCTCACGGAGGTCGCCGCGCGACGCGCACTCGACGAGGGGCTCGACAACGCGTCGTTCGTCATCGCCGATGCACAGCTCCACGACTTCGGCGACGGTGCATTCGACGTCATCCTCAGCCAGTTCGGCGTGATGTTCTTCGATGATCCCCCCGCTGCGTTCTCGAACCTCTACCGCTCGCTCGCGCCCAGCGGTCGCGCCGCATTCGTGTGCTGGCAGGGGCTCGAGGCCAACGAGTGGGTGTCGATCGTCGGCGACGCGGTGACGCGGCACGCTGAGCTTCCAGCGCTCGGCAGCCTCGCTGGCGGACCGGGGATGTTCGCGCTGAAGGAGCCCGCCGAGGCCGCCGCGCTGCTCGGCGCGGCCGGCTTCACGCAGGTCGAGATCACGTCGCTCACGCCGTCGATCCTCCTCGGTGGCGGCGGGACGCTGGAAGAGGCGACCGCCTTCCTCCTCGGTACCGGCATCGCCCGCGGGCTGCTCGGCCGCCTCGAAGGCGGTGCGCTCGCCGAGGCCACCGACGAGGTCCGCTCCGTGCTCTCGGATCGCTTCGAGCCAGGCACCGGTGTCCGCCTCGGCGCCGCTGCCTGGCTCATCGCAGCAGACGGGTAGGTCAGCGGCTCGGCAGCGCCGGCGGAGCCTCGCCGAAAGGGACCTCCGCCCCTGCATCGGCGCACGCGAGGAGTCGTACGCTGCAGATGCCGGTGGCGCCCGCTCGGGCGCGACGATCCCGGCTCGAGAGATCGAGGGTGGGTGTCGATGGCACGACGTCGGTTGCTGGCGGTGCTGCTCACAGGCCTCTTGGCGGCAGCAGGTCTCCCCGTCGCCGCAGCGACGACCAACGGTGGGGGCGATGCCGTCGGTGACGTCACCTACTACCCGCCTGACTTCCCCGGCGTCGAGGGGATCACGACCGGACCCGACGGCAACCTCTGGTACACCAACGACGCGGCCTCGATCGGGCGCCTCACCCCCGCCGGGGTCGTCACGACCTTCACCGCCCCCACGATCAACAGCGCGACAGGCACCAGCTCGATCGTCGCCGGCCCCGACGGCAACCTCTGGTTCACCAACCCGGGCAACGACTCGATCGGCCGCATCACCCCCACCGGTGCCATCTCGAACTTCACCCACGCGAGCATCGCGTCACCCAGGGGCATCGCCGCCGGAGCTGATGGCAACCTCTGGTTCACCAACCACGACGGCGGCTCCATCGGCCGCATCACCCCCGCCGGGGTCGTCACGAGCTTCGCCGACGCGTCGATCGTCGATCCGCTCGGCATCGTCGCCGGTCCCGACGGCAACCTGTGGTACATCACCAGCAGCTCCATCGGCCGCATCACGCCTGCTGGCGTCGTCACCGACTTCGCCGATCCCGGCATCCTCTCGCCCCGGTCGATCGCTGCCGGCCCGGACGGCAACGTCTGGTTCACGAACTTCCTCTCCATC
Organism: Acidimicrobiales bacterium; assembly: GCA_038206295.1. Classification (GTDB taxonomy): domain Bacteria; phylum Actinomycetota; class Acidimicrobiia; order Acidimicrobiales; family JBBRAZ01; genus JBBRAZ01. Next base: position 52,962 of record JBBRAZ010000024.1, read on the forward strand.
GGCCGCATCAGCCCCGCTGGCGTCGTCACGGAGTTCGACGACCCGTCGATCGACGCACCGGAGGGGATCGTTGCCGGGGCGGACGGGAACCTCTGGTTCACCAACGCGAACTTCATCAGCCCTGCCATCGGACGGATCACCACCGCCGGCGTGGTCACGAAGTACACGTCCGACACGATCGAGCAGCCGACCACCATCACGGCGGGCCCCGACGGCGCCCTGTGGTTCGCGGACGACTACTCGGTCGGGCGCATCACCACCGCCGGCGCGTTCACCGAGTTCGAGGGCAACGCCGTCGTCTACCCGACGTCGATCACGCTCGGGCCCGACGGCAACCTCTGGTTCATCAACTACGGCTCCATCGGGCGGGTCACCCCCACGGGAACGTTCTCGCACTTCACCGACCCGGCCATCTTCTCCCCACGCGCGATCGCAGCGGGACCCGACGGGAATCTCTGGTTCACCGCCTGGGGGGTGGTCGGGCGGATCACGACCAGCGGGGTGGTCACCGACTTCACCGCCGCCGAGGTCGGCGACACCGGGCCGATCACGGCGGGACCGGACGGCAACCTCTGGTTCATCGCCTCGCCCAGCCGGATCGGCCGAGTCACCACCAGCGGCGTGATCTCGACCTTCACCCACGCCAGCCTCGACTCGCTGCAGGGCATCGCCGCGGGTCCCGACGGCAAGGTGTGGTTCACGAACCTCAACAACGACGTGGTCGGGTCGATCACCACCGCCGGCACCATCACCGTGGGCACCAACGCGAGCATCGACGCCCCCGTGGGGATCACCGAGGGTCCTGACGGGAACCTCTGGTTCGCCAGCGGCGCCAACGACTCGATCGGCCGACTCACCCCCACCGGCATCCTCACTTCCTTCGACGTCTCGGCCCCCGGCGTCGGCGGCCCCCGGTGGATCACGACCAGTCCCGACGGCAACCTCTGGTTCACCAGCAGCACCGGCAGCTCGATCGGCCGGATCACCCTCACCGGCGTCACCACCTACTTCAGCGATCCATCGATCCAGACCTCGACCTCGGTCGCCGAGCGATCCATCACGAGCGGGCCAGGAGGGCAGATCTGGTTCACGAGCGACGGCATCGGCAGCATGGCCGCTGGCAACCCCACGGCGTGCACCGGCGCTCCCGTCGCTGGCCCCTTCACCGACGTTCCGGCGGACCACACCTTCTGCACGGAGATCGAGTGGCTGGCGGACAGCGGGGTCACCACCGGCTACCCCGACGGCTCGTTCAAGCCGACCGCCGTGGTCCAGCGCATGGCCATGGCCGCCTTCCTCTACCGCTACGCGGGCGAGCCGGCGTGGACGCCACCAGCGACCTCGCCGTTCAGCGACGTGCCCACGAGCCACCCGTTCTACGACGAGATCACCTGGCTGGCCGACACCGGCATCACCACCGGCTACCCCAACGGCACCTTCCGACCGGCCGCCAACGTGCAGCGCATGTCGATGGCTGCGTTCCTCTACCGATTCGCCGGCGAGCCGGCGTGGACACCACCGGGCACCTCCCCCTTTACCGACGTGCCCACCAGCCACACCTTCTACGACGAGATCACCTGGCTGGTCGACACCGGCATCACCACCGGCTACCCCGACGGCACCTTCAAGCCCATCAGCAACGTGCAGCGCATGGCCATGGCTGCCTTCCTCTACCGCTTCGACACCCTCTGAGCCATGCCGATGGGCGACCCGGTCGCGTACGCCATCGCGCTGGGTGAGCGCATCGTGCCCGCCCTCGGCGACCTCGGCCCCTGACCGAGCGCCGCACGCCTGGGTAGCCTGAGGCATGCCCTCGGTAGAGCGTCCCGACATGTCCGACTACGGCGTCCCCGACGATCCAGCGGACGCGCTGCCGTGGTCGTGGGCGCAGGATCGGCTGGTCGGGAACAAGAACTACTGGGTCGTCACCGCGTCGGCTGCGGGTCGACCCCACGCCATGCCGGTGTGGGGCGCGTGGGTGCCCGACGACGACACCTTCTGGTTCTCGTGCTCGCCGAACGCCCGCAAGGCCCGCAACCTCGCCGAGAACCCGCAGTGCGTCGTGACCGTCGACGACACCGTGGAGTGCGTCTCGGTCGAGGGCCACGCGCGGCGAGTCGACGCAGAGCAGGACGCGTCGGCCATCGACCGTGCGGTGCTCCTCTACGTCACGAAGTACTGGGACGACCCGAGCGTCCATCCAGAGATGGAGGCGTTCGTCCGCAGCCACACCATCTTCCAGGTCACTCCGGAGCGAGCGTTCGGCATCATCGAGCGCGAGGAGGAGTTCGCGCAGAAGGCCACACGCTGGCGCTTCTGAGTCGACCGCCGCACCACGGTCGACCGATCGACGCTCCACCCGCCGTCGGGCGTACGCTGCAGCGGTGGGAGCAGCCGATGAGATGAGTGTGATCGACGCCATCGCCGCGATGCGTGCGCTGGGCTACGACCACGACTTCTCCGTCACCGCCGACGCACAGCTGCGCTGCGGTACGTGCGGCAGCGCGCACGCACCGTCAGACGCCGTCGTCGAGCGCACCCGTCGCTTCGAGGGGATGAGCGATCCGGGCGACGCAGCCGCGATCTTCGGCCTCCGCTGCCGCGGATGCGACGCGCGCGGCGTGCTCGTCACCGCCTACGGGCCGACGGCGTCCGCACAGGAAGCATCCGTGCTGAGGCAGCTCCACGATCCAGGCGACTGAAGGCGGCCCAGGGGACCTTCGTCTCGGTACGATCACGCCGTGCCGTTACGCCCCATGCTCCAGGTGGACGACGTCGCGGTGTCGAGTGCGTGGTACCAGTCGATGCTCGGGCTGCGCTCGGAACACGGCGGCGACGAGTACGAGATGCTCTTCGACGGCGACGACTTCGTCCTGCAGCTCCACCGCATCGATGCGCACGAGCACGGGTTCGAGCCGCCGTCGGACAGCGAGGCGCGCGGAGCAGGGGTGTCGCTGTGGTTCGAAGCCGGTGACCGCGCCGCGTTCGATGCGACGGTCGATCGAGCTCGAGAGACCGGCGCGTCCTTCGTGGCCGAGCCGTCCTGGAACCCGCTCGCCCACCATCACGAAGCGACGCTGATCGATCCCGACGGCTACGCGGTCGTGCTCCACAGCGCCTTCGATCCCGCAGGCTGAGCGACACCGTCCGTCGCGACGGCAATCCCCCTCGTTCTGTGCATGGTGGCGTCCGGTAGGAGGCCGTTGCGTTAGGGCGGGGCGGTTCAGGCCTGGACGCGGGTGGTGTGTGGCGGCGGCGGGGCGGGCTGGGTCAGACACCCCAGGACCGCAGGTGTCAAGCAGCGATCTCGATCGGGTGGTCGTTGCGGTGTCCCC
>JBBRAZ010000025.1:0-56145 GCA_038206295.1 Acidimicrobiales bacterium
CTGGGCAACCGACTCGTCGGCATCCTCCACGGCTGCCTCCGAACCCACACCCCCTACGACGAACACACCGCCTGGGGACACCGCAACGACCACCCGATCGAGATCGCTGCTTGACACCTGCGGTCCTGGGGTGTCTGACCCTCCAAATTGCGGTCCGCAGCGTCCACATCGAGCACGTCTCGGGGGTCAGATCGGCGCTCGTGGGAACGGGGCGGAGCGGGCCGATGCGACTTTGGTCACGTAGCATCTGCGCCATGTCCTCCCAGCTCGAAGCGCCACCCGAGACCGACCACCGACCAGACGTCGACCTGCTCGATCCCGGCTTCTACATCGGCGATCCGCACGCCGCCTACACGTGGATGCGCGCCAACGAGCCGCTGTACCGCGACGCCATCAACGGCATCTGGGCCGTGACGCGCCACGCCGACATCCACGAGGTCGAGGGCGACGCGTCACGCTTCGTCTCCGGCCGCGGCTACCGGTCGATGCACTCCCCCACCGAGACGAACATGATCGCCCAGGACGACCCGCGCCACCTCGAGCAGCGCCGCCTCGTCAACCGAGGGTTCACGCCCCGAGCGGTGCGCGACCACGAGTCCTGGATCCGCTCGACGGTCACCGAGCTCGTGGACGCGTTCATCGACGGCGACGAGGTCGAGGTCGTCGACGCGCTCGGCGCGCAGCTGGCCTGTCGCCTCACCGCCCGCTTGCTCGGCTGGCCCGAGGAGCGCTGGCCCGCCATCAAGAGCTGGTCGGAGCGACTGATGCACTACGACCGCATCCTCGTCGACCCGAAGGCCGGCGAGGGGATGGTGTCGGCGATCATGGAGTTCATCACCGACCTCCAGCCGATGGTCGAGGAGCGCCGCGGCTGCCCGATGGATGACCTGGTCTCGGTGTGGGCCAACGCCGGCATGGACGACCACGGCTACGACTTCGAGACGATCATGCACGAGGTCGGGTTGTTCATCTCCGGCGGAGCGGAGACGACGCGCACCGTCATCACCCGCGGCCTGCGCACCTTCTGCGACCACCCTGATCAGTGGGAGCTGCTGGCCCGCGAGCCGCAGCGCATCCCGGGCGCGGTCGACGAGCTGGTGCGCTGGGTGACCCCGCTGCACAACTTCTTCCGCACCGCGGTGCTCGACACCACCGTCGGCGGCACACCGGTGGCCGAGGGCGACCGCTTCATGCTCCTCTACGCATCGGGCAACCGCGACGAGACCGTCTTCGACGACCCCTTCCGATTCGACGTGACCCGCACGCCCAACAACCACGTCGGGTTCGGGCACGGCACGCACTACTGCCTGGGCGCCAACCTGGCGAAGCTCGAGCTGCGCATCGTGCTCGAGGAGCTGACGTCCCGGCTCACGGACCTGCACGTCGTGGCGGAGACCGTCGACGAGCCCCACGTGTTCGCGTGGGCGGTCGAGTCCTTCGGCCTCGGCTTCACGCGCCGCTGACCGACTCGGCCTCCGCCTTGCGGGCGGCCATCGCTGCTCGCGCGGCAGCGGCGCGTGCAGCGGGGCTGTCTGCGCCCTTGCGGCGCTTCGGTACGAGGCCCATGTAGACGAAGAAGAAGACCTGCAGCGCCACGATCAGGATGACCGACCACCGCAGCACCGGGTTGGTCGCGTCGGTTCCGGCGGCCAGCAGGTGCACGGTGCCGAAGACGAACATCAGGTAGCTGGCGAGGTGCACCCGACGCCACCACGCCTTCGGGATGCGGTTCTGCAGCAGCGAGGTCACCTCGACGGCGATGAGCAGGTAGAAGGAGGCGATCCCCCAGGCGACGGGCCCTGGCTGCCATGTCGATGCCATCGGCACGAGCAGCTCGCTCAGGCCGAACTCGATGTAGGAGTCGGCAACGAGGCCGATGAGGTGCACGCCGACGAACACCACCGAGAGGGCGCCGAGGAAGCGGTGGAGGTCGAGCAGCCACGGCGCCCGCGGCTTGGAGCCGAGTGCGCGGGTGGACAGCGCCATGCCCCACAGCACCGCAGCTGCGGCGAGCGCCCACGCCGTGATGCCGCTGGCCCGCGCCACGTACCACCACACCTGCTCGTTCATCGCTCGCTCCTCTGTGCGCCGACGACGGCGAGCGCCGCCTCGGGGTCCGCTCCGGCGGGCTCGACCTCAGGGACGAGGCCTCGATCGAAGGCCGCCCAGCCGCCGACCGCGACAGCGTCGCCGTCGATGTCAACGAGCAGCGCGGCGACGCCGAGGCGTCTCATCAGCTCGGTCGCCGCAGCTCGACCACCGACGATCGCGGCGGTCGCCAGGACCTCGGCCCACGCCGCCGTGCCGGCGACGACCGTCGCCGCAACGAGGTCGCTGGTGGCCGAGCGGCCGGTCAGCGGGTCGATCACGTGGTGCGCGGGTCCGGTGGCGGTCCTCCAGCGACGCCGGCGCACCCCACTGGTGGCGACGCCTCCGGCGGCGAGCTGCAGCCGCCACCGTGGCTGCTGCGTGTCCGGATCCTCGACGTCGACGACGAACGGCTGGTCCCCCTCATCCACGCCACTGAGGGCCAGGTCGCCGCCGATGTTGACCACTGCGCCGGTGGCCCCGGCGGCGACGAGGTCGGCCACCAGCAGGTCCGCGGCACGTCCCTTGCCGATGGCACCCAGGTCGAGGTGCAGGCCGGGAGGGGCCACGACGACACCGGCCTCCGGCGAGACGAGGAGCGAGCCAGGCGAGGGGCGCACGACTTCGACCGCCTCGTGGTGGCTGGGATGATCGGTGCGACCCGGTCCGGCGGCGGCCAGAGGCCACGGCCGGTCGTAGCCGGCGGCGACGACCTCGTCGAGGAGCGTGGGATCGAACCGACCGCCGGTGGCGGACCACGCCTCGAGGGCCAGGGCCAGCACCGCCACGGTGTCGGGCGAGATGACGACGGGGGCGCCGCGTGCGGCATTGACCTGCGACAGCTCGCTGTCGTCGCGGAAGCGGGTCCAGCGGCGCTCGAGGTCGGCCAGGCGAGTGAGCGCTGCATCGAGCGAGGCGGCCAGGCGTGCTGGATCGGCGCCGTGGGCCAGGAGGTGCGCAGTGGTGCCCATCGCCCGGACCGTCCGCTGGCCGCTGGGCACCGCTCAGCCCGTCGACGCCGTCGTGGTGACCGGGCGGGGTCGTGGTGCGGGGACCTGCACCGCGACCGGAGACAGCGCGGATGCAGGTGCGGTGGCAGAGGCCACCGACACCGGCCGGCTCGAGGACGAGCTGGTGGCGGCTGACGTCGACTGGGTGCTGGCCGACGAGATGGACCCGCTGCCGGCGCGACGGATCACGTGCACCCGGCGCACCACCACGACCGGAGGTGCTGGGGTGGCGGCGGGCACCGTGGGTGCTGACGCCGCGTCAGGCACCGTGACGGGGGCCGCCACGAGCTCGGCATCAGGTGGTGCTGCGCCGGCCTGCGCAGCCAGCGCCATGGCGCCGACCATCGCCGCGGTGCCGGTGACCGTGAGGCCACCGAGCACCACCCGGCTCACCGCAGCGGGGTGGGGGCGGCGACGCCGCCCGTTCCCCGCTGCGGTGGACCGATCAGTCATCGTCCTCGGCCCCCTCGTACTCGTGCTCCTCGTCCTCTTCCTCGTCCTCTTCCTCGTGCTCCTCGTCCTCGTACTCGTCCTCGTCCTCGTACTCGTGCTCGCCCTCGTCGCCGTCGTCGGCCGAGTCCTCGTCGTAGGTGCCCGTCGGCGTGGTGCCGTCGCCGCCGTCGTCGTCGCCATCGCCGTCATCGGTGGCGGCGGCCCCGGCGACGGGGGAGAGGCCCGTCGCCGGGACGCCCGCCGAACCGCTCGACCCGTCCTCGACGATGTACTCGTCCACCACGATGGTGGACGGCGTCACCACCTCAGAGGCCACGGTCGGGTCGGGGACCAGGAAGCTGGCGTCCTCGGCGGTGAGGGTGCCGACGTCGCCGGGCGAGGTGTCCGCGGTGCGCAGCAGGCCGAGGTTGGCGGCCATGGCCGTGCCCACGGCGATGACCGAGATTCCTGCGGCTCCTGCCAGGGTGAGTGCCTTCTTGCGGTCCATGGTGTGCTCCTCGTGCTCAGGTGATGTCCTCACCGTACGGAGGTCATCGGCAGCCCCTGCCCAGCGGAGAGCCAAGGTTCGGTAAAGATGCCAGCGAGGCCTCCGACGACGTGCCAGCGTGGAGACGTGCACCTCCTGCTGGTCGAGGACGACGCTGCGATCGCGGAACCGCTGGTGCGCGGGCTCGAGCGCGAGGGCTTCTCCGTGACGCACGTCGCGACCGGGGCCGATGCGCTCGCCGCGGCACCGACCGACCTCGTGCTGCTCGACCTCGGCCTCCCCGACATCGACGGCCTCGAGGTGTGCCGCCGCCTGCGGGCCACCACCGCGGTGCCGATCATCGTCGTCACCGCCCGCGGCGAGGAGGGCGACCGCGTGATGGGGCTCGAGCTCGGCGCAGACGACTACGTGGTGAAGCCGTTCAGCACGCGCGAGCTCGCGGCGCGCATCCGCGCCGTCGGCCGGCGGGCAGCAGCTGGTGCCCCGCAGGCTGCCGCCGAGCAGCACGTCGTCGGTTCGCTCACCCTCGACGAGCGCACGCACCGCGTCCACCTCGACGGCGAGGAGGTGCACCTCACACCGAAGGAGTTCGACCTCCTCCACCTGCTCGTGCAGGACCCGGGCGCCACGCGCTCGCGCGACGAGATCCTCACCGAGGTGTGGGACGCGCACTGGTACGGACCGACGAAGACCCTCGACGTCCACGTGGCCTCGCTTCGCCGCAAGCTCGGCGACCCGACGTGGATCGAGACCGTGCGCGGCGTCGGCTTCCGGCTGGGACGAACCGGGTGACCAGACGGATCGTCGTCTCCTACCTGATCCTCACGCTGCTGCTGCTCGCCGCGCTCGAGATCCCGCTCGCCCTCACCCTGGAGGACCGCGCCCGCGAGGACCTCACCACCGACGTGCTGCGCGACGCGTTCAACCTCGCCGCGCTGGCCGAGGACACGCTCGAGGGGACGTCATCGATCGACCTCCAGGGGTTGGCCGACAACTACCAAGAGCGAACCGGGGCGCGAGTCGTGATCGTCGACAGCAGCGGCATCCAGGTCGCGGACTCCGCCGGCAGCGCCGACAACCCCCGCGACTTCTCCACGCGCGACGAGTTCATCGGCGCGCTCGGCGGCAACGTGGCGAGCGGCACCCGCCACTCCGACACCCTCGGCGGCTCCATGGTCTACGTGGCGGTACCCGTCGCCAGCAGCGGGGTCGTGCACGGAGCCGTGCGCGTCACCTACCCGACCTCCGAGGTCGACGCGCGCGTGCGCGAGGCGTGGCTGGCGCTGCTCGCCATCGCCGGGCTGTCGCTGGTCATGGCGGCGGTGGTCGGCGTGGTGCTGGCTCGCTCCGCGACGCAGCCCCTCGCGGAGGTGACCGAGGCAGCCAGCGCGCTCGGTGCGGGCGATCTCGGCGCGCGGGCACCGGATCGTTCCGGGCCGCCAGAGGTGCGCCTCCTGGCGGGCTCGTTCAACGACATGGCGACGCGCCTCGAGGCGCTGCTGAGCGCGCAGCAGGCGTTCGTCGCCGATGCCTCCCACCAGCTGCGCACCCCGCTGACCGCGCTGCGCCTCCGCCTCGAGAACCTCGAGGCGGAGGCGGCGACGGCGCAGGACGCCGCTGAGCTGCGCGCCGCGATGGACGAAGCCGACCGGCTGTCGCGCCTCGTCGACGGCCTGCTCGTGCTCGCGCGGGCGGAGCGAACGGGTGCCGGTGCCACCGCGGTGCCCGTCGACGTGCGGATGCTGCTGACCGACCGCGCCGCGGTGTGGACGCCGGTGGCCGAGGAGCGCGGGCTGAGCATCGTGGTGGACGACGTGGGTGCCCGCTGCACGCTCCTCGCGACGCCGGACCACCTCGAGCAGGCGCTCGACAACCTCATCGCCAACGCCCTCGACGCAGCGCCGTCGGGAACCGTGCTGCGCCTGGGTGCCGGCATCGAGGGCGAGTGGTGCGCCCTGCACGTCACCGACGCCGGTCCAGGACTCGATGCCGCGCAGCGCGAGCGGGCGTTCGACCGGTTCTGGCGGGCGTCGTCCACGCGCACCGACCTCAGCGGGAGCGGCCTCGGCCTGGCCATCGTGCGCTCGCTCGCCGAGGCCGACGGCGGCACCGCCGAGCTGCGCGCCAACGGCGACGGCCCGGGCCTCGACGCTGTGCTGCTCCTCCCCAACCACGGTGCTCCGATCAGCGGCGCCGATGCCGTGGTGCGCTGAGGTCAGCCCCCGACGCGCCGCCAGGCGAAGCGCACCATCAACGCCTCGTGGTCCGAGAGCGGGTCGCCCTCGGCGTCGACGAAGCGCTCGGCCTCGAAGGCCTGCTCGATCGGCTCGAGCTCGAGCTCGTCGCTGCTGCGGAAGAGGAAGCGATCGATGCGATGGGGATCGTCGCACGCGAGCACGTCGCAGACCTCGGTGAGCGCCGTCGCCTCGAGGAGCTCGTCCCAGATGGCACCGTCGGAGAGGACCGGCTCGTCGCCGGCCGCGGTCGTCGTGGTGAGCTCGGCATCCAGCTCGCGATCGGTGTGGAGGTTGGTGTCGCCGCCGAGGATGATCGCCTTCCCCTCTGCGTGCTCGACGAGGTAGGCCGCGAGCTGGCGGAAGCCTGCCGCGCTGGCGCGACGATCCACCGCCGTGCTGCCCGCCTCTGCGTGCAGGTTCACGAGCACCACCGGCACGCCCGGCGCCAGCTCCAGCTCGGTGACGAGGAACCCCTTCATGGCCAGGCAATCGGCGGCGCCGCCGTCGGACGTGTCCATGCCGCCGAAGCACCGCTCCCACGGCACCCGGTCCACGTCGCCGAACGGCAGGCGCGACAGCAGGCCGAGGCCGTCGCCGATGAGCATCGTGGGACGCTCGGTCGCGACGTCGATGCCGACCGCCTCGGGCCCGGGATGGCGCTCGGTCCGGAACTCGTGGGTGACGTCGGCTCGGAGGCGTTCGTGGTACTCACGGAAGTCGAGCTCGAGGTCGTCGATCTCCGGACCCCACCAGTCGAAGTCCTCCTGGGTGAGGACGACCTCGTAGTCCTCCAGCAGCGGTGAGATCAGCGGGATGTGCTCGGCCGGCTCGACCCCGGACACCTCCTGCGGGAGCCCGGCGACGTTGTACGAGAGCAGCTCGACCTCGCCGCCGTCCGCGACAGCCGTGGTGCTCGGCGCGCCGGCGGTGGTCGTGCTGGCGTCCTCGCCGCTGCTGCACCCGGCGGCGACGATCGCAGCGGCGCCGATGAGCGAGATCGCACCGATCCAGCTCCTGCGCACGCGCATCGGTCGCCCTCCCCGGTGCCGACAGCTCAGCGGGCACCGGCGCCCAGCCTGCCACAGCCTCCTCCCGACGACGGGACCTGGCGTGGGAGGATCGGAGGATGCTGCTGGCTCAACTCTCCGACCTCCACATCACCGACCCGTCGTCGCTCATCGCTCGGTTCGTCGATGGCGAGGCGCGGCTCGCTGCTGCGCTCGAGGCGCTCGCCGGCCTGCACCGGCGCCCCGACGTGCTGGTACTCACCGGCGACCTCGTCGACCGCGGCCTCCCCGACGAGTACCGGCGCCTGCGCGCGGTGCTCGACCCGTGCCCGATCCCGTGGTTCGTCCTGCCCGGCAACCACGACGACCCCGACGCCTTCCGCGCTGCGTTCTCGGACCGCGACGAGCTGCCCGCAACCGGCCACCTCAGCTGGGTGATCGACGACCTCCCGCTGCGACTCGTCGGACTCGACACCACCTTGCGCGGACGAGACGACGGCGCGCTCGACGGCGAGCGCATCGACTGGCTGGCCGATGCGCTGACCGCAGCGCCTGACCGCCCCACCGTCCTGTTCCTCCACCACCCGCCGATCGCCACCGGCATCTGGTGGATGGACTACGGCGGGCTGCCCGGCAGCGACGCGCTGCGCGCCCTGCTCGCCGAGCACCCCCAGGTGCTGCGCGTCCAGGCCGGCCACGTCCACCGCGAGGTGACCACCGCATGGGAGCACGCCGTGGTGGCCACCGCTCCGTCGCTGGTCTATCGCTCCGGGCTCGGGCTCGGTCCCGGCAGCGCGCCGGTGCTCACCGACGAGCCCTCGACCATCCCGCTGCTGTCGTGGGATGGCGAGATCCTGCTCGCGATGGCCACCGACCTGCCCGGCTCGTGGCAGTCCGTCGACCTGCGCGACCTCATCGCCGACTGGCCGTCGTACGAGGCCGCCGCCCGCGCTGGAGGGCCGATGCCCCAGGAGCGCGCCGGCTGACTGCGCGCGGCTGCCGCGTCCGTATGCTGGCCACGCACGCCACGAGGGGGCTCCATGACGACCGATGCAACCGGCGGCGACCTGACCTCGCCCGACCACCTCCTCATGGAGCTGATGCTCACGCCGGAGGGCCGGCGTGATCCGCACCGCATCTACCGCCAGCTCCGAGAGCGCGCACCGCGCCACAAGAGCGACTTCGGGCCGCTCTGGATCCTCACCCGCTACGAGGACTGCCGCACGATCCTGCGGGACAACCGCTTCGGGAAGGCGGACCCGGACCCCGACGCCTCCCCCAACCCCGTGTTCGGCGCGCCGCGGCGTCGCCGGACCGACGTGCGACTCACCAAGTCGCTGCTCAACCTCAACCCACCGGACCACACGCGCCTGCGCGGGCTCGTCAGCCGGGGCTTCACCCCCAAGCGCGTCGACGCGCTGCGGCCCGCGGTGGGCGCCATGTGCGACGCGGTGCTCGACGAGCTGGCTGCCGCGGGCGAGGCCGATGTCCTCGACGCCCTCGCGTTCCCGCTGCCTGTCCGCGTCATCGGCGAGCTCGTCGGCGTCCCCCCAGCGGACCGTGATCGCTTCCGACCGCTGGTGCGCACCGCTGCCGCCGCGCTCGAGCCGGGCACCGGCGACGACGTCGTCGATGCAGCACTCGAGGCGATGGACGAGATGACCGACTACTTCCGCTCGCACATCGCGCTGCGGCGCTCCGAGCCCGCAGACGACCTCACCTCCGTCCTCATCGCCGCGCAGGAGGACGAGGACCGCCTCACCGAGGACGAGATGATCGCCACGCTCATCCTCATCTTCGCCGCCGGCTTCGAGACGACGACCAACCTCATCGGCAACGGGCTCGTCACCCTGCTGCGCCACCCCGACGAGCTCGCCCGCCTGCGCTCCGATCGCTCGCTGCTCCCCGCAGCGGTGGAGGAGATCCTGCGCTTCGAGTCTCCCGTGCAGCTCGACGCCCGCACCGCGCTCGAGGACGCGGACCTCGACGGCATCGCGATGCCGGCCGGCACGATGGCCATCACGCTGCTCGGCGCAGCGAACCGCGACCCGGACGTCTTCGACGACCCGGAGACCTTCCGGATCGTGCCGCGCGAGCCGCACGTCATGTCGTTCGCCTCCGGCATCCACTACTGCCTCGGTGCCTCGCTGGCGCGCCTGGAGGGCCAGGAGGTCTTCGGGCGGCTGCTGGACCGCTTCGAGCACATCGAGCTGCTCGACGACGAGCCGGCGTGGCGCAACTCGCTGGTGCTGCGCGGGCTCGACCACCTCAACGTCCGAGTCAGCTAGCCGGGCGCGGCTACTCGAAGGCGTCGAGGCGACCGGTCAGGGCGCGGACCTGGGCGGCGCGCTTCTCGACGGTCGCGCCGAGCCAGAGCAGCACCGCCCCGCTGCCACCGAGGGTGAGCCAGCGCGGCAGGTCCGCAGCGACCGGGCCCAGGAGATCGAGGCCCAGCAGCACGAGGGCCACGATGCCGGCTTCCATCGGCGCGCGCAGCCGCCGCTGCGTCCCGATGGCCACGAGGCCGACTGCCACGAGGGTGACCAGCGTGGGTCGGACCTGCCCACCCTCTCCCAGCGCCGTGACCACCGACGGACCGAAGCCGATCATCAGCGGCCAGCCGTAGGCGGCACGAGAGGAGAGGCCGGTGAGTCCTCCCCGCACCCACGCCTTCGATCCGAGGAGGCCGAGCCCAGCGGTGATGCTGAACGCCTCGATCACCTCGATGTCCCACCGGGCGAGCCAGGCCCAGACGGCGAACACGACGAGGCGCGGGGCGAGCCAGCGCTCCGCGGGTCGATCGACGACCACCCCGGCGACCAGAACGACCCCGGCGACGAGGGACAGGACCGGGGCGCGCAGCGCCGCGTCATCGAGCACCGTGACGGCGCCGAGCAGCGCGCTCCCGATGCCGAGGACCTCGAGCACGATGCCCTCCGGAGCGGCGCGGCGCACGATGCCGACGGCGGTGACCGCCGCCCACGCCACCACCAGCCACGCGCGCAGCTCGGCGTCGGATCCTCCCCACCCCGGCTCGAGCGCGGCCCACAGCGTGCTGACCGCGAGGATCCCTGCGACCAGCGCGCCACCTTGCCGCAGCGCAGCGGCACGCGACCCGGCGACGACCACGGTGCCGAGCGCAGCGACCGCACCGATGCCGACCGGCGCCCAGGTGGCGTCGAGCACCGACCACAGCACGGTTGGCACCGCAGCGATCCCCGCGCCGAGACCGAGGAGGATCGGCACCTCGTGGCCGCCGTCGGGTTCGGCACGGCGGTCGAGCGCTACCGCGGCGGCAACCAGCAGCGCTGCGAGGATTCCGCCGGCGACGGTGGGGACGACCGCGGTCGGGTCGCCGACGACGACAGCTGCGGTGCTGACGGCGGCGACGACCAGGGCGGCGCCGAGTGCGGTGCCCACGACCTGGTCGGGCAGCAGCCGCGACCACCGGACGCCAGTGGTCGGATCATGGCTGCTGGGGAGCGCCTCGTCGACCTCCTCCCCGCTGGCGTCGGGTCGCCGCTGCGGCGCCGTGGCTGCGAGAAGCGCGGCGAGCGCCACGAGCGGAAGCAGCGGTCGTCGGTCGTCGTCTTCTGGGAGCGGATCCATCAGCGCGCTGACCACGTGGTCGCGCACCGGCACGTCCAGCGAGGTGCTGAACGCCTCGATCTGCATCGCCGAGGGGGCGAGCAGCGCGGTGGCGCCATCACCGAGGCCGACAGCTGCGGCGGGGCCGGCCGCCAGGAGGCCCACCACCGTGAACGCCCGCAGCGCCTCCGGTCCGACGCGGCCGAGGAGCACCGTTCCCATCGACGCCAGGCCCAGCACCAGCAGGACGCCGACTGCGTCGAACGAGTCGGCTGCCGCCAGCGCGAGGGCGGCCAGCGAGCAAGCCGCCACGAGCCCCACCGCCACATCAGCGAACGGCGGTCGGCGCACCGAGAGCAGGCCGAGGCGCGCGGCCAGCGGCGGCAGGCCGGCAGCGAGGAGCGCGAGCGCGACGCCACCGGTGCGCACGGGCTCGGCGCGCAGGGCGCCGGCCTGCTCGGCGAGGTCCCCGTAGGCAGCGAGCACCGCGGCGCTCCAGCCGAGGAGCGCGAGCGCCTGGAGCACGTGACGACCGAGCGCGGAGGCCTCGTCACGCAGCAGCGAGGCGCCGATGATCGCGCCCGTGCTGACGAGCGCGAGCCCGACCGACCACGTCCACGGCTGCTCGGCCATCGACGCCACCACGGCCAACCCGGCGCCGACGGCGAGCGTCGGGCTGGCGACCCACGGCGCTCGCAGCCCGCGGCGCAGCGCCAGCACCCCGGCGCCGGCGACGATCGCCTGACCGCACGCCCACCAGAGCGCCGGGTCGATGTCGGGGGCAGCGCCCGCGCGCCGCACCGCACCCCAGTCGACGAGCAGCATGAGCAGCGTCAGCGTGCACAGCGCCTCGGCGGTGGCGGGCAGACGGCGGCGCAGCAGCTCCGTGCACCCGGCGGCGACCGCGGTGGCGAGGGCGAGGACCCCGGCGCGCTGGGCGTCGCTCAGGTCGGGCCACGTGACCGCGGCGAAGGCGATCCCGGCGAGCACGAGGAGCCCGACGCCGACCGCGAGCAGCCAGGTGCGGAGGCTGGTCGGCTGCCACTCCTCGACCGGACGGGGTGGTGGCCAGCCGACGTCCTGCGACGGCCGGAGGCCCGGGGCAGCCACCGGCGCTCGCTCATCGACGACGGTGGGAGCAGGAGCGCCGTCGGGCGGTGGCGGCGGCGGTGGCGGCGCGACGAGAGCGAAGCGGTCCGCCACCAGCGCCTGCAGCCGCTCGTTGGCGGCGTCGACCTCGGCGGCCGCGGCGTCGCGCCGGGCACGGACCGCGGCGACCTCGGCGTCGATCGCCAGCAGCTGCTCGGTGATCGCGCCGGTGAGCTCGAGGCCGCACGAGGGGCAGCGGTCGAGCCGCAGGTCCGATGCGCACCGGGGGCACGGCGTCGGCGGCCGCTGCTGCTCGTGCGCGGAACCCGCGCCAGCCTCGTCGTCGGTCACGACCCTCTGACCCCCACCCGCAGGCAGGGGTTGCGTGGCATCAGTACTCGGGCGTCTCGTTGGAGAACGCGGCGACGCGGTCGTGCTCGCGCTGGTCGTCGGTGAGCGGTCGGTTGCCGGCCACCGCGTAGTCGGCAACCAGCTCGGCGCGCACCTCGCCATCGGCGTCGAGCAACCACTCCATGGCCATGCGGCGCGGCACTCGGATGACTCCCGGGTCGTCCTCGGTGTGGAAGACCTTGTCCCACACCGGGGTGGTCACGCCGAAGTTGCGCATCGGCGCCCCGAAGTGGTGGTGGAAGTGGCTCCGGCGCAGCCACCGGCCGTAGCGGTTGGTCGGCGGGTGGGTGTGGCAGCGGCGGTGGATGATCTCGTAGATGTAGTACGTGACGTCGAGACCGGCGACCAGCGCCACGGCGCGGCGCCGGCCGAGCACCGGCAGTGCCGCGGGCAGGCCGACGACGGTGACGCCAACTGCGGTCATCGCCTTCTTCGAGGCGGGGGCGAAGTACGTGACGTCCGCGTGGTGCTTGAGGTGCTCCTTCGAGGCGAGGCCCTTGCCGCGCATCTCGTGCATGAGGAAGCGGTGCAGGAGGTACTCCGCCAGCGTCCAGCCGATGCCACCGGCCACGAACGCCGCGACGACTCCCCGGTCCTTCGCGTCTGCCATGGAGCCATGCTCGCAGCCCGGCGGTGCCGGTGTCGACCGCCGAAGGTCCCGACGCTGCCACTCAGCGCGGTCGGGCTCGCACAAGACTAGAACGTGTTCTAGTCTTGTGCGGCCGATCCGAGCGCCCGCCCGGGCGCCCAGACGCCGGAGGGACCACCGTGCTGGACATCGTCATCCGCAACGCCACCGTGATCGACGGGACCGGCGCTCCGGGTCGCATCGCCGATGTCGGTGTGCGCGACGGCCGCATCGTGGCCGTCGGCGAGGTGAGCGAGGCCGCCGGCGAGGAGATCGATGGCACCGGCCTGCTGTGCACGCCGGGCTTCGTCGACCCGCACACCCACTACGACGCGCAGCTCCACTGGGACCCGGCGGCGAGTCCATCCAACATCCACGGGGTCACCAGCATCATCGGCGGCAACTGCGGCTTCACGCTCGCACCGCTGGCCGACGGCGATGCGAGCTGGTTGCAGGAGATGATGGCGCAGGTCGAGGGCATGCCCCTGGACGCCCTGCGCGACGGCGTCGACTGGAGGTGGCACACCTTCGCCGAGTACCTCGACACCCTCGAGGGCAACCTCGGCGTGAACGCCGGCTTCCTCGTCGGCCACTGCGCGCTGCGCCGCTTCGTGATGGGAGCCGAAGGGGCGCGGGAGGCCACCGACGAAGAGCTCGCCGCCATGGTCGCCGAGCTGCGCCTCGGCCTCGACGCCGGGGGCCTCGGGTTCTCCTCCACCCAGTCCTACACGCACAGCGACGGCGACAAGCTGCCGGTGCCGTCACGGAACGCGAGTCGCTCGGAGATGCTGGCGCTGTGCGCGGAGGTGGCCGAGCACGAGGGCACGACGCTCGAGTTCATCACCGACGGCTGCCTCAACGGCTTCACCGACGACGAGATCGATCTGCTCACCGAGATGTCGCGCGTCGGGCAGCGACCCCTGAACTGGAACGTGCTCACCGTCGACTCCCGCGACCCGGAGGCCTACCGCCACCAGCTGGAGGCGTCGGACCACGCCGCTGCCAACGGGGGTCGCGTCGTCGCCCTGACGATGCCCGTGCTCGTGCCGATGAACATGTCCTTCGGCTCGCACTGCGCGCTGCACCTCATGCCCGGGTGGGCCGCCATCCTCAAGCAGCCGCTCGAGGACGCCAAGGCCGCGCTGCGCAACCCAGAGGTGCGCCGCACCATGGATGAGGCGGCGCGCAGCGAGGAGGCGGGGATCTTCCGGCGCCTGACCGACTGGGACCTGTACCGGGTCGGCGACACCTTCACACCTGGCACCGAGCACCACCAGGGCCGCATGATCGGCGACATCGCGCAGGAGCGCGGCCTGAGCGCCTTCGACGCGCTGGTGGAGGTGGTGCTGGAGGACGACCTGCGCACCATCTTGTGGCCGACGCCGCCGGAGGACGATGACGAGTCGTGGGCCATGCGCGCCGAGCTGTGGCGCAGCGGCCAAGCGATGCTCGGCGGAAGCGATGCCGGGGCGCACCTCGACCGCATGCTCGGGTCGACCTACCCGACGCAGCTGCTCGGCGACTGCTTGCGCGGCCGCAAGCTCCTGTCGGTGGAGGAGGCGGTGCACCTGCTGAGCGACCAGCCGGCACGGCTCTTCGGCCTGCGCGACCGGGGCCGTGTCGCCGAGGGCTGGTGGGCCGACCTGGTGCTGCTCGACCCGGCCGAGGTCGGCTCGGGGCCGCCACGCACCGTGCACGACCTGCCAGCCGGCGGCGCGCGCCTGTTCGCCGACAGCTACGGCGTGCGCCGCGTGCTGGTCAACGGCGAGACCACGGTGCTCGACGGGCAGCCCACCGGCGCGCTGCCCGGCATCCTCCTGCGCTCCGGCCGCGACACCGAGACCGTCCTCCCCTGAGACGCCCCCACCGCTCCCCCGCCGCACCCGCACCTTCTCGGCGCGCTACGTGTACTGGGAGTCTCACCAGGACACCTAGAAGATCTGGGTGGCGGTGATCAGGAGGGGGTGAGGAGGCGGGTGCGGGCGGGGCCGCGGTCGGGGTGGTCGGTTCGGGTGTGCGCGCCGCGGCTCTCGGTGCGCTCGGCGGCAGCCGCGATCAGTGCGAGGCCGACCGCCAGCAGGTTCCGGAGCTCGTGATGAGCGACGGCCGCCGCTGCGGTGCACCCGAACGGGGCGTCGGCATCGACGGTCTCGGCCAGCGCCCCGAGCGCCGCAGCAGCCTGCGCGAGCGTCCCCGCGTCGCGCAGCACCCCGGCGTCCGCGGTCATGACCGCCTGCAGCTCAGCCCGCTCGGCAGCAACGTCGATCGTCAGCAGGTCGTCGGCCGATTCGGTGGCGATGCCGCCGTGGGCCCGTGCCGAGCCGAGCGGATCACCGGGCACCGGTCGTCCTCCGATCTCCGCCGTGTGCGCCTCGAGGACCGAGCGCATCGCACCCGTGGCCTCGGCACCGCGCCGTCCCTCGTCGATCGCCTCGATGACGCGGGGGCCGAACACCATCCCCTCCAGCAACGAGTTCGACGCCAGCCGGTTGGCGCCGTGCACACCGGTGCACGCCACCTCACCCGCTGCCCACAGCCCCGGCAGGCTCGTCGCCCCGCGCAGGTCGGTGACGATGCCGCCGCACGTGTAGTGCGCCGCCGGAGCGATCGGCAGCCAGGCGGTGGCCGGATCGAGGCCGACCTCGCGCAGCGCGTGTGCGACCGTGGGGAAGCGCCGCGAGAACCGATCGAGACCGGTGGCGTCGAGCCAGAGGTGCTCCACGCCCTGCGCTCGCATCCGCGCCGTCATGGCGCGCGACACCTCGTCGCGCGGCAGCAGCTCGTCGACGAAGCGCTCGCCGTCCGCGTCGCGCAGCAGCGCGCCGTGCCCGCGCAGCGCCTCTGACAGCAGCGGCCGCGGCATCAGCGGGTGGTGGAGTGCCGTCGGGTGGAACTGGATGAACTCGAGGTCCGCCACCACGACGCCGGAGCGCAGCGCCATGGCGATGCCGTCGCCCGTCGCCTCCAGCGGGTTGGTGGTGACCGAGAAGAGCTGACCGGCGCCTCCGGTGGCGAGCAGCACGTGGTGGGCGCGCACCGAGCGCAGCGTCCCCTCGTCGTCGAGGGCTCGGATCCCCGCGCAGCCGTCGCCGTCGACGAGCAGGTCGAGGGCGAACCAGCGCTCGAAGACCGCTGCTGCCGTGGCGCGCACCGCAGCGACGAGCGCCCGTTCGATCTCGGCGCCGGTGGCCAACCCTCCGGCGTGCACGACGCGCGGCAGGCTGTGACCCCCCTCGCGCGCCAGCTCGAGACGTCCGTCTGCATCGCGGTCGAACATCGCACCCATCGCGATCAGCTCGTTCACGCGCGCCGGGCCCTCGTCGACCAGCACCCGCACCGCGTCGGCATCGCAGAGCCCGGCGCCGGCCGCCAACGTGTCGGCGAGGTGCAGGTCGGTGGAGTCCGGGTCTTCGTTCAGCACCGCCGCCACGCCGCCCTGCGCCCAGCGGGTCGTGGCCTGATCGAGGTCGCCCTTGGTGAGCACCCCGACGCGCAGGCCGTGCACATCCGCAGCGCGCACCGCGGCCGAGAGGCCGGCCACGCCGCTGCCGAGGACGAGCAGATCGAGCGGGTCCTCGCCGGTCACGCCACCACCGCCGCGCATCGTCGGTCGCCTGCTTCCGAGGACCAGGACCCGCGACTGCCGATGCGCATGACGCCACCGTACGACGACGTGGTCGAGGTTGCGCCCTCGACCAGCAACCGGTGGTGCGTCAGCCCAGCTCGCCGAGCTCGGCGTCGAGGCCGGCGAGGTGGCGACCCACCTCGGCCTCGATCTCGACGTAGCGCACCGGACCCTGCGTGGCAGCTGCCAGCGCCTGCGCCGTGGTCTCGTCGACCTGGCGGTTGGCGGTGTCGACGTGCACGACCGTCGGTGCGTAGTCGTCGAGCTCGGCCTGGTCGTAGTCGGCGTAGGTGATGATGATGATGCGATCGCCGGGGTGCACCAGGCGGGCGGCGGCGCCGTTGAGGCAGACGTCGCCCGGACCACCGGGGATGGCGTAGGTCTCGAAGCGGGCACCGTTGTCGATGTCGACGATGGTGACCTGCTCCCACTCGAGGATGTCCGCCGCCTCGAGCAACGCGGTGTCGAGCGTGATCGACCCCACGTAGTGGAGGTTCGCGTCCGTCACCGTGGCACGGTGGATCTTGGACTTCATCATCCGACGCCGCATGTTCGCTACTCCTCTGCTTGGCGCCCATCTGGGTCGCCGTACTCGGGTGCTGCCACCGGACTAGCCGGCTGTGACCCCCACGTTATCCAACAGACGGGCCCGACCAAAGCCGGCGGCCACGAGCAGGCGGATCTCACCCTCGAGCACGTCGAGCGGCTCGAGGGTGGCAGCGTCGACGACCTGCGCGTAATCGAGCTGCGCCAGGGGCTCGGCGTCGATCGCTGCCGCCAGCTCGGCCTCCACTGCGGCCCGGTCGCGCTCTCCGGCAGCGACCACCTCGGCTGCCGCCAGCAGCGATCGGTGCAGGACCGGCGCCGCGGCGCGCTCCTCGGGCGACAGGTACACGTTGCGGCTCGACATGGCGAGACCATCGGGCTCGCGCACGATGGGGCAGCCGACGACCTCGACGGGGAAGCTGAGGTCGGCAGCCATGCGGGTGACCACCAGAAGCTGCTGGTAGTCCTTCTCGCCGAAGTAGGCACGGCACGGCCCGGCGATGGCGAAGAGCTTGGCCACCACCGTGGCCACCCCGGTGAAGAAGTGGGGCCGGCTCGCGCCCTCCATCGGCGCCGAGATGCCCTCGACGCTGACGCTGGTGCGGATCGGCGACGGGTACATCTCCTCGACGGGTGGGGCGAGCACGACGGTGACGCCGGCGCCCTCCGCCAGCTCGAGGTCGCGCTCGATCGTGCGCGGGTACGTGGAGAGGTCCTCGCCGGCGGCGAACTGCAGCGGGTTCACGAAGATCGATGCCACCGCCACCTCGCAGTCCTGCGCGGCGCGCACCATGAGCGAGGTGTGGCCGTCGTGCAGGGCGCCCATGGTGGGCACGAAGCCGACGGTGCGGCCGCGGGCTCGCTCGGCATCGAGGCGGGAGCGGAGCGCTGCGATGGTGTCGACGACCTCGATGGGCACGGCCGCAGCCTACGACGACCGCTCACTCGCCCCGTCAGACGAGGCGGCGGGCGAGGGCGACCATGGCGTCGTAGCCGGCGACCTCGGATGGGTCCATCGCGGCTCGATGGCGATCGAGCGTGGCATCGTCGCCACGGGCCGCCGGACCGGTCAGTGCGGCGGCGGGACCGAGCGCGGCGACGTTCGCGACCGTGGCGCGCACCAGGTCGAGGTAGGCCTCGAGCGGCACGCCCGCGGTGGCCGCCACCCGCTCGACCTGGCCGAGCAGGGCGACGAGGTGGTTGGAGGCGATGCACGCTGCGGCGTGGTAGGCGGCGCGGTCCCCATCGTCGATCTCGAAGGATCGACCGCCGAGCACCTCGACGACCTCGTGTGCCATCGGGTCGCCGGCGATGGCGAACCACGCCCCGGCGCGCAGCCGCTCGGCGCCGACAGCGGCGCTCGGGAGCGCCACCAGAGGGTGCACGCCGGCACGGCACGTGTGCGGCGCGAGCACGTCGAGGCCGAGCGACCCGGCGAGGTGGGCGACGACGGTGCGCTCATCGGGTGCGACCGCGTCGGCGACCTCGGCGATGGCGGCATCGGGCGTGGCGATCACCAGGAGGTCGACGTCGAAGGCTGCCCGCTGCACGTCGTCGCCTCGCCCGAGCGGTGGGCGCACCGCCCAGCCGACCTCGCCGAGCGCTCTCGCAAGCGAGCCGCCCGCCCGCCCATCGCCGATGACCCGCAGCGTCCGCACCCCGACAGCCTGCCACCCGCCGAAGACGCCGACGCGCGGGCCGAGCACCCCTGCAAGGATCGGGGGATGGTGAAGATCTCCGAGACCCCCCTGCCCGGCGTCGGCGCACGATTCGACCTCACCCCCGTCGCCGGAAGGCCGATCGGCGTCGTGAGCCGGCCCAGCGGGCGCCGAGACCTCCTCGTCTATCGCGCGGACGATCCCGACGCGGTCGAGGTCACCGTTCCGCTCGCTCCCGACGAGGCCGCCGCAGTCGCCGACCTGCTCGGCGGAAGGTCCATCGTCGAAGAGATCGACCGCCTGCCGACCCTCGTGCAGGGGCTCGCCATCGACTGGGTCTCGCTGCCGTCCGGACGCTCGGCACGCACCATCGGCGACCTCGCGATCCGCAGCGCGACAGGCGCCTCGGTGATCGCCATCGTGCGCGACGCCGTGGCCCTGCCCGCCCCAGGACCCGATGACGAGCTGCGTGGCGGCGACACCGTCCTGCTCGTCGGCACACCCGAGGGGCTCGAGGCCGCCGGCGTGCTCCTGACCGGCTGATGATCCTCGCCGCCGCCGGCTCCAGCGATCTGCTGATCGAGCTGGGCACGATCTTCCTCGTCCTCGCGCTCGTCAGCCGGGTCGCGGGGCGCGTCGGCGTGTCGGCGGCGCCGCTGTTCCTCCTCGTCGGGCTCGCCATCGGCGAAGGTGGCGTGCTCCCCGCCTCCGACGCCGCTGCCTTCTTCACCATCGCCGCGCCGCTGGGCGTCGTCCTGCTCCTGCTGTTCCTCGGTCTGGAGTACACCCCCGACGAGCTGATCGCCGGGTTGCGCCAGCACGCGGCGGCAGGTGCGGTCGACCTCGTCGCCAACGTCACCCCGGGGGCGCTGCTGGCCCTCGTGCTCGGGTGGGGACCGCTCGGCGCGCTCGTGCTCGGCGGCGTCACCTACATCTCCTCGAGCGGGATCATCGCCAAGGCGCTCGACGAGCTCGGCCGCACCGGCAACCGCGAGACGCCGACGATCCTCACCGTGCTCGTGTTCGAGGACCTCGTGATGGCTGCCTACCTGCCGCTGGTCGCCGGCGTCGCCGTGGGCGGCGGTGCCGGTCGCACCGCGCTCACGACGCTCGGCGCGGTGGCGGTCGCGATCACGGTGCTGCTGGTCGCGCTGCGCTCATCGGGCGCGGTGAGCTCGTTCCTCGACCGGCTGCCGACCGAGGCGCTGCTGCTCGCCGTGCTGGGCGCCACCCTGCTCGTCGCCGGTGGCGCCGAGGCGGCGCAGGTGTCGGGTGCGGTCGGAGCCTTCCTCGTGGGCATCGCCATCAACGGTCGGGCACGCCACCGCGTCGAGCACCTCCTTCGGCCGCTGCGCGACGTGTTTGGCGCCGCGTTCTTCGTGTTCTTCGCCTTCCAGATCGATCCCAGCGCGCTGCCCGACGCGCTGCCGCTGGCCGTCCTGCTCGCCGTCGTGTCCGCTGCGACGAAGATCGGGACGGGGTGGTGGGCGGCGGGTCGAGCGGGCATCGCGACGCGGGGACGCCTGCGCGCGGGCACCATGCTGGTCACCCGCGGCGAGTTCTCGATCGTGCTCGCGGAGATCGGCGTGCTGGCCGAGGTCGACGATCGCCTTGCGCCGCTCGCGGCCGGCTACGTGCTGCTGCTCGCCATCGGAGGACCGGTGCTGAGCCGCTTCAGCGACCCGATCGCCGACCGGTTCCTCGCGCACCGGTAGCGGCGCCGGTCGGCTGCCAGCTCAGCCCAAGGCCCCGACCCGCACGACGCGACCGATGGCTCGCTCCTGCCAGTCCGCCGGAGCGAGGGCTGCCACCAGGTCTGGGGCGACGTCCGCCATGGGTGCGAGGACGAACCGACGCTCGGCGATGCGCGGGTGGGGCACGATGAGGTCGAGCTCGTCCACCGGTCCCGACTCGTGCCACAGGACGTCGACGTCGAGGGTGCGCGGCCCCCAGTGCACATCTCGCACCCGGCCCGCCGCGCTCTCCAGGCGGTGGCACAGGCCGAGCAGGTCGCGCGGCCCGAGCTCGGTGTCGAGCTCGACGACGAGGTTCAAGTGGTCCTGCTGGCCAGCGGGCCCACCGACGGGCTCGGTCTCATACACCGGCGACACGGCCACGACGCCGTCGATGGACGCCACCGCATCGCGCAGGACCGCACGCCGGTCCCCCACGTTGGACCCGAGGCCGAGCAGCGCACGCACCTCGCTCAGCGGCTCCGCACGATGCGCACGCCCGAGGTGGCGAGCAGCTGCGGCACCGGTGGACGCAGCTTGCGCACCGCGACCTCCACGCGCGCCACACGCGGATCGAGCAGCGCCTGCTGCGCGATCCGCTCCGCGAGGTGCTCGAGCAGCGCGGCGCGCGTCTCGGAGAGCACCCGCTCGACGAGATCGCACATCGCGCCGTAATCGACGGTGTCGCCGAGGTCGTCTGACGCGCCAGCTGCGGCGAGGTCGACCTCCAGGTCGAGGTCGACCTCGATCGGCTGGGCGCGCACCTGCTCCTCGGGGAGCACGCCGCAGATGGCAGGCGCCACGAGCCCCCGCAGCTCGATGCGGTCTGCCACGGTCAGCCGTCCAGCTCGGGCTTGCCGGTCATCTTCGCGGTGGCGGAGACGATCGTGCGTCCCCCAGGGCCGAGCTGGCGGTTGATGAGCTTCTCGCTGACGGAGATCGCCTGCGGTCCCGATGGCACGAGATCCGCCCACAGCAGGTAGCCGGCGCACAGGCCCTGAACGCGGTCACCGAGCTCCTCCGAGTGGATGAGCACCCGCTGGCCGCCATCGAGCAGCACCCGGAGGTCAGCGAAGACCTCGCGGAGGCGACGCTGCGTCTCCTCACCGGGAGGGAACGGCCAGTGCTTCCACGCCACGCCGAGCTCGTCGTAGTTGTGCAGGTTGAACGGGGACGGGATCAGCGACACGACCCAGTCGAAGCCCTGCTCGCGGATCCAGATGATCTCCTCTTGTCGACGGACCTTGCGGTGGCTGTCGCCGTAGCCGCCGGGCCGCTCGCACACCGCGAGACGATCCTTGATGATCCATCGGAAGTTGCGGGGGGTGATCCCCTGCGCCCACTTGCCCTTCACGGCCATGTCGCCGCTCCTCGCTGCTGTCGTCGAACATCTGGATCTTGCAGATCGGCGCGCCGCTGGTGCTCGTTCATGCCGCCACCACCGCCGCGGCCTGCACCGTCGGAAGCACGTCGTGGACGCGCACCATGCGCACGCCGCGCGCCAGGGCCCAGGTGGCGGTGGCGAGCGAGCCCTCGAGGCGGTCGGTGGGCGGCACCACCTCAGCCGCGCCGTCGCTGGCAGCGAGCGCGATCCCGAGGAAGGCCTTGCGGCTCGTGCCGACCACCACCGGGTGGCCGGTGGCGACGAGCTGGTCGATGTGGCGCAGGAGCGACCAGTTGTGGGCCGCCGTCTTGCCGAACCCGATGCCGGGATCGATCCAGACCTCGGGCACGCCGGCGACGAGCGCGGTCTCGGCCGCAGCGACGAGGTGGTCGCGGACCTCCGCGACCACGTCGTCGTAGCGCGGGTCGGCCTGCATGTCGGCCGGGGTGCCCTTGCGGTGCATGGCGATCCACGCCACGCCCAGCTCGGCGGCGACCGGCCACAGCGCAGCGGAGACGTCGTTGATGACGGTGGCTCCGGCAGCGACGGCGGCACGGGCCACCGCAGCCTTGGTGGTGTCGATCGAGACGGGGCCATCGTCTGAGAGCGCCTCGATGACCGGCAGGACCCGCGCCAGCTCGGTGGCCTCGCCGACCGGCGCGGCACCGGGGCGGGTGGACTCGCCGCCGACGTCGAGCACGTGGGCTCCCTCCGCCCGCAGCTGGCGGCCGTGGGCGATCGCGGCGGTGGAGTCGAGGAAGCGGCCGCCGTCGCTGAACGAGTCGGGGGTGACGTTGACGATGCCCATCACGAGGGGCACGTCGAGGTTTGCGGCGAGCACCCACCCAGGGTATCGACGCCGTCAAATCCGGCCCTCGAAAGGCCCCCGCGCCGCCCCACCTCTCCCCACATCGGGGGCGGGGGCGGGGGATTGTGGCTAGCGGCGGTCGATGAACTGCATGGCCTCCATGCGGGTGGCCACGTTCTCCTTGAACAGCCCCCGCACCGCCGAGGTCACCGTCGTGGAGCCCGGCTTGCGCACCCCGCGCATCGACATGCACAGGTGCTCCGCCTCGATGACCACCAGCACGCCCCGGGGCAGCAGCGTCCGCTCGATCTCGTCTGCGATCTGCCCCGTGAGGCGCTCCTGCACCTGCGGGCGCTTGGCGTAGGCATCGACCAGCCGGGCGAGCTTGGACAGCCCGGTGATCCGACCATCGGACCCCGGGATGTACGCCACGTGCGCCCGCCCGATGAACGGCACCAGGTGGTGCTCGCACATCGAGGTCAGCGCGATGTCGCGCACCATCACCATCTCGTCGTGGCCGGCCTCGAAGGTGACCTGGAGGTGGTGGTCGGGCGACTCTCGCAACCCGCTGAACACCTCCTCGTACATGCGCGCCACGCGCGCCGGCGTCTGCTGGAGGCCATCGCGATCGGGGTCCTCGCCGATGGCTCGCAGGATCTCGATCACCGCGGCTTCGATGCGCGGGCGGTCGACCGGACCGAGCGGACCGCTGGGGGTGTCGTCGGTCATGGCGCTCCTCCATCCGCAGGCGGTGCTGGCGCTGCTGCTCGGTGCGTCGCGGCGGCGAGCAGGGCTTCGAGCTGCTCCTCGGCCAGCGTCTCGTGCTCCAGCAGCGCAGCAGCAAGTGCGTCGAGCGCGCCGCGGTGCTCGGTCAGCACCCCGGTGGCTCGGCTCGCGGCCTCGCCCAGCAGGCGATCGACCTCGGCATCGACGCGTCCGGCGAGCTCGGGCGACAGCGCAGGGTCGCCGCCGACCTCGCGCCCGAGGAAGACCGCGCCGCCGCCGTGACCGAGCTGACGGGGACCGACGGCGTCGCTCATGCCCCACTCGGTGACCATGGCGCGGGCGATCTCGGTGGCCTGACGGATGTCGTCGCCGGCGCCGGTGGTGCGCTCATCGAAGATCAGAGACTCCGCAGCGCGCCCACCGAGGAGCATCGCCAAGCGGTCGAGGAGCTCGTTGCGGGTGCGCAGGTGCCGATCCTCCGCCGGCAACGACTGCGTCCACCCCAGCGCACGCCCGCGAGCGACGATCGACACCTTGTGGATCGGATCGCTGTGCAGCAGCGCGTGGCCTACGAGCGCGTGGCCGGACTCGTGGTACGCGGTGACGCGGCGTTCGTGCTCCGACATGACCCGGCTGCGGCGCTCCGGACCGGCGAGCACCCGATCGATGGCCTCGTCCACCTCGGCGCGCCCGATGAGCTGCAGCCCTCGCCGCGCCGCGAGCAGCGCTGCCTCGTTCATGAGGTTGGCCAGATCCGCGCCGGTGAACCCAGGCGTGCGGCGCGCCAGCACGGCGAGGTCGACGTCGGCCCCCATCGGCTTGCCCTTCGCGTGCACATCGAGGATCGCTCTCCGGCCCTCGAGGTCCGGCGCATCCACCACGATCTGGCGGTCGAAGCGACCGGGCCGCAGGAGCGCCGGATCCAGGATGTCGGGGCGGTTCGTGGCCGCGACGAGGATGACGCCGCTGTCGGGGCTGAACCCGTCCATCTCCACCAGGAGCTGGTTGAGGGTCTGCTCGCGCTCGTCGTGGCCGCCGCCGAGCCCCGCGCCGCGATGCCGCCCGACGGCGTCGATCTCGTCCACGAAGATGATCGCCGGTGCCGCCGCCTTGGCCTGCTTGAACAGCTGTCGGACGCGACTGGCACCGACGCCGACGAACATCTCGACGAAGTCAGATCCCGACAGCGAGAAGAACGGGGCATCGGCCTCGCCGGCCACGGCGCGCGCCAGTAGCGTCTTTCCGGTGCCCGGCGGCCCGACGAGCAGGACGCCACGCGGGATGCGAGCGCCCATGGCGGCGAAGCGCGCCGGATCCAGGAGGAACGCCTTGATCTCCTGCAGCTCCTCGACCGCCTCGTCGCACCCGGCGACATCAGCGAAGGTCACGTTGACGTGACCCTTGTCGCGCGCCCGCGGGTCGCGGCCGAAGCCCTTCATCCGACCGCCCTGCATCGTCGTCAGGTACCAGAGGAAGACGCCGACGACGATCAGGATCGGGAGGAGCTGGAGCAGGAGCTCCTCCCACAGCGACGTGGCCTCCGAGTCGACCTCGATCTCGACGTCTGCGGAGAGCAGCAGGGCGGTGAGCTCGTCCGCGTACTCGTCGGGATAGGTAGCGCGGTACTCGGTGCCGTCGTCGAGCTCGCCGGTGACCGAGCTGCTGCGATCGTGCAAGACGGCGGTGTCGACGTCGCCTTCGGCCACGGCGCCCTCGAGCTCGTCGAGGGTGAGCTCCTCGGGGTCCGCACCGCCCACCATGGTGGATGCGGCGATCGCGCCGACGACGACTGCGGCACCGAGCGCGGCCAGGAGCCGAGGGGACGGACGGTTCACGGGTTCGGAGGGTACCGGCGTGCGAGCGCCGTCATCCCTCGTAGCGGTGGATGGCTCGCAGATCCCGGTAGCGCTCAGCCACATCGAGGCCGTAGCCGATGACGAAGTCTTCGGGGATGTGGAAGCCGACGTAGCGCACGTCGGGGTCGACGCGCTGCTGGCCGTCGCGCTGCAGCAGCGCGCACACCTCGAGGCTGGCGGGACCGCGAGCGACCAGGTTCTTGCGGAGGTAGTTGAGGGTGAGGCCGGTATCGACGATGTCCTCCACCAGCAGGACGTCTCGTCCGGTGAGATCGAGGTCGAGGTCCTTCACGATGCGCACGACGCCGCTGGTCTTGGTCGCGGATCCGTACGACGACACGGCCATGAAGTCGAGCTCGAGCGGCAGGTCGATGCAGCGCACCAGATCGCTGAGGAAGACGAACGCTCCCTTGAGCACGCCCACCAGCAGCGGATCACGTCCGTCGTAGTCGGCGGTGATCTGCGCGCCGAGCTCCGCGATGCGCTGCGCGATCGCGCCCTCCGACAGGACCTCCGCACCGATGCAGGGGTCGGTGGCGGTGCAGCTCGTCGTGCTCGACTCGTCGGGTGCGCCCATGCCTCGCGCACGCTACCGGTTCGTCACCCCTCGAGGTGCAGGCGACCGTCGTGGCGCCGCAGCCGCACACCACCGGCGAGCTCGGTGCCGACCGCGTCGCCACGCACGACAGCGAGCACCCGCTCGAGCGTCGCCGCGTCCGGCGGGTGGTGCTCGGACGAGGTGGTGCGCAGCCACCGCCGCAGAGCGGTGCGCAGCACGGCGTCGGGCACGGTGCGCGCGGCGCGGGTGTCGGTCGGATCGACGACTGCCGCCTCAGCATCGAGGTGCTCGGCGACGGAGCGCAGCAGGGCTGCCTGCCGGGCGATGACCGGCACGACGTCGCGCTCGGCGACCTCGGCCAGCACCGGGAGCACCTCGTGGCGCACGCGGTTGCGCCGGAAGGCGGGATCGGCGTTGCTCGGGTCGTCCAGCGGCTCGAGTCCGAGCGACGCGCACACGGCCTCGGTCTCGCTGCGTCGCAGCCCGAGCAGCGGCCGGCGATCGGACACCATGCCGGCGAGGCCGTCGAGCGCCGCACCGCGCAGCAGGGCCAACAGGACCGTCTCGGCCTGGTCGTCCATCGTGTGGCCGAGGAGCACGTCGGGGCCGAGCACGTCGTGGCGAGCACGCCGGGCGCGCGCCTCGAGGTTCGGTCCCGCGTCCACATCCACGGCGACGGCTACGAAGGCGGCGCCCAGAGATTCGGCCACCCGGCGGACGGCGTCGGCTTCATCAGCTCCGCCGGTGCGCAGGCCGTGGTCGACGTGGATCGCGGTCACCTCGCAACCGGCGTGCACCGCGAGCACGAGCAGCGCAAGCGAGTCGGCGCCCCCGGACACACCGCAGCGCACCGCAGCACCCACCGTCGGGAACGTGCAGCGCGCCAGCACCGCGTCGAGGTCCACCGCTACGCCGCTGGCCCGACCGCCCGCATGCGCTCCACCCAGTCGGCGGGGGCGCGGATCTCCTCGATGCTCGGGAGGTGGCTCGCGTCCTCCCACACCCGTGCCAGCAGCGCGGGGCCGCCATCGGCCTCGACAGCGGCGATGAACCGCTCGCCCTGCTCGTACTGGGCGAGCTTCGCCTCGAGGCCGATGAGCCGCTGCATGATCTTGGCGATGCCCCTGGCCTGCGTCCGCCGCTGGCGCAGCACGCGACCGAAGCGTGCCGCGCTCGGCACGAGGTCCTCGCCGGCACGATCCATGGTGACGTCGCCGTGCCCCTCGAGCAGGCTCATGAGGCCGCTGAGGCTCGCGAGCACCTCCTGCTGCGCCGGGGTGGCGAGCATGCCGACGAGTCCGCCACCACCGCCGCCGGCGGCCTCGTCGCTGTCGCTGCTCCCGCTGCGCAGCGACCCCGCTGCACGGCGCAACCCGTCGATGAGCTGCTCGGGGTCGGGGTCGATCGCGTCGAGCAGCTGCTCGACGAGGCCGAGGAAGTGCGGCCGAAGCCACGGCACGCCGGTGAACTGCGCGCGGTGGGTCACCTCGTGCAGCGCGATCCACTGGCGGAACTGCTTGGGGGGGAACGCGAACGCCTTCTCGAGGGCGAGGATGTTCGGTCCGACGTAGTAGACGATGTCCTGCTCGTGCGGCGACTCCTCCTCGATGACGAGGAGGTCGTACTGCCCCAGCACCCGCGTCGACATCCAGCCGAGCACCAGGCCGAGCTCGAGGCCCGCCGCGCGCCGTGCGATGGGGGCGAGCGGACCGCCGCCGACGCGGTCGTCGAGCTTGTCGAGCAGCGGGCGGAGCAGGCGCTGGAACGACGCCACGTTGGCGCGGATCCACCCGGCGCGATCGGTGACGCGCGCCCGGGCGGGCCCGGCGAGCGAGTGGAGCCCCGTCTCGGCGGCCACGAGCGCCTCAGCGCGCTCGGTGCACTCGATCAGGTCGGGGCCCAGCGAGGCGAAGTGGTACGAGCGGGCGAACGGATCGGAGCCGGACACCAGGATCGCGATCCGCTCCGCGAGCCCCCAGTCGACGGGGCCGGCCACGACCTCAGGACTCGGGCTCAGGCTCGAAGCGGGGAGCCACGACCTTCTTCAGGTAGCCACCGATGATGGCGAAGATGAGCAGCACGCCGGGCACGAACAGCGCGACGGCGAGCCAGTAGTGCCAGATGACGGCGAGCACGGGCTGCATGCGCGCCAGTGTAGGGCGCGGTCCGCCACCGACCCCAGCCGGGCCCCGCACTACCCTGCGGCCGATGCGACCCCGTCGGGCGTGGCCCGCATGAGGATCGGCCAGGCCTCCGCCAGCCCCCACCTCCACTACCAGCCAGCGCTCGACGGCATCCGCGCCGTGGCGGTGGTCTCGGTGCTGCTGTACCACGCAGACGTCGCGATCGCCGGAGGCGGCTTCTTGGGCGTCGACCTCTTCTTCGCGCTCAGCGGCTACCTCGTCACCACCCTGCTGCTGCGCGAGCACGCGAACCACGGCGGCATCGCCGTCCCGGCGTTCTGGGCGCGGCGCCTTCGTCGCCTGCTGCCAGCGCTGCTGCTCGTGCTGGTGGCGGTCGCCGCGTACGCGGCGCTCGCCGTCGAGGCGTCGTCGCTGCCATCGCTGCGCGGCGATCTCCTCGCGTCGCTGTTCTACGTCCAGAACTGGCACCTCATCTTCAGCGACCAGTCGTACTTCGCCGCGTTCGCCGATCCGTCGCCGCTGCGTCACGTGTGGTCGCTCGCCATCGAGGAGCAGTGGTACCTCCTGTGGCCGCTGGCGCTGTCGGGGATGCTCCGCCTCACAGGTGGGCGCAGCGACGTGTGGACGCCGGTGGTGGCGCTGGCCGCCGTCGGCTCGGCCGTGCTGATGGCGGTGTGGTTCGACCCGATCGGTGATCCGTCACGCGTGTACTACGGGACCGACACCCGGGCGCAGACGCTGCTCGCCGGCGCTGCGCTCGCGCTGCTGCTGCACAACAGGGAGGTGAGCCCGTCGATCCGTCGCTCCGCCGGCATCCTCGGCGTCCAGGGGCTCGTCGCGGTCCTCGTGGTGGTGGCGTTCGCCGCTGACGACGACGAGTGGCTGTACCGCGGTGGCTTCCTCGCCGTGGCGCTCGCCGGGTGCCTGCTCGTCGCCGGGTCGGTCCTCGATCCGCAGCGCTGGGTCGGCCGCCTCCTGTCGTCGGAGCCGCTGCCGACCATCGGACGCCTCTCGTACGGCCTCTACCTCTGGCACTGGCCGGTGTACGTCGCCGTCGACGCAGACCGGCTCGGCACCGACGGCCCCGCACTGTTGGCTGCGCGCCTGGTGCTCACCGCGGCGGTGTCGGTGGCGTCCTACGAGCTGGTGGAGCTGCCGATCAGGATGGGGAGGCTCCGCAAGCCACCCTGGTCGCGCGTGCGGCCGGTGGTGCTCACCTGCGGTGCGATCGTCGTGACCGCGGTGCTCGCGCTGGCGGGGACCGTCGGTGGCGACGACGACGAGGTCGGTGCGGTCGTGGACCGGGGCGAGCAGGGGGACCTGCGCGTGCTGCTGGTCGGCAGCTCGGTGGGGCGCGAGCTCGGCAAGGACCTGCCCAGCGGCCTCGACGGCGTCGCACTCACCAACGCGGCGATCGCCGGGTGCGGCATCGTGCCCGGGACCTCGATCATCCCCAAGGGCGATACGTGGGCGTCACGACGCCTGGCGAACACGATCGCGACCCGACCGGGTGCCTGCGAGCCGTTGCGCGAGGAGGAGTGGGGAAGGGCGCTGCGCGAGGGGGCGCCCGACGTCGTGGCGATCGAGTGGGGCTCCTACGAGGTGTTCGACCTGATCGTCGACGGCGAGACCCTGCCGTGGGGAAGCGAGGCGTGGGATCGCCACGCCATCGATGCGCTGCGAGCCACCGGCGAGCGACTCGGCGCGGGCGACACCCCGGTGGCGCTCCTCACCGTGCACTGCTTCGAGGGCGGCCCGGTCCCCCAGCGCGACGACCCCGCGCGCATCGTGCACCTCAACGAGCTCGCCGCGGAGGCGGTCGAGGGCACGGACATGACGCTGGTCGATCTCAACGGGGCGGTGTGCCCCGGCGGTCGCCACGTCGCAGAGCTCGACGGCGTGCCGCTCTACCGGGACTCCATCCACTTCACCCCCGAGGGCGCAGCTGCGGTGTGGCGGTGGCTGGTGCCCGAGCTCCGCACGCTGGCTGGGCGCTGAAGACCGACCGGCTCAGCCCTCGGTCGGCGCGGCGGGGTCGAGGCCGGCGATCGCATCCGCGATGCGCCGCCGGAGCTCGTCTGGCACCTGATCCTGGCATCGGTGCGAGATGACGGTGCGCAGCTCGGTCTCGAAGCCGTAGGCGTCGTAGCAGGGCGGACAGTCGTCGAGGTGGGTGCGGATGTGCTCGCGCTTGTCGTCGGTCAGCTCGCCATCGATGTAGGTGGAGAGGTCGAGCAGCGCCTCGGCGCAGTCGCGCTTCATGCCCTCGCTGTGCTCACCCATCATCAGCGCCTCCGTCGGCCACCGCAGCTGCGACCGGATCACGTCGCAGGACCCCGTTCGCGGTCGCGTACTCGAACAACTCCCGCTGGAGCGCCTTTCTTCCCCGGTGCAGTCGACTCATCACGGTGCCGATCGGGATGTCGAGGATCTCGGCGATCTCCTTGTAGTGGAAGCCCTCCACATCCGCGAGCAGCACGGCCATCCGGTACTGCTCGGGAAGGGCCTCCACCGCGTGCTTCACCGCGTCATCGGTCAGCGACTCGAGGAGCTCGTCCTCGGCGCTGCGGCCCGCAGCGACGGCCTCGAGCCCGCCGAGGCGGCGGTAGAGGTAGAGGTCCTCGCCCTCATCGAGCTCCTGCTCGTCCGGGCGCCGCTGCTTCGCGCGGTAGCGGTTGATGTAGGAGTTGGTGAGGATGCGGTACATCCACGCCTTGAGGTTGGTGCCCTCGGTGAAGCCGCCGTAGCCGCGGTACGCCTTGAGGTAGGCCTCCTGGACGAGGTCCTCGGCATCGGCGGGGTTGCGCGTCATTCGCAGCGCAGCGGAGTACAGCGAGCTCATCAGCGGCATCGCCGCGTCGGCGAAGGTCGCCTGGTCTGCCATGGCGCCAGGCTAGTGCTCAGGCTCCGCGCCCCCACCGGCGGGGCGCGGCCGGCTTACTGGTTGCCGAGGTCCACCTTCAGGGTGTCGCAGCCGTCGAAGCGCCACTGCCCGTCCTCGAGGACGTAGGGCTGCATCTGGAGGAACGCGAAGTCCGGATCCTCGAACGCCGACGCGTTGAGCACGAGGGCCGCCTCCCCGTGGGTGCCTTCGACGTCACCGGAGAGCGCGCTCTCCACCACGACGTCGCTGGTGTCGACGCTCTGCTGGCGCTCCATGGCGCCGAGCACGAGACGCAGCATCACATCGGTCCTGGCGGTCGTCATGATCTCCTGGCAGCGCTCGGTCATCAGGGCGCGCAGCGCCTCGGTATCGCTCTGGAGGAAGGTGTTCCCGAAGTCGACTGCAGCCGCCTCCAGCGCGACGGGGCTCGACGCGTCGAGGTCCAGGGTCGTCGACGTCGACGTCGAGTCCGGGGCGGCTGTCGTGTCGCCGGCATCGGTCGTCTGGTCGTCGCTGCCGCATGCGCCGAGCAGCACGCCGACGGCGAGGAGGAGCGCGACCAGGGCGCGGGCGGACGGGCGAGCGGGGTGGCTGAGATCCATGGCGACATTCTGCCCACCGTGCATTGGCCGCGCCTCCCGATGTGCCTCATCACGCTGTGCTCGTGGAGGCACTGGACGGGACGGGCCCCCGGCCTGCATGTTCATTGGAGCCCGAGAGGAGAATCGAACTCCTGACCTGCTCATCACGAGTGAGCCGCGGCCCGGACGCGATGGACGACCACGGACGAACATGGCAGGTCAGCGCAGGTGCCCGGACGACCGTGGACACCCCCGGACGAACCCGGACGCGCGATGAACGCGCGATGGCGGACCAGCCTCATGGATGCAGGCATCACTCGTCAGTGGTGTCCGCCCATCTGGCCGCCAAGATCGCGTCAAGCCCTTCGAGTCTGGTCGTGACGACCTCCCACACGATGCGGTCGTCGACCATGGCGTAGCCGTGGATGAGGATGTTGCGGAAGGCCACGATGCGGCGCAGGTCGGGGATCCGCTCCGCTGCGGCCGGATCCTCCTTCGACAGCCGGTTCAACGCCTCGCCGACGATCTCGAACTGTCGCTCGACTGCCGAGCGCAGCAGGACGTCGGCCTGGTAGTCATCCCAGGTCTTGCCCCCGACGAACGACTGGATGCGCCCGATCGCCTGCCGGGCGTCCCAGACAAACGCCCGAGCGTCACGCGGCATAGAGATCCTGGCGGGTCTCCGCGATGCTGCGAGCGACGAAGGGGTTCTTCACCGCCGAGGCCATGACGAGATCGATGGGCCGACCCGCGAGGTCCGCTAACGCCTCACGGAGACCGAAGTAGGCATCGAAGAGATCATCGACATCGTCGGCGAACTCCACCAACACGTCGAGATCGCTGTGCTCGGGGTCGAAATCCGGGGTCACCGCCGAGCCGAACAGGGCGAGGCGCGACACGCCGAAACGACGGCAGAGCCGTTCGATCTCGGTGGCTGGCAAGTCGATCACGCGCCCGATGGTACGTCAGGCTCATCCCGGCCAGGGTGCCCAGTGTCAGTCTCCAACCGCCAGGCATCCGGGCCGGTCCACCGGCGCGAGCGAGAGGTGTGGGCGTCGATCGACGCTGCAAGTCGGGACGCCGCAGCCATCGCCCGCAGGAAGGAGTCGAGGGAGACGGAGGAGCGCACACCGAAGTGGAACAGAGCCAGCGGGCAGCCCTCGAAGCGAACCCAGGCGAAGTCCTCCTTCTTGCGAATCGCGATCACGCGATCGAGCGTCGAGTGCTTCCCACGCCCGAGTACACCGCGCCATGCCACCGACTGGTCTCGCACGTCGACCGTCATCGTGACGGGTGCCGTCAGTAGAGCAGCACCACCGGCCACGACCACGACAGCGGCGAAGCACAGCACGAGGCGAGTGACGACATCCGACCCAGGCCAATTCGCCATCCACAGCGCTGCGACGGCGACTGGGAATCCGAACGAGGCAACCCAGATGGCGACCCAGGTGCGCACCGTCGCCGTCAACCGAAGCACGTCCGCGCGTCCTGCCACGCCGGAGTCTCGCGCCGTGATCGACCGCGTCGTCGATGCGATGCGCAACCGCCTGCCAGCCCCGGCCCGCAGGCCGCTGACCTGCATGTTCGGTGGAGCCCGAGAGGAGAATCGAACTCCTGACCTGCTCATTACGAGGACGCCCGGACCGGACACCGGCGGACCGATGGGGACGAATCGCCAGGGAAACACTGGTGCAAGGACACCCTCGGACCCGGGTGAACGCCGTCGGATGTGCGATGGATGTGCGATGGAGTGATGGCCGACGAACCAGCACTGACCGCAGTCGCGGGCCAGGAGGCGCCACAGCCCTGCGCGTAGCCTGGCCCCGTGGAGCTCAGCGCCAGCAGCATCGACACGTGATGGGCGTGGGCACACCGATGTCGCCGACGAGTGCGAGCAGCACCGGCCGCCGATGCCCTGCGAGTAGATCCGCTCCGGGGAGCACGCTCACCGTTCCAGGTCGACGAGACCGATCGTGAAGCCCAGGGTCGTGCTCCGGATCGTCGGAGGATCCATCTGGGCCGCAGTCTCCCTCTACGTCTTCCTGGCGTCACGCCACCACACGCACGAGGCGGCGTTGCTGCTTGCCCAGCAGATGTTCGTGCTGTTGATCGTAATCGGCGTAGCCGCCCAGGCGGACGTGGGCCTCTACGACCGAGAGAAGCTGCGGATCCGGCCGCCGATGCTGCGCGCCTGGTTCTCCACGATCGCGGTCTCCATCGCTCTGCTGGTGTTCACAGCATCCATTGGCAGCTCCGAGGAGCGGTCTACCTCCACCGGCGATGCGTCCGACGTGGCGTGCAGTTCGGACCTGCCCATCGGAGGCACCCTCACGTCGAAGGCGTCTGGCGACTTCGACGGGGACGGCGCTGCGGACCGCGTCGCCGTGTACGCGTCGTCGGGCAGGTGGATCGCGAGGGGTGGGGTCCGCGATGGGGTCGCAACGGCGATCGAGCTCGGTCTCGTCCAGTCGACGAC
Source organism: Acidimicrobiales bacterium (assembly GCA_038206295.1). Taxonomy (GTDB): domain Bacteria; phylum Actinomycetota; class Acidimicrobiia; order Acidimicrobiales; family JBBRAZ01; genus JBBRAZ01. The sequence continues at coordinate 33,979 of JBBRAZ010000025.1, forward strand.
TGGCGCGATGACGGTCCTCGGTGTCACGGACCTCGACGGCGACGGCACGGACGAGGTCGTGGTCGACTACGGCGGGTCAGGCGTCGGCACGATCGTCGGCTTCCTCGTCGTCGGTGATTGCAGCGTCAGGGAGGTCACCTTCGACATCGAGGGCAGGATCCCGAACCACGTGAGTCGGCGAGCTCGGCTCGCCGATGGCATCCGCTGCTGGCAAGACGAGAGCGGTGCACACCTCGTGAGCAAGTACGAAGCGGAGCGGATCGACCAGCCTCCGGCGGTCGAACCCTTCGAGTGGGACGTGGTCCGCACCGACTTCCGCTTCGATGGCGCTGCGCTGGTTCCTGTGGGCGACCCGACTGAGCTGGGCCCCGTCCAACCGGACGACCTCGCGATGGTGTGGGCGACCAGCATCACCTGCGACGGGGTCGATCCGTCGAGCGCCAGGTCGTGACGGAGCGAGGCGACGTACCGAGCAAACGGATGCGCGATGCGCGTGCGATGACGGCGGTGCGCACTCCGTGCCGACCCCGGCCCGCAGGCAGCTGACCTGCAAGTTCGGTGGAGCCCGAGAGGAGAATCGAACTCCTGACCTGCTCATTACGAGTGAGCCGCTCTACCGACTGAGCTACTCGGGCGTGGGCGCCGACGGTAGCAGGAGGCCAGCATCGCCCCGAAGCCCGATCTCGACCGGTCCAGCCCGCTCACCCTTGGCGCGTGTCGATCTCACGCTGTGCGTTCGTGGGAGCACGCTACGGAAACGACGCCTACTCTGAACCCGTCGGTGTAGCGGGCGAGCGCACCGACGGGGGGATCCCGATGGGGACGATCATCGACATGGGTGCTGGCGACGCCGTGCCGACGGTGTACGAGACGCCGTCCCTGGGCATGATCGCGTCCGACCTCTACGGCACGATCACCCAGGTCAACGAGGCCGCGTGCACGCTCCTGGGCGTGCCGCGCGAGCGGCTGCTCGGCGCCAACGGGCTCGAGCTCCTCGACGGCGAGGACCAGGCCAGGGCCGACGGCCAGCTCCGCGCCGCTCGCGAGAACCAGTTCAACGCGGCACGCGAGCACTACTACTACTCCCACCCCGACGGCCGCGGTCGCTGGCTCGCGGTGGAGACCACCGTCATCACCGACGGCGACGGCTCGCCGGCGCACGCGGTCTCTGTGTTCGAGGAGGTCACCCACCAGATTCAGCTCGTGCAGGACCTCAAGAGCTCGAGCTCGTCGATGACCCACCTCGTCGAGCACGCTCCGGTCGCCATCCTCTCGGTGAGCACCGAGGGGATCGTGCAGACCTGGAACCCGGCGGCGGAGACCATGTTCGGCTGGGCGGCAGCCGAGATCATCGGTCAGCCGCTGCCCATCCTGCCCGAGGAGATCGATGCCGAGCTCGGCCACCAGCTCCAGCGCCTCATCGCCGGCGAGGAGATCACCAGCGCACCGCTCGCAGCTCGCCACCGCGACGGCCACGGCATCGATGTGCTCACCTCCGCGGTCGCGCGACGAGGCATCGACGGCACCGTCGAGGCGATCGTCGCGTTCGGCATCGACGTCAGCGACCGCGTGGCCGCCGAGCGCCGCCTGCTCGCCAACGATCGCCGCTTCCGCAAGATGGTCGACAACCTCCGCGAGGTCGTCGCCGTCATCGACCCCACGGGCCGGGTGCTCGCGAGCACCGTCTTCGGCGGCACCGGCTCGGGAGCCAGCGGCGGCGCGGAGGCGCCGAGCCGTATCGGGTTCGAGGACATCGCACCGCTGCTGCACCCCGCCGACCAGGCCGCCGCCCTCGAGTTCCTGCAGCTCATCACCACGACCCACGGCATCGAGCACCGCCAGCTGTTCCGCATCCTCGATCTGACGCGGGGCTGGGCGTGGATCCAGGTCACCGCGGTGAACCACTCCGAGGACCCGGACATCGGCGGCATCGTGCTCACCGCCAACGACGTGTCGAGCCACAAGCGCAACGAGGCGCTCCTTGCGGATCAAGCATCGGTGCTCGAGCTGATCGCACGCAGCAGCGAGCTCGACGAGGTGCTCGATGCCATCGTGGCGATGGTGGGCGAGCACAGCACCGGCGCCACCAGCGCGCTGCTGCTCCTCGACGGCGACCGCATGGTCGTCGCCGCCGGCGACCTCCCCGACGAGCTGGCCGACGCCCTGGCGGGCGACGACGCGCCGCAGCGCTTCGGCGTGCTGGGCGATGCCCTGTCGTCAGGCCAGCCGGTGGTCGTCGGCGACATCAGCTCCGATCAGCGCTGCGCCGAGTGCCGCTCGGTGCTGGAATCCTGCGGGCTGCGTGCCGGTTGGGCCATCCCCATCCTCCCCAGCGACGCCGGAGCACCGATCGGTGCGTTCGCCACGTGGTTCGAGACCGCCCGGGAGCCGAGCCGCCATGAGCGGCGCGTCGCAGACGTCGCGGTCCGCCTCGCCGACATCGCGATCGAGCGAGCACGGTCCGAGGCGGAGATGTCGCACCACTCCCTGCACGACGTGCTCACCGGGCTGCCGAACCGCACGAACCTGCTGCGCCACCTCACCGACGCGCTGGATCGCTCCGGCCCACGCGGCACGAGCGTTGCGGTCATGTTCCTCGACCTCGACCGCTTCAAGCTCATCAACGACAGCCTCGGCCACACCGTCGGCGATCAGCTCATGATCGCCTTCGGCGAGCGGCTGCGAACCCTCGTGCGGCCCGGCGACACGGTCGGGCGCTTCGAGGGCGACGAGTTCGTCGTCGTGCTCGAGGACGTCATCGACGAGCGCGACATCCGGCCCATCACCAATCGCATGGAGCTGGCGCTCAGCGAGCCGTTCCCGGTCGAGGGCGGCGAGGTGGTGATCACCGCCAGCGTCGGCGTCGCCATCTCCACGGGCGAGGAGGAGGCGAACACGCTGCTGCAGAACGCTGACGTCGCCCTCGTGCTGGCGAAGGAGAACGGGCGCAACACGATCGAGATGTTCGACGACGACCTGCGCACCCGCGCTCGGCACCGCCTCGACACCGAGCGCGACCTCCGCCTGGCCATCGAGCGCGGCGAGCTCGCGGTCTTCTACCAGCCCAAGATCGACCTGCGCACCGGGAAGATCTTCGGCGCCGAGGCGCTGCTGCGCTGGTTCCACCCGACCCGCGGGCTGGTGGGCCCCGTCGAGTTCATCCCCGTGGCCGAGGAGACCGGCCTCATCACCCGCATGGGGCGCTGGGTGCTCGAGGAGTCCCTCCACCAGGCGAGCACGTGGGCCGAGCGTGGCAACGGCGATGGGCCGATGACGCTGTCGGTGAACCTGTCCGCCCGCCAGCTGACCGCACCCGACCTCGTCGACAGCGTGGCGCGCGCCCTGCAGCGACACCGCTGGGATCCGCAGCACCTCATCCTCGAGCTGACCGAGTCGCTGCTCATCGACAACACCGACCACATCCTCGCCCGCCTGCACGAGCTGAAGGAGCTCGGCGTGCGGCTCGCGATCGACGACTTCGGCACCGGCTACTCGTCGCTGTCGTACCTCGACCAGCTGCCCGTCGACGTCGTCAAGATCGACCGAGCCTTCGTGAGCCGCCTGCAAGCCGACGGCACCGGCTCGGCGATCGTCACCGCAGTGCTGCACCTCGCCACCGAGCTCGATCTCATGGTGCTGGCCGAGGGGGTCGAGGAGGCCCACCAGCTCGCCGGCCTCCGGCTGCTCGACTGCCACTGGGCGCAGGGCTTCCACTTCGCCAAGCCGCTGCCGGCCGACGAGATGACCGCCATGCTCGACGCCCGCCCGGTCTGGTAGCTCCCACCTGGCTCGCCCCACCACGCGGACCGGGTGGCCGGAGCCTGAGGTGTCCAGGCCCCCGCTACCCAGAACGATCTGGGGTGGGGTCCGGGGTGTCGTCAGCTGGTGCTGAGCGGCGGGAGCTGGAGCAGCAGGGCGATGAGCAGCAGCCGCTCGTTGGCGTTGCGCACGACCAGCTCGCGCGACGCCTCGGTGACGCGAGCCATCGCGTCCACCAGCTCCTTGGTCGACGCGGGCACGTCTGGCTCGGTGATCGCCTCCCGGTAGCGCCCGGCGATCATCGCCAGGCCGTGCACGAGCTCGTCGGTCCTGAGCAGGCGCGCCTCGCGCTTGTGGCGCTCCGTGAGGCGACGCCGCTCCCCCGCCCGCTGCCCGTACTCCTCCTCGACGTCGGTCAGCGCTGCGGCTTCGACCGCTTGGCGCGCCTCGAGCGGCGCCAGCACCTCGCCGGTGCGCGAGAGCACCTCATCGACGAGCTCCATGGCCCGCGCCCCGGTGCCATCGAGCCGTTCGGGCAGCGCCCCCCAGAACGCGGTGCGCTCGACGAGGAGATCGTCGAGCGCCAGCAGCCGCGCCCGCTCCAGATCTCCCGCTGCGGCACCGGCGGCGACCCCCGCCCGGTCCGGAGCGATGCCCTCGGCGACGAGACGATCGGCGACCGCCTGGCGGGGAACGGGGTGGAGGTCGACGCGCACGCAGCGCGAGGCGATCGTCACCTGGTGGGTGGGCACCTCCTCCGAGAGCAGCACCCACACCACCGACGCCGTCGGCTCCTCGATCGACTTGAGCATCCGGCCCACGGCTTCGGGGTTGGCGGTGTGGACCTGGTCGACCACCAGCACCTTGCGGCCCGCCTCCACCGGGCTCATGGACGCCTCGCGCAGCATGGTGCTGACCTCGGTGTCGGCCTGCTGACCGCCACGCAAGGTGGTGCCCTCGGGCACGATCTCGATCAGATCCGGGTGCCGGCCTGACAGCGCCAGGCGTGCGGCGCGCTCGGGATCGGCCGCGACCTGGGCCAGCAACGTGGCAGCGAAGGCGCGCGCCGTGGCGCGCTTGCCGCTGCCGTGCGGACCGACGAGGAGGTAGGCGTGCACCGGCCGCTCAGCGAGCGAGCGCAGCAGCCCCACCGCCGCGACCTGACCGACGACGTCCGCCCAGACATCGACGGCCCCCGCACCGCCGGCGAGGGGAGGGGGGTCGGTGTCGGTGGTGCCCACGCCCGGGGTTCTAGCAGCCCAGGCGCTCGCGCACCGCGGCGCGGACCTCGACCGCGAGGTCGTCGACCGCTCGAGTGCCGTCGAGCACCACCCACCGGTCTGGATCGGACTCGGCCTGCGACCGGAACCCGGCGGCGACCGCGTCGTGGAACGCGTCTGGCTCGGCCTCGAGGCGATCGTGCGCACCACCGAGGCGACGACGGGCCTCGATCAGCGGCACCTCGAGCAGCACGACCAGGTCTGGCCACCGCCCCCCGGTCGCCCACGTGCAGAGCTCGGCGATCTCGTGAGCCCCGAGCCCGCGGGCGTGGCCCTGGTAGGCGATGGTCGAGCCGGAGAACCGGTCGGTCACGACGTGGCGCCCAGCCGCTAGCGCCGGCTCGACCACCTCGGTGACGTGCTGCGCCCGGTCCGCGAGCATGAGCAGCGCCTCGGCGCGCCCAGCGAGTCCGGTGGTTGCAGGGTCCAGCAGCAGCGACCGGATCGCGGCACCGATGTCGGTGCCGCCCGGCTCGCGTGTCAGCACCGCTCCGAGGTCGTCCGCGAGCAGGCGCGCCTGGGTGGACTTCCCGCACGCCTCGCCCCCCTCGAAGGCGATCAGGTGATTGCTCACCGCGGCGGGTCTCCTGCGGCGTCCGATGACGGCGCGGCCGCGTCGGCGACGCCGCTGCCGACCGCTCCGCCGGCCTCGCCGTTGGCATGGCCGTTGGTATCGCCGTTGCCATTGGTCTTGCGGAACACCTCCCGAGCGCCGCGTCCATCGGCCGCGCCCAGCGACTTCGCAGAGAACAGGCCGGCACCGATGATGATGAGCGCGGCCAGTCCGATGGCGACGCGCACGCCCGGTACGAAGATCGACAGCCCCGCCACCTCGATGTGCTCGTCGAACAGGGCCTCGGTGATGCCGCCGAGCAGCCCCGACAGCATCGGGCCGAGCACCAGCGACAGCAGCACGCACATGCGCACCAGCGTGTAGAGGGCGCTGAACGCCCGACCGCGCATGTCGTCGGGGGTGTGCTCCTGCAGCAGCGTGAAGCCGGTGACGTAGATCGACCCAGCGAACATCCCCATCACCCCGACCGCCAGCACGGCGGGCGTCACCGTCGACATGCAGGCGACGACGAGGAGCGCTGCGCCGGAGCCCACGACGCTGACCACGAAGACCCGATCGCGTGGCAGGCGCTTCTGGACCGCGGAGATGAGCCCGACGCCGACGGCCATCCCGAAGCCGAGCGCGAAGAGGAAGACGCCGAAGCCCGCCGGACCGGCGCCGAGCACCTCGACCGAGAACACCGGGCCGAGCGGGACGAGCATGCCGGCACCGATCAGGCCCGTCGCCAGCCCCAGGTTCACCGCCCGCACCACCGGGTTGAGGAAGACGTAGCGCCAGCCCTCGCGCAGGTCGTCGATCGCCTCGCCGAAGCGAACCGAGCGGGTCGCCTCTGCGTTGCGGACCTTGGGTCGCGTCGGCAGGTCCAGGCTCCAGATCAGCGCGGCAGAGATGAGGAACGTGCACACGTCGAAGTAGAACGCGAGCGCCTCCTGGTTCAGCTCCAGGAAGTCGAGGGCGTCGAAGCCGCCCAGCCAGGCAGCGAGGCTGGCGAGGCCCGCGAACACCAGCGACGCGATGGGGAACGTGCCGTAGGCCGCAGCGAGGCTCAACGAGTTGGCCGTCGTCAGGTGGTCCTGCGGGACGAGGTTCGGGATCGACGCCTCCTTGGCCGGCTGCCACATGAGGGTGAAGCCCTCGAGCAGCAGGCTGGCGGCGACCAGCCCTCCGAGCGAGTCCACCCAGGGCAGCGTGGCGAGCACCGCGGCGCGGCCGACGTCGCACACCACCATCACCTTCTTGCGGTCCCAGCGATCGACGATGACGCCGCTCACCGGACCCAGGAAGAAGCCCGGAAGGATGCGCGCCGAGGTCACCAGCGCGATGGCGGACTCCGGTTGGCTGCTGATGCGGCCCGCCAGGACGATGATGGCGAGGAAGCCGATCCAGTCGCCCAGCGCAGACACCACCTGCGCGATCCACATGCGGAAGAACTGGTGCGTCGCGAACAGCCGGACGTGGCGCGACGGGGAGTCGGGCTCCGGCTGCGGGAGCGCGATGAAGGACGTCTCATCGGCCTCTGTCATGGGCCGGACGGGCTGCTGGGTGCGATCACCCTCTGGCTCCGGCACGCCGCGACGTTAGGGGACGCCACCGGGGACCCCGTGGGATCCGCCGCGATCGGGCTCAGATCTCGGTGGCCGGTGCGTCGTCGGCTGCCGGGGCCTTCTTCTTCGCCGGCGACTTCTTCTTCGCCGGCGACTTCTTCTTGGCCGGGGCCTTCTTCTTGGAGGGTCCAGCGGCACGGCGGATGGCGAGGAGCTCCGATGCCCGCTCGACGGTCAGCTCCTCGACGGTGTCGCCCTTGCGCAGCGAGGCGTTGGTCTCGCCATCGGTGACGTACGGACCGAAGCGGCCGTCCTTCACCACCATCGGCTTGCCGGTCGTCGGGTCATCGCCCATCTCCCGCAGCGGCGCAGCAGCGGCCTGACCCCGTCGTCGCTTGGGCTCCGCCATGCGGCGCAGCGCGTCGTCGAGGTCGATGGTGAACAGCTGCTCCTCCTGCTCGAGGCTGCGGCTGTCCTTCCCACGGGTGATGTACGGGCCGTAGCGCCCGTTGAGCGCCAGGATCTCCTCACCGGTGGTCGGGTCGACGCCGACGTGCCGCGGCAGCGACAGCAGCTCGAGCGCATCATCGAGCGTGATGCGCTCGACGGTCATGGTCTTGAACAGCGACGCCGTCTTGGGCTTCGGCTCGCCGTCGACGAGCTCGCCCAGCTGCACGTAGGGACCGAACCGGCCGTTCTTCACCAGCACGTCGATGCCAGACACAGGATCGACGCCGAGCACCCGATCGTCGTTGGGCGCAGCGATCAGCGCCAGCGCCCGCTCGACGGTCATCTCGTCGGGCGGGATGTCCTCGGGGATGCTGGCGCGGTCCTCGCCACGGCTCAGGTAGGGGCCGAACCGCCCCGAGCGCACCACGATCTCCACACCGTCAGCGTCGACGCCGATGGGCACCGAGTTCACCGCGCGGGCGTCGATCTCCTCGAGGCGGTCGTCGACCATCGCCTTGAGGCCGTCGACGTCGCCGCTGCCGAAGTAGAACGCCGCGAGCCACGGCTCGAGCTGCCCCTCGCCGCGGGCGATCTCGTCGAGGTCGTCCTCCATGCGAGCGGTGAAGGCGTAGTCGACCAGGTCGGGGAAGTGGCGCTCGAGGACGGTGACAACCGAGAACGCCGTGAACGACGGCACGAGCGCCGAGCCCTTCTTCCACACGTAGCCGCGGTTCTGGATGGTGGAGATGATGCTGGCGTAGGTGGAGGGACGGCCGACGCCGAGCTCCTCGAGGCGCTTGATGAGCGACGCCTCGGTGTAGCGCGCCGGCGGCTGCGTCTCGTGCCCCTTGGCCTCGATCTCCTCCGCGACGGGCCGGTCGCCGACCGCCAGCGCCGGCAGTCGGCGCTCGTCGTCGGCCTCGTCGGGCTCGTCGGTCTCCTCGACGTAGACCTTCTGGTAGCCGGGGTGCGTGATGACCGTGCCGCTGGTGCCGAACTCGACGTCGCTTCCGTCGACCTCGGTGCCGAGGCGCACGCTGACCGTCTCGCCCACCGCGTCGTTCATCTGGCTGGCGATGGTTCGCTGCCAGATCAGCTCGTAGAGGCGGGCCTCGCCTGGCGACACCTCGCGCGCCACCTCGTCGGGGTGGCGGAAGCGGTCGCCTGCGGGGCGGATCGCCTCGTGGGCCTCCTGCGCGTTCTTCACCTTCTTGGTGTAGGTGCGGGGTGCGTCGGGCAGGAAGGCGTCGCCCCACGTGCTGCGGATCACGTCACGCGCCGCGCTGAGCGCGGTGTCCGACAGCGTGGTGCTGTCGGTGCGCATGTAGGTGATGTAGCCGTTCTGGTAGAGGCCCTGCGCGGCCTGCATCGCCTGCGCGGAGGAGAGCCGCAGCTTGCGCCCGGCCTCCTGCTGCAAGGTGGAGGTGATGAACGGAGCTGCAGGGCGGCGGCGGTACGGGCGGGTCTCGACGCTGCGCACCTCGAAGGTGGCGCCGGCGAGCGACGCGGCCAGCGACTGCGCCGCCGCCTCGTCGAGCTGCGCCACGCCATCGGCGACGGCGCCCGTCGCGTCGAAGTCCTTGCCGGTGGCGAGCCGGGCGCCGTCGAGGGCGACCATCGTGGCGCCGAAGCGCTGCTGCTCGTGACCGAAGGTGCCCTCGAGGTCCCAGTAGCCGGCGGCGACGAACGCCATGCGCTCGCGCTCGCGCTGCACGATGATGCGCGTCGCCACGCTCTGGACTCGGCCAGCCGACAGGCCAGGCCCGACCTTCTTCCACATCACCGGCGACACCTCGTAGCCGTAGAGGCGGTCGAGGATGCGGCGTCCCTCCTGGGCGTCGACGAGCCGGCGATCGATGTCGCGCGGGTTGGCGATGGCCTCGGCGATGGCCTGCGGGGTGATCTCGTGGAAGACCATCCGCTTGACGGTCATCGACGTCGGCGGGTTCAGCACCTCGAGCAGGTGCCACGCGATGGCCTCGCCCTCGCGATCCTCATCTGTCGCGAGGTAGAGCTCGTCGGCCTGCTTGAGCAGCGACTTGAGGGTGCGGACCTGGCCCTTCTTCTCGGGCGACACGATGTACAGCGGCTTGAAGCCGTTCTCGGTGTCGACGCCGAGCCGCGCCCACTTCTCGCCCTTGTGCTCCTCGGGAACATCGGCGGCGTTGCGGGGCAGGTCGCGGATGTGCCCGACGGAGGACTCGACGACGTACTCGTCGCCGAGGAAGCCCGCGATGGTGCGGGCCTTGGCGGGCGACTCGACGATGACGAGAGGACGGGGCATCGATGACAGGTTCAGCGCACCTCCGGCCTGTTGTCAAACACCTCGTCATCGAGCAACCCGCGCCGACGTGCCGCAGCACGCTCACCGGAGCGCTACTCGCAGCGCAGCGACGAGCCCTCAGACCGCCTCGACGACGGCGTCGTCTCCGTCCGACACGGCCCCCGTGACGACCACCGACGGCGGCGAGGTCCGCAGCAGGGTGAACCCGATCACCCCGGCGATGAGGCTGCCGCTGAGGATGCCGATCTTGGCCAGGTCGACGGTGTTCGGGTCGTCGAACGCCAGACCCGCCACGAACAGGGCGACGGTGAAGCCGACGCCCGCGGTCACCGAGAGCCCCAGGACGTGGCGCCAGGTCGTCTGCGACGGCAGACGACCGACACCGGTGCGCACCGCCAGCCAGGTCGCGCTGAAGACGCCGACGGTCTTGCCGACGACGAGGCCGAGCACGATGCCGAGCACGACGGGCTCGCCCGCGGCGTCTGCTGCCGTATCACCGGCCACCTTCACCCCAGCGTTGGCGAAGGCGAAGATCGGCACGATCGCGTAGGAGACCCACGGGCCGAGGCGGTTGGTCAGGGTGGCGATCGGCGACGTCGCCTCGCGCGCGATGCGGATGAGCTCCTGGATCCGACCCTCGTTGTGCTCGAGCTCCTCGGCGGTGAGGGTGCCGTCGACGAACGCCTCGTCGATCTCGTCGACGAGCGTGCGCGCGGCACGACCGAAGTGACGGGGATCGTTGAAGGCGAACGCCGGGGTGAGCAGGCCCATCGCCACGCCGGCGAGCGTGGCGTGCACCCCGGACTCGAGCAGCGCGTACCACGCCACGACCCCGCAGGCCACGTACACGCCGAGGTGCCGGATGTCGATGCGCTGCACCACCCACGCCGCCGCGAGCGCCCCGAGCGCGATGACCAGCCACGCCACCGAGAGGTCGCTCGTGTAGAAGACGGCGATCACGAGGATCGCCCCGATGTCGTCGACGACCGCCAACGTGAGCAGGAACACCCGAGCGCCGAGCGGCACGCGAGGGCCAGCCAACGCCACCACGCCGACGGCGAACGCGATGTCGGTCGCCATGGGGATGCCCCACCCGTTCGCCGCGTCGCCACCGGCGTTGAGCGCGAGGAAGATGGCCGCCGGCACGAGCATGCCGCCGAGCGCGGCGATGGCCGGCAGGGCCGCAGCGCGAGGGTCGCGCAGCTCACCGATGGAGCGCTCCTGCTTGATCTCCAGCGCCATCAAGAAGAAGAACACCGTCATGAGAGCGTCGTTCACCCAGTCGCGCAGGGTGAGGTGATCGAGGTGGACGATGTCACCGAGCTCGATGCTGAGGTGCGTGCCCCACAGCTCGAAGTAGCTGTCGGACCACGGCGAGTTCGCCCACACCAGGGCGGCGACCGCGGCGGCGACCATGAGCACGCCCGCGCCGACGACGGTGTCGAGGAAGCCGAAGATGGGGCGCACGACGGTGCGCGGCACGACGCGATCGGAGTGCACCCACGTGTGGCGCACCAGCTCGACGTCCGCCGGGGGATCGGCCGGCTCAGCGGCGCGATCCGATGCAGGGGGCTCCATGAACGCATAGCAAACTCTGGACCGCCCCTGGCGCGCCAAACGCCGCGGACCGCAGCGCGCTGCCGAGCTCGGCGCAGGCTCTGCGAAGCCGACGCCGGCTCAGTCGATGCCGGCGAGCACCTCGTCGAGGACCGCAAGATCGATCTCTCCCGACAGGCGGCGCACCACCTTCCCCTCGCCGTCGAGCACGACGAAGAAGGGGAACCCCGACGAGCCGTACGCCTCGGGCACCTCGCCCGCTGCGTCATAGATCACCTCGTGGACCCACCCCTCCTGCTCGAGCCACTCCTCCGGCGGGTAGTTGGGCTTCAGCGGGTCGATGGCGGTGGCGACAGCGACCACGCGGGGTGTCGTGGCCGGCTCGTGCTGCGCAAGCCAGTCGACCACGAGCGGCAGCTCGCGCTGGCAGTGGGGGCACCAGTGGGCCAGCAGCAGCGCGACGGTGGGCTCTCCGTCGGCACCGATGCGCGCCCGGGTCCCGTCGAGATCCTGGCCCTCGATGATCGGGGCGACCTCGCCGATGACGGGATCGCCGACACCGAGCGGATCGCCGGCTGCCGGTGCGAGCGACGAGCCCTGCACGACGGCGTTCGGGTAGGTCACCTCCTCCTGCTTCGAGCCGGCGATGGCGATCGCGAACACGACGACCACGGCGGCGGCGACCGCGCCGCCGAGGATCACGAGGAGCCGCCGCGTCCGGGCGGTGGCCTCCTGCGGCTGGCGGGCCTTGACGTTCACGGTGCACCTCTCGGGTCGGGGTCGGATGGGGAGACGGTCACGGCCTCCGGCGACGATGCCGACCAGCGGCCGGCGACGACGCTCAGCCACGCGATGGAGGCGGAGGTGAGCCAGGCGAGGCCCGGCAGGGTGAGGAAGCCGAATCGGCGAAACCACACGTACGAGCACGGGACCTCGCTCGAGCACGCTCCGGCGTCGAGCGAGGGGAAGAGCTCGAGCGAGTAGTGGTAGGTGGAGATGGCGAGGCCGACGGTTGCCAGCACGAGCGCCGCCACCCGCGCCCGCTCGTCGCGGCGCACCACGGCGACGCCCAGCAGGACCACCTGGGGGTAGATCGCGATCCGCTGGTACCAGCACAGCGTGCACGGGGTCAGCCCGACGATCTCGGAGAACCAGAGGCTGCCGACGGTGGCGACCGCCGCCACCACGAGCGCGAGCGGCAGCGCGATCGGACCCACGACGGCGACGACCTCATCACGCGCGGCAGCCACGGTGCTGGACCACCGAGCGAGGACGAGGACCGGCGCAGCCACCACGAGCCCGGCGAGCGCAAGCAACCCGAGGAGGGAGAACAGCAACGAGACGGTGTCGAGATCACGCACGACGGCGCCCCCGCATGGTCCTGCCCATGCTGCGAACCTACGGCCCGTCCCGGCCACGGACACGGGCCGAAGGTCCCGACTGGCCCCACCCAACGAACCGGCGGGGGTTCGACCCAAGGCCCGGGCCCAGATCCCGCCGGCAGGCGAGGTGGGCGTGCGGCGGTGCGCGTCAGGTGGGGGGGACGTACCAGGCGGCGTCTCGAGCGTGGGAGACGACGAGGCGCACCGCGGTGCCCTCATCAGACGTCCGCACCTCGTGCTCATCGGTGAGCTCGCGGATCAGGTCCAGGCCGAGGCCGTGCTCGTGCTCGAGGCGCGCTGGGTCCTCCGGGTCGGGAAGATCCGGGAGGTTGCCGGGGTCGAACCCCGGGCCGCGGTCCTGCACCTCGACCTCCACGCGGTCCTCACCGAGGTCGCAGTGGATGACAACCAGCTCGTCGGATCCGAGATCGGCGTGGGCCTCCACCGCGTTGGTGACCGCCTCGGACACCGCGATGCGCAGATCCTCGACCTGCTCGTCATCGAGCGTGGGCTGCACCGACGCCGCGGCAGCCACCACGGTGCGCGCCAGCGCGAGGTACTCGGCGCGCGCCGGTATCTCGAGCACCACCAGGTGGTCGATCGCTGCGGTCACCCCGGGACCTCCTCCAGCGTGCGGTGCAGATCGATGGCCCGATCGAGGCGGGTGAGCTCGAAGACGCGGCGGATGCGATCATCGTCGCACACGACCACCAGGTCGCCGCCGTGGCCCCGCAGACGCTTCACGGCGCCGATGAGGACCCCGAGACCGGTCGAATCGAGCAAGCCCACGGCGCTGAGGTCGACGGCCACGTGGCGGGCGCCCTCCTCGACGAGGGCGACCAGTCGCTGGCGGAGACGCGGTGCGGTGGCGACATCGAGCTCGCCGGACACGACGAGGACGGTCCACGATCCCCTCGTCCAGGTGTCGAGTCCCAGGTCGATCACGGCCCCTCCTCGTCGAGCACGGTACCGGACGACCCGGCTGGCGCGAACGACCGCGAGACGCAGCGGGGTCCTACGCTGCCGAGGAGCACGATGCCGACCGATCCCGATCCTGATCCCGCTCCGGCTCCCGACGTGGTCACCGCGGTCGCAGCCGATCTCGCCGTCGACCCGCGTGCGGTGCACACCGAGCGCATCGCCGGCCGCGCCGCCCGCCTCGCCGAGCTGGCCGCACCGTTGGCGCCGGAGATCGCGGCGCTCGTACCTGCGGGCGGGCTCTGGTCGCACCAGACCGAGGCCATCGACCACCTGCGTGCCCGCAGGTCGGTGGCGGTCGCCACGGGAACGGCATCGGGCAAGAGCCTCTGCTACCAGCTGCCGATCGCGGAGGTCGTCGCCGCCGAGCGGCCCGGGACCGCCCTCCTGCTGCATCCCACCAAGGCCCTCGCGCAGGATCAGCACCGAGCGCTGTGGGCGCTCGGCGCGCCCGGCTTGGTGCCCGCCACCTACGACGGCGACGTCGACTTCGAGGACCGGGCCTGGGTGCGCACGGGGGCCAACGTCGTGCTGACCAACCCCGAGATGCTCCACCACGGGATCCTTCCCGACCACGCGCGCTGGGCGACGTTCCTCCTGCGGCTGCGCTACGTGGTCGTCGACGAGCTGCACACCATGCGCGGGGTGTTCGGCAGCCACGTCGCCCACCTGCTGCGCCGCCTCCGCCGGCTGTGCGCGCTGCACGGCGCAGACCCGACGTTCTGCTTCACATCGGCCACGATCGGCGCGCCGGGTCGACTCGCCTCCGAGCTCTCCGGGCTCGACGTCGTGGAGGTGACCGACGACGGCTCACCGCAGGGCCCGCGTCACGTCGTGCTGTGGGACCGCGCCGCGCGCGACGACGGGATGCGCACCTCGACGAGCGCAGCGACCGCGCAGCTGGTGGCGGAGCTGGTGCGCCACGACGTCCGCACCATCGCGTTCTGCCGGTCGCGCCGCTTGGTGGAGGTCGTGGCCGAGGAGGTGCGGCGCCGCCTGCCCGGCGACCGTCGAGACCGGGTGCGCTCGTACCGCGCCGGCTACCTCGCCACGGAGCGTCGTGCGATCGAGGACGAGCTGGCGGCCGGTGCGCTCGATGCGGTCATCGCCACCAGCGCGCTGGAGCTCGGCATCGACATCGGCTCGCTCGATGGCTGCGTCCTGCACGGGTTCCCGGGCACGGTGGCCTCGATGTGGCAGCAGATCGGGCGCGCCGGTCGTCAGCAGCGACCGTCGCTGGCGGTGGTGGTGGCCGGTGACGACCAGCTCGACCAGTGGTTCCTCGCCCACCCCGACGAGCTCTTCGCTCGTCCGGCGGAGCGGGCGGTCATCAACCTGGCCAACCCCCAGATCTGCGACCCGCACCTGGCGTGCGCGGCGTACGAGCACCCGCTGCGCCCGAGCGACGAGCGGTGGTGGCCGGGGCTGCTCGACGAGGGGATCGCTCGGCTGGTCGCCGAGGACCGCCTGGTGGTGCGGCCACGAGATGGCGAGCCCCGCGCCCACTGGTCGCGTCGAGGCCGCCCCGGCGACGGCCTGGGGCTGCGCAGCGGCAGCCGCCGAGAGGTGCGAATCGTGACCGACGACGGGGACCTGGTGGGCACGATCGACGAGGCGCGCGCCACCGCGCAGGTGCACCCGGGAGCGAGCTACCTGCACCAGGGCCAGCCGTACCGCGTGGAGTCCCTCGACCTCGACGGGTGCAGGGCTGTGGTGGCCGACGACGACGGCAGCGAGTTCACCCAGGCGATGCGATCGGTCGACCTGACGGTGGTCGTCGAGGACGAGCGCCGGAAGGTCGGAGGGGTCCACCTCGCGCTCGGGTCGGTGGACGTGACCACGACGGTGACCGGCTACCGGCGCTTCGACGCCGGGACCCGCCAGCTGCTCGGGATCGAGCCCCTCGAGCTCCCCGCAAGCCGACTCGTCACCCGAGCGTTCTGGTACGCGGTGCCCGACGACGTCCTCGTCGCCGCGGGGCTCGCTCCGATGGCCACGCCGCTCGAAGAGCTCGGCGGGTCGCTGCACGCTGCCGAGCACGCCATGATCGGTCTGCTGCCGCTGTTCACGATCTGCGACCGGTGGGACGTCGGCGGTCTCTCCACCCCGCTGCTCGACCACACCGCGAGCGCGGCGATCGTGGTGTACGACGCCTATCCGGGCGGCGCGGGGATCGCCGAGCTCGGCTACGAGGCCGGCGTCGACCACCTCCGCGCCACCGCCGAGCTCATCGCCGCGTGCGACTGCGCCACCGGCTGCCCGTCGTGCGTGCAGTCCCCCAAGTGCGGGAACGGCAACGAACCGCTGTCGAAGGCCGGATCGCTGCGCCTCCTCGAGACCATCCTCGCCGCGACCTGAGGCGCTCGCTCGATGCGCGGGGGAGATCGCCGTCACGGCGGGGCGACCCCGACGACCGCAACCTCGCGGCGCATCGTGGCGGTGGCGCCGAGCTCGATATCGCCGAGCAGCGGGCCGATGAGCGGCACATCGGTGCCGCTTCGGTAGACGACGGCCACCACCACGTCGTCGCCCTCGATCGTGGTGCGCAACCCGACATTCGTCGGGTCGAGCTGCGCGGCTCGAGCGAAGGCGATCGACGCGGCGAGCCGGGCCTCGGCGGGGTCGTCGACCACCGCCGCGGCCCGAGCCGCCTCTCGCGTGCTGTGGACGACGAGCACCTGCTGGTGCGCGAGCAGCGCCACCTGGATGACCGCCAGCAGGAGCAGCGCCACGAACGGCAGCGTCAGCGCCAGCTCGACGGTCGCCTGGCCGCTCGCGCCGATGCGCGGTGCCCGTCGAGCGCTCACCGGACGTGCGTGGCGAGCTGGTCGATGATGGCGTTGAGCAGCGAGCCGACCTTGCCGGTCTTCGCCGCCCAGCCGCCGAGCAGCACGGCGACCGCCGATGCACCCAGCAGGACCAGGGCGTACTCCGCGGTCGCCTGACCGGCGTCGCGGCCGGCGCGGAGGAGGGAGCGGGCGCGCCGCGCTCGGTGGGACGTGGACGTGGACATGGTGGACCTCCAGATGAGGTGCGACAGGTGTCGCGTGTGGTGGGGCGGTGGCCCGAGTGGATCGGTGCGATCGATCAGAGGTGCAACGAGCGAAGCGTCCCCACGACCAGCGGGACGATCGACAGCAGCACGAGCGCGGGCAGCGCGCAGCACACGAGGGGGAGGAGGAGCTTCACCGGCAGGCGGCGCGCCTCGGCCTCCGCGTGACGTCGTCGATCGGCGCGGAGCTCATCGGCGAGGCGGTCGAGCGCCGGCGCGAGCGGCGCGCCGTCGAGCGCTGCGGCGCGCACCACGCCGACGAGCGCGAGCACCGGTGCACCCTGGGAGGCAGCGATCCGGTCGAGCTCGACAGCGAGCGGGCTACCGGCGCGGAGGCGCCGATCGAGCTCGCGCAGCTCGACGGCGAGCGGCCCCTCGCCGTGCTGGGCCGCCGCGGCGAGCGCCAGGCGTGGCGTGGCACCGGCACCAACCGCCAGGCGGAGCAGGTCGACCGTGTCGGGGAGACATCGACGCGTCGCCTCCGCCTCGACTGCCACGATCCGACGCCGACCGAGGACGACTGCGACCGCCGCGCACCCGACAACGATCGGAGCGGTGATCGGCGCCAGTGCGAGCGCACCCAGGACGGCGAGCACCGCTGCACCGACGGTCGCGTCGTCACGGGGCGCGAGCGCCGGCACCCGAGTGCGCACCGCGCCACCGACCTGCGCCACCAGCGCCGCCGGTCGCACGCGACGGGGATCGCGATGCCCGGTGTGCGCGGTGCTGCGCTCCGGCGAGCGCGCCGGGCGGAGGCTGCGGGGCGACACGGCGACGGCGATGGCGAGCACCACGAGCAGCGCGCTCATGCCGCGACCTCGCTGATGCGGTGCATCCACCACCATCCAGCACCCTGGAGCGCAACCCCGCTCACCAGGCACGCCGCTCCGGCAGGCTCGCGCAGCAGGAAGTGGGCCGCGTCGGGCTGCGCCGCCGCTCCCAGGACCGCGAACAGCACAGGTGCCACCGCCAGCAGCGCCGCCGACGCTCGGGCCTGCGCGGTGAGCGCACGCCCCTCGGCGATCACCGCCGCTCGCTCGCGCAGCGTCGCAGCGACCGCGTCCAGCGCGCGGGCCTGCGGGCCACCAGCCTCCGCGCCGAGCGCGACCGCGGCGGCCGCCAGGCGGCGACCCCCACCAGGCGCACCCGCCCACCGAGCGACGACCGCCTGCAGGTCGTCGCCGCCGCGCAGCGCTGTGCCCACACCGGAGAGCAGCACGGCGTGCTCGCCCACCTCGGACAGCTCGACGAGACCGGAGCGGATGGATCCGCCCGAGCGGAGGTGGCGGGCGAGATCCTCGAGCAGGCGCGGCAGGCCGGCGTCGAGCAGGCGGGAGGCGCGGCGGGCGCGGACACGGGTGCTGGCGGCGACGAGCACACCGACCGCACACCCGACCACCAGCGCGGCGGGTGAGCCGAGCACCCATGCGAGCGCGGCGCCCAGCATCGGCCCCGCCGCCGACGGCGGAACCAGCACCGGCCAGCGCCAGCTCCGACGGTCGGGCGCGAGTGCAACGCTCGTAGCGGACACGGATCGGTCGAGCCGTCGACGCACGCGCCCAGCGTGTGCTGGAGGGACGGAGGCGATCGCAGCGGCGCCGATGAGAACCACCATCGACGACCTCATCGAGGTGCCTCCAGGTCGACCGCCGCGGCGTCGGTGACGCCGATGGGCACCGATTCGGCAGAGGGCGCACCTGCGTCGCGCTGGCCGCGAGTCGGTCGAGCGAGCACCGTCGTGGCGTCGGCGAGCCGCCTCGTGCCCAGCGCACGCCCAGCGACGACCTCGTCGACGGCCACCACGTGGCGTCGGCCGCCGTCGCCGCGAGCGACCTGCACGACGATGTCGACTGCGGCGCCGAGCTGGGCGCGCACCGCGGCGAGCGGCAGCGCGACGCCGCTGAGCAGCACCATCACCTCGATGCGTCGCAGCGCGTCGATCGGGGTGGTGGCGTGGCAGGTGGACAGCGACCCGTCGTGGCCGGTGCTCATCGCCTGCACCATGTCGATGGCCTCGCCACCACGGACCTCACCGACGAGGAGCCGGTCCGGCCGCATCCGCAGCGCGTTGCGCACGAGGTCGCGGATGGTGACCGCGCCGAGGCCATCGGCGGACGCCGGTCGCGCCTCGAGGCGCACGACGTGCGCGAGCGGGAGCCGCAGCTCAGCCGCATCCTCGACGGTGACCACCCGCTCGGCCGCGGCGATCTCCTGGGCGAGGGCGTTGAGCAGCGTCGTCTTCCCCGCGCCGGTGGCGCCCGACACCACGACGTTGGCACGGGCCCGCACCGCCCAGCGCAGCAGCGCCGCCACCGGTGGCGGCGCGAACTCCTCCAGCGGCACAGCCCGGGCTCGGAAGCGGCGGATCGTGATGGTGGGGCCGTCGACCGCCAGGGGCGGCAGCACGACGTTGACCCGAGACCCATCGGGCAGGCGGGCGTCGACCATCGGGGAGCTTCGGTCGACGCGCAGGCCGAGGGGGCCGACGATCCGCTCGACGAGGTGGACCACCGCGTCAGCCGGCAGGTGCAGACCGGTCGACACGATGGCGCCGTCGCGCTCGATCCACACCGTGCCGTCCCCGTTCACCAGGACATCGCTCACCGCGTCGTCCGCCAGGAGCGGGTCGAGCGGTCCGAGCCCCTCGACCCCGGCGCGCACCAGCGCGACGGCAGCATCGAGCTCGTCGCCGGTGGCGAGGGGGCGGCGGCGACGGGCCTCGGCCCGCAGCCACGCCGCGTCGGCAGGTGCGCCGCCGCGCGCCACCTCGAGCGCCGCGTCGCGCAGCTCGACATCGAGCGCGCTCACGTGATGGCCCGCAGCGCCCGGCGAGCGCGTCGCGGCGGGCGAACCGCGAGCAGCCCAGCATCGACGGCGCGAGCGATGGACGGCTCGACCGGCACGACCGCGACGACCGGCACACCGAGCACCTCGGTCACGTCGCGCTCATCGAGCGACCGGCCGTCCTCATCGACGACCACCACGCCCGTCGGTCGGACCCCGGTGGCCACCGCTCGCTGCAGCGCGAGGTAGCAGGGCCGCACGACGAGCAGGGAGCGCTCAGCGCCAGCTGCGAGCATCGCTGCCGACGAGCGGCCGACGCCCTCGGTCGGCACGGGCACGCGCCCGGCATCGACCACGACCGGGCGCCCGTCGGCGGCGAGCAGCGCCAGCAGCAGCTCGAGGCGATCGCCGACTGGCAGCGGACCGCTGCCGCGCGGCACGAGCGTCACCCCGGCGGTCACCGCCACCTCGAGCCGGCCGAGCGCATCCGCAGGCGCCTCAGG
This sequence comes from Acidimicrobiales bacterium, assembly GCA_038206295.1. Taxonomy (GTDB): domain Bacteria; phylum Actinomycetota; class Acidimicrobiia; order Acidimicrobiales; family JBBRAZ01; genus JBBRAZ01. Next base: position 54,126 of record JBBRAZ010000025.1, read on the forward strand.
CGCAGCGAGCCACTCGGCCACCCCCGGGCCTGCGGCCGATGCGATCCCGAGCGAGGCGGGCAGGTCACCGGCGGCGTCCACCAGCAGCACCTCGGTGCCGTCGTGGGCGAGGCCGAGGGCCAGCAGCGCAGCGACGACGGTGGCGCCGCTGCCGCCCTTGGCGGACCAGCAGGTGTGCAGCACGAATCCTCCAGGACGGGTTCGCCACGGGTGGCGGTTCGCTGGGGGAAGCGGAGCCGGACCATAGCGGCTGCTCTGCGGCGTGCCAACCCCCTCTTCCGCGCCGGCGCGGGCGCAGCGAGATCCGCCCGTATGCTCCGAGGTCGTGGACGCCGCCTTCTTCGACCTCGACAAGACGGTCATCGCGAAGGCGTCGATCGTGGCCTTCGGGCGACCGCTGCGTGCCGAGGGGATGATCGATCGCAAGCTCCTGCTCCAGGCGATCTGGGGCCACCTGCTGTTCAAGACGTTCGGCGCGGACGAAGCGAAGATGATGAAGATCCGCGAGCAGGCGCTGCGGATCACGACGGGGTGGGACCAAGCTGCGGTGCGCCGGATCGTGCGGGACGCGCTCACCGACGTGATCGACCCGATCATCTACGACGAGGCCCTCGGCCTGATCCGCGAGCACCAAGCCGCAGGTCGCAAGGTGTTCATCGTCTCCGCGTCGCCCGAGGAGATCGTCGCTCCCCTCGCGGGCTACCTCGGGGTCGACGAGGCCATCGCCACCCGGGCAGAGATCGATGGCGATGGTCGCTACACGGGGCGCGTCGAGTTCTACGCCTACGGGCCGTACAAGGCCGACGCCATGCGCGAGGCCGCCGAGCGCGACGGCATCGACCTCGGGGCCTCCTACGCCTACTCGGACTCCGCCACCGACCTCCCGATGCTCGAAGCGGTCGGCCACCCCGTGGCGGTCAACCCCGACCGCGAGCTGGCGCGACTCGCGCGAGCGCGCGGGTGGGAGATCCGCACGTTCGAGATCCAGGTGCCGATGCGCGATCGCGTGCCGCTGCCACCCCGGAAGGTGCTCTACGGCGCGGTCGCGCTCAGCTCGGTCGCAGCAGCAGGCGCCGCTGCAGCCTGGGGTTGGTCGAGGCTGCGTCCGCCGCCCCCGCCGCCGTCAGGCTGGGGCCGGGTGCCCGCTGCGCTCAGCGCTGCACGGCCTCGTCGGCCTGCTTCAGCTTCCGCACCGCGACGACCACGATCACCACGCCGATGAGGATGGCCTTCTTCGACATCGCTGCCTCCAGGGTGCTCGAGCTCGCGGCAGGGTAGCCCCGCTGCTCGCGCCGCTACCCTCCGGGGCGGAGGTGTCCGAGCACCTGGTGGGCTCCCCCGCCTTCAACGCGGGTGGCACGGGCGATCCCCGTGCGGCGGGTTCGATTCCCGTCCACCTCCGCCACCTCAGCCGGCGAGGAGGTCGCGGGCACCGTTGTCGCACGATGGGTGCCGCAGCTTCGACATGGCACGAGCCTCGATCTGGCGGATGCGCTCGCGCGTCAGCGCGAAGTGCTGCCCGACCTCCTCCAGCGTCCGCGGCTCGCCTCGGTCGAGGCCGTAGCGCAGCTCGAGGATCTCGCGCTCGCGCGGGTCGAGGGCCTCGAGCAGCTTCGCTATCTCGCCGCCCAGCAGCGCTGCCGCGGCTGCCTCCGCTGGCGAGGTCGCTCCCTGGTCCTCGACGAGGTCGCCGAGCTCGGCGTCACCGTCCTCGCGCAGCGGCTCCGACAGCGACACGGGATCGGACGCGTAGCGCAGCGTCTCCAGGACGCGCTCCTCGTCGATGTCCAGGTCGGCGGCGAGCTCGAGCGTGCTGGGCGGTCGTCCCAGCTCGAGCTCGAGGCGAGCCTTCGCCCGCTGCAGCTGCGTGAGCAGGTCACCGGCGTGCACCGGCAGGCGGATCGTGCGCCCGGTGTTGGCGATGCCCCGCGTGATCGCCTGGCGGATCCACCACGTGGCGTACGTCGAGAACTTGAACCCCTTGCGCCAGTCGAACTTCTCGACCGCGTGGATGAGGCCC
>JBBRAZ010000026.1:0-55492 GCA_038206295.1 Acidimicrobiales bacterium
CGACGCCCTGGCCCGCGGCGAGGGAACCGGCGAGGACGACACCCGCACCCCGGCGTGCTCCACGCGGGTCTCGTTGCGCCTGGATGCCACCGACGTCCTGTGCCTGCCCGGTAAGGAGCACGACCCCGGTGATCTGATCCCCGTCACGTTGAACGACGTCCCGCTGCTGCTCCCACGCTCCGAGATCGACACGTTGACCTGTGACTGCCACCTGCGGCGCATCATCATCACCGCAGACGGCGAGATCCTGGATGTCGGACGCGAGAAGCGCACCGCCACCCCAGCGCAGCGCACCGCGCTCACCGAACGCGACGGCTGCTGCATCTTCCCCGGCTGCGACCGGCGCCCACGCTGGTGCGACGCCCACCACATCCACGAATGGGACCACCACGGCCCCACCGACCTCTACAACCTCGCCCTGCTCTGCCGCCGCCGCCACCGCCTCATGCACCGCAAGACCGGCTGGACCATCCGCACCGACCCCCACGGCATCCCCATCGTCCAGTACCGAGGCGTCGACCAGCCCCGCAACCCCCGCCCCCTACGACTCCGCGACCTCCTCACCACCGCAGGACGACCACCACCAGGCGGCTAGAGCGGCCACGCGGGTGCCGCCCTCACGGCTCCGCCCGGGCTCCGAATCCCCACCGAGGTGCCAGCCCCAACCCCAGGGCGAGGAGCACCTTGCGCACCAGGCTCGCCACGCATCTCACAGCAGCGAGACGCCCAGCCACCAGCGAACCGACCGCAGGCCCTCCACCACCAGGACGGGCCGCTTCGCCGCGCACGTCGTCGCCCACCTTGCGGCACTCCCCGGCCCCACCTGCAGAGGATGACCGCTCCGCTTGCGGGACGCCGGCGCCTCAGCGGATCTCGAAGCCGGTGTCGCCCTGCGGTGCCTCCTCGACCACCTCGACGGTCGTCACCACCGCGTGCGGCGGGCCGGAGCTGCACCACGCGACCAGCGCGGCGACAGCGGAGGGCGCGCCCTCGAACGCCCCCTCAACCCGTCCGTCGGGCAGGTTGCGCACCCAGCCGGCGACGCCCAGCCGGTGAGCCTCGCTGCGACACGAGTCGCGGAACCAGACGCCCTGCACCCTGCCGCCGACCAGCACCCGCTGCCGAACCGTCGGCGCCTCGTCGCTCACGGTGCGAGCATGGCGCGGTGGACGACGACCCGCACGACCCGTACGACTCGCACGGCCCGCAGGCCCTCATCGAGCAGCTCGGGATGGAGCCGCACCCCGAGGGTGGGTGGTGGTGCCAGACCTTCCGCGACGGCGGCCACGACCGGGCCACCCGCGGCGAGCTCAGCTCGATCCTCTACCTCCTCGGTGAGGACGAGACGTCGCGTTGGCACCGGGTCACCGACGCGGTCGAGATCTGGTTCCACCACGCCGGCGGGCCCCTCGAGCTGTCCATGGCCCCGCCGGAGCCAGGCGGCGTGGTGGTCGCGTCGCTGCTCGGTCCAGATGTCGTCGCTGGGCAGCGACCGCAGGTCGTGGTGCCCGCCGGCTGGTGGCAGGCCGCCCGACCCCTGGGCGGTTGGGCGCTGGTCGGTTGCGCCGTCGCCCCGGCGTTCATCGATGACGCGTACCATCTGGCTGAGCCCGATTGGGCTCCCTGATCGCTGAAGTCGGGCGTCCCCGTGCCGATGAGTACTGGGACCGCGCACGAGGAGAGCACGCATGTACCTGCGAGTCGACACCGAGACCAAGACGACCGAGCTCCACGAGCCGGACAACACCGACGAGTTCCACATCGTCGTCCACGGTCCGCACGACCCGGCGCACATCGACGAGGCCCTCGCCGGGCTGGGACGCATGGTCGGCACCGACTTCTACATCGGCGTCGCGCAGCTCAAGGCCCTGGCGGAGGGCAAGGTCGAGGACGGCTGGGACACCAAGTTCCGCCTCATGCTCGACCACGCCGGCCAGAACGGCTGGCTCAACGACGACCGCTCCTACCTCCAGGCGCACGTCAAGGAAGACTGAGCGCCGCATCAGCGCCCACGCCCCGCCAACTCCGGAAATCTCGGTGCTCATGCCGGCTCCAGCCGGCACCGCCACCGAGATTTCGCTGGAGGGGGAGAGGGGTAGGGGTCAGGCTTCGGGGAACCAGTTGGCGTGGAAGCCCAGCGGCACGCGGCGCGGGATCTCGATGCGGGCGATGACCCCGGCGTCGAGGTCGCGGGCGTCGAGGACCGCCACGTGCGAGCGCTCGGTCGCACGATCGGTGACCATCGTGAGCAGCCAGCCGTCGTCCTCGGCGGTGCCGTCGGGGTCGGGGCAGAAGACGTGCTCGCCGCTGACCTCGGTGTCGCCGTAGAAGTGGTCCTGTGAGGCGCCGGTCTCGAAGTCGTACTTCACGACGCCGTGGAACTCGAACTCGAACTCCCACGTGCGCGCCTGGCCGTTGTAGCCGTAGCGGGTCTTGCGGGTGGCGAGGTCGTCGTTGATGCGGGGGAACTCGCCGCCGCGGTCGTCGGTCTGGTCGTCGGTGATCGTGCCGCTCGCCAGGTCGATGGTCCAGTGCCACGGCACCGGCGCCTCACGGCCGGTCGGGTGCTCGAAGTCGAACGCGCCCGGCATGGCGGAGAACCGCGGGGCGTGGATCTCGATGCGGCCGTCGGCCTCCCAGGCGTTGAAGAAGTGCACGACGTAGCAGCCGTCGATCTCGATCCAGCGGATGTCCTCGGAGGTGCCGCGGCGCGGCAGCACGCCGAGGCGGGTGCCGTTCTCCGGGGCCCAGCGCATCATCGAGCCGCCCGCCATCATCGCCTGCACGTCGAACAGCGCGGGGGAGTCGAGGAAGATCACGTGGTCCTCGGTGACGGCGAAGTCGTGGATCATCACCGACGCCGGGAGGTCGAGGTCCACGCTGTGCACCAGCGCGCCGGTGGCGTCGACCACGTGGTAGCGGAGGTACGGCGGGAACGGGGAGTAGCCGAAGAAGAGCATCTCGCCGCTGACCGGGTCGATCTTCGGATGCGCCGTCATGCCGCCGACGAGCTTGCCGTCGAAGGTGCACTCGCCGATGGTCTCGAAGTCGGCGCCGAGCTCGGTGGGGGGTGCGGCCTCCATGAGCGCCAGCGTGCGACCGGCGTGGCGCACGGTGTGCGTGTTGGCGGTGTTCTTCATGAACCCGGCCTCGGCCTGCACCTCGGGCTCGGGGAAGACGAGCTCGGCGAGGCCGCCGAACAGGGCGCGGCCGCGCGTGCGCTCGGCGAGCAGGCCCTTGGACTCGATCCAGCGGTTGCGGTAGCTGGCGGCGCCGTCGCCGATGGTGACCGCGTGCACCATGCCGTCGCCGTCGAAGGGGTGGTAGGCCACCATCGGGGCGAACTGCGGGTTCGGCCCGTTGCGCACGAAGGTGCCACGCAGCCCGGCGGGGAGATCGCCGGTGATCGTGAGGCCGGTGTCGTGCCGCTCGTCGTCGACGGGCGCCATCAGCCCGGTGAGGAACGGCGAAGCCGGCGTGTCGATGCTCATGGTGGACCCCCGTGTCGTGTGGTTAACAGTGTTAACCCAGCCCGCCCCCGCCGTCAACCCCCCCCCTCGCTCCGCCGCGCCCCGCCCCTCACGCGTACTGGCGGGGTTTGGGCCCGCGACTTGGGTCGAGACCCCGCCGGTCCGCGGGTGCTGGTGCACTCACGCGTACTGGCGGGGTTTGGGCCCGCGACTTGGGTCGAGACCCCGCCGGTTCGCGACGGTGGGGGGGGGCGGGTGTGGGGCTGCCGCGCTCGCGGGGCGGGCGCGGGGCGGCAGGAGAGTGGGCCGTCACGTAAACTGACGCCTCGTCAGATCTTGCGCCGTGCTCGGCGCCAACGGGGAGGGCACCTGTGCTCGAGGCCACCACGCTCTGGGAGCTCGTCGAGAGGCGGGCCGCAGCGACGCCGGATGCTCGCATGGCCGTCGACGAGGCCGGCCGGGAGATCACCTTCGGCGAGTTCCGTGACGCCAGCGAGCGCGTCGCCGCCGCGCTGCACGCCCGTGGCATCGGCGCCGGCGACACCGTCACCTGGCAGCTGCCGACGTGGATCGAGTCGATGGAGCTCGTCGCCGCGCTCGCCCGCCTCGGGGTGCGCCAGAACCCGATCCTGCACATCTACCGGGAGCGCGAGGTCGGCTTCTGCGTCCGCCAGGGCGCATCCAAGCTCCTCGTCGTGCCCACCGAGTTCGGCGGCTTCGACTTCGCGGGGATGGCCGCGGGCATCGCCGCGGAGACGCCAGGCCTCGAGGTCCTGACCTGCGACCGCTCGCTGCCCGAGGGCGACCCGAGCACGCTGCCGCCCGCGCCCACCGACGGCGACGAGGTGCGCTGGCTCTTCTACACCTCGGGCACCACCGCGGACCCGAAGGGCGCGCAGCACACCGACCAGACCGTGCACGCGGTGGCCAAGGGGATGTGCGAGCGCATCGAGGTCACCGAGGCCGATCGCAACGCGCTGGCGTTCCCGTTCCCGCACATCGGCGGCATCACCTGGCTGGTCTCTGGGCTGCAGACCGGGTGCCTCAACATCCTCTTCCAGGCCTTCGTGCCCGACCAGGTCGTCGCCGGCCTCCGCCAGCACGGCGTCACCCTGGCGGGATCGGGCACCGTGTTCCACCAGGTGTACCTGGCCGCGCAGCGCGCCGCGGACGCGCCGATCTTCCCCGAGGTGCGCGGCTTCCCCGGCGGCGGCGCCCCCAAGCCCCCGCAGCTCGCCCACGACATGCAGTCCACGTTCGGCGCGCCGGTGCTGTCGGGCTACGGCCTGACCGAGGCGCCGATCCTCACCATGGCGTCGCCGCACGACAGCGCGGATGACCTGGCGCTCACCGAGGGCTTCCCCATGCCCGGCGTCGAGCTCAAGCTGGTGAAGACCGACGGCACCGTCGCCGCGCCGGGCGAGGAGGGCGAGGTGCGCGCCAAAGCACCGCAGCTCATGGTCGGCTACCTCGATCCGGCGCTCGACGCCGAGGCCTTCGACGAGGACGGCTTCTTCCGCACCGGCGACCTCGGCGTGCTGCAGCCCGGCGACATGCTGCGCATCACCGGGCGCCTCAAGGACATCATCATCCGCAAGGGCGAGAACATCTCCGCCAAGGAGGTGGAGGACCACCTCTACACGCATCCGAAGGTGGCCGACGTCGCCGTCATCGGGCTCCCCGATGCGGACCGCGGCGAGATGGTGTGCGCGGTGGTCGCCACTGCGGAGGGCGCCGAGCCGATCACGATGGACGAGGTGCAGACGCACCTGCTCGACGCGGGCCTGATGAAGATCAAGCTGCCCGAGCGCCTCGAGCATGTGGCGGTGCTGCCCCGCAACCCGGCGGGCAAGGTCCTCAAGCAGGACCTCCGAGCGCAGTACGGAGCCTGAGGTGGCCGACCGACCGAACATCCTGCTCGTCGTCTCGGATCAGGAGCGCGAGCGCTCGTGGCTGCCCGATGGCGTCGAGCTCCCCGCCCGCGACCGCCTGCGCGCGGAGGGCATTGAGCTGGCCGGGCACCACACCCACTCCTCGCCGTGCTCGCCGAGCCGCGCCTCGCTGTTCAGCGGCCGCTACGTGCCCCAGCACGGCGTGAACGACAACGTCATCTGGCCCGACCACACCAAGCTCGATCCGGACATCGGCACGGTCGGCCAGGTGCTGCGGGGTGCCGGCTACCGCACCGCCTACAAGGGCAAGTGGCACCTCGAGCACGGCGCCACCCCGGACATGGAGTCCTACGGCTTCGGCGACTGGGAGGGCAACGACCTGCACTACATGGGGTGGGCCGGCACCGGTGTGGCGTACGACCCGCTCATCGCCGAGCAGGCCGTCGGGTGGCTGGACGCCAACGCGGCCGCCAGCGACGAGCCGTGGTTCCTCACCGTGGCGCTCGTGAACCCGCACGACGTGATGTGGTTCCCGATCGATCAGCCCGGCTACAAGGAGGCGCATCCCGACGAGGTGGGCTTCGTCGAGTCGCTGCTGGAGATGGCGCGCTGGCGCGACGACGAGGTGCTGCCCATCTTCCGCGACACGTACGACTCGTGGTTCGACGAGCTGCCCGCCAACTTCCACGACGACCTGTGGACCAAGCCCGCGGTGCAGCGCCAGTGGCTCTACGAGCAGCAGCACAACTTCTGGGGGTTCATCGACCCCGAGGACCACGAGGCGTGGCGCCGCCACCTCGACTACTACGTGAAGCTGCACCAGATGGGCGACCAGAGCCTGGCCTCGGTGCTCGACGCGCTGGATCGCTCCGGGCAGGCCGAGGACACGATCGTCATCTACACCTCCGACCACGGCGACATGTGCGGCAGCCACGGCCTGCGGGCCAAGGGGCCGTTCCTCTACGAGGAGATCATGCACATCCCGCTGTACATCCGGGCGCCGGGGCGCGTCGCGGGCGGCACGGTGAGCACGTCGCTCACCAGCAGCGTGGACGTCGCCACCACCATCTGCCGCTTCGCCGGCGTGGAGGACACGCCGTCGATGGCCGGCGTGGACCTGCAGCCGCTGCTGGCGGACCCGAGCGCCACGGTGCGCGACCACGTGCTGTTCGCGCTCGACTCGCCGTGGTTCCCATCGGTGCGCGCCACCCGGTACGCGTCGCGGGGCATCTTCGACGGCCGCTTCAAGTACGGGCGCTACTACGGCGTCGGCGGCGGGGTCACCTCGACCGGCGAGCAAGACGACATGGGCGGCAAGCTCTTCGGCGTCGACGCCCGCTTCGAGGACCACGACCACGAGCTGTACGACCTCCAGGAGGATCCCGGCGAGCTGGTCAACCTGGCCAACGACCGGGGTCGGCGTGGCGAGCTGCGGGCGTGGTTCGACCGCCTGCTCGAGGCCGAGGCCGAGTCGTTCGGCCCCCTCCCGCACGCTAGTATCTGACGGTTCGTCAGATTCTGGGCGCGCTGCGGCGCGGGCAAGGGAGGTCATCGATGGGGCTGCTCGACGGGCGGGTCGCGATCGTCACCGGGGCGGGGCACGGCATCGGCCGCGGCCACGCGCTCGAGCTCGCCGCGCAAGGCGCCAAGGTGCTCGTCAACGACCTCGGCACCTCGCTCGACGGCGAGGGCGCCGACCAGCGCGCCGCGGACCTCACCGTCGAGCTGATCCGCAGCCGCGGCGGCGAGGCGGCCAGCAACTACGAGAACGTGGCGGACTTCGAGGGCGCCGGGCGCATGGTCGCCCAGGCCGTCGACGAGCTCGGTGGCCTCGACATCCTCGTCAACAACGCCGGCATCGCCCGCGACGCCACCATCTGGAACATGACCGAGGCCGACTGGGACGCCGTCATCAACGTGCACCTCAAGGGGACCTTCGCTCCCACGCACCATGCGGTGAAGCACTGGCGGGAGCGCTCCAAGGCCGGCGACGACGTGTCCAGCGGCCGCATCATCTGCACCACCTCGGGCGCCGGGCTCACCGGCAACTTCGGCCAGGCCAACTACGCGACGGCCAAGATGGGCATCACCGGGTTCGTCATGACCGTCAGCCTCGAGGTGTTCTCGATGGGCGTCACCTGCAACGCCATCGGCCCCGCCGGCGCCACCCGCATGGCGGCCTCGATCCCCGGAGCGGGCATCGAGGCCCGCGAGCCCGACGAGTTCGATGGCTACGACCCGATGGACCCGTCCAACTCCTCGCCGCTGGTGGCGTGGCTCGCGTCGGACCACGCGTCGCACGTGACCGGCCAGGTCATCCGCGCCGTCAAGGACGAGATCGTGCACATGGTGCCGTGGCAGAACGGCCGCTCGGTCGACGCCAAGGGCAAGCGCTGGGACCCCGCCAAGATGACTGCGGTGATGAACGCCGACATCTTCGGCTGCCGCGCCCCCGGCCTGCGCTACTGAGCCGGTGACCGTCGGCGAGCTGCTCGGGCGGTGCCTGGCCGCCGCCGGAGCCCAGCGCTGCTTCGGGCCGGTCGCCCTCCCGGGCGCCAGCACCACCGGAGGCGCCGATGGCGCGGTCGCGCTGCCGCACGTCGCGGTGCGCGACCCGCAGCTCGCCGCGCTGCTCGCCGATGCCGATGGGCGCATCGGCCCCGGACCCGGCGTCGCCTGGCTTCCCGGCGGCGTCCTGCGGCTCTCGTCGCGCCCCGACGCCGCGGCCGCCTCCGTGACGGTGACCGACCCCGAAGCGCTCTGCTCGCTGGTCGCGCTGTGGAGCGCAGGCGCGGTCCACGCCGCGCTTGAGCTGGTGCTGGACCTCGACCTCGACGCCCACGCACCGCCTGATGCCGAGCCGCTCGTGGCCAGCGCGCCCGGCGGGCCCGCGCCCGTGCTCAGCGCCGAGCTGCTCGCCGGCGGCGTCGTGGTCGTCGTCGGCCCCGGCGTGGCGCGCGCCGGGCGGCTCGAGGACCTGTGCGCCACCGCCGCGGCGCTCGGCCTCGGGGTCCTCAACACCTTCGGCGCCAAGGGGGTCTTCCGCTGGGACGACGCGCACCACCACGGCACCATCGGCCTCCAGGAGCGCGATGGCGAGCTGGCCGGCCTGCTCGACGCCGCGCTCGTGGTCACCTGCGGCGTCGACCCCGATGAGCTGTCAGCGGCCTGGCTCGACTCGGCGCTCGTCCTCGACGTCGAGCCCGACCAGCTCGCCGCGCTCGCGCTGCGCGCCCCCGCCGAGGCCCCCGCGCCACCGCCGCGCCCCGCCCTCTACGACGCGCTCGCCGCCGCCCTCGGACCGCGCTACGTCGCCGCCGAGGTGCCCCTCGCCCCAGCGCGCGCCGCGGCCGACCTCGCCGCGGTGCTGCCCGCCGGGGGGCTCGTCGCCGCGGACCCCGGGCCCGCTGGGCTGTGGGTCGGCCGAGCGCTGCCCACCGAGGTGCCCGGCAGCGTCATCGTCCCCGCCACCGGCGGGCGCGGCATCGCTGCTGCGCTCGCGCTGGTCGCCGCGCTGCGCGGACGCCCGGCGGTGGCGGTCACCACCGGTCCGCTCGACGGGCGAACCGCCGCGCTCGCCGAGGTGGCCGAGGACCTCGGCGTGGCGCTGCTGGTGGCCGCGTGGGGTGATGCCGCGCCGCTGCCGAGCGCCGCTGCGCACCGTGATCTGCTGGCCGCCGCGTTCGACGGCGGCGGGGTGCGCACCCTCGAGGTGCCCGTCGCGCTGGAGGAGTCTCGGCTGCTGGTCGAGGTGGCCGGGCCGGTGGTCGCCTGGGATCGTCCGACGAGCGAGCGCCCGTGATCGCCGTCGATCGGTGTCGCGGTGCGGCGCCGGAGGCGAGCGGTACCGTTGCGCGGTGGGGGACGACGGCACGACGGTGCGACCGGTCGACAGCCGCCCCGCGCGCGCCGAGCCGGACATCTGGCGCCTGGTGTTCATCGCCGTGCTGGCGGTGTGGCTCGTCATGCCCGTGCTCGCCAGCGGCAAGCTCGCCCAGGACGGCGTCGCGCTGTACGTCGCCGGCGAGCTCGTCACCGATCGCAGCGACCAGATCTACATCGACGACGACGGCGACCTCTACGACCCGCCCCCGGCGTTCCACGAGCGATCCTGCGAGCTGGTGCCCGACCCCGCAGCGTGCGACGACGTCGTCGTGTCCTTCGTCAGCACCCCGCTGGCGCTCGGCCCCGTGGCGGCGCTCGGCGCGCTGGACTTCACCCTCGCGATCCTGCTCGTGCGCCTCGCTGCGGCCGCGTGCCTCGTCGGGGGCATGGCGCTCATCTGGCGGCGCCTCGCGGACCGCTCGCCCGACGCTCCTCGCTGGCTGGCGCTCACCGCGGTGCTGCTCACCCCGGTCGCCGCGCTGCCCATCGACCTCGGCCAGACGGCGCCGATGCTCTTCCTCTGCGCGCTGCTCGCCCCGGCCGACGACCAGCGCGGGTGGCGGCGTGAGGCGGTGTGGGTGCTGACCACCGCCTTCAAGGGCTTCCCCGCCGTGCTCGGCCTGCACGTGCTCGCCGAGCGGCAGTGGCGGGTGGTGGCGCGCACAGCGGCGCTGGTCGCCGCGCTGGCGCTGCTGGGGTTGCTGCTCGGTCCGCCGTCGCTGTGGTCGGACTTCGCCGCCGCGTCGGCCACCATCGCCGGCCAGGGCGCGCAGAACCCGTACAACGGTGCGATCGAGGGCGCGGTGTGGCAGGTCGCCGGCGTCGACATCGGCGGCACGCTGTCGATCGCCACCGCGCTGCGCCTGCTGGTGCTGGCGTGCGTGCCGCTGGTCGCGGCGCGAGTGCACGACCGCGACGTGCGGTGGGCGCTGTGGCTGCTCGGGAGCCTGCTGCTCGTGCCGCAGGTGTGGTGGCACTACCTCTGGCTGGCGATCGCGGCGGTGGCCGTCGCGCTCGCCGCACGCGGCGTCCCCGCACGGCTGCTGCCGCTGCTGCCCGCCACCGCCCTCGCCGCGCTGCCCATCGCGGTGCCCTACGCCGGGGGCAGCCCCGCACCCGCCGCCCAGCTCGGCTACCTGTTGGCCGCCGTCGCCCTGACGCTGTGGATCGCGCTGCAGGCCACCCCACCCGAGCGCTCGCCAGGCGCCACCCCCGAGGAGATGACATGAGCGACCGCACGACCGCGCCGAGCACCTTCAACCTCGCCGACCTGTGGGAGTCCGTGAGCGACGTCGTCGCGGACCGCGAGGCGGTGGTCAGCGGCGCGGTGCGTCGCACCTACGCCGAGCTCGAAGCGCGCGCCAACCGACTCGCCGCGGTGCTCGCCGGCGCCGGCGTCGGCGCCGGGGACCACGTCGGGGTGCACCTGCGCAACGGCGTCGAGTACCTCGAGGCGATGCTGGCGGCCTACAAGCTGCGCGCCGTGCCCATCAACATCAACCACCGCTACGTCGCCGGCGAGCTGCGCCACCTCTACGACGATGCCGGCCTCGTCGCCACCGTCGTGCACGACGACCTCCTCGAGCGCGTCCGCGAGGTGCGCGACCCGCAGCAGCTCGCGCTCGTGCTCGCGGTGGCCGACGGCTCGTCGCCGCTGGAGCCGCTCGAGGGCGAGGTGCGCTACGAGGACGCGCTCGCCGGCGCGTCGCCCGAGCGCGTCGAGCGCGACCGCTCCGGCGACGACCGCTACATCATCTACACCGGCGGCACGACCGGGATGCCCAAGGGCGTGGTGTGGCGCATCGAAGACGCGTTCTTCGCCTGCGTCGGCGGCGGCGACCCCATGCGGTTGCAGGGACCGGTGGACGAGCCGGCGCAGGTGCTCGAGCGCATCATCGACGGCACGTTCACCGCGCTGCCCGTGGCGCCGCTCATGCACGCCGCTGCGCAGTGGACGACGCTGTCGTGGCTGCTGGCGGGCGGGCGCGTCGTGCTGCTGCCCGGCTCGTTCGACCCCGACGAGGTGTGGGACGCCATCGAGGCCGAGGCCGCGAACCTGCTCATCATCGTGGGCGACGCCATCGCCCGCCCGCTGGTCGACGCGTGGGACGCGAACCCCACGCGCGACCTCTCCACGCTCTTCTCCATCGGTTCGGGTGGCGCGCCCCTCACCCCGGCGCTTCGCGACCGCCTGTGCGCCATCGTCCCCAACGCCGCGGTGGTCGACGGGTTCGGCTCGTCGGAGACCGGTGCGCAGGGCAGCCAGCGCCTCGAGCCGGGCCAGGTCGCCGCCGGCGCCACGCGCTTCACCCCCTATGGCGACCGCACCGCGGTGCTCGACGAGGAGACCCTCGAGGTGCTCGCGCCCGGCGACGGGCGCACCGGGCGCGTGGCGCTGCGCGGCCGCATCCCGCTCGGCTACCACAACGACCCGGAGCGCTCCGCGGCCACCTTCGTCGAGACCGGCGGAGATCGCTGGGTGCTCACCGGCGACATCGCCCGCGTCGACGCGGACGGCACCATCACGCTGCTCGGACGTGGCTCGTCGTGCATCAACACCGGCGGCGAGAAGGTCTTCCCCGAGGAGGTGGAGGCCGTGCTGCGCGCCGACCCCGCCATCTACGACGTGGTCGTGGTCGGCGCCCCCGACGAGCGGTGGGGCCAGCGCGTCGTGGCGGTCGCGGCGCGCACGCCCGGGTCGACCACCAGCGAGGACGACATCCTCGAGCGCTGCCGCGACGACCTCGCCGGCTACAAGGTCCCCAAGGAGATCGTGTGGGTGGACCAGGTGCAGCGCAGCCCCGCCGGCAAGGCCGACCACCGGTGGGCCGCCGCGGTCGCCGCCGAGGCAGCTGACGTCGGCGCGGACGGCGCGGCCGGGGCAGCCGGGGCGGCGCGGCCATGATGGTGGCCGAAGGGTGGTTGCCATGCGAAGGGTGAGCGGGATCGACGCCGCGTTCCTCTACGGCGAGACGCCGAGCTGGCACATGCACGTGTCCGCGGTGCTGCTGCTGGACCCGAGCGAGATCGAGGGCGGCTGGTCCTTCGAGCGCTTCCGCGACCGGCTGGCGCGCCGCCTGCCCGATGCGCCGCAGTTCCGCTGGCGCCTCGTCGAGGTGCCCTTCGGCCTCGACAACCCGGTGTTCGTCGAGGACCCGGACTTCGACATCGACGACCACCTCCACCGCATCGGCGTGCCCGCGCCAGGCGGACCCGAGCAGCTCGGCAACCTCGTCGGGGACCTCGTCGGCGTCAAGATCGACCGGCGCCGCCCGCTGTGGGAGATGTGGGTCATCGAGGGCCTCGTCGATGGCCAGCTGGCGCTGCTGTGCAAGGTCCACCACTCGATCGTCGACGGCGTGTCGGGCAGCGAGCTCGCCGCGGTGCTCTTCGACCTCGAGCCCGACCCGCCCCTGCCCGAGCACCGCGAGCGCGGCGAGGTGCCCCCGGTGCCCGACGGCTCCACCCTGCTCGCCCGCTCGGCGGGCTCGCTGCTGGGCCTGCCCGCTCGCGCCGCGCGCTTCGCCGGCCAAGCGGTGCGCCAGGGCATGACCACGATGGACTACCAGCGCCGTGGCGGCGCGCCGCCGGTGCCGTTCCAGGCGCCGCGCAGCCGCATCAACGGCGAGCTCACCCCGCATCGGCGCTTCGCCTACGTCGAGGTCCCCCTCGAGGAGGTGAAGGCGGTGAAGTCGGCGTTCGACGTGAAGGTCAACGACGTCGTGCTGGCCCTGTGCTCGGGCGCGCTGCGCCGCTACCTCCAGCACCACGACGACCTGCCCGACGCGTCGCTCATCGCGCAGGTGCCGGTGTCGCTGCGCGGCGAGGGCGACAGCGACGTCGGCACCAAGGTGGGGGCGATGTTCGCCTCGCTCGCCACCGACGTGTCGGACCCGGCGCTGCGCCTCATCTCCATCTACGAGTCGACGCGCGGCGCCAAGGAGATGCAGCGCGCGCTGGCTGTCGATCGCATCATGGGGCTCACCGACACGACCCCGCCGGGGCTCATCAACCTCGCCGCGCGGATGTACACCTCCGCGCACCTGGATCGACGCACGCCGCCGATCATGAACCTCATCATCTCCAACGTGCCCGGGCCGCCGTTCTCGCTGTACGTCGGTGGGGCGAAGATCGACGCGCTGTTCCCGATGGGGCCGCTGCTGTACGGCACCGGGGTCAACATCACCGTGTTCAGCTACGAGGGACGCATCGGGCTCGGCTTCATGAGCTGCCGCGACCTGGTGCCGGACCTGTGGCAGCTCGTCGAGGGCGTGGCGCCCTCGCTCGCCGAGCTCGTCGCCGCGGCGGAGGGGCTCGACGGGTGAGCGGCCGCGACCTCCAGGCGGCGATCGACGCCGCTGCCGTCGATGGCGACGAGCCGTTCGGCGACGAGCCGCTCGGAGGGCCCGCCGAGCTGGCGCTGCAGGCAGAGCTGGCCGCAGCGGCCGGTGCAGCCGCGGCTGCCGTCGGCGGGCCGCCCCTGCCGCTCGGGCGCCGCGTCGAGCTCCCGGGGCGCGGCGAGACGTTCGTGCGCACCGTGGAGGGGCCGGCGGGGGCGCCGACGGTCGTGCTGCTGCACGGCTGGATCGCGAGCGGCGGGCTCAACTGGTTCCAGGCGTTCGGTGCGCTCGCCGAGCACGCCACGGTCATCGCGCCGGACCTGCGCGGCCACGGCCGCGGCATCCGCAGCCGGCGGCGCTTCCGCCTGGCGGACTGCGCAGACGACGTCGCCGCGCTGCTCGAGCAGCTCGAGGTGGAGCGCGCCATCGCGGTCGGCTACTCGATGGGCGGCCCGGTGGCGCAGCTGCTCTGGAAGCGCCACCGCCACCTCGTCGACGGTCTGGTGCTCATCGCCACCTCGGACCACTTCGTGCCCACGGTGCGCGCACGCCTCACCTTCACGTCGCTCATGGCCACCGCGGCATCCACCTCGCGCCTCGGCGCGCTCGCCGGCTACCTGCCCCGACAGGTCGCCGAGTCGCTCGTCCCCGACGTCGGACGAGAGCGGCCCGGCACCCTGGCGCGGTGGGCCACCGAGGAGATGCGCCGCCACGACCTGCGCATGATCTTCGAGGCCGGCCAGGCCATCGGCCACTACGACGCCCGGCGGTGGATCGGCGAGGTCGACGTGCCCACCACCGTGGTGGTCACCACGCGCGACCGGGCCGTGCCGCCGAGCCAGCAGGCCGGCGCGGCGTTCCGCATCCCCGGATCGGTGGTGCAGCAGGTGGCCGACGGCCACGTGGTGTGCGCGTCGCCGCGGTTCGGCGGCGTCGTGGTGGAGGCGGTGCGCGGGGTGGCGGCTCGCATCGCTTCCCGCACCTCGGCTCGCAGCGCTGCCTCGCCTGACGCGCCGTGAGCCGCGACGGCGACGTGGGCGGCGGGATGGCGGCGGGGCCGCACGGGCCTCTCGCCGGCGTCCGGGTGCTCGAGCTCGCCGGGCTGGGGCCGGCGCCGTTCGCGGCGATGGTGCTGGCGGACCTCGGCGCCGAGGTGGTGGTCGTCGACCGGGTCGGCGAGGTGAGCGACGCCCCTCCCGAGACCCACCACGCCAACGTGTACCGCCGGGGCCGGCGGTCGATCGCGGTGGACCTCAAGTCGCCCGACGGCGTCGAGGTGGTGCGACGCCTGGCGGCGGGCACCGACGTGCTCATCGAGGGCTTCCGGCCCGGGGTCGCCGAGCGCCTCGGCGTCGGGCCCGACGAGCTGCGCGCCGCCAACCCGGCGCTGATCTACGGGCGCATGACGGGGTGGGGGCAGGACGGGCCGCTGGCGCAGGCCGCGGGCCACGACATCGACTACCTGGCCGTCGCCGGCCCCCTGGCGCACATCGGTCGGGCCGGGCAGCCGCCGACGCCGCCGCTCAACCTGGTGGGCGACTTCGGCGGCGGCGGCATGCTGCTCGCCCTCGGGGTGTGCGCCGCGCTCGTGGAGCGCGCCGGGTCCGGTGTCGGCCAGGTCATCGACGCCGCCATGGTCGATGGTGCCGCGCTGCTGCTGGCGCCGCTGTACGCCGCGTTCAGCACCGGGTTCTGGAAGCCCGAGCGCGGCACGAACATGCTCGACTCCGGGGCGCCCTGGTACGACAGCTACGAGTGCGCCGACGGACGGTGGGTGGCGGTCGGCGCCATCGAGCCGCAGTTCTACGCCGCGCTGCTCGAGGGCCTCGGGCTCGACGGCGAGGACCTGCCGGCGCAGGGCGACGAGTCGGGGTGGCCGGTCCTGCGCGAGCGGTTCGCGGCCGTGTTCGCCACCCGGGCGCGCGACGAGTGGGTGGCGCACCTGGCGGGGCGTGATGCCTGCGTGGCGCCGGTGCGCGGCATGGACGAGTGCGCGGACGACCCGCACCTCGTGGCGCGGGGCACCTACGTCGAGTCGTTCGGGCACGTGCAGGCCGCGCCGGCGCCGCGCTTCGATCGCACCCCGGGAGCGCTCGGGCTGGCGCCGCCGGCGCCGGGGCAGCACACCGACGACGTGATGGCTGGCGTGGGGTTCGCCGGCGAGGAGATCGCCGCGCTGCGCGCCGCGGGTGCGGTGCGGTGAGCGTCGCCGACGACGAGGTCGGGGGTGGTGGCGGCCAGATCGAGCGGAGCGACGGGATCGTCGGAGCGTGGCTCGGCGAGGAGCTGCTCCTGCTCGATCGCCAGCGGGCGCGCCTGCACCGGCTGAACCGGTCGGCTGCCGTCGTGTGGGGGGAGCTGGCCGATGCCCGCACCCTCGAGTCGCTGACCGCTGCGGTGGCGGCGGCGGTCGACGTCGAGGTGGCGGTCGTGGCCGACGACGTCGCGGGTGCCGTGCGATCGATGTCCGACGCCGGGTTGATCGCCGGAGGCGCCGCCGACCAGGTGGACCTCGGCACCGCGGTGGCGACCCTGCGCGCCGAGGCCGCCGCGCTCGGCCTCGACCTGCCGGCGGACCGGCTCCTGCTGCACGGCGGCGCCGCCGCGCTCGACGGTCGGGCGGTGGCGTTCGTCGGGCCGTCGGGGGCGGGGAAGTCGACCGCGACCGCGGCGCTGGTGCGCTCCGGGTGGTCGTTCCTGGGCGACGAGGTGGTGGTGGTCGACGACGACGGCGCCGTGGTCGCGCACCACCGTCCGATCGAGCTGACGTCGCGGTCGGTCGAGCTGGTGGCGCCCGGTGACGACGCGGTCGGCCGCGGGCCCGGCGCCAAGCAGCGCGTCGACGCGGCGCTCCTGCCCGGCGGCTTGGCGGAGCACGCCGTGCTGGCAGCGATCATCCTGCCGGTCCACGGCACCGCGCCAGGCGACGCGCCAGGCGACGGCGGGCATCGGGTGCTCGGGGCGGTGGAGGCGGTCGAGCTGCTGGCGGAGTCGGCGTTCAACGCGGTCGACCTCGACGACGGCCTCGACCAGCTGCTGGCGCTGGTCGCGTCGGTGCCCGTGCTCGCGGTGCGCACCGACCCGATCGAGGACCTGGCCGCGACCATCGCCGCCCTCCTCCCCGCCGCACCCCGACCCTGACCCGATGTCGCCTCGCGTACCGGCGGGGTTTCGACCCAAGGATCGGGCCCAGACGCCGCCGGTTCGCTGGCTGGGGATCTGACGGGGTGTCAGGGATGGTTCGACAGGGGAGGGCGGGCGGGGCACAATGGCGAGAACGCGTTCTAGTTCTGGCCCGACGCGTCGCCGAGAGGATCGGAGCACCGTGCACCTCGCCTACACCCCGGAGCAGGAGGCCCTGCGTGACGAGCTGCGGGCGTACTTCGCCGCCATCGTCACCCCCGAGGTCGACGAGGAGATGTCCCGCGGCGAGATGGGCGGTCCGCACTGCCTCGAGGCCGTGCGCCAGATGGGGGCCGACAACTGGCTCGCGGTGAGCTGGCCCGAGGAGTACGGCGGCCGGGGCCTGTCGCTCATGGAGCAGTCGATCTTCTTCCAGGAGGCGCACCGCGTCGGGGCGCCGGTGCCGTTCCTCACCGTCAACACCGTCGGCCAGACCATCCTCGACTTCGGCACCGACGAGCAGAAGGAGCGGTTCCTCCCCGGCATCCTGCGCGGCGAGACCCACTTCGCCATCGGCTACACCGAGCCGCAGTCCGGCACCGACCTCGCCAGCCTCACCACCAAGGCCGTGCGCGACGGCGACGAGTGGGTCATCAACGGGCAGAAGATCTTCACCAGCCTCGCCTCCTACGCCGACTACGTGTGGCTCGCCGCGCGCACCGATCCGGACGCCCCGAAGCACAAGGGCATCACGATCTTCATCGTGCCGACGACCGCGCCGGGCTTCTCGTGGCAGCCGCTGGAGACGTTGGCGGGCGCGGACACCACCGCCACGTTCTACGAGGATGTGCGGGTGACCGACGCGGACATCGTGGGCGGGCTCAACGGCGGGTGGAACCTCATCACCAACCAGCTCAACTACGAGCGCATCTCGCTGGCCCCTCCGGCGTGGGCCGAGTCGGTCTACGACAAGACGCTGGCGTGGGCGGCGTCGACCGAGGCGCCCGAGGGCGGGCTGATCATCGACCGCCCGTGGGTGCGCTCGTCGCTGGCGCGCTGCGCGGCGAAGATCGAGGTGCTGCGGCTGTTCAACTGGAAGGCGGCGTCGGCCGAGACGATGGACCCGGCGGTGGCGTCGTCGACGAAGGTCTACGGCACCGAGATGTACATCGAGGTGTACGGCCTGCTGATGGAGATCCTCGGCCAAGGTGGGGCGCTGCGCCGGCACTCGCCTGCCGGGCTGCTGGCCGGCCATCTCGAGCGCGCCTACCAGGGCACGCTCATCCTCACCTTCGGTGGGGGCACCAACGAGATCCAGCGCGACCTGGTGGCCCTGTTCGGCCTCGGCATGCCGCGGATCCCGAGGATGTGATGGGCCCCACGATGGCAGCGGCGATGGACAGGGGCACCGCAGCGATGGACGCGACCGAGGAGTGCACGTGCGCTACGAGCTGAGCGAGGACCAGGCCGCGATCCGCGAGCTGGCGGGGCGGATCCTCGGCGACAAGGTGACCAACGAGCGCCTGCGATCGATGGAGCGCGCCGGCGAGCCGTTCGCCGCCGATGCGTGGGCCGAGCTGGCCAAGGCCGACCTGCTGGGCATCGCGCTGCCCGAGGCCGTCGGCGGCGGGGGCTACGACCTGCTGGGCGCCGCGCTGGTGCTCGAGCAGGTGGGTCGCGCCGTGGCGCCGGTGCCGTACCTGGCGACCGTCGTGCTCGGCGCGCTGCCCATCGCCGAGTTCGGCGACGAGGCGCAGCGCTCCCGCCTGGCCGAGGTGATCGCCGGTGACCTGCTGCTGAGCGCCGCGCTGCTCGAGGGCGTGGGCTCGCTGCCCCCGCCGCAGCCCGCCACCACCGCGACGCGCGACGGCGACGGCTGGGTGCTGAGCGGTGCCAAGGCCTTCGTGCCGTGGGGCGCCCAGGCGCAGCTGCTGCTCGTGCCGGCGGCGACCGGCGATGGCACCAGCACCGTGTTCCTGGTGCCCGGCGACGCTGCGGGCCTCGAGCGCACCGAGGTCACCTCCACCAGTGGCGACCCGCTGTGCACCCTCACCCTCGACGGCGTGCGCGTTGGCGCCGATGCCGTGCTCGGCGAGGTCGACGGCGGCGAAGCCGTCGTGTCGTGGCTGGCGCAGCGGGCGATCGCCGCGGTGTGCTCGACCACCGCCGGGGTGTGCGAGGGAGCGCTCGCGCTCTTGGCCGGCTACACGTCGGAGCGCAGGCAGTTCGACGTGCCCATCGCCACGTTCCAGGCAGTCGCGCACCGCGCCGCGGATGCCTACATCGACACCAACGCCGTGGTCGCCACGTCGCGCCAAGCCGCGTGGCGCCTCAGCGAGGGCCTCGAGGCCGACGACGCGCTGCACATCGCCAAGCTGTGGGCGTGCGAGGGCGGCCAGCGGGTGGTGCACGCCGCGCAGCACCTCCACGGCGGCATCGGCGTCGACCTCGACTACCCGCTGCACCGCTACTTCCGCTGGGCGAAGGTGCTCGAGCTCACCCTCGGCGGCGCCAACGAGCACCTCCGCCAGCTCGGCGACCGCATCGCGGCCGGCGCAGTTGCCTGACCCGCCGACCACGCAGCGGCTCGCCGAGGCTCGGCCCGCATCGCGAGGCCCTGCACTACGCTGACGCCGCGTCAGATCCGGGGGAAACGGGGGAACCATGTCACGTCGTTCGGGTGTCGTCCGCGTCGCTTCGGTGGCCGCAGCGCTCGCGCTGGTGACCGCTGCGTGCGGCAGCCGAGCGGAGGAGGGCTCCGGATCGTCTGATCTCGACCCGGCGCCGACGACCACCGCAGCGGGCGGCGACTCGGGCGGTGGCCCCACCGACGGCCCCACCTTCGGCGAGCTGCCGGCACCGTGCGGGCCCGGTGACGGCAGCGAGCTCGACAGCGACGAGACCGGTCTCGTCGACGGCGTCATGAAGATCGGCGTCATCACCGATCGCAAGAGCACCTTCGTGCCCGGCATCAACGAGGGCGTCTACTACGGCACCGCGGCGTGGGCGTCGTGGTGCAACGACCTGGGCGGCATCGGCGGCCGCCAGATCGAGCTGGTCGAGTACGACGCCAACATCTTCTCCTACCGCGACGCTGCGCTCGCGGCCTGCGACGAGGTGTTCGCGCTCGTCGGCTCCATGGGGATCCAGGACAACCTCGGCGCCCAGGAGATCATCGACTGCGGCCTGGTCGAGGTGGCCGCCAGCACCGTCAACTCGAAGAAGACCGGTGCCGATCGGGTGCACGAGCCGCTGCCGAACCCGGCGGCCACCTACCCGTCGGGAGCGGGGCGCTACTTCCTCGAGCAGTTCCCCGAGATCGCCGACGACGCGGTGTACGTCATCACCGACGTGCCGATCGGCCACTACCAGCGCTCCCGCCACATCGCGGCCTACGAGCAGATCGGCTACGAGTTCAAGCCCAACGTCAACGCCCAGATCAACGAGGACAACTGGCGGGCGATCGTGCTCGAGCTCCAGCGCTCGGGGGTCGAGTACCTCTCGCTCACCACGAGCATCGAGGAGGGGCGCAACATGCTCAAGGCCATGGCCGACCAGGGCTGGATGCCGACGGTGTTCGACCTGGAGGCCAACTTCTACGACTCGCGCCTGCTGGAGATGGCCGGCGACGACGCGGACGGCATCTACGTGCGGACCACCGCCTGGCCGTTCGAGGAGGCGGACCTGAACCCGGCGACCGCGGATCTCGTGCGCCTCCTCGAGGACGAGGTCGACTCCGGCCCGTCGCTGCTGGCGATGCACGCCTTCTCCGCCGGGCTGCTGTTCACCACCGCGGTGAACGCGCTGGACGAGAGCGGTGCCGAGCTGACCCGTGACGGCGTGCTCGTCGAGCTGGCCGACATCCACGAGTGGAACGGCTACGGCCTGCACGGACCCACCGACCCCGGAACCCCGGTGCCGAGCGAGTGCTTCATCATCCTCAAGGTCGTCGACGGCGCCTACACGAGGTACTACCCCGAGAAGCCCACCGACGGCGAGGACGGCTACGCGTGCGACCCGGACGCCCGCGTCCCGATCGACGTGGACGAGCTCGTGAACTACGAGCCGGGGGCCACCGCCGGGTGACGGGCGTGCTCGCGGCCGCTGCTGCGACGTCGTGGTGGACCGAGCCCACGCAGCTGCTCATCGCCGGGCTCGTCGCCGGAGCGGTCTACGCCATCGCGGCGAGCGGCCTGGTGGTGAACTACACCACCTCGGGCATCTTCAACCTCTCGCACGGCGCGGTCGGGATGCTGGGTGCGTTCGGGTTCTGGACGCTGCACGTGGACTGGGGGTGGCCGCTGCCGATCGCGCTCGCCGCCGTGCTGCTCGTCGGCGCGCCGCTGCTGGGCATGGCGCTCGAGCGCTTCGTGTTCCGGGGCCTGGAGGGCACCACCGAGGTGACCCGCCTGGTGGTGTCCGCCGGTCTGCTCGCTGCGTTCATCGGGCTGGCGCAGATCGTGTGGCCGGCGGATCGAGGCCGGTTCTTCGAGGGCTTCCTGCCGACGGTGAGCGTGGACGTCGCCGGGGTGCAGGTGACGGGCCACAACCTGGTGACGATCGCGGTGGCGGTGCTGGTCGCCGTCGGGCTGCGGCTGCTGCTCACCGGGACGCGGCTCGGCGTGTCGATGCGCGCGGTGGTCGATGACCGGGCGCTGGCGCAGCTCAACGGGGCGCGACCGGATCGGGCGGCGGCAGCCGCGTGGGCGCTGGCCAGCTCGCTCGCCGCGCTGTCGGGCATCCTCATCTCCGACGTGCTGGGCCTCAACGTGCTGGCGCTCACGCTGCTGGTGGTGAACGCGTACGCGGCCGCGATCTTCGGGCGGCTGCGCAGCCTGCCGCTGACGTTCGTCGGGGCGATCGTGCTGGGGCTGCTGACGAGCTTCGTGACCGGCTACCAAGACGACCTCCTCGACCTGCTGCGCCTCGTGCGCCCGGATGGGACGGTGGTCGGCGACCTCGAGCTGGCGTCGCTGGCGAGCGCGGTGCCGGTGCTGGTGCTGTTCGTCGCGCTGCTGGTGCTGCCCCAGGAGCGGCTGCGGGCCCACAGCGCGGTGCGGTCGCGCGAGCGGGTGCGCAAGCCGGAGCTGGCGCGGTCCGCGGTCGGGATGGCGGTGCTCGTCGGCTTCGCGGTGGTGGCCGCCGCGCTGTGGTCCGATGGCGACCTGCGGTTGCTGTCGCGGGCGCTGGGGCTCGGCATCGTGATGCTGTCGCTGGTGCCGCTGGTGGGCTACGGCGGGCAGATCTCGCTCGCGCAGCTCACGTTCGCGGGCATCGGGGCGGTGTCGATGGCGCGCTTCGGCGGCGACGACGGCTCGCTGCTCGGCGTGGTGGCTGCGGTCGCCTTCGCCGGGTTCGCCGGAGCGCTGGTGGCCCTGCCGGCGCTGCGGTTGCAGGGGATCTACCTGGCGTTGGCGACGATGGCGTTCGCGGTGTTCATGGAGAAGCTCGTGTTCCGGCAGCGCTCGGTGTTCGAGGGCGGCAGCGTGACCGTCGCCCGCCCGGACCTCGGCCCGATCGACGTGGGCGGCGAGGGCGCGTACGCGGTGTTCATGGCGCTCGCGTTCGCTGCCCTGGGGATGATGGTGGTGGTGATCCGACGGGGGCCGTTCGGTCGTCGGCTGCAGGCCATGAAGGACAGCCCGGCGGCGTGCGCGACGCTCGGCATCGACCTCACCCGCACGAAGCTGGCGGTGTTCGTGCTCTCGGCGTCGATCGCCGGGTTCGGCGGCGCGCTGCTGGGCGGGGCGCGCGGCGGGGTGACCGCAGCGGAGTTCGACATGCTGCAGGGGCTGCCGATCCTGCTGATGGCGGTGGCGGGCGGGGTGGCGCTGGTGTCGGGCGCGCTGGCCGGTGCGCTGGTGTACGGCAGCTTCCCGTGGGTGACCGACCAGGTGCCGGCGCTGACGAACCTGCTGGTGCTGACGCCGGGGCTCGTCGGGCTGTCGCTGGGCCGCAACCCCGACGGCGCGGTGGCGACCATCGGGCACGCGATGCGGGCGCGGTGGGCGGCGCAGGCGGCGGGCGGCGAGACCGTCGAGCTGCTCGAGGAGGAGGTGGACGGCGTGCCGGTGGTGGTGGCGCTCTCCGCGCCTGCCGAGGTGCTGGGACTCGATGGCCCGATCGGCGCCGCGGACCTGGCGGTGCTGGACCGGGCGCTGGCGCTGGACGAGGTGGGGTGCGCATGAGCCTGCTCGAGCTCGACAGCATCCGAGTGGACTTCGGCGGGCACCGGGCGGTGGACGACGTGCGCCTCGCAGCCGATGCCGGTGCGGTCACCGCGCTGATCGGACCGAACGGCGCCGGCAAGACGACGCTGTTCAACGTGATCACGGGGCTGCAGACCGTGACGCGGGGGACGGTGCGCTTCGACGGGCGAGACATCAGCGCGCTGGCGCCGCACAAGCGGGCGCAGCTGGGGATGGGGCGCACGTTCCAGCGTCTGGAGCTGTTCGGCAGCCTCACGGTGCACGAGAACCTGCTGGTGCCCGCGGAGCGCGTCGGCTCGGGCGTCGAGCACCCGGCGCGCACCGCGGATGCGCTGCTGGAGCGCCTCGGGCTGGAGGGGTTGCGCGAGGAGCGGGCCGACACGCTGCCGACGGGCCAAGCGCGCCTGGTGGAGCTGGGTCGGGCGCTGGTGACCTCGCCGCGGCTGCTGCTGCTCGACGAGCCGGCGTCGGGGCTCGACGGGGTGGAGACCGAGGCGCTGACCGCGGTGGTGCGCTCGCTGGCGCTCGACGACGGGTTGGCGGTGCTGCTGGTGGAGCACGACATGGAGCTGGTGATGGCGGCGTGCGACCCGATCCACGTGCTGGACCTGGGGCGGTTGATCGCGTCGGGGTCGCCGGCGGCGGTGCGGGCGAACGAAGCGGTGCTGGCCGCGTACCTGGGGGCGGCGTCGTGAGCGGCTCGAGCGCTGGCGCGGTGCTGGAGCTGCGCCACGTGCACGCCGGGTACGGGCGCATCGAGGTGCTGCGCGACGTGTCGCTTGCGGTGCCGGCGGGGAAGGTCGTGGCGCTGCTGGGACCCAACGGCGCGGGGAAGTCCACCGCGCTGCTGGTGGCCAGCGGGCAGCTGGTGCCGACCCGAGGGTGCCTGCACCTGACGGGCCGGCACGTGAACGGGACGTCGCCCGCCGCGCTGGCGCGGGCGGGGCTGTGCACGATCCCCGAGGGGCGCGGCGTGTTCCCGAACCTGAGCGTGCGCGACAACCTGCGGATGGCGACGTTCGGGGGCGTGGACCTGGCGACGGCGGAGGCGGTGGCGTACGAGCGGTTCTCGCGGTTGGGGGAGCGGCGCAACCAGCTGGCGGGGACGATGTCGGGCGGCGAGCAGCAGATGCTGGCGATGGCGCGGGCGCTGGTGACGAATCCGGCGGTGCTGCTGCTCGACGAGCTGTCGATGGGGTTGGCGCCGCTGGTGGTGGAGGAGCTGTACGTGCAGGTCGCGGCGATCGCGGCGTCTGGGGTGTCGGTGCTGGTGGTGGAGCAGTTCGCTCGCACGGTGCTGGGGGTCGCCGACGTGGCTGCGCTGATGGTGCATGGTGAGATCCGGGCCGTCGGGCGTCCGGACGAGATCGAGGCCGAGCTGAGCGGCGCCTACCTGGGAGCAGGGGACTGATGAGCGACGACATGAGCAAGCGGTTGGATGCGTTCCGCGCCGAGGTGGCGGGGCTGCCGGTGCCCGCTGCGAGCGAGGACCGGCGGAACCGCACCGCGGGCATCGTGCTGGTGGTGGCGGGGCTGGTCGCGATCGGTGTCGGTTGGTGGGGGGCGTCGGGGACGCTGGTCGTCGGCGAGCAGATGCCGTACCTGATCTCCGGCGGGATCCTCGGGCTGGCGCTGGTGGTGATCGGCTCGATGCTGCTGCTGGCGCAGAGCCTGCGGTCGTTCCTGCGGTTCTGGCTGGTGCGGCTCATCGCCGAGCAGCGCGCGGAGGACTGAGCGGCGAGCTGAGCGGGCGAGCAGCGCGCCGAGGACTGAGCGGGCGAGCAGCGCGGGCGAGCGGCCGCCGGCGGCTCAGGTGGTCGGGTCAGGTTGCCGGGTCGACCGGGGGCTGCTCGTCGGTCGATGGGCCGGTGCGCGGCTGGCGAGTCGGCATCGCAGCTGCGCCGCCGGGAGCGGGCGTCGTCTCAGCCGGTGCCGGGGTCGAGGCTGTGTTCGGCGTCGGTGCCGGGGGGGCGCTCGCTGGGTCGAGCGGCTTGCCGGCGGGCGCTGCACGAGCGGCCTGCACGGCGGCAGCAGCCGAGGCGAGTGTGCTCGGCGCCGCAGCGGGAGCGGCTGCCGGGGCTGCGGGAGCGTCTGGCTCCAGGGCCTCCATGCGGGCCTCGGACAGCGTGCGGTTGCGGACGTAGGAGGTGTACGCGTGGCTGGAGGCGGCGATGTCGCCCTTGGTGGCCTCGATGAGGGCGTCGATGGCGGACTTCTGCATCGCCTCGAGGTGATCGCGCAGCTCGGCGTCGGGGGTGCGGGCGATGGCCTCGTGCACGAGGCGCTCCTCGGCGGCGGACATCTCCTTGAGCACCGCGGTGTAGGCGGCGCTGCGGTCGTCGGCCTCGGCGATGCGCTTGAGGCGGGCCTCGTGGCGGCTGAGCCAGCGGTCGAGGAGCTCGCCCTCTGCGTCCTGCCAGGCGGTGAGGGCGCTGCGGGCGGCGGGGTCGAGCTCGACCTTCGCTGAGGACGGCGGCAGCGGCCGAACGACATCGGCGAGCTCGTGCTCCCAGAAGGGCGTCAGCTCCGGCTCGCCTGGGGTGGCAGGTGTCGCCCACAGCTCGTCGTCGACGGCCTTGCCGCGACGAGCAAGCATCACGATGGTGCCGATGATGGCCACCACGACGATGCCGATGCCGGCGCCGAGCGCGACGGTCAGCGTGTCCACGGTCGGCTCTCGGTGCGGGGGGACATCGACCCGCAGACTACGTGCTCATCTGGCGACGGCGTTCGCATGGCGTGCGGATGGGGCAACGGCTGCGGTGCGGTGCAGTGCTGCTCCATACCGGCGGGAGCACCCGTCGAAGTCAGTCCGTCGTGGTCCAGAGGAAGACGTCGTTCGCCCCGATGGGCCGTTCGGGCGCGATGCCGCCGGAGGCGGAGTGGAAGGCGACGGACCGGCCGTCGGCGGACATCGACGGCTCGTTGCTGCTGCCGTCGGGCTCGGCGCCGTTGCCGGCGGTGGAGACGCGCACGGTGGTGTTGGTCGTGCGGTCCCAGCGAAACACATCGGTTCCTCGGTTGGTGTCGCCGGCGACGAGGTTGTCGTCGCGGGAGGTGAACGCGACGTAGCGACCGTCGTGCGAGAGCGACGGGGCGTCGGTGTACGTGTTGATCAGGCTGCCGTCGAACGGCGCAGCGACCCGAGTGGTGGTCGCCGTGGCGATCTCGTGGAGGTAGAAGTCGTAGCCGCCATCGTGGCCCGGGACGAGGTTCGATGCGTGGGACTGGAAGCTGATCCACGCACCATCGCCGGACAAGCCGATGTAGCCCGCATCGTCGTTGGCTTGGGCGCCGGCGGTGCTCACCGAGACGCGGGTGGTGGTGCTGAGGTCCAGGTCGCGGACGAACACGTCGTACGTGCCGTTGGTGTCGCCGACGACGAGGTTGGTCGCGCCAGAGGCGAAGGCGACGACGCTTCCGTCAGCGGACAGGTCGAGGTCGCCGATCCAGCCGCCGCCCGTTTGGGCGCCGCTGGTGGCGACCGATGCGCGCACGGTGGTGTTCGCGTCGAGGTCGCGCACGAAGACGTCGTAGTCGCCATTGGTGTCGCCTGGGACGAGGTTCGAGGCTCGGCTGGTGAAGGCGACGGTCGTCCCGTCGGCGGACAGCACCGAGAAGCTGGCGGTGTCGTTGGCGACGGTGCCGGCGGAGGAGACGGAGACGACCTCGGTCGAGCCGTCGTCGGCGTGCCAGAGGACGGTCTGGTTCGTCGTCGACGGCAGCCCGTGCACCTCAGGGGCGTCCGTGCCGAAGGTGACGAGCGAGCCGTCAGCGGAGATGGAGGGGTAGTCGGAGGACCCGGTGGCCTGGGTCCCGCTGGGGGAGACGCTGATGCGCTGGATCGTGCCCTCGACGCTGTCCCACAGGAAGACGTCGCGCAGGCCGTTGGTGTCGCCGGGCACGAGGTTCGCGTTGGCGGTACTGAACGCCACCCAGCGGCCGTCGGCTGAGATGGTCGAGCGCTCGGCCTGCGCGTAGGCGTTGGTGGTCGTCTTGCTCGCGAGGCGGACCGTCAGCCCACGGAGGTGCGCGTCGAGGTGCTGGAGGAAGGCGGACATCGCCAGGCGGGTGACCGGCTCGCCGGGCCGGTAGGTGCCGTTGGGGTAGCCGGCGGCGACGTCGTTCGCGGTGGCCCAGCCGATGTCGCCGCAGAACCCGTGCGTGGTCGGGACGTCGGCGTAGCTCTGGGTCGTGCAGGGGGGTGGCGGTACAACGCCCTCCGCCACTCGGCGGAGGAACGCGGCCATGGCCTGGCGAGTGATCGAGCGCCCGGGACCGAACCTGCCGTCCTGGTAGCCGCCGGCGATCCCGGTGGTGAGCAGCCAGGCGATCTCGGCGCAGAACGGGTTCGTGGTCGGCACGTCGGGGAAGGGTGCTGTCACGCAGGGCGGCGGCGGCGGGCCGTCGGGGTGCTCGAACCGATGCAGGAAGGCCGCCATGGCCTGGCGGGTGATCGGCGAGCCGGGGTGGTAGCCCCCGTCGGGGTAGCCGTCAGCGATGCCTGACTCGACGAGCCACGTGATCTCGCTGAAGAAGGGGTGGACGTCGTCGACGTCGGAGAACGCAGATGCCGTGGGGGTCACGACGAACATCGAGGTCAGCGAGGCGCACAGGAGCGCAGCGGCCACCATTCGGTAGCGGCGGTCCAGGCGTCGGTCGTGGGGTTGCTGGTGCACGGCCACCTCGGCAGGGTCGGTGCGCCGTCCCACCCGGGAGTCGAGGCGCACGGCCGATCGTATCGGTCACGGTTTGCTGGCACCTCGAGGACGAGGCTGTGCGGCGGCGTCGGGTGGGACGGCGCGGTGGGGGACCGCGCCCACGTTCTTCGGTTGTCAAGGTGCTGGTGCCAGCGTGGTGGGTGGCCGGAGGCTGGCTGGGATGGGTCAGCTCGCGCGGTGGGCGGCGATCTGCTGGCGGATGGCGGCTGCTTTGGCTTCTTGGGCGGCGATGAGGTCGGGTAGGGGTGGGTGGTCGGGTTGGTCGGCGGTGACGATGTTGCCG
The DNA here is from genome assembly GCA_038206295.1 of Acidimicrobiales bacterium. Lineage (GTDB taxonomy): Bacteria > Actinomycetota > Acidimicrobiia > Acidimicrobiales > JBBRAZ01 > JBBRAZ01. The sequence goes on from JBBRAZ010000026.1 coordinate 27,924, forward strand.
TCGGCGTCGATCCAGACGCGGTCGTCGGGGTCGCCGAGGAGGCGGTGGCCGAGGTGGGTCTTGGCGTGGTGGTCGAGCCAGCACTTGTTGTTGGCTGTGGCCATGGACAGGGGTGCGCCCTCCGCGTAGTCGACGGGGTCGTGGTCGGCGTGGGTGGGGCCGCCGGTGTCGCAGTGCGGGATGGAGCAGGGGCCGTCTCGAACGAGCAGCGCGGTGCGCAAGATGGCGGGGACGCCGCGTTCGTAGCGCACGATGCGGTGCGGGTCGGTGCCGTCGCGCAGCACGATCTCGACGATGGTGCCGAGTGGTTCGTCGTCGATGAGCGATCGGGCGAACGCGGCGGGGACGGGGCCGAAGCCGAGGACCTCGCTCGTGTCGCCGGGGGGTGGGTCGCTGCGTTGATCACCGGGTGGGCTGGTGGTGTCGCTCGGCGGGTGGCCGGGGCGCACGTCGCGCACGTCGTTCGGGTCGTGCACGTTGTTCGGGTCGTGGGTGGGGTCGTCGGCTGGGGTGCTTGGTGGACCCTCGGGTGCGGTGCTGGTGGATGTCCGGTGGCGGTGCGGGGTGAGGTGGACGTGGTAGGTGACGCACGCGCGGCCGGTGCCGCTGGTGGGGGCGATGGTGGCATCGGGTGGGGTCTGCTCGCCGTCGGGGGCGTGCAGGAGCGCTCCGCAGCCGAGCAGGGAGACCATCGCGTCGAACTGGCGTTGGGTGCGGGTGCGCTTGCCGTGCTCGGCGGCGTTGTGGGTGCGCAGCACCTCGGCGGCCTGTGCGTCGATGCGTCCGGCGATGCCGGCGATGATCCCTGCGGGGCCGGTGGCGACCAGGCGTGCGGTGCCTGCGGCTGGGTCGGTGGAGATGTGCACGCCGCGGTCATCCCACGCCTTGCGGTCGCGTGCGGTGCTGGTGGTGGACGCGGCGACGATGGCGTCGACCTTCGCCCTGAGCTCGCGATGGGTGCAGCGTCGCGCGGTGTCGAGCAGGGCGCTCGCCGCGGTGGGGTCGGCCTTCACCGCGGGGGCGAGCACCGTGAGCTGCTGCTCGGACACGGTGCCGGCAGCGAGGGCGTCGGCGAGCTCGCCGTTGTCTGCTGCGATGCGGGCGGTGCGGGCCATGGCCCCGGCGTGCACCGGCGACGTGCCGGTGGCAGCCGCGAGCGCGGCGGCAGCGGAGCGGTGGCCGTCGCGGCGCCACACCCCGGTGTCCTCCACGCGGCGCACGAGGCGCAGCCGCACCGAGGCGATGCGCCGCTCGAGCCCGCAGACGCGCTCGAGGCCCCACTGCGACGCGGAGCCCAGCAGCATGCCGGTGTCGACCGCGTCGAGCGCGGCGACCGCGGCGTCGAGCCCCGCGAGTGCGGCGCGCAGCTGCGCGTCCGCGACGCCACCATCATCAGCGACGCCGTCGGCGGCGTGCGTGTCGGTGGTGCCGCTGACGGCGCTGGTCGGATCGAACATGTGTTCACCCTACCCACTGCCGACACGCGTGTCAACTACGAATGGTTGTGAATGTGTCGCCACGATCGGTGACACAACCTCACGTCGTGCCACCACGCCGACACGCGCCGTGGCCACCAACCCGCCCTGTCGCGAGCGGCGGCCGGTTCATCACGTTCCACTCGGACGCAGCGGCACTCGTGCCCGGCGACACCAACACCACCGACGACGTCTTCCTGCGCGACCTCGGCCCCTGAGCCAGGGCGCCGGCATGGACGTCAGCCGCCGGTGGCGACCTTCGATGCCCAGGGGTAGTCGGGCTTGCCGCTGGGCGAGCGCTGGATCTCGTCCACCAGGTGCAGCTCGCGGGGGACCTTGTAGGACGCCACCATCGTGCGGCAGTGGGCGTCGAGCGCCTCGAGGGTCGGCACCCGCCCGTCACGGGCCTGCACGACGGCGGCCACCCGCTGTCCCCACCGCTCGTCGGGCACGCCGACCACGACGGCGTCGAACACGTCGGGGTGCGCCTTGAGCGCCTGCTCGACCTCCTCGGGGAACACCTTCTCTCCGCCGGAGTTGATGCACACCGAGCCCCGCCCGAGCAGCGTGATCGTCCCGTCGGCCTCGACGGTGGCGAAGTCGCCGGGCATGGAGTAGCGCACGCCGTCCGCGCCGGTCACGAACACCACGGCCGTCTTCTCCGGGTCCTTGTAGTAGCCGAGTGGGATGTTGCCGGTGCGCGCCACCTTGCCGACGACGCCCGACCCGGGCTCGACGGGGCGCAGCTCGTCGTCGAGCACGACCGTGTCACGCCCGGGCGCCACCGTCGGCCCGCCGCCGCGCATCACCTCGCCCTTGCCGACCATGAGCACGCCGTTGAGGCCGCCCTCCGTCGAGCCGATCGAGTCGGTCAGCACGGCGTTCGGGAAGCGCTCGATGAACCGGTCCTTCACCGTCTGGGAGAAAACCGCCGCGCTGCTCGAGATGCTCACCAGGCACGACAGGTCTCGCACGCGCCCGGCGGCCTCCTCGGCCTCGAGGGTCTCGATGAGCGGGCGGCCCATGGCGTCGCCGACGATGAGGATGGAGTTGATGCGCTCGCGCTCGATCTCGTCCCACAGCGCGGTCGGATCGAACTGGCGCACGACGACGAGCGCGTTGCCCTGCAGCAGGTTCATGATCGTCGCCATCTGCGCCGCGCCGTGCATGAGCGGCGGGATGATGTGGAAGATGAGCTGGCCCGGTGAGGCGGCGGCGAGCTCGGCCTGCATGGTGGGGGAGGTGACGCGCTCGCGGGTCAGCGCGTTGATGCCGCCGCACAGCGCGAAGAAGATGTCCTCCTGTCGCCATTGGACGCCCTTGGGCATGCCGGTGGTGCCGCCGGTGTAGATGATGAAGTGGTCGTCGGGGGAGCGCTCGATGGCGGGGCGGGCCGGGTCGCCGGTGCTGATCGCCTCGTCGTAGGTGCGGGCGCCGAGGTCGGCGAGGTCCTCGTCGGTGCCGTCGTCGATGGCGATGAGCACGCGCAGCATCGGGCATCGGTCGCGCACCTCGGCGACTCGGGGGGCGTAGCCGCGGTCGAAGACGAGCCCGGCGAGGTCCGCGTTCTCGAACAGGTAGCGGAGCTCCTCGGTGACGTAGCGGTAGTTGATGTTCACCGGCACGGCGCGCACCTTGAGGCAGGCGAACATCGCCTCGATCCACTCGAGGGAGTTCTGGGCGTAGATGCCGACGTGGTCGCCGGGGCCGATGCCGCTGGCGTCGAGGTGGTGGGCGAGGCGGTTGATGCGGGCGTCGAGCTCGGCGTAGGTGCAGCGGCGGTCCCGGTCGACCACCGCGGTGCGGTCGGCGGCGGCGTCAGCGGCGTGCTCGAGCATGTCGGCGAGGTTGAAGCCCATCGGCCAAGACTAGAACACGTTCCATTCTCAGCGCCCGCCCCGCGTACCGGCGGGGTTTGGGCCCGCGACTTGGGTCGAGACCCCGCCGGTTCGCGGCGTCGGCGCCCGCCTCGCGTACCGGCGGGGTTTGGGCCCGCGACTTGGGTCGAGACCCCGCCGGTTCGCGGCGTCCTCGCCCGCCCCGTGTACCGGCGGGGTTTGGGCCCGCGACTTGGGTCGAGACCCCGCCGGTTCGCGGCGTCCTCGGCGGCGCTGGTGCGCGGGTGAGCGGCACCTGGCGGCAGACTGGGGGGATGGCGAGCTGGTTCTTCCTGGCACTGGCGGTGTGGTGCGCGGGCTTCACCTGGAACGCCCTGCACCCGACCCGCCACCAGTACGGCTTCGTCCCCTCCTTCTTCGCCTCGTGGCTGACGATCGAGCTCGCCGAGGTCCACCTCGTGTGGGAGGCCGTCGCCACCGCCCTGTTCATCAGCAACGGCGCCCTCGACGAGCCCGTCGGCTGGCTGGCGGCCGCGGTCATGGCGGCGTCGTGGGTCGGGCTCCTCACCGTCGTGCTCGCCTCGCGCCGCACCGCCCCGAGCCTCGACGGCCTCCTCACCCCGCACGGCGCGCAGCGTCCGTTCTCCGGCGTGAAGCGCATCCGCAAGGTCCAGCGGCAGCGCAACGTCACCTACGCCCGCGTCGGCGGCCAGGTCCTGAAGCTCGACGTCTACCTCCCCGACGGCCCGGCCGACGGCGGGATCGACGGTGGGATCGACGGCGGCGGCGCCTTGCGCCCGGCGATCCTGCAGATCCACGGCGGCGCGTGGGTCCTCGGCTCGAAGCGCGAGCAGGGCATCCCGCTGCTCAAGCACCTGGCGGCCAACGGCTGGGTGGGCTTCAACGCCAACTACCGCCTGAGCCCCGGCGCCACGTGGCCCGATCACCTCGTCGACCTCAAGCGCGCCCTCGCCTTCATCCGCGAGCACGCGGCGGAGTACGGCGTCGATCCCGACTTCGTGGCCGTCACCGGCGGGAGCGCGGGCGGCCACCTCTGCGCCATGGTTGCGCTCACCTCCGACGACGAATCCCTCCAGCCCGGCTTCGAGGATGCGGACTGCTCGGTGCAGGTCGCGGTCCCGTTCTACGGCGTGTACGACTTCACGAACCGCACCGGGTCGATGGACCGGAAGTTCATCACCCGGTTCCTCGAGCCCATCGTGATGAAGGCGTTCTTCGCCGAGGAGCCGGAGCGCTTCGAGGCGGCGTCGCCGATGAGTCGCGTGCACCCCGGCGCGCCGCCGTTCCTCGTGCTGCACGGTGATCGTGATGTGCTCGCTCCGGTGGCCGACGCCCGGGAGTTCGTGCGGCTGCTCACGGACGTGTCGAACGAGCCGGTGGTGTACGCCGAGCTCGCCGGGGCGCAGCACGCGTTCGACATCTTCCACTCGACGCGGTCGTCGCACGCGCTGCACGGCGTCGAGCGCTTCCTGGCAGCCATGCACGAGCGGTACCTGCACGGCGGGGTGGAGACGCCGCTCGAGCGCGAGGAGCTGGCCGAGGCGGTCGAGGAGCTGGAGGCCGCGGACGCCAGCGCCACCGTCGAGGTCCACGCCGACTGAGGGTCACGGCCCAGCCGTCTGTGCGTACCTGGGTGAGCGTTTCGCACACTCGCCTACGCACACATGACGGGTGGCGGCCGCTCGAGCCGTCTGTGCGTACCTGGGTGAGCGTTTCGCGCACGCACCTACGCACAGGCACCGGGTGGCGACCGCTCGAGGCGTCTGTGCGTACTCGAGTGCGCGTTTCGCGCACGCACCTACGCACACGGGGCTGGGGGATCGAGGCGCGATCAGCGCTGGAACGGATCCATGCCGAGCTCCTCGTCGGACACCTCCTCGAGGGCGACCTGCGCACCCTCTGGGGGCAGCGTCTCGAGGAACGTCGAGCGCTCCTCGGGCGGCGGCGCCGGGCGGCGGGTGACTCGCCACAGCGCGTACGCCGAGAGCCCGACGTGCAGCGCAGCGAAGAACCACAGGAACCCGGCGTCGCCGAGGAGGTCCATCGCGATCGATCCTCCGGCGGGTCCGAGCGCGGCGCCGGCGCCGAACACCAGCACCAGCGTCCCGGCCGCGGGCACGATCTGCTGCTCGGTGAGGAAGTCGTTGGCGTGCGCAGCCGCGTACCCGTACAGCGGAAGGGACATCCCGCCGAGGAGGAACGCGAGCACCCACAGCGACACGCCGGGATCGGTCACCGGCACCATGGAGATGGCGGCGACGGTGGCGGCGATCCCGGTGGCGGCGATGACGATGCGGCGGTCGATGCGGTCCGACAGCGCGCCGATCGGGAACTGGAGCGCGACGCCTCCGACGGTGAGCAGCGTGAGGAGCACCGACAGCTCGCCGGTGTCGAGCCCGATCCGGTTCCCGTAGACGGCGCCGAGGCCGAACAGCGCGCCCTGCGTCACCCCGGAGATGAAGCACCCGGCCACCCCGAGGGGCACGAGGGTGATCACCGCACGCAGCGCGAGGCGCTCCGGCTCGACGAAGCGGGGGCCCGGCGTCGGGGTGAGCACCAGCGGCAGCAGCGACATCGAGCACAGGACGGAGGCGAGGATGAAGAGGTTGGGCCCGTCGATCGGCGCTGCGTTGAGCAGGAGCTGCCCGACCGACAGCCCGATGCCGATGACGACCAGGTAGACCGACAGCACCGAGCCGCGGATCTCGTTGTGGCTCTCGGCGTTGAGCCACGACTCGGCGGTGACGTACAGCCCGGAGATGCTGTAGCCGCTGATGATGCGCAGGATCGCCCAGGCGAACGGGCTGACCGCCACGGGGTGCAGCAGCACCGAGGCGGAGGCGATGGCGGCCAGGGCGGCGAACACCCTGATGTGCCCGACGCGCTCGAGGTCGGCGGGTGCGCGGCGGCTCCCGGCGAGGAACCCGACGTAGTACATCGACATGACCACGCCGATCTCCGTCGAGCTGAACCCCTCGGCGCTGGCACGCAGGCCGATGATGGCGTTCTGGAGCCCGACGCTCGCCAGCAGGACCATGAGCCCGATGAACAGGGGAGAGGCGACGCGCAGGCTGGTGCGCAGGTCGAACACGCCGGGCGCGAGAGATGGGGGCTGCGCTGCGGAAGCGGCCATCGAGGACTCCGAGCTCTGCGCCGAACACGTCTGTGCGTAGGAGAGTGACGCATTCGCGCACTCTCCTACGCACAGAGGTCCAGCGGTGTGGACTTCGCAGGATAGGACGCCCCCGTGCCGATGGTCGCTCCACGTAGGATGCGCCGGTCTCGTCTCGAGGAGGTCCGGTGGTTGCCGGTCGGTCGCGCCAGGTGCAGGTCGTGGGGTGGCGCGAGTGGGTCGCGCTGCCCGATCTCGGCGTCTCCTGCACCAAGGCCAAGGTCGACACGGGGGCGCGCACCTCGGCGCTGCACGCGTTCGACGTCGAGGACTTCGAGCGCGACGGCGAGCGCTGGGCGCGCTTCGAGATCCACCCCAACCAGCGCACCGCCCGCGGCGCGGTCCTCGCCGAAGCCAAGCTGGTCGATCTGCGCCCGGTCCGATCGAGCAGCGGGCGCGCCGAGCACCGCTGGGTGATCGAGACGACGATCGAGCTGGCGGGGGAGCGCTGGCCCGTCGAGGTCACCCTGACGCGCCGCGACGCCATGGGCTTCCGCATGCTGGTGGGCCGCCAGGCGCTCCGCCGCCGCTTCGTCGTCGATCCGGGCCGGTCGTGGGTCGGCGGTCGTCCCGCTACGGTGCGGCCCTCGGAGGTGCGAACGTGAAGATCATCGTGCTGTCGCGGCGTGCGTCGCTCTACTCGACGTCTCGGCTGATGGAGGCGGGCGAGCAGCGTGGCCACGAGATGCGGGTCATCGACTACACGCGCTGCTACATGAACATCACCTCGCGGCGCCCGTCGGTGATCTTCCGCGGCGAGGCGCTCGAGGGCGTGGATGCGATCATCCCCCGCATCGGGGCGCCGCACACGTTCTACGGCACCGCGGTGGTGCGGCAGTTCGAGATGACCGGCGTCTACTCGGCGGTCGAGTCGCAGGGCATCAGCCGGTCGCGCGACAAGCTGCGCTCGATGCAGCTGCTGGCGCGCGCCGGGGTCGGCCTGCCGGTGACGGGCTTCGCGTCGAACACGCAGGACATCGACGGCCTGCTCGAGACGGTCGGCGGCGCGCCGCTGGTCATCAAGCTGCTCGAGGGGACGCAGGGCACCGGCGTGGTGCTGGCGGAGACCCGCAAGGCGGCCGAGTCGGTCATCGGGGCGTTCCGACAGCTCGACGCCAACATCCTGGTGCAGGAGTACATCAAGGAGGCCAAGGGCGCGGACATCCGGGCGCTGGTGGTCGGCGGCCGGGTCGTCGCGGCGATGGAGCGGCGCGCTGCGCCCGGCGAGTTCCGATCGAACGTGCACCGCGGCGGCAGCGTGCACAAGGTGAAGCTGGCGCCCGAGGAGCGCGCCACCGCGGTGCGCGCGGCGAAGATCATGGGCCTGGGCGTGGCCGGCGTGGACCTGATGCGCTCCAACCACGGACCCGTCGTGCTGGAGGTCAACTCGTCGCCGGGCCTGGAGGGCATCGAGTCCGCCAGCGGCATCGATGTCGCCGGCAAGGTCATCGAGTTCCTCGAGAAGAACGCGGCGCCGCACCGCACCCGCGACCGCGGCCGCGGCTGACTCCCAGACGGCCGCCGACTTGGTTCGGGGGCAAAGGGGTAGGGGTGGCTGAGGCGAGTGCCATGGTGCATGTGCGCTATCGTCGCTCCGCTGACCTACGGCCTCAGCGAGCCTCCGGGTGGGAGACCGGGCGAGCGGGGCCGACGACGAATCCAGGGGACAACCGCATGCGCACCCGACCGCTCGCTCTCGCCTTCTCGGCGGTGCTCGTCCTCTCGGCGTGCGCCGGCTCCGGTGACGACGAGCCCACCGCCACCCTCGCCCCGGTCGCTCCGTCTGCCGTGCCTGGCGCCCCCGTCGCCCCGGGCACCCCCGGCACCCCCGGCACGCTGCCCGGCGGGAACAGCATTCCCGGCACCACCCAGGTCGACTTCGGTCCTCCCCCCGGCGAGATGCTCACCACCGCCGATCTGGCCACCGTCCCGGCCGCGGCGGGCTTCACGGTGCGAGAGACGTTCCGCCCCAAGGAGGTGCCCGGCCTGTGCGGCGAAGGCGCCGCGTACGCCAAGGCGTGGGCCGCCGAGGCGACCAACCCCGAGGACGTGCGCCTCTACGGCCAGGTCGTCTACGACATGGACGACACGGCAGCCGCGCAGGCGCTCCTCGCCAAGATGCAGCGCGCCGAGGTGGGCTGCGAGTGGACGAGCGGCCAGTTCACCACCAAGTTCGTGAGCCAGGAGACCGGCGTGACGCCGGCGGGCGAGTCGATGTTCGCCTACCGGGCGTCGTTCAGCGCGGCGGGCACCGCGGCATCGGGCGAGCCGGGCCTCGGCGTCTACGTCCAGCGCGGCAGCCGGGTGATCTTCCTCGGCGCCCCCGCCACCACCACGGTCGAGGCGGCCAACGCGCTCATCGCCGCGGCCCTGGCCTGAGGTCGTGGGCGGCGACGCCATCCCGGTCACCGGGACGCCGCAGCCCGACCCCCTGGCCCTGCACGCCCGAGTGGGCGACCAGTGGTTCCACGACCTCGTCGACCGCTTCTACGCCGGCGTCGAGTCCGACCCGGTCCTGCGCCCGATGTACCCCGCCGAGCTCGACGAGTCGCGCCGGCACCTGGCGCTGTTCCTCATCCAGTACTGGGGCGGGCCGACGACCTACAGCGACGAGCGCGGCCACCCGCGCCTGCGGATGCGCCACGCGCCCTTCCCCGTGGACGCCGCCGCGCATGACGCCTGGCTGACGCACATGACCGCCGCGGTGCGCGCCGGAGGCCTCGAGCCAGACGACGAGGCGCAGGTGCTGGCCTACTTCGAGATGGCCGCCGCGCACCTCGTGAACGCACCGGGCTGAGCACGACGTGATCGCGATCGACGCCGGGCGGCCGCTGCGGGTGGCGGTGCTGGTGAAGCAGGTCCCAGCCCTCGAGGAGCTGGACCTGGGCGCGGACGGCCGCCTGGAGCGCACCGGTCGCCCGACCGAGATCGACGCCTACGGCCGGCGGGCCGCGGCGCTCGGCGTGCAGATCGCACAGGCCCGCGGCGGCGAGTGCGTGGCGGTCACGATGGGTCCCGCGGGGGCGGTCGACGTGCTGCGCGAGTGCCTGGCCGGCGGGGTGGACCGCGGCGTCCTGCTGAGCGACCCCGCTCTGGCCGGATCGGACTCGCTCGCCACCGCCCGGGCGCTCGAGGCCGTGCTGCGCGCCGAGGGCCCGTTCGACCTGATCCTGGCGGGCCGCGCCGCGGTCGATGCCGACACCGGCCAGGTGCCCCCGCAGCTCGCCGAGCACCTGGGCCTGGCGTTCGCCGGCGGCGCCCGCACCGCCGAGCTGCGCGGCGAGCAGCTGCTCCTGGGCCTCGAGCACGACGACCGCTGGCTGGACGTCGAGGTCGACCTCCCGGCGGTGGTCACCTGCGCCGAGCGCCTGTGCGATCCGCTCAAGCTGAAGGACCCGGCCGGGTGGCCGCCGGCGAACGACCCCCGCATCGAGGTGCGCGACGCCACGAGCCTGGGCGACGGCCCGTGGGGCGAGGCGGCCAGCCCGACGTGGGTGGCGAGGGTGGACGAGGTGATCGTCGAGCGCGACCGCCGCATCCTCGACGCCACAGCGGACCTCACCCCAGACAGCATCGACGCGGTGGCCCGACGAGCGGTCGAGCTCCTCGTCGAGCGTGGCGCGCTCGACGAGCGCGAGCGGCGCCTGCACGCCAGCGTGCCCGCGCCAGCACACGCTCCAGGGCCCAGCCCGATCGGCGTGGTGCTCGAGCCGGGCCGCGTCGGCCCCGACGGCGAGCTCGACGCCCTGGCGATCGAGCTGCTGGGCGCGGCCGCCACCCTGGCGGTGGGCCGCCCGTCGAGGGTCGTGGCCCTCGTGGCCGACCGCGTCCAGGCCGACAGCACCTCGGCTGATGGAGCGCCCGCCAGCGCCAGCCCCGATGCGCTCGCGCTCGGCGGCGCCGGCGCGGACGACGTCCGCACCTGGCCCGCGGGAGCCAACCCGGCGCAGGTGGCGTCCGCAGTCGCCCGCTGGGCCGCCCAGGAGGGCGCGTGGGCGCTGCTGCTGGGTGGCACGGACTGGGGCCGAGAGGTCGGCGCGAGGGCCGCAGCACGCAACCTCGCCGGCATGACGGGTGACGCCATCGCGCTCGCCGTCGACGACGACCGCTCGCTGGTGGCCCGCAAGGCGGCGTTCGGCGGGGGAGCTGAAGCCGTCATCGGCTGCCGCACCGCCCTGCACGTCGCCTCGGTGCGCCCCGGCGTCCTGCCCACCCTCGAGCCCCGGCCCGGTGTCGCCGCCCTCGCCGGCGACCCGCTCGAGGTCCCCGTCGACTCCTCCCGCGCCCGTCCCCCTCGCGTACCGGCGGGGTCTGGGCCCGCGACTTGGGTCCAAACCCCGCCGGAACGCGATGGGCTTCCCGCCACCCCGGCGCCGACGATCCTCGCAACCCGGGCCGAGGACGATGCGCACCTCGCCACCGCGGCCAGGGTCGTGGGTGTCGGCCAGGGGGTGGCGCCAGACGAGCTGGCGCTGCTCGACGAGCTGGTGGCGCTGCTCGGCGCAGAGGTGGCTGCCACCCGCAAGGTCACCGACGCCGGGTGGCTGCCCCGCGCCCGCCAGCTCGGGGTGACGGGCCACGCCATCGCGCCGGTGCTCTACGTGGCGGTCGGCATCGGCGGGAAGGTCACCCACACCGCGGGGGTGCGACGGGCCGGCACGATCCTGGCTGTCAACCTCGACCCGGCAGCGCCGATCTTCGACGTGGCCGACGTCGGCATCGTGGGGGACTGGCGCACGGTGGCGCCCGCGCTGGTCGCTGCGCTGCGCACCGAGCTCGCTCGCTGAGCCTGTTGCTCAGGTCAGCCGACGCTCAGGTCGCTCGCTGAACGAGTCGCTCAGGCGGCGAGGGTGGTGGGCTGCTCGACGGGAGCGTCCGCGACGTTGCGGCGCTGTGCCCACGCCGGCACGTCGGCCAGCGTGATCGCCGCGCCACCCGAGCCGGGCAGGAGCTGGCGGGCGGTGCGGTAGATGATCCACACGTCGAGCAGGAAGCTGTGGTGCTGCAGGTAGAAGAGGTCGTACTCGGGGGCCTCGCCGATGAGGCCGCCGGCCGCTTCGCTGATCTGCCACAGGCCCGTCACGCCGGGGCGCACCGTGGTTCTAGCCGCAACGAAGTCGGGGCAGAAGGTCACGGCGAGGCTCTGCATCTCGGCGCGAGGGCCGACGAGGCTGAGCGTGCCGCACACCACGAGCCACAGCTGGGGGAGCTCATCGAGCTTGGTCTTGCGGATGAACCGGCCCACCGGCGAGATCTTGACCTCGTCGTTGATCGTGTACTTGTCCGCTGCCTTCGGCGCGCACGCCGGGAGGCTGCGGACCTTCATGAACGTGATGCGCTTGCCGCCGTGGCCGATGCGGTCCTGGCAGAACAGCGGGTTGGCCCGGTAGCTCCACCAGCTGGCGAGGAGCGCGACGAGCACGAGGGGCAGGGTGGCGATGGCGAGCGGCAGGGCCACGACCAGGTCGATGGCGCTCTGGCCTCGTCGGGGCTCCATGGTGACGTGAGCGTCTGCGCTGGTCGTGTGCGAGGCACGGCCGCACAGGTGCACGTCACCCGAGGGAGCGGGGACTTCTGACAGCACCGGGGCGAACCCATCAGTGTTGTCGATCGGGGGGGCCCATCCGGTGGATGGTAGGACTGAGGTCACTTGACTGGATCCTCCCTTCGAGGATGATCCGAGATGCGTACTGCTAGCAGCTGCTGGGAGCCTGCCGTCCGGGCCGTCCCCCGAGGGGAGGCGACCCGGACGGGGCTCGTCGATCAGCTGATGGTTGAGTTGCGGCGACGGGTCGCTGCGATGGCGAGGCCGGCGGCGACCAGGGCGATCGCACCACCCTTCACCAGGAGGCCGGAGCCGGAAGCATCCTCGTCGGAGGCCTCGGTCAGGCTGAGGGCGACCTCGTCGTCGCCGGATGCATCGGCGGACACGCCGCCGGTGGTGGCATCGGTGGCCGCCGTGTCGGAGCCGCCACCAGCGGCAGCCGGAGCCGCAGCGTCGTCGGAGCCGCCGTCAGAAGCGGCAGCCGGAGCCGCAGCGTCGTCGGAGCCGCCACCAGCAGCAGCCGGAGCCGCAGCGTCGTCACCAGCGTCGCCGCCGCCAGCCGGAGCCGCAGCGTCGTCGATGCTGGCGAGGCGGGGGAGGCCCGCCGTGTTGTCATAGCGGTAGAGGAACGCTGCCGTCGCCTGGCGGCTCACCGCAGTGGTGGGCTTGAAGCACGGGGTGTTCGCCGGGGTGCCGCACTGGGCGAGGGTGGTGTAGCCGGTGGTGATGCCGGTCGTGTCCAGCCACTCCACCTCCTTGAAGAAGGGGCTGCCCACCGGGGTGTCGTTGTAGGTCGCCACGCCGGGGGGCGTGAAGGCCGGCTCGCCGGCGTAGCGGTACAGGAACGCCGCCATGGCCTGGCGGCTGATCGGGTTGGCCGGCCGGTAGCACGGGCTCGAGGTGGGCACTGCGTCGCACACGGCGCCGGAGTAGCCGTTGGTCACCACGGGGGTGAGCTGGGCCAGCCATTCGATCTCGGTGAAGAACGTGCTGGTGGTCGGCGTGTCCTGGAAGGTGGCCGTGAGCGGGTCCACGAAGGCCGGGTCGACCGCCTTGAAGCGGTAGAGCCACGCGGCCATCGCCTGGCGGCTCGCCGGCAGGGTGGAGCGGAAGGTGCAGTCGACGTGGAAGCCGGCGATGACGCCCTCGTTCACGAGCCAGTAGATCTCCGTCTCGAACGGGTGGCCGGGGCCGACGTCGTTGAACACCGCGGGGTAGCCGCAGTGCGCCTCACCGCCGCCCGCCTCAGTCGCATCTTGTGCGCCGGCCGGGGTAGGAACCCCTGCCAGTCCGGTGGCGCTCATCAGCGCCACCGCCGTCGATGCGATTCCGATCTTGATGCTGCGTCGCACAGCGGTCTCCCTAGGTCATTTGCCGGTCATGATGTCTCTTCGCGGACCAAGCGCACTTGACTTCCCGCCACCCGAGATCATGTGGTGTCTATCACACGTCACTTGAGTGTGCACATGAAAACGCGATGTCCGGCGGCTGACGCCAGCCTCACGAGACCCTTACAAGAACAGGTTCTCGTCGGAGCAGCGGGGCTCGCTCTCACGTCTTGTGACGAAACGATGACGAGTCGGGATCAGCCGTCGATGCCCTGGCGCCGCCGGGTGGCGGCGACCAGCAGCGCTGCGGCAACCAGCGCGACGGCTCCACCACGCAGCGCGAGGGCCGAGCTCGTGTCGTTCTCGGTCGCGGCATCGGTGATGCTGAGGGCGACCTCGTCCCCAGCTGCGACGTCGCCCTCGCTGGCGACGACCGCACCGGCGGTCGCGTCGACCGGGGTCGCGGCATCGACGGAGGCCACCGCACCGCTGGCACCGCCGCTCGCCTCAGCTGCGGGCTCGGCGCCGGCGCCGGCGCGCTCGGATGCTGGCGCAGCACCGACCTCGACCTCGCCGGTCGAGGCAGCGGCGCTGCCACCGGCGTTCAGATCGGCGTCAGGTTCGCCGGTTGCGAGTGCACCCGGGCTGGCAGCAGCGACGTCGATGCTGCGAGGAAGCGCGGTGTCGTGCTCGTAGCGGTAGAGGAAGGCGGCGATCGCCTGGCGGCTCACGATCGCCGTGGGGTGGAACCCGCCGTCGGCGTAGCCGTCGGTGAGGCCCATGGCCGCCAGCCACTCGACCTCCGTGTAGAAGGTGTGGCCGACCGGCACGTCGTCGAACGTGGCCACCAACGGCGGGACGAACGCCGGCGCGCCGGCGTAGCGGTGCATGAACGCGGCCATGGCTTGGCGGCTGACCGATTCACCGGGGTGGAAGGTGCCGTCGGGGTAGCCCTCGGCGATGCCCTCATCGACGAGCCACTCCACCTCGGTGTAGAAGACGCTGCCCACGGGGTAGTCGGAGAACGAAGGCGACGCTGGCGGAACGAACGCCGGGTCGACGAGCTCGAAGCGCTCGAGGAACGCCGCCATGGCCTGGCGGCTGGTGGCGGTGGTGGGCCGGAAGGTGCAGTCCGGCCAGCCGTTGATGACGCCTTCGTTGGCCAACCAGTAGATCTCGGTCTGGAACTTGTGGCCGGGCTCGACGTCGCGGAACGTGATCGGGTACCCGCACGGCGTCGCACCAGCGCCAGCCGGAGCTGCGGTGACCATCGTGGCGGCGCACGCCAGCGCAATGGTGATGGCTGCGAACCTGGCGGTGGTGGTGCCTCGCATGGGTGTCCTCCAAGAGAGATCGGGAGCGCCCGCTCGTGCACAGCCGCGGCACGAGTCGGACGCATCGGGTGTACCACACGAGGCGCGCGTCCGAGGGTCACCCCCGTCGAACATCGCGCCGAACGGGATCGTCCGGACGGTCGTGCAAATAGGGTGCTGAGGTGGCGTCAGTCGCCATCCGCGGCGGTGAAGCGGCGCGGCTCGGGCACCGCCGCCGAGACCTGGAACCCGCCGCGCGGCGCCGCCACCTCGACGCGCACCTGCTGGTCGTGCGCGCCTGCTTGCGGCAGCACCGTGACGGCGTGGTCGGCGGGATCGCCACGGCCCACCAGCTCCAGCTGGATCGTGGCGCGCTCGCCGCGGGGCACGTCGAGGAACAGCACGTAGGAGTCGCCGTAGGGCTCGTCGTAGGGCTGCATCAGCACCTCGACGCCGTTGCGCTCGGCGCGCACCAGCTCGTGCGGGGTGTAGATCGCCACCTCGACGCGACTGGTGCCGTACGGCAGGCCGGCGAAGCTGTTGACGACGTGGTCGGGCAGCCCGTCGGGCACCTCGTTGTGCAGCTCGATGGTGGCGGTGGCTGCCAGCGTGCCGTCGTCGTCGATGCGCACCTCGTAGGCCAGCTCGCGCCGCAGGTAGGCGTTGAGCTTGGACGCGTCGAGCTCGGCGTGGCGCACCGAGATCCAGTCCTCGTCCGCCGGCGGCGCGAAGCGGCCGGTCAGCTCGAGGTCGTCGAGCACCTCCGCTGGGCGGTCCTCCAGGCTGACGATCGCCAGGTGCCCGCCGCGCACAGCGGGGCTCAGCACGTTGGCCATGCGCGTCGGGTTGGGGCCGTCGCCGCTCAGCAGCGCGTCGAACGCCGCTCGTCCGGCGTCGTGGAGCAGGTCCTTGCGCTCCTCGCGATCCGCGGTCACCGCGTACTGGTCGCGCAGCAGGAAGCCCTCAGCGTTCTCGGCGGTGAGCGGCTCGGCGACCCCATCGAGCGCGATCGGTCCGGTCAGCTCCAGCATCGCCGCGATGCCGGCCGGGTCGAGGTAGATGACGCCATCAACCGGCACGCCGCGGATCTGCTCGAACGTCGACGCCGCCACGTCGGCGGTGGTCGGGAAGTCCGGCGCCACCGTGAGGTTCTGGAGGAAGCGTGTCGGGTTGGCGATGGAGTAGCGGTCGGCGTACCAGTCGGGCGCCTGCAAGGTGCGTGCCGCTGGATCGTCGTTCAGGTCGGTGATGGGGCCATCCTCGACGATCTCGACGCTGCCGTCGCTCGCTTCGAGCACGGCGTAGTCGGCGACGAACCCGCCGCCGTAGCGCGCCTCGGCCGGCTGGCCGAACAGCACCAGCCACGTGCGGTCGCGGTCGTCGCCCAGCAGCGGCGGGATGACGTCGAGCAGGTCGAGGGCCAGCACCAGGTCGGCATCGGCGTCCTCGATGCGCACCAGCAGCTCGTCGAGGCGCTCGGTGAGTGGCTCCACCAGCCAGCGCCGCCCGATGCCGTTGGTCCGAGCCTCGGCGTCGGCCATGGTCGACCGCGCGTCATCGACGTGCGGCACCATGGCGTGCACCAGGTCGAGGTCGAGCTGGCCGTCGACCAGCTTGAGGTTGCGGTAGTCGGCGTCGCGGCCCAGCTGCCCGGCGGCCTCTGCCAGGTCCTCGCCGATCTCGGCGGCATCCACGGCTGCGGCCAGGTTGTCGCGCACGCCGGGCACCAGGCGAGCGGGGAGTCCGAGGGGGCTGTCTAACCGGCTGCGGCTGCGGGCGAAGGCCGCGGCCGCCTGGTCGAAGTGATCGAGGGCCTCGTCCATCTCCCCAGCGCGCGCGGCATCGATGCCCAGCTGCATCGAGGAGGTGCCGAGCCCGATGCTCGAGCGGCTCTGCAGCGCCACGGTGGCGCCCGCCAGGGCGATCACCCCGACCAGGCCGCCGGCGATCTGCGCCGTGAGGCGCACCCACCTGCGGTGCTTGCCGCGGAGGCGGGTGTAGCCCGACCACAGCAGGGGAGCGGTGGCCACCGCGGTGGCCACCGCAGCGGCGACCGGCGGCAGCATCGTGCCCTGGTGGCACAGCGCGAACGCCGCTGCACCCGCGCTCAGCGCGCCGAGGGGATGGCGCCAGCTGGCGTCGGGCCGGCGCTTGGCCAGGCTCAGCTTCACCATCGCCCCAACGGACACGACCGCCGCACCGATGCCGAGCGGCCCGCCTGCCAGCAGTGCCGCGAAGGCGGCGGCGATGATGTGCGTGCGCCGATCGGCCTCGCGCCCAGCGAGTGCGCACAACGCCACGAACCCAGCACGAGCCAGCGTGTCGCTCAGCGCCAGGTCGGCCACGTCGACCGCCACGCTGGCAGCGGCGAGCAACGCGACGACGGCGCGAGGAGCTGCAGCCGGGAGGGTCGGTGTCACGGTGGGTGCCATCCTCGTGGGTGGAGCGCGAGCCACCCGCCGTCGGCAGCTCGTGGCCACGCGTGCGGTGACCGGGCGGTGCGGTCGGGTACAGTACCGCGCTCTGTGTGGCTACTGACCACACCAGTTGCGCACGTCGCCAGACTCTGGCGCGCGGGAGACCCGATGTTCGACGACGCGAGGTTTGGCGAGTGAGCGCACAGGGAGCTGACGTCGAGCAGCAGCTCGATGTGCGAGCGCTGCTGGGCATGATGCGCCGCAGGGGCTGGATCGTGGCGGTCATCACCGTCGTGGCAACGGTCACGGCGCTCCTGCTCTCGCTCCAGCAGAGCGAGCAGTACGCGGCCACCGCGCAGGTTCGCATCACCGATCCCAGCAGCGAGGCTGTCTTCGCCATCACGCAGGGCATCAACTCCACGCAGGCGGCGCGCGAGGTGGCCACCCAGCTCGAGATCCTGCGCTCGCCGCGCATCGAGGACGCTGCGGAGGAGCTCCTGGGCGACAGCGCCGATCTGGTGACCGGCGTGTCGTTCTCTGCCGTCGGCGACACCGACGTGCTGCGCATCCGAGCGACGTCTGAGGTCCCGTCGGTGGCGCAGGACGCGGCGAATGCGTATGCCGATGTGTACGTTTCCGACCGCTCGCGGCAGGTGGTGGGCTCGCTCGAGGCCCGCGCCGAGGAGCTGCGACAAGCTGCCGCAGGGGTTGATGAGGAGCTGGGCGTCATCAGCGTCGAGTTGAGGCAGCTCTATGCCGGCGAGGTCGTCGAGCCGACCGACACCGACGCGAACGCGGCACAGATTCGCGAGCTCGAGGAGCAGCGGGCCTCGCTGCGCACTGAGCAGGCCGACTTGCGCCGCCAGGCCACAACGCTGGAGGGGCAGGCGGCAGGCAACCCAGAGCAGGCGGCCTCCCTGCTGGCGCAGGCTCGTAGCTTCCGCAGCCAGGCCAATGCCAAAGAGGGGGAGATCGCCGAGCTGACCGCGCAGATCACTACGTTGGCAGAGACGACGGCCGAGGCGGAGACACCGCCCGACGTGCGCATCGCCGAGCTCGAGGACGAGCGCCTCCGAGCGCAGGAGCTCAAGGCCGACTTCCGCAGCCGGGCTTCGGAGTTCGAACTTGAGGCGGCGGTGCGTCAGGGCGGCGTCGAGGTGATCGCCGCAGCAGATCGCCCGCGGGCTCCTTTCGCTCCTACCCCGGAGAAGGACGCAATGCTGGCGGGCATCCTCGGCCTGCTCCTGGGCGTAGGTCTCGTGTTCCTGCTGGAGCGTCTCGACGACCGCCTCGGTGCCAGCGACGAGGTGGAGGCCATCGCTGGCGCACCGGTGCTCGGCACCGTGCTGGTCGATTCGGCCAAGAAGCGGTTCCGGTCGGGCACGCTGCCGAAGGGACCGCGCCACCTCGTTGCGGGCGACTCGCTCGATGCGGAGGCGTATCGCACCTTCGCTACCAGCCTGCGTTTCTCGGTGATGGGCAAGGACAAGCACGTCATCGCCATCACGAGCGCATCGGGCAGCGAGGGGAAATCGACGGTCACCGCGAACCTCGCCGTGTCGCTCGCCGACGCCGGACTCTCGGTGGCGCTGGTCTCTGCAGATCTGCGACGACCGGCGATCGGCGAGATCTTCGAGATCGCTGAGACGAAGGTCGATGGGCTCTCCTCAGCGCTCCTCGGCGATGCGAGCGTCGCCGAGATTCTGGTGCCCGTCGCGCTGCCGTCGGGGCGTTCCATCAGCTTCATCCCGTCCGGTCCTGTGCCCACCAACCCTGCCGAGCTCCTCGGCTCGCGGCGCATGGCGCAGCTCCTCGCCGAGGTAGCGGCGAAGGCCGACTACGTCCTGCTCGATTGCCCTCCTATCTTGCCGGTCAGCGACGTGCTGTCCTTGTCGCAGTTCGTCGACGGAGTGGTCCTGCTCGCTGTTCCAGGACGCAGCCGCACCCACCAGCTGGCCGAGGCATGCGTCCGAATCCGAAAAGTCGGAGCCGATGTCCTTGGTGTGGTCCTCAACGGGGTACCCCGAACGCCTGGCCGCTACGGCTACTACCACTACTATCGCCGGTACGACCAGGCCCAATTGCCGATCCCAGATCCGGCAATCCCACGCCCGCAGCCCTGATGGCGACCAGACGTGATCTCGACTACGTCAACGAGTGGCCGCTACAACCCGAAGCGGCGGCCTGGTGATGGATGCTACGTGTCGCATCCCCCGGGTCGACTCAGCTGCGAAATCCTCGCGCAATAGCGCCAATGCTTCAGCAAAAGGTTCGTTATCCAATTAGAACAGCTTCCGGCCTGGAATGAAGGAGGCTCTTCGTCCACCACAGATATCTGTCGCCCCTCATCATGGCAAATTGCCCACCACGCTAGTCACGCTCGGAATTGCACAACACTATCGAGATTGATCCAGATATGAAGATTAGTACCCTCGCTCAGTCACTATTTCCAATATACAGAGAGGACTTTTCGCGGTCTGCGCTTATTGCCCTGCGGGCTGTCCGGCCCTATTCCCGAACCTCCCTCAGGCTCTGTGGTCAGCTCTTTGACCTCGGGCTTCGACCAGGTCACGTGATCGATGCAGGCGCAAACATAGGCCAGTTCGCCGCCTCCGCTCTTTATACCTTCCCCTCAGCTCGCGTGGACTCCTTTGAACCACTCCCTGACGCCATTTCCAGTTTGAAGCAGCTTGCCCATCGCCAACCACGACTCCACGTCTACCCCGTGGCATTGGGCGCTTCGTCTGGCACAGCAACTCTTCACGTCAATGCTCATTCACACTCAAGCTCGCTCAGATCGCTGACATCTCAGCACCTTCGTGCCTTCCCTCATGCATTGGAGCACGGCACTGTTGAGTGCCGAATAGGCACACTCGATGACGTCTATTATGACCGGGACTTTTCCAGCGACTCCGTCCTTCTCAAGCTCGACGTACAGGGGGCTGAGTCCGATGTCTTGAAGGGCGGCCAGCGCACGTTAAGGCAAGTCAGTCATATCATGTGCGAGGCAGCTGTTGTGGAGCTATATGAGGGCGAGCTGACGCTGCCCCATCTGGTTGAACTCATGGACACGCTAGGCTTTGAACCAACGGCAGTACTTGACATTTTGCACGGCGAAGGTTCACGCGCCCCCGTACAGGCCGATCTGCTATTCACCCGTCGTGATACGGCGAGCTGGCTATCGTCGGAGAATGACGAGCTGGGAACGACCGCTGATGAGTAACGCGGTCTGGATCGCTGCCACGAATCCCTCCAGCCAACGAACTGGGCTGGAAGTCTACTCCGACCACTTGCTGTCATGCTGTTGTGCCAATTCAGATTTGAGTATCGCCCTGTTCACGCTGGAGCCCGACGCCAAGCGTCTCGCCACTACAAAAGCCCTTTCCCTCCTCTCGCCATGGCCAGCGATGTGCTACCCCTGGCGCCTACGCCAGTCCCGAATGAGACTTAGGCGCCTCTTGAGTGAATCAGAGCCAGTTATAGTGTTCTTTGACCATCTGCAGACAGCATTTCTCCTTCGGACGGCAGCGAGCAGCGGCGCACTGATTGTGTACCTATCCCAAAATCATGAGTCGTCCAATTATGCTGATTGGCGACACAAAGGAAGTGGGAGTGCGGTCCGGTCTGTCGCTTTCAGAATTGACGCAATTAAGGTCAAGCTGACTGAGATGCGCATGCTCCGCAGGGCTGCAGCTGTCGGCGCGATCACCGACGCTGATGCCATCCAGTTCCGAAGGGACGGAGCTCAACGGGTGTCGATACTATCACCGCGAATTCCGCGCAGTCGGCCCAAGCGAGGCCTCATTGACCAGAATACGCCCAGACGGGTCCTGCACTTCGGTAGTTATGAATGGGCCGTAAAGGTGATCAATCTTCGGACGTTCGTCGAGGCGGCGCTTCCTGTATGCCAGGCTGCAGACATTACGATTAGCATTGCTGGGCCGGGCGATCCCAGTAAGGTCTGCCCGACTGGCGCCCCGCGGTGTATGGAGTTTCTCGGGCGAGTCCCCGATCCTGATCTCACCCTTCTATGGGAAACCGTCCGCTGCGCAGTAGTTTTCGAACCGTCCGGTGGGGGGTTCAAAATGAAGCTTCTTTCGCTTGCTGCGGCCGGCGTGCCGATCTTCACCTTGAGTGCAACCGCTGCGAGTCTTAATCTGGAACATGAAGTTTCGTGTATGGCCTACGAAAGCGCGCCGGAGCTGGTAGAGGGAATAGCAGAGCATATCGACGACTATGACTTGCTCAACCGTCTGGCCGACGGAGCAGCACGAGTCCTAGAAGAGATGCGCGGAGAGCCGTGCGGGCAGATGAACCACCTCCTGCGGGACTTGGCGGTCCTTGCAGCCGATGCTAGGCCGCCGACCTCAATAGATTGGTCAAGCGATGACTGAGGATTCGTTGGTAGGAGACCTCCACACTGCCATTGGGTGGAAGCAATTGGTGCGGGCACAGCTGCACGGTGCTGTGTGGGCGAAAAGGCATCGGTTGCGCCAACTGGTGGACGCAGACTTGGAGCGACTCCGACCATATATGGTGGACGGCACGACCCTTATTGACATCGGCGCTCACGCGGGGTCATGGACTGTTCCGATGAGCCAAGAGGCGGGCGAGTCGGGGCACGTAGTAGCGATCGAGGCCTTGCCGTATTACGCAGCTTCGCTGAGGTCGCTCCGTCGTCTCCTCCGACTATCAAACACGCGGATTATCAACGTTGCGGTGGGATCCGAGCCCGGTCAGGCTGACCTCGTATGGAAGGATGCCTCGGGCGCGTCGCTCACGGGCATGATCCATCTCGCTGCCGTAGATGAGGTAAACGCAGAGCCGATTTCAGTTACCGTGTGTCGCTTGGACGATCTACTGCGTCACTTAGGTAGCACCCAGACCGTGAGCTTCATCAAGATCGATGTCGAGGGGGCCGAACTGTCCGTGCTGGAGGGAGCAGAATCAACTATTCAGACCCACCTGCCGGTGGTCTATTTGGAGGCGGAGGAAAGGTGGCTTTCACGATACGGCCGCTCTCTCGCTGATATATGGGCATTCTTCGGACTCCATCAGTACAGCCTGTACGTGCTTGATGAGAGTGGGCTAGTGGCGATCTCAGAGGCGGGCTACCGGTCCGACAGTTGTGTCCCAAACAACTTGGTGGCATTGCCATCGCACTTGGCGCGTAGCCCGGCCCATTCAGTGCAAGACGAATCTCCACGTTCACCAACGTGAGCTGGACTGCTAGACCTCGGCAGGGATCGACGGAGATCTTCGAGTCACCGTTGGTAGTGGTGTCGCTCGGCATAGTTCTGGGCGCTGCTGGTACCCACAGGGCGGCATTTCCCCTAGTAGTTATTCTTGCTCTAATCATTGCCACGGGCATCGCCTGGCGGCTCGGTGCAACAGCTCGTGCTTCCGGCATTGTCGATCGACATCGGCTTGCGCCCCACATCGATCGCAAGCTTTCAGGTGTTGGGCAACACCTATTTATGCTGGGAACGTTCTCGCTGGGCTTTCTCTCGCTTCGAGTGGGCCCTTTCACCTTGTCAGATCTTTGCTTCCTCGGAGCGATGGCCGCAGTTGTGGCGCAGCCAAATATCGCGCGGCCGCGCTTCGGAAAGGGCATCCTATTTGGCTCATGGCTGTACCTGGCGGCAGCTCTGCTTACAACCGTGCTGTCGAGTCCGAGTATTGCTGCTCTTCTCGTTGTAGTCCGACTGGCCTATCTAACTCTTCTTTGGCTGTGGCTTGGTGTCCAGTACATTCGCACGTGGAGACATGCCTATTCTCTCGCATGCGCTTGGTGCCTTGGGGCTGCCTTGAATGGTGCGGTGGCACTGCTTGATTCAGTCTCGTTGCTCGAGGTGCCATGGTCTTTCGAGGCCTTCGGGAGGTACGGGGGCCTTACCGAGCACCCCAATGACCTAGGTGGATCGGCTGCTATTGTCTTTCCGGTGAGCCTTGCCCTTGCTCGTTCTGCGGGGACAAGGGTGTTTGGTGCGGCAGGCAAAGTGATTCGTTTGTTGTGGATCATGATTGGGGTGTCGCTCATCCTCTCAGGGTCGGTCAGCGCGACTACCGCCGCTTTCACTGGCGGATTGGTGTTCGCAATTCTGGACAGAGCCGGGGCACGCTCTATGTCCTGGCATCCTGGTCGCGGCATTCTGGTTGCCCTTGGTCTCTTGACGGTAATCCTTCTAATCATTCCAGCGGCAGGTTCGGATACTTCTGCTATCGGTCGCGGCCTGAGTCTTGTTCAAGGGGAAGAATCACTGGCAGTCGGCAGCACGGTGGAGAACCGATCAGCTCAGTATGGTGTGGTGCTCTCGAGTGTTCGATCAAATCCTGTTATCGGAAGTGGACTTGATCTGACGAGCCGACGGCTGACTACTGGAGCTAATCAGATGCAGTTTGAGGTGCATAACTTCTTTTTGCGGGTCCTATATGAGGTCGGTATCGTAGGACTTGTGGGTATGGCCTTAATAGTTGGTAGTCTCTTTAGGCATGCAGTGTGGCTTCTCCGGACGGTTGACAAGTCGCCCTACGGCGGTCTTGCGCCAGGGCTTGTCGGCGCAATGTGCAGCGGCCTTGTGCTCGGGCTGGCCCAGCCGTTGCTATTTCAGCGCTACTATTGGATGCCCGCTGTCTTTGTCGCCGCGCTCTGGTCGATGTCTGCAAGTGACGTGGATAGAGGTCCTCTAGCGGGTAGGGAGGGGTAGTGCTTCTTGATCGACGACGCCGCTTCTTGTTTGTTCATGTATATAAGACCGGTGGGACAAGTGTGTCCAGAGCGCTGCGGCTGGCCCGGTTGCGCCCTTTGCCGAGAGCGCTTGCCGCACCAATTGCGGTGTTCGGTGACAGCGCGATTGGACACTTCTATCGGGGTGAGCATGAGCACGCATCTGCGAGTGAGCTTCGCGAGTTGCTCGGCAACGAAGAGTATGACGCGCTGTTTTCCTTCGCATTTGTCAGGAACCCTTGGGATTGGCAGGTGTCGCTGTTTCACTACATTCAGCAGCATGCGGGCCGGGGCGTTGCAGCTCATCGAACAATAGTCGGGCGCCGCGAGTTCGATGACTATCTAGAGTGGAGGGTCCGTGATGCGCTGCATACTCAGTCTGAGTATCTAATCCACCGACGGACCCGGGAGGTTGACGTTTCGTTCGTTGGGCGATTTGAGACGATCGATTCAGATTTCAAGCACATCTGTCAGTCGATCGGAGTGGTAGCTAAGCTGCCTCATGCGAATGCGTCTGTTCATGAGACCTATCGGGAGATTTATAGTGACCATGGTCGCCGTCTAGTCGCCGAGGCGTTTGCCGAGGATATTGAGAGATTTGGTTATGAATTTTGAGTAACATGCCCCGAGCTGAGCGATGAGCCGGTTGCGCACCAGCATGACTTGGGCGATCCTTAGTCAGGGCGTTCAGAGCGTTCAGTCGCTACTTGTCACGGTGTTGGCGGCACGCTATGGCGATATCGATGACTTTGGTGCATTTGGGGTCTCGTTTGTGGCGATCACTCTTGGCGTTGGGCTGACGCGAACGACGCTTGGTGACGTTCTGATTGTTGGTCGAGCCGCTACTATCCTGCCAACGTATGGCGAGGAGTCAGGGCGGACGGTCTATTTGGCGAGCCTTCTTGGCGCTGGTTGTTCGACGCTGGCCGCTGTTGCGATCTTGTGGTCTGCCTCGCCACTGCAGGAATCCTTGGTCGTCGTCCTCATCGGAATGCCGGTATGGTGTGCCGCTGAAGCGTATCGGAGCGTGCTGTTTGGGGACGGACGAGCCAGGGCTGTTGTGGCGTGTGATGTTACATTTTTTCTGGTTCAGGTGCTGCTACTGAGTGTGCTTTGGCGTTTGAACTGGCTGAGCGCGAATTGGGTGCTGATTGCCTGGCTCGCCGGGGGGTTGGTGGCGTGCATAGCTGGCTGGTTTGCAAGCGGCGTCCTTCCTCGATACGGGGGCGCTTGGGCATGGATTGCAGAGCGTAGAGGTTTGGCGGGATCCTTTGCAGCGGATTTTCTGGCGGGACAGGGAGCGCTTCAACTGCTGATGGGAATGGCGGCGGCAGTGATAGGGCTATCCGGTACAGCATCAGTCAGGGGAGCGTGGGCACTGACGGGGCCGCTTACTGCGGTCATCATTGGTACTGGTTCTGCCGTTCTGCCGGCAGCAGTGGCAGCTCGTTACGAGGAGGACTCGCTAGGCGATATGCTTGCTGTGCTGCGTCGTGGGACTGTGTTCCTCTGTTTGGCGGTCGTGGCCTGGTCAGCCCTGCTCCTTGGGATGCCACAGCAAGTTGGTCACTCGTTACTTGGCGAGAGCTATTCCGGTGCGGTGGCCGCACTAGGTGGCGTGCTCCTGTATGTGTTCGTGAACTGCGCCTCGATGGGTCCAGTATGGGGATATAGAGTTCTTGGTCTTGGGGCTAAGGGAGCGAGATTGCGGCTCATGTCCGGTTTCCTGGTGGTTACATGTGGCCTGATTGGTTCGCTGGTGGGTGGAGCGCCGGGTGTCGGAGCAGGAGCAGCAGTTGGAGCAGCGGTAATGGCACCTGCGTGGTGGTGGTCATTCGGGCGCGAAACGAAGCTATGGAATGCAGCTCATTGAGTCAAGAAGTTGCTGAAGGCCTGGGAGCTCATACACCTATGTCTTGGATTGAGCCCCGCGGCGTGGTGGGATTTCGAGGGTGATTCTCGGTGTGCTCAGCCGACGATTGCTGGCTGGTCGGGGTCAGTGTCGCGCGCGTTGGTGAGCTCGGCCATCGAGGCTTCGGAGAGGTAGCGACGGGCGACGGCCCACTCGTCGTGTTGGTCGGCGAGCACAGCGCCGATGAGGCGGATCGCGGCGCGGTCGTTGGGGAAGATGCCGACCACGTTTGGGCGGCGCTTCACCTCCTTGTTCAAGCGCTCGAGCGGGTTGTTGGACCAGATCTTGCGCCAGTGCCCACGCCAGGGGACTCAGCTAAGTCTTGCATATAGTTGCTGAGATGATGCTTCTTATTTCAGCTAGCCGCGCCTCAGCTGACAGTTCGCGCTCGACATACGACTGGCCGTTCTGGGCGAGAATGCTGCAACGGTCCCTATCTGCAGCAAGTTGCGCTAGGGCCGTCACCACCTTGATGGGAGTGCGGTCTTCTATGACTACGCCTGCCGATGAGCGACGGATTTCGGCACCGGAGGCACCCGTGCTGTGGACGACGGCTGCAACCGGACGGCCGGCGGCGAAGTATGCGGTAAGTTTGCTTGGCAAGGCCGCATCTCGGACACCAGGTCCTTCATGAAGCAGAAGAATGTCAGCTGAACTGAGTTCCTTGCGCAGCCGGTGTTCGTCTACTGGCCCAAGAATGGTCAGGTTGGTAAGTCCACTCGCAGCGGCGGCAAGGGTGTCTCGCTGACTCCCGTCTCCGATTACCTTGAAGTGGAGTGGTAGTCCGTGGGCGGTGGCGGCCATTGCGTAGTCAACGAGTGCCTCCAGCCCCTGCTTCTTTCCAATGTTTCCGGCATGGAGCACGGTGACCTGGCCGGCATCTGCTTGGCGCGCTGGGAGTGAGCTAATCGTCGGTTCCTGTGCGGCAAGGCGGGTCCAGTTCCGTATCACCGATATTGCTTGCTTGTCAATTCCGAGTCTGAGCAGTTCATTCCTGAAGGCCGGACTGGGAACGATTATGTGCTGAGCGCGGGAGAGGATTTGTGCTTCGATAAAGTGAAGTGCCTGAAGTGCTCTGGTGGAGCTAGTTACGCCAAATTGAGAGGCTCCGGCAGCTGAGAGATCTTGGAGGTCTATGATTAGGGGAACGCGCCAAAGGCGTGCTGCAGTAGCGGCAATGAGCCCGGACGCGAGGCCAGGCATGAAAGCAAAGACTAGGTCGGCCTGAGGTTCAGGGATGAGGGCGAGGGTTCCCAGCGCCGCAAAGGAGGCCTCATAGGCACCTCGTTGAATTGTGGTCTGTTCTCGCGGCAGGAAAACGCGTAGGCGTGTTTCGCCATCGATAGCGGTTGACCGTTTCCAGATCGGGGGTCGCGTATCATACTTCCATTGGGGGTAATGGGCAGCAGCGGCGATGACTCGTAGATGAAAGCCATGGGAGCGGAGATCAGTTGCGATGTCTCCAGCGTACGGTGCAATTCCAGTCAAATCAGGCGGAAAGTAGGTTGATACGAGAAGCACCTGATTTGGGCTTGGATTCCCGGGCGTTGGCCATTCGGTCATCGGTTCAGAGTGTGGGGTCTTTGGATTGCTGGGTTTCACGGTACTGCTCCCCATTGCCCCGTGGCGGGGCAGGTGAGTTGGGCATTGTTGATGGGCGACGGCAGACGAGTTCGGAAGGACGGAGCGCTCAGACTGCGACGCTCATGCCGCGCACGCCGGTGTCCTGGTGGTCGAGGAACCACGCGTAGGTGGTCTCGATGCCGTCGCGCAGCGCGATCGATGCAGTCCAGCCGAGGTCGTTGATCTTGCTGACGTCGA